>JAIETG010000022.1 GCA_019745395.1 Rhabdochlamydiaceae bacterium | reverse complement strand
CCGATGCAGACATTTTTGGAGTCAAAACATTTAGAAAAAAAAAAGATGCTAGATAGTCAGATTTTGACACCTACTCAAACTGTCAAGTAAGTGTCGTTTGTCAGGTAAAGTATTGTCTAGGACAGCTCATGTTCTCGGAATTAACTCTACACTAAACAATACCATAATGCATACGTATCCTCTTTTAGCAGCCTACGTCGATGTAAAAGAAAAGCCATCAGCTCGCTTTATTATCATCAATCATTACTCGATCTCTCGCTCAGATGGATCTATACTTAAACCTGAAACTTTATCAGAAGCAGGTCTCATTCTCAGCGAAACCTTAAAAGCAATAGAAGAAAGCTATGGTACGATTCATCAGCTCTTGTCGTACTCTTTAGGAAGTATTGTAACTGCTGCTGCGCTCAAATATTTTCATAAACACTTTCCTGAAAACACCACTTCTTTAGCTGGACGTATTACTTTTAAAAAGTCTCTAGATGAGACAGATGTAAAAACTTCAAGGGTTTTTAAATCTTTACCCCAAAATATTATCTTTGATAGGGGGCCATCTTCTATTGAAAAATTAAGCAATAGATATACGGGGGGATCCATACTTCTGCCTTTGGCAAGGCTATCTGGATGGGACATAAATATCGGAAAAGAGATTTCAAGCTTTATCCAAAACTGTAAAGAACGAGCACCAAACATAACGATAATCAATGCTTTGCAAGATCATCGTTTTTATGGAGATGTCAATCTTTGCGCAAGTCCAGAGATAGTAAAATTGGCAGAGAAGAAAAAAGTAACATCTATATTGTTAGATATTTGCCGTCAAAGCATCAATGAGACCGCTCAACACAGCTTTAGCTTAGGAAATTGGTATGGATCTCACCTAGTAGAAGGATACAAAAAACAAAATTTCCTACAAAGAGACCAGAGCCTTGCAAGCGCAATTATTCAACAATCATTTTCCGCGAGATAATTACTAGGCTATTTTGAGATGAAGAGGGATCTTACTTCTTTAAAAACACTCATAGCTTTCATTGTGCAGGATTAAAACTTTACCCATAAAGATTCCGGAAGAACCATTTCTTCTAAAAAACATTCACAGCAGCAACGTGTCTTCAAATTAAGCTTTTTGCCTTAGCCAATGCCAAACTCATATCAGAAAAAATATTGTCCCTGTGAACCATATCGATAAGACCTAATTGTTCAATGTCTTCTCTTAATTTCTCATGAACTCCAGATAAGATAAAATGGGTCCCGTTTTTTGTGCATTTTAGAAAAAACTCATGTAAAGCAAACATGCCAGAAGCATCGATAATAGGAACGAATTGCATATCAAGAATTAAAACTTGGGAAGAGGGGAGCTCTTTGAGTAAGTCTGTGGTCCCGAAAAAAAGAGGGCCTTGTACTTCATAAACCTCGATGCCCAAATCGCTGGGTTTTTGGAGAACTTTGATCTTTGTTTTAGATCTACGACTCATTTGGTACATGAAAAGCAACGTCGACAAAAAAGTTCCTGCGATGATTGAAAATTGAATGCCGACTAAAAAAGTCAAAAGGAAGGTTGTTAATAAAATAAAACCCTCTCCATAAGAGGCTTTTACAAAAGGGATAAACCTCTCAACGTCTGATATGAGATAGGATACAACGATTAAAATAGCTGCAAGAGTTGTCAGGGGAATTAAGTCTAAAACCTGTGAAAATACACACAGCATGCAAAATACAGTTAGAGAATGTATAATTCCAGCAATCGGGGTTCTTCCTCCTACTTGCACATTAGCGCAAGTTCTAGGGATTGCTCCTGTTTCAGGAATTCCTCCGAATAGAGCAACTCCAAAATTTGCGATCCCTTGAGCTATTAGCTCGCAATTAGATCTAGGATGTCTATCTATTAAACCATCTCCGATCAACGTACTAATGAGAGATTCAACACCAGCTAGAAATGCTATGATAAGGCCATTGGTCAATACGTCCATTAGCTCACTCATTGAAATGGCAAAACTTGGAAAAGTAGGGGAGGGGAGTCTAGTTTTCATTTTGCCAAAATGAGATCCAATGGTTTCAACAGGTAAATCAAAGAAAAAACAAACCGCTATCCCTAATCCGATAACAGTTAATCCCCAGGGAATTTTAGGAGTTTTACTTCGTAAAAATATAATCACCCCAATGCTTCCGACCCCCAAAAGGGTCGTATAGACATTAAGCGTTGAAAAAGCGTTATAATAAGAAGTCCAATGTCCAATAAAATTGTGAGCAGGATTTTGTATTCGAAGTCCCAAAAAATCTGTTATTTGTAAGGAGAAAATAGAGACAGCAATACCGCTGGTACATCCAATAATGACAGAGGTTGGAACGTATTTAATCCAGCTTCCTAGTTTAAGAATTCCAAAAACAAGCAAAAATATAGAGGCTGCCAACATAGAAAGGCAAAGAGTTTGATATCCGCTTTTTTGCATAATTTGAAAGGTGATAAGGACAAGAACTGCACCAGGTCCTCCTATTTGTACTCGGCTGCCGCTAAAAAGAGAGACTAAAAAGCCTCCAATTATGGCAGTATATAGCCCTTGCTCAGGAGAGACTCCTGAAGATATAGCAAAAGCTAGCGCTATCGGTATAGCCAGAATCCCAACAGTTAAGCCTGCCATGAGATCTTTTCTAAAGGAAGAAAATGAGTATCCACCACGTAGAACGCGATACACTTCCGGAACAAACTCTTGCCATCTGGAAATAGCCATCAACAACTCTCTTAGAGAAAATTTGGAGTATTCTCAAGATGAACAACGTTGTCAATAATATATTTTAAATTAATCAGATCCTGTTTGTTTTTTCGTGCATTTTTGCATGTGAACATAAGCTATATACTATAAGCAGTTTACATTTGCCAGCCTGAGAATTAAATCATTAAAATCAACAATATCTATCTGATAATAAGATTGTTAACAACATAAGCATCACATTCAAAATAAAAAACAAAACACCTTTTAAAAAAAATGATTTATTGGTAAAATAATTAATTAAAACTAAATTAAAATGGAATTTACATGCAAAATCTAGAGCAAGTCAGGGGTAGAGAACTAAAACAATATGAAAACTGTTTATTATGTGAAGAGCCTACGAATTCGATCAATGGTAGAGTGCTATCTTGCTGTAAAAACATCATACACAACGATTGCTATATGAAATCTTTAGGACTGGCTGATGCTGGTCGCTGTTTTTTGTGTAAATCTACTATAAAAATATCTGATGAAGAACAAGCCGTAGAAATGCTTCAAAGAAATGTTGTTCAAAAAAAAGCTAAACTTGATGCAGATCATGTTGAGCTGGTCAGCCTTTTGCGCAATCCTCATGATAGAGGCAATTCCACCTTATCCGAATTTTTGGATCAATTTTTTATAGCTCTAAGACAAAGAACGCAGGATACTCCATTAGAAAGATGGGCTTTATGGGAAGAGTGTCTTTCTCAGGTAACAAACCCTGCCAGTTATCCAGTCCGAAGGGATACTGGGTATTATCGAGTGGAGGTAGATACATGGTGTCAAAGACACCAGCAGCAGTTAAACGCTTTTTTAGGAGTAAAGCCGACATCTACTATTTCGGTAAACGATCTAAGAGAAGCATTGGCTAAACTAGAGGAGTCCACTTTTAGCCCTTCAGTAAAAGTCCAAGCTTGGGAATTATTTTTTCAGAATTATCAACGCATGGAAAATGAAAGCGTACTTACAGAATTTATGCACAACAATTTCGAACGTGTATTAAGGTTAGGGAATGATGGCGCTGATCGTAGAGAGGTGGCAGTTATAGTAAATCCCATAGGAGAAGAACTTCCAAAAATCTCTTCCCAGGAACTACAAACTGCTTTAAGCCAATTAGAAGCACTCAATCTCTCGAGAGACGAAACGGCTCAAGCTTGGAATGACTTTCTTCAACCATATCAAACAAATCCTCAAGACAGAAGTGTGATAATAAACTTTTTAACTACAAACAGTAATAGACTGCAACGTCTACTTTTTGAACCTGATCAACCTGAACCCGTAGTGAGAAATCAGGCACGTCACGTACCTGCTCAAGTACAAGGTCGTCAAAATCTGTATATCGCTATGGCTGTAATTGCACTTGTTATGGCATATTTTTTCAGCAATTTGCATAGCCAAAAGTCCTGAATACCAGGTATTTTCCAACTAGACTTAAAAGAGTTTGCTTTAACAAGGCTTGAGCCTATTTAATTTCCATAAGATCCAGGTAACCAAACACATGCCTTATGGGCAGTTTGAAAAAGCTACATAAACCCTAAAAAGTGGTGAGGTGTTTTACTTCCTAAAATGGGATATCTGACCGTTTCTTTTTTAGACAATAGGGAAGAAACTCAATATTGAGAATTAGAGATTTCCTTATTTTTTTAAAGTAGTATCTTCCTTAATTTTAATTAAATAGATTTCATTCTCCATTTTGCATCTTCATTAAATTTGACGACATATCTACATTTCGAGCAATAATTAATTGTGAGCTGGTTTTGCTGCTCATTAAAAAAAACAAATTGGTGAATAAAATGAATGATAAAATAAATAAAAAAAAACTTATTAAAGCAAAAAAATTAAGCGATGAACTAAGTCCAGGTCCCATCTGGTTGGAAAGTTTTTTAAATCCAGTGGTTACTTATAAAAAAACACAAGATATTCAGACTTATTCCATGAAGTATATCTATACAGCACTTGATGGAACAAATTCTGTTTTCGTGAAGGACTGTACAGTTCCATCAATGTATACAATAACAGCAATTTCTGGAGGCTCAAAACGAGAGTATAAAACAGGATCCACCATCCCATCTGGGACAAAGTTTGAAGGGAAATCAAACGTTGTATTATTCTATTAACATTTGATAATTTAATTGTAAATATGGAGTATTAAATTGGCTCCATATTTACTCGCGCATAAAATAAACAACTAAAACCATGATAAGCGAAAAATTTCGTGAACTTGATCTTTTACACTTTCAACAGACTTTAAAATTTTTTGCGCATCTTCTAAAGCATCTTCATATTCAACATTATTTTGTAATGCAATTGCCTGATCCTTTAAGTCGCCTAAGCGAGCAAGTAAACCATTTGCTCGAAGAGCAACATCGGCTCCTAGAGGCTTGGTTAAAAGGCTTTGTTTTAAGAAAATTTCAGCCCTCTTCATTTTGATAAGAGCTTCGTAAATGGCAATTTGAGTTTTTTCATTGTTTAATTCTCTAAGTTCTGATTTTTCCCATTGGCCTAGGGAATTACCTATATGATTAAGGACATTCCTAACATCAGGTATGATCGCTTTTACTTTCTTGTGAACTTCTTTGCTTTCTGTATCTACTCTTGTTAATAGCGCTCGATCCGTTTGACCATCTATCTTTTCTAAGCATGTATCGAGTACCAAATCAGCCTCTTTGAGAAAATTATTACAGGCATGAAAAAGATGTTTTCTTTGACCGTAAAATTCTGCTAGCTCAGGTCTAGTGGGAGATTTCTTTTTACAAGATGAATGCAAGCAGCTTTTCAGCTCTTGAGCAAGAAGCTCTAGATCCTGTAAAAACTTCTGAGCTTTTGGCAGCAAAGGAGTTGCTGAGGTTTCCTGAATAACGATTTTTTGCAGATCTATTGCATGCTTTTCTAGGACCTCAGCTTCTGAAAGGTTTTTCCAAATAAGATCAGAATATTTTAGAATTTCGGGATCTTCTAAACGCTCTAGAATATCTAAGGCAGAAGCTCTCACTTCCTCTACCCGTTCATCTACTCCTTGAGCGCTAGGGGATGAGGATTCTTCTATAACTTTTTCATCTTCTGGAAACAGAGGATTTTTTGCTCTTTCAAAACCAAAGGTTTCTCGCTGAAAAACTGTCTTACTTTCTGCAGCTTGTGGAACTTGAAGATTCCGCGCATTAGCAGTTTTCTTTTGGAGATAAAGAGGGGAGTCTTGAGTAAAAGACTCTGGAGAATCAAATTCCTCAAATGGTTCTCGTTTACTTCCAGCTGTTTGTAAAAATCGGAGGCGTGAATCCACTAGGCTTTGAGTCTTTGCATGTACCTGATAAGATTGTATGCATCTTAATCTAGCTAAGGTCAACTGCGCACACGCCTTTGCGTGCCAGATCCCTAAGCGATCTTTCGTATTGGCATAGCCAATTGCATAATCAGTTACAAGTTTACAAACTGTGCAAATTGCTGCATAAATCGAATTAGCTATTTGGAAAGCATCGTCGATCTCATAGGCTATAGCTTGAGCTTCTCTTTTGCTACTGACGTTTGATAATTGTTTCAAGTACTGATCTAGTATTTCTATCGTTCTGTTAAAGAATGTTTCGGTTAGGGGAGGCAATACCTCGTAGAAATTTCCTGGATTTGGAATTTTAATAAATTCATAGCCACCGAACATCTTACTGTAACTTACATTAGATCTTTGAGGTAGTTGGTCTTTAAGAGCTCTTATAGATTCGTTTCTAGCTGTTTTGAGCTCCATTAAGGGTTGTACCACACTTTGAAGGGCAAAGCCCTTTTGCATTGATTGTTGTTTTTTAAGGTTTTCAGCTTTTAATAAATTATTAATATCCTCTTTTTTTCTTTCAATGAGCTTTGACTCAAGATCGCCATCCCAAAAATCGAAAATCAAAGAACTTGGGTTTAATAATTTGTCTATGTGCTTCTGTGCACTTTGTTGATGCGACAGAAAACTCTTTTTTATATCAGCGAATTTTCTATTGGGAACGCTTCGAATCGTGTCGTTAGCAATGTTGAAGCCAGATTTTTTTATGTCGAGCATCAAAGCAAGTCCTAGTTTTGCTTCCAAGAGCACATCATATGTAGTCAATAGATCCACTTGCTCGCTCACAATTTTTTGAGTATTTTTTATTTCTCGTCGAGTTTCGTAAGGGATCGAAAAATCATCTTCCGATTTTCCCTTACGCTCTTTGATAGATGTCTCTAGATCTTTGAATGCTCTAATCGCTGAGGAAAGGATCTTCTTTGAAGTAGTATACAGAGTTGAAATTGTTGCATAATCGTGATCTACTGATTCTTGCAAGTAATCATCCAATAATGTTGAAGTTGCTACAATTAAGCTTAAACAATAGGTGTATGCTCTTTCTGTTTTTTCTTTTGTAACAGAAAGAGAATCAGACTCTGTAATCTCAAGCGGACATTCAGCAAATCGAGATTGGTGCAAGTCTAATAGATAACTGCTAGACTGAATGAAAGAAGTACTTGAAGGAGAAAGCATGAAAACCTCTTCTTAATAAAAATTTAACGAAAAACAGGTTAACAAAAAAAAACATTATAGCAATGTATTTTTTGCCAGATACTATTTGCAAATGATTGCACAGAAAAGCCTTAGCGAGCGGATTGGAAAATTTCCTATAAATATTCGGTGATGCCTTATTGAAAATTACTGGTTTTAGAAAATGGTTTCCTGTATTTTTCCCATTCCTAAAAATCCCCAGGTTTGAAAAAGTGTTGGTAAATACGATCCAATTTTTAGCCAAAAGCCGTCTCACTAAAGTAGTACTTTTGGGCTATCTTCTTTATGCAATAGTTGGCTGGCTCGTGTTACAGCTTCCTATTTGCCATGCACAAAAAATTACATCCTTAGACAATTTCTTTACTGCGATGTCAGCTACATCAACGACAGGTTTAGCTACGATCGATATAGGAGTCAAATACTCCTTCTTGGGTCAATTGGTCATTTTGCTACTCATACAGTTTGGTGGGATTGCCTACATGACATTCAATACCTTTATCGTTTTATCCACGACAAGCAAACTATCTTCTTTTAAAAAAAACAGCCTTTCAGCCACATTTTCGCTTCCTCCAGAATTTAAAATCCGTGAATTCTTCCTTCAATCTGTAGCCTTTACGTTGGTTTGTGAGCTTTGTGGGGCTATTTGCCTAGGATGCGTTTTTTTTCATAAGGGGATTGAAAACTACGTTTGGAATGGCATTTTTCACAGTGTTTCAGCCTTTTGCACAGCCGGATTGTCCTTATTTCCCGATAGTTTTATGAGCTTTAAATATGATTTTTGGATCAATTTCTGCCTTTTTTCTTTAAGTTTACTCGGCGCTATCGGCTTTATCACATGGCTAGATCTTTACAAAAGATTAACAAAAAAGACAGCCCATTTAATCTTTACAACCAAGGTGATCCTAGGAGTAACTTTGGGATTTCTCGTACTTGGAACATGGGCCTTTTTATTGTCTGAAAATTTCTCTTTATCAGGATCCTTGTATGAGCAAATCTTGGCGGCATTTTTTCAGGTCATGACCGCAAGTACTACGGTTGGTTTCCATACGATAGATCTCGGAACCTTGAAGCCTGTTAGCGTTGCATTGCTTATCTTTCTTATGGTCTTTGGAGCTTCTCCATCTGGTACTGGAGGCGGATTGAAAAGCACAGCTTTCACAGCTTTAATAGGCTTGGCAAAAAGCACTTTTAAACGAGATACAGTTGTCAGCATTTGGAAAAGAACCATTCCTGCCAGAAGAGTTCATTTGGCCACGGTAATTTTCCTATATTACGCTTCACTTTTAATGTTTTCTGTCTGTATCTTAGTCGCTTTAGAAAAAAAATCGGCTATAGCTCTAGTTTTTGAGGTAGCTTCGGCTGTTGGCACAGTTGGTCTGAGCATGGGCGTTACATCAGCTCTAACTGGATCTGGAAAGGTACTAATTTCCTTACTTATGTTTATGGGGAAAATAGGGATTCTCACATTTGGAATCGCTGTAGCTTCCCAGGACATACAAGAGCGAAAAACCAAAACCCTCTAAAATATTACATAACATCAATTATCAGACGTTCTACATGAGGGAAGATCAAAGATCTTGAGAGCCTTCCCTTACATATTTCCATATAAAATATATGGCTAAGGCACAAAAGCCTGTAAAAATTGATGCATAGAGAGCTCTTTGGTCTTTGACTATAACTTCTTGCTCTACTAGATCTAATTGAAACCGTTTCCGCAGTTCTGCGGTTAAACGATCTTCAATATTATGCTCTCGAACTATGATGTCCTTCAAAAGCTTTGCTTGTTTTTTTAATTCCGGATTTGCCCATATTTCCAAAAATCTTTGCCCCTGCTCCTTTACTTCTATAGGATCATCTAGGTGCAAAAGCTCTTTAGACTGCGCAAAAAAATCAGCTAATAATTCTAGTTCATGTTTTTTACATAACTGGATTAGATGGTGGAAAAATTTTCTTTTGTGGCCACGAACCTCATAAATACACGGAATTCCAAGATGCTCGCTGAAACTCTGATCCCCCGTAACTAAGGAATAATTCTCTGCACTACCTCTTCTTAAAAGATCAAAATCTGTTTTAGGAAGCGTTCCAGAGAAAATCAATCGAATGCTCTTAGATCCACCATTTTTCGTTTTAAAAGGCAAGGTGCACATTCCATCTTCATGTCTTGGTTTTACAGAGAAATAGTCAAACAATGGTCCATAACTTGGAGTGATCAGACATTTAAAGGGTTCAGGAATGATTATATCCACTTCTTTTAGATTGGGCTCTAAAGTACAAATGGCGTTAAAAAGTTCATTAAGCAGCCGAGAAAAAGCTTGTGGATTTTCTAAGAATCTATATCCCGGGATACAGATATCAAAAGGTTTTGTAGAGTCTCTTTCTGCAAGAAGGAGCATTATGATGTAGTTGACAACAGTACGATATTCACTTCCATAACCGATGTACACATTGTCAAGACCTTGCAGGCTTTTTAGTATGTTGTTTTGATATTCTTCAAAAACTTCCATTATTGTATCTTGATCGGGACAAAAAACACCAATTTCCTCCTCCCCCAAACCTGAAATGAGGGTCGGTTTATTTTTCTTGTCTACACAGGTTTCATTAGAGTATTCAGCAAGATGCAATATTCGCTCTGAAGGCACATAAGAAGGGAGATGTAATCCCTTGTTTAAGTAAGGCCCATGAAGGAAAATCGTTTGAGCTACCCTTTCCACAGAGAATCTACTAGGATCCTCCACTGTTTCTGGAGCTGAAACCCCTTGTATAGGACTGTTTTGCAAAAATTTCAGAAGACCGGTATGGGAGTTTTTATCAATACCCTCTATAGATACTGTTAAGTGAGGAAAGCGCTTTTTCATCAATTCCGCTGTTTTACAGCAGAATACAACATCACCTAGCCCATCTGATTTTTGACAAATCACACGAATTGACTGAACTTGTGAGCTAGTTAGGTCTTTAACATTCATAAATTTCAACTATAAAAATAATTACCACATTATTATACAATATTTTCAAATAAAAATATTCATTTTTTTTCAACAAATGCAACCAACTCAAAATTAACACTTAATAAAAAAATCAAAAAAAACAAACAATTGAAGAAATGTTTTTAAATATTTATTATGTTATTTTAAATTTAATCAATTACATAAATTGTTATGGTGTTTTTATGGATGCTGGACGTAATGATCCTTTGTTTAATATAGAACATCTGTTGGATTGTTACGAAAACAAAACAGAACGACAAGACATCCGAAGTAAAAAGAATCTTGAAGAGCTAACTCAGAAGGAGTTAGCAAAAAAAATAAATGTTCTTTACGCCCAAATTCCACAGCGTCAAAGCCCAGAACAGGCTTCATTAAGAAACCGAATAAAGCATATGAATGATAGAGAAAGCTCGGTATGGAGTACGTTTAAAGCATCGGCAAGTACTTCAAATAGTGATATAAATACCCAATTGATAAATGCTGCTAAAGAAGGAACGCTTGAAAACTTTCTTAATGGAGAATTGGGAATTTTCACGTTAGGGGGTAACTTATCCCATGTAAGTTTACATGTTTTACAGCAAGTTTATGAACTAAGTAAAAATCAACTTATAAAGGGCCTTATAGATCAAAGAATAGTAGATATGACTAGCGTCGCTGTAGCTCAATTTGCCAAAGAACGCATTGGGGGTTCTCTTCCCGCCGCAGCCCAAGTCGCTCCTGCTGCTCCTAGACCTATTCCTAAAGCTGCTGCTCCTAGGCAAAACCCTGTTCTTGATTTTTTACAAACAAAGGGAAGGACTTTAGAGGGATTTAGAGAATTAATTAGAAATTATGGGCACTTTTCTGAAGACGAAGCTGTGACAATATTTACCCATCTTCCCGATGAAAAGGAGTGGGTTGAAGCTTTTAATGACCATCAAACTGATACAGAACCTTCTGCTCCACCTTTGTTGGAGCAAAGAAGCGCTTCACCAATTCCGATTAGCAGGCCTCCATCTCCTAAGGTTGGATCTTTGGGAACTGATCTGTGTGCTGCTATAACTAAAGGAGGATATCATGCTTTTGAAGAGTTTCAGATAAGTCATATTGATGAAATGAAAAATCTTTCTCTTGCTGAGCTAGATACAGCTATAGAAGAGGCTAGAAAAAGGAATTATAACGGGATTATTCAAGCTTTAGAAGGATATAAGGAAACTGCTATACGAAATTATCCGCTAAGACTAAGTGATGGTAGTCACGGTTCTTCAGAAAAAACGAGCTTTGATAAAGAGTTTGAGAAATATAAAAAACAGGAATCGAGAGATCTTCGAGCCTTTGAAAATTTTCTCACTATACTCGGAGAGCCTCTTACGGATCCTAATTATCAAAAGGTTTTAGAACATTGTCAGGAATTGAGATTAGATGAACATATAAGAATGCTTGAAGCCCATCAAAATCCTCCTTCTTGGGGTTTGAAAAAAGAAGCATCACAAGCAAAAGAAGGGATTGTAGAAGAGTTTAAAGACCCTGGAATAGCTCGCGCAGAAATACTGGAACAAGAAGCTGCAATCCCCCCTTACTCTTTTGAAGAGGATCTTATAGATGCTGCCAAAAGTTCAGAAAGCTTTCAAAATTTTATAAGAGATAATCGAGATTGGCTTTCTCGTTGTTCTTCTGAGACTTTAGATACGATGATTCTTGTCACTAGTGAGCCACTTCTTTCAAAACAATTAACAGATTTTCGAGAAACAAAAACAAGATTTAATGATGAATTTTCTAGAATTGCAAAAGGGAAGGATTCTGCTAGATTTTTTGATTTTATAGACAATAATCAGTATAACATCAAAAATCTCCTTAGCCAAGACACGCTAGAAAATCTTCTAAAAATTGAAGACCTCGATTCTATTATAAAAGAAACTTTGGAAGTTACTATAAAAGAAAGAATCACGATTGGATTTGCAGAAATATTACGGGGCCCTCATATCCAAGGAAACTTCGCCAAGTGTTTAGAGTCTATTTCAAGGAAAAGCCCGGCAGATCAGGTTCTCTATAAAAAAACCCTTGCTGAGTATGTAGAGAAAAATCCTGCATTAGGCCTGCGTATGCCGCAAAATCGTTTTGCACGCATTGAACAATTACAGGACCAGCTTATAGCTAGTTCTCCGCGTAATATTTTGTTCCAAGGGTTATCTGATACTGCCCTTTCCCAAAAGTCACCTCGTGATAAATTAGAGCATATCATTTTACATGGGTCTTTATCTTACGAAAGTATGGATGTGGATTCTTATGATTGGTCTCCAGAGTGTTTAGATATTATACAAGACTTAGTTCGTAGCTCCCCTCCCTATTCAGAAGATTCTACATTACAAAATCTGCTGGATCCTGCAAGAAATACAGGTTTATCGCCCAAGGAAAGAGTGGTTCAAATTGCGCAGTATTTTGATTTTTTACAAACTACAGGCCTATATGTACCTATTGATGACATGTCATTTGTACGAGCTCCTGTAAGACCTGGAATGAGCATACAAGCGCAAGCATCTATAGATCGTCCTGGAAGCCCACTGCAAAATCTTCATGGCAATTTGGCCTTAAATGAACAAATCCCTTTGGATGGCGGTGGTTCTATTTCATTAAACATAAAGGAACATAGAAGAATTAAAGGTGGTGGAGATTGTTATTATAGGGCTATTTGTGTTGGGGCGATAGAAAGTTATCTTGTCCAGCCTCCGCAAAAAAGACAGCAATTATTCAATGCTTTAGCTGATAAATTGGAAAGGCTTCCTCAAGCCGGAGATTTTATGCGAACAATAGGATATTTACGAGGACTTGGAAGCTTATCTAGTAAAGTTACAGTTGCAGATTTTGAAGGTCTTTTAATTATCCATGAATTTCTAGATCAGGATCTTGTTAAGGCTATGAAGTATTTACTCGCTGAAGAGTGCAAAAAACGGGTTTTTTTACAAAAAACCAACTCTACGGGCGAGACCATGCAAGGTATTATAGAAGGCGAGCCTCGATATGGTGGATCATTAGAAGGGTATATAAATTTTATTTTAGTAGCTAAACAGTATGCTGAAGGTCCTGCGGTTAGTTCCGGGATTCTATTTGATGCTTTGGGCATACAAGGCGGAATTGTTACCATTCAAGGTCGTGAACAAGTATATATGCAGCACAGCTCTCAAGATGCAGCTGCTCCTAAAGTGCATATAGAATTCAATGGAACCGATCATTACGACCTTTTACATGATGCGTCTTTTGTGGCAGCAAGAGAACGCGCTAAAAGACCAAATTCAGAAGATATAAAATATCCCCAACCTGCTGAAAAGCCAAGAGCAGTTATGGCAGAGGCTCCTGCCGTCTTTGCTGCTCGACCTAGGGCTGGAGATTTTCAGGCCTATATTAGCATATTACATGATGGTTTATCAAACGCTCGT
Source organism: Rhabdochlamydiaceae bacterium (assembly GCA_019745395.1). GTDB lineage: Bacteria > Chlamydiota > Chlamydiia > Chlamydiales > Rhabdochlamydiaceae > CAIJXB01. Next base: position 174,734 of record JAIETG010000022.1, on the reverse strand, counting down.
AACAAAGAACATTTCTTAATAGATTTTTTTCAAACATACTCTGCTGACCTAGTAGGGATCGATGAACAATTTTGGGTCCTTGCCTTACGTGAATGTAATGGTTCTCAAAAATTAATACAATATACTCGAGATATGCAAACTATTGTAAGGCGAGCTGGATCTGCCAAAAGACCCCAAGATGAGAAGCCTTACATTGACGCTCTTGAGAGAGTTTTAATAAAAATTGACGAAAAAAAGGCTGCTTTATCCCCTCCTGCTGCCCTACAAGGTAGCGCAATGGATGTTTTATGTGCAGGTTTTGAGATCTCTCCTTCAGATAGAAAAGAAGTATTCAATGGAAAAGTCGCTGTAAATGATAGAATAATGCGTATTAGAGAAAATCTTATAAAGCATATCATCCAAAATAGAACTTTTCTTCAAAGCCCAGTAGAGATAGCAGCAGCTCAAAAGATGATCGATAATGGTTGTTGGCAAGAGCTGGAAAATTTACTTTTTATTACCCCTCCTTTTTCTCAAGATCCGAGTCTTCGCGGAGAACTCGATACGGAAGATAAAATAAAGGGAGCAATCAATGCAGGCTGTTTTTTTGAACATCTTCGCAATTCCGGCTATTGTGACAAATCGAGAAGCCGGTATATTCGAATTAATGAGATGACATCTACAAATATACCTCCTGTTCATTCTGCAAAAAGTCCTGAATGTTTTTCTAAAGTATGGAACGACCCCCATCGAAAAGCTGATTATTTGCAGCTGCAAGTTGGACTTGTGAGAACAGGAGAAGCGAGCGCTGCTAGCGTTGATATGATAGACCATGAGATGATACGTGGAGATGGAGCATGTTATTATAGGGGTGTATACATTGGCACTATAGACGCTTATATCGAACACCCTGATAGGGTCAATCTATTTGAAAATTTAGCAAGGAATTTGGAAGGCGTTACGGCTCTTTTAGAAGCTGATAAAGGGAAATATACCGATGATCAAAAAAAGGTTATGCAAAAAGATATAGATAATCATAAACTGCTTATCAGCACTCTGAGACGTGCTGCACAAGGCGAGGTGTGGAAAACACCCGCAGAATTTCGAGAATATTTATATCTTCATCCTGAGATGGATACGTCTTTTGTTAGAGCTATGAGGTATTTATGCGTCCAGTTATTGCAAAACCGTGAATTTCTAGCTAGTGATGGTGAGGGCGGACTAAATTGGGAACTATCAATGAAAATATACTTCGAAGAAAAAATTAAAGCAATGGATAGAACTATTAAAGAAGTTACAATCGAGCACATCATTGAAATGATCTATAAACCAATGGGTATGGAGGCTGAGGGGCCTCTTGTGCTTCCTGGAATATTGCCTCGTTTGTTAGGTGTGGGAGGAGGGCTAATATATGTCCCAGAGGCCCGCGATACACCCATGGTGATGTATCCAGTCTTATTTCAAGATCCGGCAGGGCCTAAAGTTTATCTGCAACTTGCTCCTGGTCATTATAACCTTTTTCATGTCAAATCCTCATCGTTAGATGGACCACCTAGAGCAGTAATGGGAGAGCATAAGTAGCAAAGAGATTCGTACTCACACAAATCCTTTTTGCCCAGGCTTATTATCAACTATTTTTTAGGAAAGGTTCCATAAACCGAAAAGCCTTTTCTAGAAAAGGCTTTTCGATAAATTACACACTTCTAACTCATGTATTCAATGCTCTGGTCTTCTCCAGATGTCAACACTTGATAAAGCAATCTCAGTCTTGTCCAAACAACACTCATTAGACTGGATCAATAATAGAACGTTATTATATCTTATCCCGTTCAAAAAGGATAAATTATGAATAACTGTCATGTGGTCAATGCTGTGCTCGTCTCCGGCTGTCAACTTTTAATGGGATTTGCAGAAAATCCTTTAGTAACGACAAGTGATAAAAATAGAGCCCTATACTGTGTCACAAGTTCAGTCTATCATGCGATAATTGAACTGAGTTTTCGAGAACTAGCTTTAAGTGGAATAATGGTGCCAATAGCAGGTTCTTTACCAATAAGAAATACTATTGCAACAATATCAACAACTATTTGGAGTGTTCTTTCGATCAATGCAATTTTTAATAGAGAAATTCCAGTTCTATATGCCGTTGCTTTTGAAATCAATCAATTTATAATATCTAGCTTGCTAGTCCCTAATCTGTTTACTGGATCTCAAAATACACGAACAAGATCCCAACACTTACGAGGTTCTTCTCAAAATTTCACTTCAGAAGCAGAATGCTTCTAATTACAAAAGATACAACTCCCCTCTTACGATCTATCGTTGCTTTCAGCTGATATTAGACTGTCCATGCTAGACTTATCTTGAGGCTTATAACAAGAAAGATTTCGATGAAGAGCCATCACTTTCGAGCATTTCGCGTGAATATTTTTATTAGAACTCTGATCACACCAAGAACATTTAGGATCATTTGTTTTATTATTATAAGTTGGGAAATCTGTATAACTACAATTAGATATCGACATCTCACCCCCTATTTTCAAATGTTAAATTTAATTCAGGCCCGAAATTATTGCATTTTCAAGATTTATCAGTAAATCGATAAAGGCATCTATTTTTTTCTAATGACATGAAGGGCCTAAAAAAACAGAAAAGCTTTTCTCACTTATGAAAAAAGCTTTTCTGAGAGGTGTAATCTTTCTTACCTTCTTCTAAAAAGAGAAGTTATTTTTGAAGATGCAGAGGGATATTTCGAAACTCGCTGAGCTGATACAGGCTTAGGTCCAAATCCTTTTCTAGAAAGATCCATAGTTAAAAGAGCCCTTTCTGCCCCGTAATCAAGCATCCGCTCGCTACATTTTAAGTGACCTGGAGAACAGATTGGCATTTGCTCTCTACAAATTCCACAGTTTTTGAATTGCGTTCTTGTATTTGACATTTCGCACATCATATTTATATTACTCCTTTTAACTTGTTAATATTACTGCTAAAGCTGAATTATGACATCTAACGCAATTATAAGTAAAACGATAAAATTATCTCTTTTTATTAACTAATTCATAGAGAGAAAAAGAAATTTTGTTTTATTCACAAATCGAAAATTTAGCGAATACATCTGATATTTTTATCATACAACAAATAAAATCCGACTCCTCTATCAATTCCTCGATACACGCAAAAGTTAACGATGTTTTTATCAGGCAATTATTTAAATTAAAAACACAAAAGCAAAACAAGTTTAATTGCGATAACATTTTTGTTTTTTTTGTTTATTTTTTCTATAAAACTGGTTAAAATCTTTGCAAAAATCATAAAAAAACGAAAGGAATTGAATTATGCAAGGGTTAATCACCTCGTTCGAAGGTACAAGGCTTTTTCCAGATAAGGTACAAGATACCCTTCTCAACGAGTTTGATTTGACCCCTAATGGCCCACAATCCGATAATACGCAGAATAGGGCTGTCGACCCATCTCCCCATGGCATAAATTATTTGATAACCCCATTAGAAAAATCTCACATTTCCTGGAAAGATGAAAAAAAACAAGAGCCACTCACAGAACTTCAATGGCTTCATAAAGCTGCAGATCGACGTTTGGCTTATTTTTCAAAAATACCAGATTACTTTCCAGATGTTGGATCGCTAGAAGATGCAAAGATAAAATTAGAAAAATTAAAACAAAACCCATACACAAAACAATTTATCCCATTTTTTACTAAAGCTTCTTATTCAACACACCTCGATCACCTGTATGAAAAACTTGCAATTGTCTACGAGAATGTCAAAAATAATTTCATGACTGATCAAGCTATTAAATTTTGCGCTTATTATCTTTCTAATCAATGTCATTCAAATCCTGAGATACTAGACCAAGCAATGGGCATTTTAATGGGAGGGAGTAATTTACATTCATACACTCCCCAAGAAAATGCACAATGTTTTGATGAGGAATATGCAAATGCATTCCGAAGTGAAACTCTCTATACATTTGTTCAAAACTTATTTGAGCTTATTCCCCTACAAAAGTTTGCTGAGTTCAGGCTTAATGCAGATTTAATTACCCTAGTAGACGTACTGAATAACGCTCTTGATCCTAATGATCAATTTTTCCACGCACCAATTCATGGGCATACAGGGTATGAAAGCTATATATTTCGCCTCAACCAATGGCTGGAAACAAAAAAGGACAAATTACAGTCCCTCAGAACTCTTGATCTTTCTCAAACTAAGATTCAAAGAATCCCTCAGGCTATACTCCCCTACCTATCTGGAATACAAGAAGCAAGTCTTCATAATGCCGGAATAGAAGACCCTACAATCTTAATCGACCTGCTTCAATTACCAGGGATTGAGCACTTAGATTTTTCCTCAAACATATTTGGTGACGACGCAAAATTTGAAGAAATCAAAGAAAGGCCTCTTTTGAGAGCAATTGCTAATGCTAAGCACTTGAAAACGTTAAACCTTGCAGGAAACTGCATTCGGTATCAAGAAGCTGCAGATCTTATAAAAGTATGCTCGGACCGTTCTATTGATCTAATTCTTGATGTTTTTTCCGATCAAGAAGAAGACTACGCTTATCTTTGCTCAAAGATCAATGAACAACTACCAGAAAATGCTAAGATACTTATTCCTTCATCCTCTTTTGCTGATGAAAGTCAGTTTTTAGAAAAAATTAGAGAATCAGCATTATCCCGAACAGAACATATGCAAACTATTGAAGAGCTAGACCTTTCTCAAAGTTACATGACTAGCTTCCCTGAGGAATTGCTTCCATGCCTATGCTCTCTAAAATCTGTTATTTTCAAGGAAAATCACTACGGTGATGTCGATTTATTTCCTGCGATTGTAAGTTTGCTTCAATTGGAGACTTTAGAATCCCTTGTTTTATCTTCAAATAACATTGACGCTGAATTCCTAAATCGCCTGACTCCTCACATTTTAGCTTCAAAATCACTGAAAGAAATAAATCTGGCCAACAATCCTTTTAAAATAGAAGAATGCCCAGATTTCATACAAGAATGTCTGAGCAAAGGCATTAACATTATATATTCGTTACCTAAAAGCCAAAGAATATTCATTACCTTTATAAATAGCCTCGAGCTTACAACCACTGCTCAAAAATACACAGCTAAAGCATATCAAACCCTCACTTCTCTTTTGCCGGCAATTTTCTCCGACGATCTCTCATACTGGGATATTTCCAAGGCATCTACGGCAGAAATTCCGCAAGAGGTACTCCCCTATCTTTCAAAATTAAAAGCCGTGAAATTTTCTGAAAGCCAAAGTTCTAGAGAAAATATCGTTTCTATGATTCAAAGCATTCTAAGTCTACCAAGTATTGAATGTGTGGATTTTTCCTCAAATAATCTCTCCGATGAGGATCTAATCTCTCTGACAGAAGATTTTCAACAAGTCCCCAGCCTTAAATACATCAACCTTTCTAACAATCCGTTGAATCCAACAATGCATGAAGGTTTCCTACGCCACTGCAAGGAAAAAGGCATTACGTTAATTCGGCCTTTGTTTAAAAAAGAAGTCGATTTTTTAAACATTCTAGGAAAAATACAACAGCAAGTTTCCTTACCTGAAGCTTTAATACCAGCATCTTTTGTAGACGAGAAACATATCATAGAACAAGTGTCTTTGGTTTTAGAAAAATTTAAAGACGCTATTAAATCGATTACCCACCTGGATTTTTCTGATGTAAAAGTAGAAAGATTTCCCTCTATTCTTATTCCCTACCTTACAGGAGTGACTACTGTTTGCTTAAAAAATACAACTCCTGATCCTGATCCTAATCGCACAATCCCCTACCTAACAAAAAGTCACCAGCTCCTTGCAAACATAGTGAATCTTCCCAATTTAGAAGAAATCGATCTTTCAAACAACTCTTTGAATCACTCAAGCTTTATCTGTCTTGAACAGCTGATAATAAATCCCCAGAAAAAAATAAAAAAAATAAAGATTGCAAACTGTTCATATAAACCAGAATTCTTAAAACATCTCCAACAGATATGTCTTGAGCAGGGAGTCTCACTAGTTCGCACATTCTCCAAACAAGAATTGGGACTTGTCAAAACCGTACAGAAAATCAACAAAGCTCTCCCTACAGAACATCAAATCTTTATCCCTACAAATTTTGTCAGCTATCAAGATTGTATAGATCAAATGGCCCACTCTTTACAAAGGGAAAAAACGCAACTTGCACAATTAACAAAGCTTGATTTATCTAATACGACTGTAGAAGAATTTCCAAGAGAAATCTTGACCTATCTAATTGGCGTAAAACAAGTTTCCTTACGCAATATTTATAAAAAAGCGCCAGAGAATTTCAATGCCCTAAATGGTCTTTACGCTCTTCCCAATTTAGAGAGCATAAATTTATCTTGGAACCATCTCGATATGCCCAATAAATCAAGTCTTTTCATTGCATTCTTACGCAACTTTTCTAAGATTCGAGATCTTGATCTTACTCACTCAGATGCAGATCCATCCAATGCCAAGGCTTTAGTAGAATTTTGTTCTGCTAGAGGAATTAACTGTAAAATAGAAACGGTTTGATGTAATTTATAGCCCCCCAAAAAGGTATTTATCTTGAATAGAACAACTTCTTATAAAGCAACAGCAACACCAATCCCACATCAAGCACCAACTCCCCCTCCCTCCACAACTAATCCGCTTTCCCATTTAGTTAGACGAAAGCTGTCATATCAACCTCTCTTTTCCGATTTAGCCTGGCGCAAAAATTTAGGATTCTCAACAGAAGGAACACTACGGCCCTTTGAACAAACAATCTTAGACTGCTGTAAAAGTAAAAATCCTGAGCTGAAACTAAACGATTGCGAATTAACAAGCATTCCTGAATGCATAAAAAAACTGACTTTTTTAGAAAATATCCAATTGCAAAACAACCCCATAACAAGCATTGAAGAGGTTGAAAAGTTTTTAAGCAATCTTGAAAATCTTCGACAGTTGAAAACGGTAGATTTGAGTAATACTCCTGTTGCATCTGTGAAGGCTCGCCAAATTCCCAGTCATGTATACCAGGTAGATGGTCGTTTTTTCATGGGCAGAAAAAACTTAGTATCAGCTCTTTCTTATGATCAATGTCGCGAATTTTTAGAGCTCCCTTCTAATCTTCAATTACATGAAAAAAAGATTTTAGATTGTTTTAGATCCGGAAGCTTTTCTTTAGACCTTTCCAATTGCAATGTTGAGACTCTCCCCTCATGCCTCAGGCATTTTTATTGGGTAAAAGAGATAATACTGTACTGCAATAAAATTTTCGATCTAAGTTCCTTAGCACTTCTTCCGAACTTAAAGAGTTTAGATTTGCGCTATACCCTTATTACTAACAGAGACCAAGTTCCAAATATTCCCACATCATGTTCTGTCATCTTTTCTGATAGTGAATCTTCCCGACCATTACCAGAAAGGCTCCAAAAAGGCTTTCTAGACTCTGTAAGAAGCTCAAATGAAGTAACTATTCGAAAATTTTTAGGATTTCCAACAGAAGGAACGTTGCAGCCTTTTGAACAAAAAATCCTAGATTGCTTTAAGTCTGGAGAAAAGCAATTAAACTTATCAAGATGTGGCCTACGCAGCGTTCCTGAATGCCTCAAAAAACTATCTTGGCTGGAAGAGGTGGATTTAAGTAGTAATTCTATTGATGATATAGGTCTTCTTCGAAAGCTACCAGATCTATCTATTTTGAAATTGAACGACAATGAAATCTCAGATATCACTCCACTTCAAAATCTTTCCAAGTTAAAATTTTTAGATTTGCGATATACACTAGTAATAGACCGAGAAGTATTTCGAGATTTTTCAGCGAAATCGTGTGCGATATTTCTTAATAACGATCCTGATGCTATGGATTGTGAACTCAGCAGCGAAGAAGAGCTGACTTATCTATTTAGGGAAGATGATCAAGAAGAGAGAATTTGTCATTTCTTAGGGCTTCCGATACCCATGGTTCAAGAACTACAACCGTTTGAACAAAGAATCGTAGATTGCTTTAAACGTAAAGAAGCGCAATTAGACCTGTCTGGATTCGGTCTCACAAAAATTCCTGAGTGTGTAAAAAAATTGCCCTGGTTAGAAAAAATCGACTTAAGCCACAACAAGATCCAGAACATAGATGAGCTTGGAAGTCTAACCAACCTATCTGTGGTGCTTTTAAATAACAATGAAATTGAGTCTTTGGATGGTCTCAAGAAATTAGAAAATTTAAGATGTTTAGATGTCGGACATAATAAGATCCAAGACATAAGCCTTCTTGCTAATCTAAGAGAACTGCTTTTTTTATGCTTAACTTGCAACGAAATAACTTCGCTGGATGCTCTCGAAAATTTGACAAATTTGAGACAACTTGATGCAAGCTACAATAGAATCGAAAATATAGCCGTTTTAGGGCATCTTCTCAGACTAACAAAGCTACTGTTAAACAATAACAAGATCGAAAATCTAACAGCTCTCGAAAAATTAAGCAGTTTGCAATGCTTAAATTTAAGCTCCAATCTAATCGAAGATATAAAGGAACTTGGCTTTCTCTCTGAACTCTCTGAGTTACTACTACATAACAATCAAATTGCCTACATAAGTCCTATAAACTCTTTGGTAAAATTACAAGTCTTGGACCTGCGCTCTAATAAAGTTCCAGACAGAGACAGTTTCCAAGAATTTTCTGCAAAATCATGTCAAATACTTCTTTGTGATGATGATCAAAACTACACCTTAGAGTCTGTCACTCGCAAGCTTTTCTCCGAAGCTGAGATTACTTGGTTTGGAGGTTGTATAAGTTTAAAAGAACAGGATAAAAAAATTCGTCAATTTTTGGGCTTTGCTGTGGATGGCGAGTTAAAATCTTTTGAAAAGAAGATTTTAGACTGTTTTAAACGGGGAAGTATCCGCTTAGATTTGTCAGATTGTGAACTCACCAGTGTTCCTGAGGCTGTCAGGGCTCTTCCTTGGGTCGAGCAACTTGTCTTAAGTCATAATAAAATAACCGATTTAAGACCTCTTAAATGGTTGCGAAAATTAGACTATTTAGACCTAAGCCACAATCAAATTTCGAACTTAGAAATCACTAAACAAGCCCCCCTGCTTCTTTATTTGAATGTAAAAAACAACAACATCGTAGATGTATCACCTCTAAAGCACCAACCGAACTTAGAGACTTTAATTTTAAGAGGAAATAATATCGAAGATATAAGACCGCTTAGACAACTAGAATCGTTAGAGCAAATAGATTTAAGAGAGAATCCCCTCTCTGAGATACAAGCTCTAAGTGACCTAAAAAAGTTAAGCGAAGTAAAACTGCCTCGAGGTCTACCAAAATTTGAACAAGCAGTCTCCTTCGACACAACTTTAAGTGCTTTAAGAACTCCTATGAGCGAAAAACAAAGCCGTCTCTTTTTGGGATTTTCTGAAGAAGGAGATCTGCAACCATTTGAAGAAAAAATCTTAGACTGCTTTATAAATAAAAGACCTGCTTTAGATTTATCCATGTGTGAGTTGCAAAGCATTCCCGAATCGGTAACACAATTATATTGGTTAAAAAGCATTTTCCTAAGACACAATCTGATTGAAGACATAAGTATTCTTACAAAGCTAAGAAACTTAACAAATATTGATGTAAGCCACAACCCCATTTCAGACTTAACTCAATTTAGAAATGTAAAAAATCTAAAAGTCCTCAACATAAGCAGCACAAAAATAGAATCAATATCAGAAATTAAATATCTTAATTTGTTTGATTTAGATTTAAGCCGAAACAACATAGAATTTAGAAGTTTTGGGACTAATTTACGGATTCTTCACTCTCTTCGAGGTTTAGGAATTTTAAAATTAAGCACAAATCAAATTGCAGACAGAGATGTATTAGATTTTTTACTCCCGTATTTTCCCTCATCAGAAGCAGATAAATGGAAAAACCTGCGCAGTCGTTTACATCCAGCAACGCGTCCCTACTATGGCCACTGGCTCCCACACCCCAAAGGAGTTACTAAACCCTTTCGTTTCCCTGAAAAAGTCACAGTCGTGGGCAAAGCTACCCAAGAGGAAATAGACGCTATTTACTTAAAAAAACCCTTTTATACAAAGAAGACTTCTAACAAGAATTATTTAACAGCACTTATTGGAGTTTCGTTACTTGCACTTACGTGTTTAGCAAATCCTAAAAAGCTCTTTTCTGTTTTTTCTAATTCACCTCATTCAGGCGAAGACTCCAAAAACTCTTTTAAATCGATCGAATCCACATTAATTCCCGAGAAGAAAAAAAGCTCATCAGCTGTAAAAACTCTTGAAAAAGAACCTATCCCTATTTTTCTTCCTAGAGGTATCACCAATGCGAATACGCAATCTCGCATACTTTGGCCGATTGTGTTACCAAGTAAACATCCATCTGAAATCTCAACAGTAAAAACATCTCCTCAAATTTCCGATCTATTGCGCCAACAAATCTCAAAAATTTGCCAAAGTTGCTCACTTTATTTTACAGCTCAGAAGTTACCTGATGGTAGCCAATATCTTTTAGCTATACCTGCACAAGAAAATAATCCAGTCTCGTTAATTTCCAATACTACCCCTCAGCAAACTCCTATACCGAACAGTTCGCGAAGTTTTATCTCCTCCTATCAACAATCAGAAGAAAATAGAGGATATTTTCAGCTTTCCAATAGTTTGTTTGAGAAAATTTCAATCATTTGCAAAGGTTGCTTGTTATATCTTATTCCTCAGCAATTATCAGAAAACAAGCTGTACTTACCTGCTCCAACAACAGAAAACAACAAAACTTCAGTCTCTTTAAATGGTAGAGTCCAAACAAATGGCAACAAGTCACTTTGGGATATATCAAGATACCAAACAACCAATTTCCTTCCTTTTCTCACACTTTTACAAGTTGGAGGTTTGATCAAGATAGCTCAAGACCCAGCAAAGAGCCTGCAAATCACCAACAGCTCCTTTACATCGGTTCTACCCAATCCTTCAATTAATCCTGTATCTATAAAAAATACAGTTCCAGCCTCTTCAGAGCCCCACATAGATATTACCACTGAAACTGTAAAAACATTTGCCCAAAACGCTTTTAAAAACGCGTCTTCCGAGAACTCTTCAACTCTTTTAAAAATAACAGCAACTGTCGTTCTGCTCGTCGGAGCAACCTCGGCCGCTATCGCTATTTACAACCATTTTCATCCTAAAAAAGCTCAGTCCACTATCATTTCTAAACAACCGGTCTTTATAAACCCCTCTAAGTTAGACGCACTAAAACCGACTCAAACTTCTGCTTTAAAAACGTATTTTATGTATTTTTCTCAGAAAGTTAAAGTTTTTTTCAGTAGTTTTATTGCGCAATTATTAAGTGTTTTTAATAAAAAACTCATACCATCGGCAAATAAACTAAATGTTTAACTTTAAATGATTTAAACTTTTAATTATCTTGAATTTATTGACATTGCAATATACAATTAATGTAACGTTTATTGCGATCAGGGATTTTTTATTATGCTTAGCGCTTTAATAAGTAAGCAGCAAATTGAAGAATTAGGATCATCTCTCGGCTCTTCTGTGATAGGAAGTGCAATTGAAGAATTGAATAAATCGCCGATTTTATCAGAAAATTCTATTTCCAAACTCGTTCAAAATATTCTCTTTGGCGCCGAATCTAGTATAGATGAGTTTGCAGATACCTCTCCATTTGCAGGGTTAGGAAATAGAACAGCAAATATGCTCTCTCCTGAATTTAACGCTTTGTACAATACATTTCTTGACAAAGTTAACCTACCTGAAAAAACTTCGCAACTCGTACAAGAAGTAAAAAAAGGTTTAACAAAAGAGCTGGATGAGTTCACAGCGACTACTACTCTTAAAATAGAGGAAAGCCTCAATAAAGTTCGTGAAAGCGCTTATAAAGAAACAGACATGCTTCAAGAACATGTTCAAAAACTCTCTAGTAAAACGTTTCGAGAAGTAACGCTTACAGCGCTTCCTTGGATTGCTTTAACCGGAGCTGTTATAGTCGGCGTTCCCCTTGCAATTTTATACATATATCATAGAGCTAAAAAGAATCTGGATCGGGAAGAAGTTTCGACAGTTCCTACGAAAAAAAAACCGATAAACCCTATCCAAAATAGGATGAGTCCATACTATCACACCCTCTAAAAGGTTTAGCGACCAGACTCCCCCGACCGCTAAACCTTAAAAAACATCCTACTCTAATTCAATACTTAACGTGGCTACAGTCACCGGTACAGAAGAGTCTGTATATCCAGCGTTTAAAGAAATCGGCAAATTGGAAGTGCTTTGTAAAGTAAGTACTTGCCCTGCTTTAACCTCTATTATGCGACTTCCCTCCGAATTAGCATGCCCCCTTCTCGGAAATATAGTGTAAGCTGAAAAACAAGACCCGAGAACAGGCTCACCATCTAAATACAGAGCCAATGCCCATCCTGGCACATGATTGGGAAATGGGGCAGCTAGCTCTCCTTCAACGCCCCAATAGATGTTATAAGTACCAGTTTTTAAAAAGGTTATCTGTCCTGTAGTAGATGCTAAACTAACATCATAATCAGCAGGCGTAATTGCACTTGTATGCTCAAAAAGCACAGAGCCCCCAGCTGAAAGTTGCTGATTGACCAAACTAAACAAACTGGCTACAGATTTCGTGGCACTTACACCTGGAGATCCTTTTTTCCCTCGAAGCCCAGGGACTCCCTGAGGTCCCGCAGGACAATTGCAGTTCGTTAAAGAGCTCTCATCTTGAGCATAAGAATACGAACTCGGAGCAAGTAAAGCTAAACCTAATACGGCTAGTAAAGAGATCTTTTTTTTCATGACATTTTCCTGTTTTTGAATTGTTTCATCTCGCTTATCTTCAGCCTATAACAAGAAATTTGTCACACGCTGTCCAAGATTTTCATTCATGATAGTATTTATTTTCCAGATTTATTCAAAAAAATAGGCTAAAATTTTTCACATAAAAAACAGTAGAAATAAAAAACAGATAATATTCCGTAGAAAACAAGACGCATTACATTGATCTTCATAGAGGCGAATGCTATTATTAGCAAAAAAAAACAGGAATAACATACATGACAAGTAAAATTATTCAATACCCTCCAACACAAAATCCAATTGTCAAAACTAACTCTATTGAAAAACAGAAAAACGACAAATCATCTGAAACTCTACAAAAAGCACTAACCGTTGCAGTTCCTGTAGTTTTTGGAATAGGGGCTGCCTTAATTTATTATTATTCAAAAAATTCAAGCGCTCCCATTGCAAACATGGGATCACAAGAAAATGTCAAGATCTCAACTGTAACACAATCCCCCATCTTATCCACGCCTACTTCCGACATAAAACTAGGCTCCAATTCTCCTTCTTCATCACTATCTCTAACATCACAAACTGCAAATCATTCTAAGAATTTTAACGCAACTGTTGCAGGATTATTTGCCATAGCTCTTCATCAACCAAAAGCACACCTCCCCCAAACGCCCATTTCCCCATCCTATTATTCTAATCTTACGCTTCCCACAACCGTCCTAACACCAAATATAACACTCAATCAACAGCTCACGTTGCCTCCTTCTTCCACTCGGCTAGATAACAATCCGTTTCTCACAACATTCCCTATAAATTCCCTTATAAAACAAGGAAGCACAGAGACAGACCCGAACAATTTAAATAACAGCAAACTTGAACACGTCTATCTAGCAGACGAAAATGGATGGACTCCTTATCCTATAGACAAAAATGGATGGACTCCACTACAAGCAGCCTGCGAACGTGGGGACGCCAATACCATCCGCACCTTAGTGCAAGTCCATGGAGTTGACCTCAAAGAACTATCTAAAGGAGGATTTCCTCTTTTACACATTCTAGCTGAACATGGTCACAATGAAGCCATTAAAGTTTTCAAAGAATTAGATCCAAGCTTAGATGTAAACCAAGACAAGAATGGATGGACACCCTTAACGCTTGTAGCTATAAAGGGTAAGATTGACGCCTTAAACACTTTGATTGGATTTGGAGCCGACCCCAATTTACCCAACGGAAAAGGATGGACTCCATTCCAAGCTGCTTGCGAATATGGACAAGTCGATATCATCCGCACTTTAGTGGAAAAATATGGCATAGATCTTCACGGGAAATCTAAAAACGGATTTCCTTTTTTACATATCCTAGCTGAACGTGGACACAATAAAGCCCTTAAAGCTTTCAAAGAGCTAGACCCAACTATAGATATGAATCAAAAGGATAAAAATGATCTAACTCCATTAACCTACGCTTACTCCTCCGGCCATATCCCCACCATAGAAACATTGCTCGACCTAGGTGCAAATCCCATCCCTCCCAAAATAAATACATGGCGCTTCCGATTGCATTATCAACTTGCAACTCTAGTAATGCTCATTAAAAAATACATCTAGACTTCTGTATAATTTAAAAATAGCAACTCCATCCACCACTAAGAAGGAGTTGCTAAAATCATCTAAAAAGATACAATGACATCCCCAGTCAGGAGCCCTCTATGTACACGTTTTTCCCATGCTATCTTCTTATCGGAGTAATTTCAGGCACTTTAGGGGCGCTTTTAGGCATTGGAGGAGGCACTATCACCGTTCCAGCGCTCTTACTCCTATTTTCCTGGGAAGCATTTCCAGAGCAACATATGATGCATATGGCGATTGGAACTTCACTTGCAGCGATGGTAGTAAACACCTTTTCTGCTACCTATTTTCACAATAAAAAACGTTCTGTAGATTGGAAGATTGCACACAAATCTCTTCTAGGAATTTTATTGGGATGCTTCATAGGAGCTGGGATTGCCAAAGGCCTACCCAGCGATCTTTTGAAAACATTCTTCGGGTTTTTCGCCTGTTTTATTGGGATTACCTTTATAAAATCTGCAAGAGTTTCTCCTAGACAAAACTCTCTTCCCTCTTACGGAATATGGACCTTAATTTCTGGAGGAATTTCTACCCTTTCGAATCTCTTAGGAATTGGCGGAGGCTTTTTAATGGTTCCATCGCTCTTATATTTTCACACGCCTGAAAAAAGAGCTATCGGCACATCTTGCGCCACTTCTTGCCTTATCAGCCTAGGCGGCGCCATAGGATACTTTCTAGCTTCAAGAAGCCAGGAGTGTATTTCAGGATGCTTAGGATACATCTACTTACCCGCTTTTCTTTTGATCAGCTTCGGAAGCCTTTTCGCATCTTTTTATGGAGTAAAACTCGCTCACTCCATTCCCTCAAAACTTCTCAGAAAGATCTTTGCTACAACCATGATCGGCATAGGACTTTTGATGGTGCTCACTTAAATTAAAACCCAAAGCCGCAACTAATGACAAGCTAAGGAAAAAGCGCTGAAATTTCTTCTTCAAGAGTCCTGAAAATACCAGCACGAATAGTGCAGCTATAGCAAAAAAAACAGCTTAGCAAACATGAAACATCCTTCATTTAAAGATTTTTCAATTATTCATGTAAAAATGATCTGTTTTTTTCAATTTCACGTTATATGCAATTTTTAAAAACTTAGATCTATAGAAGAAAATGACGATTGCCACGCCCTAATATATTAGGGCAGGGCAAATCTTTAGAATCAAGGAAGATACGGCTCAAAATCCTTAGAAACAGCTTTTTCAAAGCACATGGGTTTTTCTAAGATCGGATGTTGGAAGCCCAATTTACAAGCATGTAGAGCAACTCTTCCTTCGAACTTAGTAGTGGCCTTGTATTTTTTATCTCCAAGAATCGGATGTCCCGCTTCAGAGCAATGTACACGGATCTGATTTTTTCTACCTGTTTCTAGAGTAACAAGAAGTGTAGTTGTTTTTTTGCCATATTGAATGACTTTATAATGCGTAGTAGCTTTCTCTCCAAGAGTAGTATTTACTATGCTGCGAACAAAAAAGTTCCCATCTTCGTATAGATAACTTTGCCAAGTACCCTGAGATGGCTTGAGCTCTCCTTCTACAACAGCTATATAGTTGCGCAAAATCGAGTGTTCTTCAAATTGTTTTTTTAAATGTTTCTGAGCTTCTTCCGTGTAGGCAAAAACCATAACGCCTGAAGCCTCTCGATCAAGTCTGTGCACAGGAAAGACTCTTCTATCCAATCTTTCTTTAAGATAAGTATGCACATTTTGGAAAAGATCATGCTCAGTAGCTACACTCAAAATTCCAGCAGGCTTACACAAGACAATCAAATGCTTGTCTTCGTAAAGGATTTCAATCCCCTCTTCCATGTAAATTTTTCTTTTACCCAATAAAATTGTTTCTCCTGGATAGACCATTTGCTTGGCGTGAGAAACTGTTTTTTCATTAATAGTGATTCTTTGATCTGCGATCCAAGAACGAAGGGTATTAGAAGAACTCTCAGGAAATCCCTCCTTCAAAGCTTCTAATAGAGGCTGGGTCTTTGTATTAGTCCACTGCATGCAAAAATTCCTTGTCAACGGCCAATAAGAATAGCAGATTCCCCTTTGAAGGAAAAGGAGATTTCTGCACTTGAAAGATTTTAAAGATTGAGATATACGTTGTCCATTCAATTTTTTTAGGAGCATTTCATGAAAAATACGAAAGAAAAAGTCAGTTACTGCATTGGATTTGAAATGGGGAAGAATTTAAAAACGCAGTTTTCAGATATCGACATGGATCTTTTGCTTGGCGGATTTCAAGATGGCATCCAAGATGTCGAGTCTCGTATTCCAGAACAAGAAATGATGTCTATCCTAGCAACTCTACGGCAACAAATCGAAATGCAGCAAAAGCAATATGTCGCTCAGCTTGCTGAAAAAAACAAAAAAGACGGAGAAGACTTCCTCCAAGCCAATAAAAGCAAAGCTGGAGTTGTCACTCTGCCAAGCGGCCTTCAGTACAAAGTTTTAAAATCAGGAACCGGGACTACAAAGCCCACACTTTTTGACACTGTGAGCATTCACTACAAAGGTCAATTTATAGAAGGTCAAGTGTTTGATAGCTCCTATGAAAGAAAGCAACCTCAAGTACTTCCAGTCAATCGCGTAATCCCAGGCTGGTCAGAGGCTCTACAACTCATGAAAACCGGAGATCGATGGGAATTAGTAATTCCAGCTTACCTAGCTTATGGAGAACAAGGGTTTGGTCAGTTCATCGGACCTAATACAACGCTGGTATTTGAGATAGAACTTCTTTCTATCAATCCTCAACCTGCTGTTCAATAATTTTAAGAGTCGTTTTTCAACGACTCTTTTATTTATTCAATACTAGCATTCCCTAGACAATAATCTCTTATTGTAATACATCAATTAATTGATGGGATATTACAGGGATAATGCATGTTTTCTGCTTTTTATAAAAAAGCTTCTATCGCTTGCTTGCTGACTTTATCAGGGTGTGTATCCATGAGCAAAGCAGAAAAACAAGAACATGTAGCAGCGAGTCCCTCACTTACAAAAAGTCAAAAACAAGGATTGGAATCAGGAGTACTAACTGAAGGAAACTGGCCTGACTCTGATTGGTGGAACAGCTTTGAAACTCCTGTTTTATCAGATTGGATGGAAAAAGCTCTCGCTCAGAATCCAACGATTCTTTCTCTTCAAAGCTGGGTAGAGCAAGCTAGACAGGCTGCACTTGTTACTAAATCCAAACTTTTCCCTACGCTTTATTTTAATGCCGGAGACTCTTACCGTTATTTCAGTGAACACGAACTGATGCATCTTTTAAATCCCACTCTTCCCTTGCATGGGTTTGAAGTGGACCTCTTATTTGCATTTAATTATGAATTTGATTTTTGGAGTAAAAACAGGAACCGTTTTCGGGCAGCGATTGGAGAATGGAAAGCTAGAGAAGCTGAAAAAAAACAAGTGGAGCTTACTGTTACCACATCTCTTGCGCAAGCCTACTTCGCCCTTGTAACAGCTCTAGAAAAACAAAAACTCTACGAAAAGCTCTACAGTGTACGCAAACAGCGCCTACAACTACAAAATGACATGAAAGAAGGAGCTCTTTTTTCCGCATTCGAACCTTTACTAGGAGACGAGCAGCTCCAAGAAGTAGCGCAATATTTAGCCTCTATGGAAGATGAGATACAATTGCAATCGCATCTCATCAATATCCTCGTAGGACAAGGACCTGATGTTGATATTTCTTTAGAAGTTCTTCCTCAAGATCCACCTAAAACACTTCCTCTTCCTCAAAACCTTTCCATTGAACTTCTTTCAAGGCGTCCGGATCTGATGATGCAGATTTGGAGAGCAGATTCTCTGGCGCATGAAGTGGGAGTTGCTAAAGCAGAATTTTTCCCAGACATCAATTTGATGGCCTTTACGGGCGTCAAAAGCGTAGCGTGGAACACTCTTTTACAAAACGCCTCAAAATCTGCAGGACTACATCCCACTCTTAGCCTTCCGATGTATACAGCTGGAGCAATTCGAGCCAATATAAGAGCCAAAAAAGCCTCATTTGATCAAGCAATCTACGAATATAACAATCTTATTTTAACTAGCGCTCAAGAAGTAGCAGATGTCGTCTCAAAGCTACAAATGGCATACGCTCAAAAAAAACAACAGATACAAAGAGTCCAAGATAGACTTAAACGTTGGAATCTTACGGCATTGCGATGCGAAGGGGGCCTGGACTCCCAATTCGCCTTCTTAGACTATGAAGAGAAATGGATCGAAAGCAAGCTGGAAGAAACGGATTTTACATATCATCAATACACCTTTGCAGTCCAACTGATCAAATCTCTAGGCGGAGGGTATATTTCTCCCGTTCTTCCCATTGCTCGGGAGGACTCATGAGCTATTTTTCCTCCTTACCCAAAAGAAAACGTATGGCTTGGATTTATTGGGGGATCACAGCTCTTCTACTCTTAGCAGGTTTTTTATACTGGTGGTTTTACTGGAAAGATCGAGCCTATACAGACGATGCTTACGTCCAGGGAAACCAGGTTATGCTAACGCCACTCATTCCAGGATTTGTTAAATCTATCTTAACTGATGACACCTATTTAGTGGAAAAAGGACAACTTATTGTACAACTGGATGAAACAGATGCCAAAATAGCCCTACAGAAAGCTCAAGAAAATTTAGCAGAGAAAGTGCGGGAAGTCTGCCAAAATTTTCACGCTGTTTTTGCCTTACAAGCAGAAGTGGAAGCTAGAAAAGCTGAATTCATCAAAACTGCGCAAGATTATGAGCATAGAAATTTTGTACTTGAAGCTGGCGGAGTTTCCATAGAAGACTTCGAGCATGCAGAAGCCGCTTTACGAAGCTCATTTTTCCTTTTACACATGTCGGAAGTCTTATTAGAAAAAGCATATTCTCTCGTTCAAGGAACTTCCATTAGGGAAAATCCCTCTGTCTTAGTTGCAGTTTCTCAAGCCAGACAAGCATGGGTAGATCTATACCGATGTAATATCTACTCCCCTGTCCAAGGACTTGTTGCCCAAAGATCGATCCAAGTTGGTATGTGGGTCCCATCAGGGCAGCCTCTTATGGCCATCATTCCTCTCGATCAAATTTGGGTAAATGCAAACTTTAAAGAAACGCAAATGAAAAGGATGCGCATTGGTCAACCTGTGCAAATCACGTCAGACCTTTACGGTTATGAAACTAAATTTCACGGAAGGATTGCAGGACTTCCTGGGGGCGCTGGAAACGCCTTCTCCATACTCCCTCCTCAAAATCTTTCCGGAAACTGGATCAAGATCGTGCAAAGGCTTCCAGTCCGCGTAGAGCTAGAGGAAAGTGAATTAAGAGCTCACCCTTTGCGCATTGGTCTTTCTATGGAAGCTATCGTCGATCTCAAAGCTCCTGGAGCTTTGGTTCCAGCTTCGCCTAAAGGATCTCCCTCATATGTAACGGATATTTTTAAAAAAGAAGAAGAAGGAGATCTCGGATGGATCGATCAGATCATAGAGACCAATATGGACCCTTCTTTACAAGAGTATGCTAAAAACGTTTTGCAGATGCCGGAGAACTTAGATGACTAAGTTGCTACAGCTCTGTTTATACTCTCTCGCTTTCTTTGCTGTATTCAATTTCACCTCTTCGCTCATGGGAGGTGGATACATTGTGTCAGACCTGGGAGGATCTCCAGAAATTGCAATGTATGGAGTCTGTTTTTTTGGACTAGGAAATGCCCTGCTCTTTGCCCTAGGAGGCGAGCTAGGAAGGCGTTTTGGAAGACTTCAAGTACTTTTGTTTTCCTTGATCTGTTTTATTATTACTACGTATTTATGCGCAATAGCTCCTACATTTTTTTTCTTTGTACTGTTTCGTTTTTTAGCAGGGCTTGCCTCGGGAATCTTTTTTCCCGTAAGCTTTGGCCTTCTTCAGGAGCACACTTCGACAGAACAAAAAAATAGGATGCTTGCTTATTTAGCATTGATTATGACTGTAACACCAGTTCTTGCCGCATGCTTTGGAGGGTGGGTTGCCTACGAAATTCATTGGACTTGGGTCTATTTTTCGCAACTGCCTTTCCTAATTATCCTGGCGTGCATTCTCTATCACCATAAAACTCCTCATCCCCCCTCTAATCAATCATTTGACTGGATTGGGTATGTTTTTTATGTGCTAGGAATCGGATCTTTAGTTACAGCTATTGCCTTAGGACAACAACTAGATTGGTTTCGCAGCCCCCTTATCTGCGTTCTTTTGTCTGTGGCTTTGTTATGTCTTATATTTTTCATCTTATGGGAATTATCTCACGAAAAACCTTTTCTAGCCCTCTACCTTTTAAAAATTCCGACTTTTGCCTTGTCTATTTTTTGCGTCTTTTTTCTATTTTCTGCCTATTTCGGAATGATCCTTCTTTTGGCTTTATGGCTTCAACTCGATGCAAAATACTCCCCCCTTTGGATTGTTTTGATCTTATCTCACATGGCTGTAGCTGGAGGGATACTATTTGCTGCATTAGAGCGTTGGTTTGAGCATGTAACTACTTTATGGGTAGTCTTATTGGCTATCGGATTTTTTGCAGTCTCTTGTTTTTACTCGACAACCTTTAATGCGGAAGTAAATTTTGGACGGTTAACTTTTGCTCGTATTTTGGCTGGATTTGGCCTTGCCTTCTTCCTATTCCCTCTTCTAATAGTCTGCCTCAGATCTCTTCCTAAAGCAGACTCTATGCTAGGGCTTGCCTTCTTTCAATCCGTTCGCCTTATTGCTGGATCCATAGGATCTGTTAGCTATACAACTGTGTGGATTCGACGAAAGGTTTTTTATCATGAACGTCTAGGAGAACAGCTCACTCCTTATTCAGAGCAAACTCAAGAATTTATGTCGGAACTGTCTGTCTATGCTCCGTCTCCTGGAGGCACTAGACAGCTGCTCGAAAATGGGTTACAAGTCCAATCCGACGCATTAGCCCTAGCTGACTGCTTTTACCTAATGGGATGGATTATGGTTGGCGTATTTGTCATTACTTTCGTACACTTGATGCAACATCGAAAAAACAAAGTTACAGCAGAGGCTTCTTAAGCTTTTAGTGCCACTTAAGTCTTTTGCTTTCTGTTTATCACAGTAAACTTTGGCAGCTATCGCAATGACTGCTATGGCAATAACAACTACGCCAGCTATTTTGAAATTTGTCCTAGAATTCTCCTCACGGATAAATTGAGAGTAAAAGAAGAAAACTAAACATTAAAATTTTAATAAATAAAAATTTAACTAATGCGTATCATGTGCATCTTGTAAAGAGATCGGGAAAATGTTAAAAAAAATCTACTAATGCATAGCTTGACGTTAAAAAAACCAATACTACATTTACTGCATTTTCACGTCATTGCGGATTGATGTTTAAACGAAATAGCGATATCTTTAGAAGAGGAAGAAGAGGAATAAACATGCAAAATCTCCCCATAGGAATCAGTGAGTTTCCTGAACTGCGAAAAAGAGGTTGTGCCTATGTAGATAAAACAAAGCATGTTTATACCCTATTAACGACTCACCGAAGAACTTTCCTTTCCCGTCCACGTAGATTTGGAAAATCTTTATTGGTGTCTACTTTAGAAGCCGCTTTACAAGGAAAAAAAGAGCTTTTTGATGGGCTTTGGATTGCAGATAGCAGCTATAATTGGGCTCCTTATGGAGTGATTCGAATGGATTTTTCGGCTTTAGACAGCAAAACCCCTGAAATGCTAAATCAGTCTTTCCTCAAAGCTTTAAACTCTATCGCTACGGACTATCATTTAGAATTGCCCACGCACTTCATCGGAGTCAAAGATGCCTTAGCATCCCTTACTATAGCTTTACATGCTAAGTTTGGTCGAGTGGCTCTTTTAATTGATGAATATGACTATCCTATCTTGCATGCGCTGCACTCCACTGAACTTGCCAAGAATATTCGAACAATTATCAAGGAATTTTCTACTGTAGTAAAGGCTCTTCAAGCAAAAATAGAAGTTGTTTTTGTTACTGGAATTAGCGCATTTAGCAAGTCTGGGCTTTCTTCTGGATTGAATAACTTAGACAACCTCACGATGAATAGGAATTTTTTCGACATTTGTGGCTACACAGACGAAGAAGTAGATCTCTATTTTACAGAACATATGAAGGCTTGGGCTCAAGAAAAAGAGGTTCCTTTTTCAGCTTTGCGAAAAGACCTTAAAACCTGGTATAATGGATACTGCTTCAAGGAAAAAACCCCTACCATTTACAGTCCATTCTCCCTTACTTGTTCTTTGCATATTCAAGAGCTGCATAATTTTTGGTTTGAGTCTGCAACTCCTCAAGTATTACTCGATGAACTCAGTAAAGAAGAAAGACAGAATGAATGCGCTCTCCTAAATATAGACCAATTAGAGGGAACGTGGGATTTATTACAAACGTTTGAAATTGAAAGTCTTCCACTCCCAGCATTGCTTTTTCAGATGGGATACTTAACAATCGAATCTTACGATTCTTTAACAAGAAACTATCAGTTAAAATATCCAAACTTGGAAGTGAGAGCTTCATTTCAAAGGCATTTGGTTGCACTAATTACTCATAAAGCTACCACTCACATCAATCCTCTTATTGGTAAAATTTATGGCTTTTTAGTGCAGGAAAAAATGGAAGATGTCGTGGCGGTTTTAACGAATATTTTAAGCGATATCCCCTATCCTCTCCATATGAATGATGAAAAATTCTATCACGCTCTTTTACAAACAATCTTTTCAGCTGCCGGTATAGAAGTACAATCCGAACGTATAACAAGCATTGGAAGGATGGATCTTATTCTAGAGCTTCCTAATGTCATTTACATTTTAGAACTTAAAATGAATGAGTCTCCAGAAATTGGAATAGATCAAATAGAAAAACAAAAATACTATGAGCCTTTTCTTGGCAAAGACAGAAAAATTCTTGCTGTAGGGATGTCTTTTTCAAGAAAAAAACAGATAAAAAGAAAAAACAGCACAGCGATTTCACCATTCGTTATGCTGTAAAAATTATTACATAAAGCAATTGCAGAGGCTTCTTAAGCTTTTAGCGCCACTTGAGTCTTTTGCTTTTCTTTTTCCTTCTGTTTATCACAGTAAACTTTGGCAGCTATCGCAATGACCGCTATGGCAATAACAACTACGCCAACTGTTTTGGCTGTTTTGAAATTCTCTTCTCGCAGTATTGCAGAACACTTAGCTTCTGCTCCAGATTCCTTCGCATCATACTTCTGTTTATCCGAAGAACGTTTAAATAAGTTTGTTCCGTAGTCCTTATATAGAGTAGAGAGAGCGTCACCTTCTCTCGGATGCGTCTTTGTGATTTCAGCTAATTTGATTTGTTCGTATGCGCCTGTTTCAGAAAATTTGGTTTCTTGCGCTTGAATATCATCTGACCATTCTCTCCAATTGTCCGCTCTGGCACCTTTACCATACTCATACAGACTATGACATCGAGATAAAATAGGAGAGTATTCTCCAAGGACGACAGGATCTTTTACGGGAGGAAGTTTTGTTTCTTGATAGATGTGCTCTGCAAGCTTAGATGCATAATGCCTGACTTTAGCTTCACAAGTGTTTTCAGGAATACCATTCCCACCACCCAGACACAAGATACGATAGCCATTCTCAGCAACCTTAGCCCCATCAAGACAAGCTTGATGTCGTACGTTGGCTTGTTTATCTGACTCAGTCCAGCTATTGAGTAGATCTGTATATGTATTGCAAATTGCAGCTACTCCCATGACATCCTATTGGTTTCTAGCGTTATTTATATATCAGATACATTATACAATATTATTAACTTTTTATTAAAGTTAATAATTCTCACAAAGCATTATAACCTAAGTGTTAATAAATAAAAATTTAACCACATATTAATTAAAAAAACAGCAACATAGTTCCAAGCAGGTTTCCCATCTTTTCCACCTATCGCTCTCTTTCTTCCTAGAATTTAGGTAGTCCTAATGTCTGGCAAATTCCATCCTAGATCCCACCCTATCCATTCTAGGCTGAAAAGAAGTTGCTGGAAGAGGCGCTTTAAAGCTGATTGGAGGAAGAGGGTGTCTATAAATAGGATAAGAAACAGGAGGGCGACAAACCTCTACTGGTCTATAAAAAATTGGTCTATATACACGAGGAGGATAGAAAATAGGAGTCTGAAAATGACCTGGACAAGCCTCGTATTGATGATTTTCCAAGGAAGTGAAAAGAGCTAAGGCAACCGTAAGTCCCACAATAAAACAAATAGCAACAGGAGCCAAAGAAGAAGGAATATATAAAGAGGCTGCTAAATAAGAAAGAGCGCTCAATGCTACCTTGTGAATAAGAGAAGATGAAAAATTGCTTTGAGAAACCGCAACAATTACAGGAGAAACAGACGCTGCAGGAAGAGCTGAAATCATAAAATCCTCCTAAGATTTAGATTTTTTGTACGCGGATATACGTATTGGTGTGGATGTTGATAAGAATGTGAGAATAAAAAGAAAACCACTCGTTATTATTTCCGATGATCACTAAGTCATCGACATACCAGTTACGAACCAAAGAAAGGTCCGAAGTAGATATTTCCCAACTGCTTCCATTGCTTAAAGAAAAGGAGCGTCTGTAGTCCATACCAGTAATGGTCACAGCATAGGGAGAATCTCGAAGGGGCGCATTAACAAGGTTTGCGCGAACATAAGATCCTGTATCTTTGTTAGTCATATAGTATGTATAAGAGTAAGAAAAATAATTCGGAGAAATCTCAACAATATCATCTTTTCCCCAAGAGAGCAGCTCTAGATAATCTCCATCTGAAATTTTCCATTGCGAACCATCTTCTAATTCTAAGATGTTTCGATCGTAATCCATTGCAGCTGCCCAGTGTAATTCGTAGGGTCTATAAGATAACAGCGGATTGATCGAGAAAAAAGAAGAACCTGCCTGTAAAGAAGTCTCACCTACACATAAAGCAAAGCATAAAAAAATCCAGATTCTCCGCATTGCACTACCCCGATACATTTACATAAAATTCACATGATGTTAATGGGAACTTAGATTTCCTCTCAAGAAAAATAGAGCAATGCTTACGGAAAAAAAATCACAGAACTATCTTTCCTAATTTGACATTAGAATAAAGAATGAAAATGAAAATCATATCCATTTGTGATCCCACTTACAACCTATTAGATAGCTGTGAAAAAACCAAATCTTAACGTCTAAATTTTTTTCATTTGTGTAAATTATTTTTTTAATGATATAAAAATAATTTGACTTATTTTTTTCTTAACCTTTGAGGAAGTATGCTAAAAATGTGGATATGGATTGTTGTTTTTATGATAGCCTTTGCGTTGACCGTATGGGGCACTCGCCGTTTACGTTCTTTTATTTTGCCTAAGAATCACACACAAAATGAATTCTTAAGAATCGCTCATCAATTTTTAGGATTAATTTATGGTGTCGTTTTAGCTTTTATGATTGTTTTTAGCTGGCAAAACTATACAACCCTGAATAAAAACGTTGATTTAGAAATCACATCTTTAACCGATGTTTGGTACGACTCGGAAGCGTTCCCTTGTAAATATCAAGTGCCCTTTCAAGCAGCAGTGATCGATTACTTACGATCGATCCAGCAATACGAGTGGCCTTTAATGGCAAAAGGAATTTCTCCTCACTCCAATCCTGCCTATACTCATCTGTGGGAGTCTGCCAATCGCCTTAAGGTCAAAACAGACAACCAAAGAGCCTTTTTGACAAGCATGGTCACGGAATTAAACAATGTAAACAGCTATAGAATGAATCGCATTTTTGCTGTGAAAGGTTCTATTCCTTGCATACTCTGGATTTTTTTAATCTCTGGAGCTTTTTGCATGATCATATTGACCGAATTGTACAATGCAAACACAAAGCTAAGAACGCTCCTATCTTCCATACAAGCGTTGATTCTTGTCTTTGCATTTTATCTCATAGCTAATTTTCAACATCCTTTCCAAGGGTCTTTAGGACTGAAAAACGATTGTTACAAAAACGTCTTTGAGACTTTAATCAATTTACAAGATCAAGGATGTGAATAATCTATAAGACCTTTTCCTGGTCGTATTCTTGCGACCAGGATTTCTTTTCTTGCTTTATCCGCTTTTAGAGTCTTTTGCAGTAAATCAAAACTTCCGAAACTAAATCGGGCACAAGAAACTCACCACAACCTACAAGACATTTAATTTACCTTCCTAGCTTAAAGGAAACGCAGAAAGTAGCATGTAGGCAATGTACCCCAAATAAGCCCCTAGAAATGGAGCGATCCCTGGGATCCAAGCATACCGCCAATCTGCATGAGATTTCCCATAAATCCATGTATAGGCAAGGCGTGGGCCTAAATCACGGGCAGGATTTATGGCATAACCAGTAGGGCCCCCTAAAGAAAGCCCAACAGCAAGCACTAATGTGCCGATAAGATAAGGAGCAAGCCCCCCCGAAAGTTGATTACCTGGGGCAATAATACCAAAAATACCTAAGATCAGTACAGCGGTTGCAATTGTCTCTGTAAGAAAGTTCCATCGAAAGCGACGAATGGCCGGCGCTGTGGAAAAGCAGAGTAATTTCATATGAGGATCTTCTGTTTCTTGAAAATGGGGACGGTAAGTAATCCAAACAAAAAAGGCTCCTAAAATCGCTCCTAACATTTGCCCTATCCAGTAAATAGGAACAAGAGACCAAGGAGTGGCCTGAGATATAGCAAAAGCAAAAGTCACCGCAGGATTAAGATGCGCTCCACTCACCCATCCGACTAAATACACAGAAACAGTTACAGCAAGTCCCCAGCCCATGCTGATGACAATCCATCCTGATTGAAATCCTTTAGATTTTTTAAGCAATACGTTCGCAACCACTCCATTGCCTAGTAAAATCATCAAAAAAGTTCCAATGAGCTCTCCTAAGAAAACGTGGATCATAACATACCTATTTCTATCTTTACGAATCTAGCGGTACGCCATAGAGTCTAATTGACCTTGCTGCGCATTTGATCAATACCTGGAAACAAGAAATTTTGTCTATCCGAATATCATTTTACATTTGAAAAAATCCCATATAGATAGACTCTCTTCCTCTTTAGATTTATTCAAAACGTGTTTATAAAACAAAGTTTGGTAAATATATCGATCTGCATAAATAGCCGATCGCAGTAGATTCGTATACACGATCACAGGATGAAATCCTGGTTCCTTCTTAAAGGTCATATTAGGAGAATAATCATATATATTTGAGATATCGATCATGGAAATTTCTCTATCATGTAAAAAATCAACATCCGTTATATCCCCAATAGCAGATACAATATTTCCAGAATCTGCAAGTTTTTTAATCCTTTGGAAAAAAACATCGTTTTTGCTGTAGTCTACACGATGAAAAGCAGTACAAGCTCTCCAGTCTTGATCTACCTCTTGGTAGGCCAAAGCCAAAGTGTCCAGATTATTCAAGTAGTATATTTTCATGGCATGAGGGATATTGCTGTCTTCTATTTTTTCTCTGAATCCATCCGTTGTTTTCATTTCTGATAATCGATTGTATTCTTCTCTTGAGCTTGCTAGACGAAACAAGAGTATATTGAAATCAACGTAGGCCTTTATTTTAGGGTGAATATCTCTAATGACTAAACCACTAAAAAGACCTTCTTCAGCTAGCGCTAAAGTGAAAAAACCTCGCTCGGATCCTGCAGACACGAGTACTCCTCCAGGAGAAATCGTATCTAATATGGGGTGTATTTGTTCTGGATGCGCTTCATTAGGCTGGCGAAAGTCTTTAAATCCTGTGAAAGTATCTGGATTGGGCAATACCTCAATAGTATAAGAAAGATCTTGCTCCAAAGATTTAAAATATAGCTGCGCAGCATTTGATTTATGACAGACTAATCTTTCAGGAGGAGCTTCTTTAGGTTTATAATTATCTTCGTTGGGATCAAAAAAAGGAGACGTATAATCTAAAAGATCAAGAAGATAATCTTCACATATGTTCATAGAAGATTCAAGAGTAAGTGCGTTAAAATCAGATTTGCAAAATGCATCGCAATCTGTATTTTGATTCTCATCAAGAGTAGGATTTAGATTCTCGCAGGAACAGGTTATTCTTGCAGAGCCTGTAAGTGGTAATGCAAGTAAAATTGTGAGCGCTACAGTTTTTATGAGGCTAACAACACTAGGCCCTCTGCAGGCGGTGTTTAAGCTAAAACTTGTTAAAACGCTGCCAATCCCCTGCATTACACATCCTTACATTACTAATGTTAATATTTTAAGCTTATTTAACGAAGCCTCTCAAGTAATAAATAATTATATTAAATAATTCACTTTAAGTAAATTAATTAATTCAGATTCGATATGAAAACAGAAATTTGTCGAAGAAAAAAAACACAGAACCACAACTATATAATTTACAACAAGTTAGACGCAATAAGCTTGAGCGAAAAACACTGTGAAAGGCAAAAAAAAGCTAGGCCAAAACCAATAAACCGGCCCCTTCTAAATGACTATATATGTCGAACATGAATCAATAAAATTATTGACAGTAACCGGAAAACGTGAGACACAACCATAAAGAACCGCATGAGGGTCGTAATGAAGTACATACTAGCTTTAGACCAGGGAACAACAAGTTCTAGGGCTCTTTTAGTCGATCATGAAGGAAAAATCAAAGCTAAGGCACAAAAAGAGTTTCGGCAAATTTTCCCTCAAGCTGGATGGGTCGAGCACGATCCTCAAGATATCTGGTCTTCACAACTATCCGTTGCCATCGAAGTGCTGGCCCATAGCGCAACACCAGCTCACGAAATTGCTGCCATCGGGATTACCAATCAAAGAGAAACGACTGTTATTTGGGATAAAAAGACGGGAATTCCCATTTATAATGCAATCGTCTGGCAAGACCGACGAGGCGCTGATCTTTGTAGGCAGCTAAAAAATAAAGGACTAGAGCCTTTATTTAATAAAAAAACAGGACTTCTTCTCGATCCCTACTTTTCTGGAACCAAAATCCACTGGCTATTACACAATATCCCAGGGGCTATGGATAGAGCGCTAAGAGGAGAGCTTGCATTTGGAACAATCGATACTTGGCTTATTTGGAAGCTGACTCAAGGAAACACCCACGTAACGGATACAACCAATGCTTCTCGTACTCTCATTTATGATATACAAGCCCATGTTTGGGATGAAGACCTGCTGAAAATCTTAGAAATCCCCAAAGAAATTTTACCAACTGTTTGTTCTTCTAGTGAAGTGTATGCAGAAACCGCTGTAGAATTTTTTGGTCGTAAAATTCCTATTAGTGGCATCGCAGGAGATCAACAAGCCTCTTTAATAGGACAGGCTTGCCTACAAGAGGGAATGGTAAAAAACACTTACGGAACGGGATGTTTTCTTTTAATGAACACTGGAGCAACTCCTGTTTTTTCACAAAAAAAGCTCCTTACAACCATTGCGTATACCATTGACGGGAAGACCGAATACGCATTAGAAGGCAGCGTTTTTATTGCAGGAGCAGTTATTCAATGGATTCGAGATCAAATGGGCTGGATTGAGGATTCTTCAGAAATTGAAAAACTAGCAGCTTCTGTTACAGACACTGGTGGGGTGTATTTTGTACCAGCTTTTACAGGTCTTGGAGCTCCTCATTGGGATCCTTATGCACGAGGTATGATTTTAGGACTGACTAGAGGAACATCTTCTGCACATATCGCTAGAGCTGCTTTAGAAAGTATTGCCTATCAAGTCGCGGATGTCTTGCGAGCAATGGAAACTGACGCCCGCATCCCCGTTCAGCAAATCCGCGTTGACGGAGGGGCTGTATACAACGACCTGCTCCTACAATTTCAAGCAGACCTTTTAGATGTCCCTGTAATTCGATCAACGGCTACAGAGCTTACAGCTATAGGAGCCGCTTATTTAGCAGGTCTTGCTATTGGATTTTGGAAGAACAAACAAGAAATTCTCTCTTATTGGAAAGCGGAAAAAGAATTTACTCCTTCTCAACCCCGTGAAAAGATTCAAAAAAACTATCTTAAATGGCAAAAAGCCGTAGATGTCACACAACAGTGGGAAGAAAACAACTTATGAACCGAAATCTCAATCTAGAAAAAATCGCAGAACTCCCCGATCAATGGGACGTTATCATCATTGGAGGCGGAGCCACAGGACTTGGAGCTGCAGTAGATAGCGCTTCTCGAGGGTTTAAGACACTTCTTCTAGAACAGTCTGATTTTGCCAAAGGGACATCGAGCCGCAGCACTAAACTCATTCATGGGGGGCTTAGATATTTACAACAAGGTAATTTATCCCTCGTCATAGAAGCGCTTCGAGAAAGAGGTCTTCTTTGCCAAAATGCTCCTCATCTGGTCCATCCCCTACCTTTTTTAGTCCCAAATTACAAATGGTGGGAAGGTCCATTTTATGGAATTGGAGTAAAAGTCTATGATTTTTTAGCGGGAAGTTTAGGCCTCAAAGCATCATCTAAATTAAGCTTAGAGCAAACAAAAAAAAAGCTGCCGACCTTAGAACAAGAAGGTCTTAGAGGTGGTGTTATCTATTACGATGGACAATTTGATGACGCGCGCCTTGCAATCACTTTAGCTAGAACCTCAAATGATCTAGGAGCTACTTTATTCAACTACATGCAAGTAACCTCTTTTATCAAACATCAAGGGCACTGTGTTGGAGTTAAAGCAAAAGATCTACTCTCCCAAAAAGAATATACATTAAAAGGCAAAGTGGTCATCAATGCAACAGGAGCATTTACAGATAGTGTTCGACATCTAGATGATCCCAAATCGATGAGTATCATAGCTCCCAGTCAAGGAACGCATCTGGTTCTTCCCAAAGAATTCCTTCCCTGCGATACCGCTCTTCTTATCCCTCATACGGAAGATAACCGAGTTCTATTTTTTGTGCCTTGGCATGATAAAGTATTATTAGGAACAACAGACATAGAGGTTTCTCAAGTAAAACTTGAACCTAAAGCACAAAAGAAAGAAATCGCTTTTTTACTAAAGCATGCTGCAAATTACTTAACAAAAGCGCCAACTGCCTCTGACGTCTTGAGTGTTTTTACAGGAATTCGCCCCTTAGTGCGCGCAAATGAAAACAGCTCAACCTCGCAACTCTCTAGAGATCATAGAATCATAGTCTCTAAATCCGGATTGATTACCATCGCAGGTGGAAAATGGACTACGTATCGCCAGATGGCAGAAGATGTCATTAATAAGGCGATTCAAGTCAGCTCGCTTCCCGATCACCCCTGCATTACCAGGACATTGCATTTACAAGGGTTTTGTAAACATGCAGATCCTAAGGATCCTTGGAGCGTTTACGGATCTGATCGAAAAGTATTAGAGGCTCTTGTAAAAAAAGAAGGGAAAGAATTAAACGAACCAATTCATCCCAATCTCCCCTACAAACAAGTCGAAGTTATTTTTGCCATTCGCAAAGAAATGGCGCGTACTGTAGAAGATATTCTATCCAGAAGAAGCCGAAGTCTTCTTCTGGATGCTCAAGCTAGTATAGAAGCCGCCCCCCTTATTGCTGAAATCTTAGCAAAAGAGCTCAATCACTCTGCTCATTGGCAAAAGCAACAAGTGAAGAGCTACCGTGAACTAGCTCAAGGGTATCTACCATTATGACAGAAGCAAAAGATCCTATCTTTGCTTTTTTACAAACTATACAACTTTTTTCCCATGTTCCTGAAGATATTTTACTAAACCTAGCAAATGGCTTTGAAAGGGTATTGATCCCTGGAGGGGAAGTACTTATCAAAGAAAAAGAAATAGGAGACTGCCTCTATATCGTTATGCACGGACTTTTTAAAGTCTATCAGAAACACTATTGGATTGCAGATGTTGGAGCAGGAGAAATCATAGGAGAAATTGCTATTCTTACCAAAGAAAAGCGTATGGCTACGGTACAAGCAGCTCGAGACAGCGAAGTATTAAAACTTACACAAGAATCCTTTCATGATTTTTTAGTAAAATACCCAGAGGCGATGCTCGGATGCATTCGAAAAGCTGTCCATCGCTTAGTATCCCCACCTCTTCCGAAAGAAAAAAGAAAGACCTTAAAAACAATCGCAATTCTCGCCGCTGGAAATAATCCCCATTTTACAAAATTCTCTTCGCAATTTATCCGGGAATTTTCCTTACGCTCAAAAATTTTACATGTGAACTCCTCTAACTGTTCCGTCAATGCGATCTCTTGGCTTAGCGAAAAAGAAAAAGAGTATGAGTATCTCATTTATGAAACAGATAGTACGCTTACTGAGTGGTCCCGATTTTGCTTTCGACAAGCAGACCGAATAGTGCTAGTTGCTCTTGCCGAAGAATCTCCTGAATTGAATGAACTGGAGCAATTCCTTTGGGATACTAAAGAGCTACAGGCAATTACAAAAAATCTCGTTCTTTTGCATCCACCTTATTCCATTGAACCCAAAAATGTCATTGATTGGACATTTCTTCGTCATAACATCTATCACCACAATGTACGACTTTCTTCAGAAGAAGATTTTAATAAACTTTTAAGGTTCCTTTCAGGACAAGCTGTAGGACTCGTTTTATCAGGAGGAGGAGCACGTGGACTTGCTCACGTTGGGGTCTTGAGAGCTTTTGAAGAGGCGAAAATTTCTATTGATTGCATTGCAGGAAGCAGCATGGGGGCAATTATTGCTGCATCCTACTCCATTGGAATGAATGCTCATACAATTTTAGAGCAAGTGGAAAACCTTTTGGTCCCTGCAGCAGAAACCTTAGATTATACGTTGCCCTTTTTATCTGTAAAATCAGGAAAAAACGTCACACTAGCTTTACAAAGAGCATTTGGGAAAGAGCGGCATATAGAGCAGTCTTGGACAAATTTTTTTTGCGTCTCGACCAATCTTTCCACTTCTAGTTGTAAAATTCATAAAAAAGGACTACTTTGGGAAGCAATCCGCGCAAGCATTTCTATTCCAGCTATTTTCCCTCCTGTAATTACGGCACAAAAAGAGGTGTTAGTAGACGGCGGAGTTATGAATAACATGCCAGTGGACATCATGCGTCAGCAGATCCATGAAGGAAAGATTTTAGCCTCCAGCATAATGGCCCCAGAAGAACATACGCATTTTGATCCACTCCCTCCCTGGGTTTCTGGATGGGACATGTTCACTAAACATTTGAACTGGGACAATCGAGAAAAAATCCCCCACATTGGAGATATCATCCTCCCAGCAATCATGCTCAGCAGCAATGAACATCAAAAACAAATGGAAACGCTTGCAGATCACTGCATTCGGATCGATCTTCCTAAATACGGCCTTATGGAGTTTGGTTCTTATGAGGCAATCATAGAAGCAGGCTACATTGCAGCTCAAAAGCACTTAGAAAAAAACCCTAATTTTTAAAAATCGTTCTACTCATTTTCTAATAAACTTAAAAGCCTATCTTTTTTATCAAATCCCCCCATATCGACAGGAGTCCATGCAATGAGCTGATTCTTAAAGATCTCTATAATCATAGAACGGTATCTGTTCCTAACTTCAGGTTCTGCTGTTTGATATTTTATAAGATTTTTGACTCGAACGATAAGAGAAGATAAATAGTCTGCATCATATTCTATCAACTTACGCAAATCTAACCTTAAAGAGTATTCCATGTTAGCACGATCGCGCATACTTGGATGCAGATAGGAAGCGCACTTTAAAGAGATACTGTTATATAGGATCTTAAATTCTTCTTCGGTAATAATTTTCGAATATTCTACGTTCACTTTTTCTGCTAATAGCTTTAAGATTTTTTGGACCTTATTTCCTAATAACGCCTTTGCTTGATCATCGTAGGCCCACTTATCTATAAAACCTTGATACAGTTCTATCAAACGGGAAGATTCAACGGAAAATGTTGAATTTTCCAATACGTAATGGAAGAAAAACTCCAGTTTTTCAACCGAAAAGGCAAGTTTCTTTCCTTCTAATAAAAGATTTAAAGCTAAAATGCCCAGGCTAGAACAAAGTGCAGGATGAGCATTGCTCTCCAAAATTTCTTTCAAAATATTGGTGATTTTTTGCGTAAGCTCTGTTTGAATCCCTAAGGTAGAGTCCTCTTTTCCATATTTTTCTATCCAATTTCTGATCAAAAAGCTATTGATTTCCAGGTTTGAATTCAAAACCTTATGGTTTTCACTTGCTAGCCTCCAGACGTTTCGGCTATTGATTCCGCAGTGAATTTCCTGAAGAAACATAAAATACATAAAAAGATCGTTTGCAACATCTATCTGTAAATTTACTGGACAATGTATAAAAGCATCTTCAACTTCCTCAGGAAACCTCTCCAATGGAAATCCATTGACTTTACCCCCTAAATACAAACGAAACTGTAAAACGTCACAAACAAGCGCATTGGCTATCTCTAAATTGTCTTTCAAAGGGTTATTTCGAAGAAAAAGTAGGGCAAGATTTCCAGCGCAAGAGCCAACTCTTTCAGATTGATGCAACCGGATTTCTTTCATTATTTCAGACAAAGATCGGAAGGTGTCCCGATTAAGGTTAAACTCAGAATCAGATAGTCTCTCAATGGCATCCTCTAATTGCTCATCGATCATACTTAAAACTGCTTCACTCGGAAAATTACCTAAATCTAAGCTATTTTTACATTTTTTTTCTAAAGCCTTTAAAAGAATATTTTGAGATTTTAGCTTCATATTGCGCAAGCTGCTTTCAGATATTTCCTTTAAAACATCTTCAGAACACCCACATAAAGAGTCTATAAGTAAAGCTTCTTTTGTTTTAGATAACTTCAGATCTGCAGCACAATCTAAAGCTCCCTCAAGTCGAAGAAAGTCGATCTCAGCTCGTTTTTGTTGAGGAACTTCTCTTCGTTGCAAAGAAACTCGAAAAAGAGATCGGAAAAAGAGATTTAATCGATCGTTATATTTCAACTCTCGTAAAAGCCACTGGGACATCTGAAGAGTTGACTGATATACATCTAAGGGTTCTAAAAAGTCACTAAATTCAGGTCCTGTGACAAAGACAATAAAATTTTCAAGCAAAGAAAGGTAACTGTCAGAAACTTCCACATTATCGTTGAAATAAGCGATTTCTGATTTAATCCGATCTTGCAAAATGGCTCTAGCATTCTCATTTAAAAAAGATGCCATTTTCTGTAAAAGAACGACAGGATACCCTTCCATAGAGCCAACGACGAATTCAACAAATTGCTCCTGTAAGCCTCGATTGCCCTGAAATAGAGCAAGCCCCCTGTGAAAATGCGCCTCTTGCCAAGAATTTCCCTTCCAATAAGGGATAAATTCTTGAATGCACGCCCCTTCAAGACTCTCTGAAGGCATACACATCTGTAAAAGAGCTAGAGTCTCTGCCTCACAATAAACAAGCTTTTTGATGCAATTTTCTGCTAAAAAACTTCTTTCTTGTATCGAAGCTTTGGTCATATATTTCTGCAATTGAGAAATTTCATCACCCTTCTTTTGACGAATAAATTGCGCTATGTTTTCTACTATATGGGTAAAACACTCTTGTAACGTTTTTTCCATGGTTTTGTTTTGAAAAAGTACTCCACTGAGAAATCGAAACTCCTCTACGTTTGTTGCTCTATAGGGAAAATGAAGTTGGTTTTCCCTCCCCACGGCACCACTTTCAAAAATTACTGAAAAAAGAGGTTCTTGCATCAGACAAGACCAATAAGAAAATAGAAGATCGCAAGTTTGCTCATTAGTTACTTGGCTTAACATTTTCTCAATTTGAAATTGAACACAGCAAACTAAGACCTTCTTAGATTCCTCATTGCACACTGGAAATATAGAAGCTATGAGGGTTTTCGCATCTAAAAGCGAATGATTTTTAAAGTGAGAGCATAAAAATTCCAAACGATCTTCTGTAATCATTTCTGTTTTTTGTAAAAGGGAGAAAAAGCTTTGAAGCCACACAAGATCTAAGGTTTTTGCTTTAAAGCTACTGTGTAGATCTGGAGATGCCGATAAAGCTAGCTGAAAAACCATCTCTATCTTTGCATCGGGAAGTTTGGATGCTCTGGCTATGCATTCTTCAAGAACGATTAAGGCTTCTTCTTGAGAAAGTCCCCTACATAAACTTTCTAAAAGCGCTTGGGGCGGATTGGCAGTTTTTTTATCCAGCAGCTTGAGTAGACACTGTTTTCTAAGTTTAAAAGGAGCTGGACTTTCTTCCTGTGCCAGCATCGAAATCCATAAATCTTCTGCTAATGGGCTCGTCTTTAGATTTTCTAATATTTGGCCTACCGTCTCTGGATAATACCTTTGTACGGAAGAGAAAAACAGCTTTCGAGGTTCTTCTAAATCCATACATTTGTAAAAAAGACCCGTTAAGTCTTTTGCAGCCTGACGCCGATCTTTAAGCAAAGTATACCGATGGTTTAGCAAAATGAACGCTTCGGGTATTTTTTGTTGATCAAAGTAGGATGAAATACGAGATTTGATAGCCGCTTGTAGCTCTAGCTTTTCTTGTTCTTGTAATCTTAAAGAGAGATTTTCACGAAAAAATAGGTAATTTCGCTCAATAGCTTGTGCAATTTTTGGAATGGTATATAGATTTTTATATAGTTTACAAAGAGAGTCCTCTGATTGTTCTTGAGCTGAATCATCCCAGACAAGATCTCGAAAAAATTCCTTATGATCCAGTGTGCATTGGGTTTTTTGTAAAAGCATTGTCAAAAAATCTGCTAATCCCGGATTGGGAAGCTTTGAAAGAGAGGAAGTTATCTCCAATAACAAAAGCTCCCAAGGTTTCGTATTATCACTAAAATTTCGGGTCGTTAAAACTGTTTTTGTAAATAGATGCCAGGTATCAGAAGTCACCTCATGTAACTGATGGGAGTGTTCTCTGATCCATCTTCGAATTGTCCCACAGACTAATTTCGTAGGATTCTCAATAGATACAGTAGATAATAATGCCGCAATTTGTTCAGCTAAAACAGGTCCAAAGCAGGCTGAGGAATATCTTTCTATGTTATTAACAACATGTATTTTTTCCTCTGGAGAAAATAAGGTGTTCCCATTTTTAAAATCAGCTCCCTGTAAAGCCCACTTGAATTCTTCTAGAGAAAGATTTTCTTTAGCTAAATACTTTGCCTGAATATTCGACACCTTAGAGGCTAATATCTCAGTAATTTTTACAAAGCTTTTTTTGTCTAAGTACTTTTTCTGTATTTCTAGATCTCTTTCTTCAATTACAGGAATATCTACATAACTAAAATATGGCCCTAGGGGAAATGCACATTGGAGATTCATTCCGTTCTGTGAATTTTTAGGGTTAATTTTCTTCGCAAAAAGAAGAAATACGCCTTTGAGAAGAGAGGGAATATCTTCCAAAGGAATTGAGGAAGAATGTTTTAAAGAAAGAAAAGGAATCGGTGAAAATGGCTGTAAAAGATTTCGCAAATAAGAGATCAAAAGTATTTCGCTTTGCGTCTCTTCCAAAGCTTTTAAAAATCTTTGAGTCCAAAAAATCTGATCTTGTTCAACTCCATAAAAAAGAGCATTTGCAAAATAAAAAACCTCTTCGTACATAGGACTACTTTCGTCTATACAACTGCTCAAATCTTGAAACACCTGATTTTGCCCCTGATAAGGGACGGATCTTTCTAATCCATTTTTTGCAGATCCACCCGTTATTTCTAAGAGAGAACTTACGATTTTTTGCATGTCGAAAAGAGATTGTAATCGGGAGATGGAAGATATATTTCCCTGAAAAGGTTGCACTCCATCTGCTTTAGAGTCTAAAAAGGTCAAATCTAGAGAACTATCTTTCGCAGAATCGTCTTCTAGAGCATAGGTCATCACTACTCTATCATTATCAAGTCTACGAATCTTTTTAAAACAGACTCCAAAATCTTTCAGATACTCTAGAGGGGGGTTAATTTCCAGCAAAGAGCTCAAGGCTCTGGCTATACTCTTCTCTATTTTT
Source organism: Rhabdochlamydiaceae bacterium (assembly GCA_019745395.1). Taxonomy (GTDB): domain Bacteria; phylum Chlamydiota; class Chlamydiia; order Chlamydiales; family Rhabdochlamydiaceae; genus CAIJXB01. The sequence goes on along the minus strand of JAIETG010000022.1, from coordinate 136,396 downwards.
AAGAAGTACTCCATCCCCTCTTCTCGATCCTCTGAAAGCAATGATTTTTCTAAACTTTGCTCTGAAATCAAAAGACTACCAAGACAGACACCGTATCTAGGGCTAAAGTTTTCTTCTTTTTTACATTGAGCTAAAAGGGCAGCCGCCACTTCCTCTACTTTGAAAGAAACAAGTTCTTTGGTGTGTGGATGACATATCTTAACCCCATCCATCGGCTTTCTTTCTTGTAAAACACTTTTTAACATCAATTTCCCAATAAAATAAAAAAAACAATTCGGAAATTGTATCAAAAACAACCGTATTTTAAAACACAAAGATTTAAAAGATACACTTGAATTAAAATGAAAAATTAAATGATAAATAAGTATCTGTGAGAAGAACTCTCTCTTCACAGATACATCTACGGATGGCGTGTATTAAACGGCCACGTCTATCAAAGAATGTTTCGGGTTTTGTCTTGCGCAGTATTGCTTTTCCCATTGGCCTGCAAAAAGTGCCATAGGACGCCCTTTTTGATCACAAACAAGACCTGAACTAGAAGATTTGACAAAGGTTTTCATATCCCCTACAACCCAAGCGCTGCATTGGTAGGACAGCAAAGAGAGCTGAGTGTCTACGCCATACTCATCTTGGAGACGAAATTGCATAACTTCAAATTGCAACTGTCCAACAGCCGCAAAAATAGTATCCCCGACACCCTCATAAGGAGTAAGCATTTGAATAGCGCCCTCGCTTAAAAGCTGAGCAACTCCCTTATCAAAGGCCTTTCTTTTCCCCACATCTTTAGGATAGATCTTCGCAAAAATTTCCGGTTGAAACTGCGGAAGCGGTTTGTATGAAAAACCTCCCGTAACAGAAATGGTGTCTCCTATCGAAAAAAAGGCAGGATTGATTACCCCAATAACATCTCCTGGACACGCAGAATCTAACGTTGATCGCTCCCCTGCAACCATGCTATGAGGATGTGATAACCGAATCGATTTTCCCGAGCGCTCATTTTTAACGATGAGATTCCGCTCAAACATTCCCGAACAGATCCGAATAAAGGCCATGCTATCTCGATGGTGTCGATCCATGTTAGCTTGTAGCTTAAAGACATACCCGCTAAAAGGTGTTGTAACAGGATCAATTGTTACCTCTTCTTCTGACACTGTGAGTGTTGCAATCCTTGGATGTGGAGATGGGGCCAAATGCAAAAAGGTATCGAAAAAAGGCTCCACGCCAAAATTGGTCAGAGCGGAGGCGAAAAAGACAGGGGTGACCTTGCCAGCTAAAAAGTCTTCTTGAGAAAACGCATTTCCTGCACATTCTAAAAGATCTAGCTCTTGGACAAGGGCATCATAACCAGTTTGACCGATCTTTGCTAAAGTTTCAGGGCTGTGCAAATCTAAGGTCGTCATTTCCGCTTTTTGAGCCCCCCCAAAAGAAGTCTTTGTAAAGAAAATGCACTTGTTTGTCATGCGATCATATGTTCCTTGAAATTCCTTGCCAGTTCCTATAGGCCAGTTCCACGCAAAAGATTGAATTTGCAAGACATTTTCTACTTCATGCATGAGATCCAAAGGATCTCTTGCAGGCATGTCCATCTTGTTGATGAAGGTAAGAACGGGAATTTGTCTGAGCCTACACACTTCAAAGAGTTTACGCGTTTGTTTTTCCACTCCCTTAGAAGCGTCGATCACCATAATAGCGCAATCGGCAGCCGTCAAAGTACGATAGGTATCTTCAGAAAAGTCTTCATGACCTGGGGTATCCAAAACATTAATCATAGCTCCTTTATAAGGAAACTGCATCGCTGAGGAAGTAATAGAAATCCCCCTTTCTTGTTCCATAGCCATCCAGTCGGAAGTTGCCATCTTTCGCCCCTTCCTACCCTTGACCATACCAGCCGTTTGAACCATGCCGGAGTACAAAAGGAGTTTTTCTGTTAGTGTTGTTTTTCCTGCATCGGGATGGCTAATAATAGCAAAGGTACGCCTTTTGGCGATTTCATCTTTTAAAGAATCTGTCATTGTTTAAGTCTAAAAGTTATATAATTTAGGGGTCTTGATTATACAGATCCACCTAGATCTCAGCAAAGACGTTTTAAAAAAATCTCGTAATGAAGTGGGTACTCACATGAGAAAAATCCAAGGAATCAGTCACATTACACTCATTTGTAAAGACATAAAAAAATCCTCTAAACTTTTTCAAAAGCTGTTCCAGACTGTAGAAGTCTATTGCAGTGAGCAAAAAAACTTTTCACTTTCTCAAGAAAAATTTCTTCTGATTGACGATCTTTGGATCGCTTTAATGGAAGGAGAATCTTTGCAGCGATCTTATAATCACATAGCTTTTCAAATAGAGGAAAAAGATCTGCCTTTTTTTACTGATAAGATCATTTCCCTAGGACTTGAGCTTGCACCTTCTAGATCTCGAGATCCTAAAGAAGGACAATCGATCTACTTTTATGATTATGACAATCATTTATTCGAACTGCATACAGGAAATTTACAGCAGAGATTAAGCTTCTACCATAGTTTTTGAGCCAAAAGTCCTCTGAAACCATGTTTTTTTGTAGTAAGTAAGGTCTGATGGAAGAACTTTTATTTCCATCGACAGTTTTGATCCCAAGTTCGATTTTCTGGAAATCCCCGTTTGAAACACTCTCCAAGCCTCTTCACTCACCTTGGCTACGATCTGAGCTGGATGCTTGTAAATTTCTCCGAAAGAAGGAGCCCTACTGACCCAACCTTTTCGATGCTTTTCAAAAACAGTTCGAAAAACACGAACCTCTTTATTACTCTGTCTTTCAATTTGAAATTCGACAGGAATACACAAATACCCTTTTTTTCGATCTACTTTTTTTTCCAAGGCCTCTTCAACTTCTGCAAGAGGCTGCTTTTCTAGCAAAAGGCTCATTTGCGTCCTATCTCTCTCCAAATACCTTCCTGCAAGAAAATCTGCGGCTAAACAAACCACGGATAACAAAGGGGATATCCAAAGCATGAAAAGGTCATAGGCCAAATAATTGCTAGCATTACGAGATCTAACTGTATAATTATTAATAGAACCAGTCTGTAGACTGGGATAGTCTGAAGAAAATGCCCGAACTTTAGTGTAAGAAATTTTTGAAGGAAGATGAATAGCTGCATCATTCATTTCCTCTGCGCTTATCGTTAAAGTCCCCTGAATTGGAGTAGATGTATTTATTGAAGATATCATAATTACAACAACCAACAAGTTAACAAAGCGCAATTATACAACAAAAGAAAATAAACAGAAATATGAAATTAAGCATTTAACACAAATGAAAGTCAATTATTTAAAAAAATAAAAAAATCGACATTTTTCATTATTTGAAATACAATTCTTCTAGAATTTTAAAATTAAAATAGGAGATTACAGATGTCATACACCTTATTTAAATGGAGCGCTATACTGCTTTGCAGCGTATCTTCTATTGTTGCTTATTCTTCAACCGACACATTAAGCTGCCACTACGAAACAGCCAAAGAACAATGTCAGGACATCTCTTGCATTCGAGAAAATATCGACAGGATTAATGATAAAATCCTAAAACTTCTAGCGGAAAGAACTGCTTATGTAAAACGCGCAGGGGACCTGAAATCAAAGACGACTAAAATTGCTGAAGACAGACCAAGAGTTGCAGCTCAGGAGCTAAAAATAATAGAACGATCTATCGAACTAGGACTTCCTTTAGAAATTAGCCTCTCTGCGTTCAGAGCCATTGTAGAAAACTCGATCCTCTTTCAACAAGAATATATCGATCAATCTACAGCTAAATAAGTTTTACCAGGCAAAAGCTGCCAAACTTCTCCCGACTGCGGAGAGTAGCAGCTTTGCCAAATTCAAAAAATCTATTCACACGAATAGATAACATAAAAAATTTCGATATTTTTACAAGTCGTTAGAAGCCCCGACATAAGAAAGTGCTGAGGAGCCAAAAACTCCAACCGCTTTAGCACTGCTATTCAACACTCGATAGTTTGCTGAGATAACTCCTTCATTAATCGTGCTAGCCTCTAACTCTTGATCAATATTTAACAACGCTGTCGGATCTTGTTTGACAAAACGAATGCGCTTAACAAGTTTTGCCAAAAGATATTCTTCATCAATTTGTTTTTTTATCAAGGTCTGTACAAAAGACAGAGTTTCATGATCATTCAAGGCCAAAGACTTCCTATGAATGTTATTGATAGTTCCGGTAGAGGAGACTTCCAAAGCAAGCATAGCTTCAAAAATAGAACCTGCATCATGAAATGTCTTGTCGATTACAATTACATTGGAGATACGGGCATTGACGCCTCTGGCTAATAAATAGTTCATAATTGCAGTAGCGTGAGAGAGCTCTTCTGTATAATGATTTTTACACCATTTTGAAAAACCGGTAAGACCAACTCTTTCAAAATAAACTGTCTGCTGCAAATAAAAAAGAGCTTCTTTGTACTCTTCTGCCATTTGCTGTTCGAGTAACTTTAAAATCTCCCCAGAAAGAGGTGTCATTTGAACGGAATCAAAATCTTCGGATTTATTTTTAACTGACTTTATTGTTTTATTTTTTTTCATATAATATCCCTTATTTTATTAGATTAAAAAGTACGGTTACCAAAAATCCTTTGGCAAAATCCCACCACCTTCTTCATAGGCTGAAGTTCCATATTGCACAACTTCACTAGAAGCTTTAGCATTCGGTCGATAATTGGTAGATATACTTCCTTCACCAGCTATTTTAGCCTCTAATTCCTGATCAATATCTAACAACGCAGTTGGGTCATTTTTCACAAAACGAATGCGCTTAATAAGTCTTGCCAAAAGATACTCCCCATTAATCTGTTTTTTTATGAGATTCTGAGCAAAAGACAAGGTTTCATGATCATTCAAGGTCATAGATTTCTTGTGGATCTTATTGATGGTTCCAGTAAAAGAAACTTCTAAAGCTAGCATAGCTTCAAAAACAGAACCTGCATCATGAAACGTCTTGTCCATTACAAGCACATTGGGAATGTGAGTCTTGACACCTCTGGCTAACAAATAGTGCATAATTGCAGTAGCATGAGAGAGCTCTTCTGTGTAGCGATTTTTACACCATTTCGAAAATCCTGTAAGACCTAACCTCTCAAAGTAAACTGTTTGTTGCTGGTAAAAAAGAGCTGCCTTGTACTCTGCTGCCATTTGCTGTTCGAGCAACTTCAAAAGTTCCCCTGAAAGAGGAGTCATCTGAGCATAAAATTTGCTTACAGGCTTGGCCTCTCTATTTCGGATTGGTTTTGCAGTTTTATTTTTTTTATTATTTCTCATAAATATCCCCTTATTTTTATTAAAACATACTACGAACTAAAAGCACTGAAAAAATTTCATCGCAAATTCAAATTAAGATCTCTCAAACTAAAATAAACTCCAACTAAATCTCAAAACTAATTATCAAACCAAAAACAAAAGAGTGTCAAGTTATTTATTCATCTTAAATGCGTTAACAACTGCAAATCAATAAGATAAAATATTTTTTTACACAAAAGCAAATAAAGTTTATTTATCAAGACGACAAAATATAAGTCTCCTCAAATTTGAATTGGTTATTAGGAGCGGCAAGTAATTTAGATGTATTACGAAAGATTGCGTTGATTTTTTCCAATCTTGCTAATAAACTATCCGGCTTTTAATCTAAAAACTGTACTTTCCATGCAAAAACTCAACGGCACTCAAGCGTCTCTTCCAACTACTGTCCCAACAACAGACACCTACTATTGCAACTCTGTAAAGATCGATCCGAGAGTTCAAGAAACTTTTAAAAGAATCAGTGAAGCCTCGATAGAAAGAGAAATAGAAGATCTTCACAGTCAAGGAATTAGTTTGCGCGGTACAGATAAATATGGACGATCTGTTATGACAATGGCAGCTCTTTACGGAAATGCAGATCTACTAAACACACTAAAAAAACTGGGATGTAATGTCAACGAATCCGACCAAAAAAGATGGACTCCACTACTTGCTGCTGCTCACAAGGCCCAACATCACATCTTACCTAAGATAATCGCCTTAGGAGCTAATATCGACCATCAAAGTCAAGATGGAAGCACAGCTCTTTTCCTAGCTACATCCAATCAAGACCTGCCCAGCTTTTTGTATCTCTTAAGTCAAAATGCAAATCCTTTGTTAGAAACTAAGATTGGCAATACTGCATTAAAACAAGCAGTTCGCAATAAAGACATGAGCATGATCGTTCCTCTTACAGAAAAGGGAGCACATCCTCAGACTAAAGATAGAACAAAACAAGAAAATGCATTTATGGTTGCAGCTGAAGTAGGCTTTTTAGAAGCTTTACAATATTTCGCAACTAGGGGGGGGGATCTCGATGATCAAGACAAATGTGGCAGTACTGCGCTTACAAAGACTATTGTCAAAAACAAGCTGAATTGCCTTCAATGGCTTATCGAGCAGGGAGCTAACATAAATCTCTTAAACGCTCGCGGTATATCCCCTCTTACTTTAGCTGCACGCTTAGGACGATATGATGCGATAAGAATCCTCATAGATAATAACGCAGATATATCAGACCTGCCCCGAGTCTTAGATAAAGCAAGAGGAATGCGAGTAATAGATTACCTAAACTCTTTAAATCAATCTATAACCATACATTTTCCTGCAGAGCCCTCTCTACAAACAAGAAACAAACACTTAAAGGAAAATTTCCACAATTTCATAGAAATACAAGGAATAGACATTAACCAGTGCCAAATCAATGGTGAACATCCTCTTATTTGGACTGTTTCCCATGGATTTTTGAAAGAAACAAAATACCTTCTAGATCATGGAGTCAGTGCACAGACAAGAGATTCAAAGGGAAATTCAGCTATGCACTACGCAATTTTGGCAGAGGATTTTCCTATGGTTCAATGCTTAGTTAGAGGAGGAGCTATCATCTCTGAAGAAGATATTCATATAGCTGAAAGTAAATATCTATCTGATATTGCAAAATATCTGAAAGATTCTAGGCCATAGAATATCTTGCTATCACCTGCAAAAATTTATCATCTTCTGCTATCGAGATCACTTCAAATCCCGATAGCTCTAGTAAGGATTGGATCTTATCCCTACTCCAGTAGCAATAGTAGCGAGGGTTGCCTAATTTTTCTTCAGACCACTCTTCTCCCTCCCCTTTCTTAAGAGAAAAGGCAAGGATCCCTTTATCTGTCAAACTGGCCTTGATTTTATTCAATACGGATTCTAATTCAAAAGGTGTGAAGTGCAAAAAGACTCTATTTGCGAAAACAAGGTCGTAAACGGCCGAAAAATCCTCCGTTAACACATTAAATAGACGGGCATAGTAGCCCTTTTCTTGCAATAAGGAAACAAATCCCTTAGTAGCATCGGTGCGCTCTACTGAAAATCCTTTGGATTCGATATATTGAGCGTCTCTTCCAAAAGCAGAGCCAATCTCTAGGATATGTGCATCGAGAGGCAGCAACGATAATGAAGCGTCTATCCAAGCATTAAAACCAGCACAATACTCAGGTGTAGTTTTAGCAATATATTCTTGAATGCTCAATTCATAGGCAGCAATTGTAGTTTGATTGGAGCAACGATCATCCGCTGCGATTGCCGATAAAGAGGTCATAAATAATGCAAAAGTTGCCAGGTGAGCTTTGATCATGAGCAATTCCTATATTTTTAAGTGTACGGCAATCCTACCTAAAAACACCTAAGTTATCCAGAATTCTAAATATCTTCGAAGCCAAAAAATGTATTACATTCAAATTTTGAATGCGTTTTATAAATTTACATATAAGGATCAAAATAATTACATTTAACAAAAACTAAAACAAACAAACTTTAAAACAATTACACTTCTAATTAACGAAAAACATGATTATAATATATAAAACAAAACAAGAAATTTATCATGATTTCAGCAATAAACAATAAATTTAAAAAAAATCCAACACTTCCGGAAAAAGATCCGTCTAAACTTATTGAATCTCCTAAAATTGCACAAATGTTTAACAATGCTAAAGTCTCTGCATTTTGTGCTCAAAAAGAAAATGGCAACACTGCAAATCGACGTGTAAAAGAAGCGATAAGCCTTTGCGGTGGAGGGGAACTTGCTCTTTTTGCGAAAAGTACTGGAGCAACTACTGGATTGCACGAAGTCGTAGGCCATGGACTTTTAGGGTACGGACTCACATCACATTCCAGTGATCCTCAATACGGAGTGGATGGATGGGATAACTTTCATAAGATGACCCGCGCTCATTCTTTCCAAGGAGGATTGATGGGCTTTTTCCAATGGCTCTTCTTAGGTACTGGAGCTGGATGGACATCTCATTCTTCCTCTAGTCAACCAAATGGACTTGGGCAAGCAATGGGCCCCTCTGGACAAGATGCTTGGATTTCTGTTGCAGGATCACTTCCAGGGCTTGCTTTAGATACGCTTTCTGTAACCGGCGGAATGCATTTAAAAAAACGCTCCCCGATATTAGGAAATGCCTTAGTGGGCTTTGGGCTTGCCGATAATATGATGAATGCTGCATATCCCATTAGTGCCGCGGCCATGTCTACAAGCCAAATGAGAACAGCAGCATCCAACGGTCACGATTTTGCCAATTTTGCTTTACAAATGAGCACTGTAACAGGAATTCCTGCACAAGACATCGCCATTTCCACTGCGGTCTTCTGGACTGGCTTCGTTCCAGTGGTCGCTGGAGCCTCTTACTTACACACAAAATCCCAGATCAAAGATGTTGTACCCGATGCTCTAGCTTTAAAACACTGGATACAAACAACAGGAAACGACCCTAAAGTTGCTGAGCTACTTAAAAAATATTATGAAGCATATCCTCAAAAAAAACTGCTAGAAAAAATCAAGATAGAAGAACTACATACAAGTCCAGTATTTGTGGATTTCATCAATTATCTATTAGAAACAATGCCTGAGAAAACTCTCGATATCTCTAAAAAAGAAATCCTCTCAAATTGGGAAAAAAAACTGCCAAAAGATCGGGTTCAAACAGCACTAACTACGGCCTCGGTCATCGGTCTAATCACAGCCGTAACATCTAAAATATTGAGTTTTTTAGCTCTAGCAACCCCTTCACTACAAAGTGCAGCAACCATGCTTGGCTATGTATCCATCGTCTTTATTGGAGCGTCCGTACTATCTTCGGCCTATCAACTTTACAAAGATTTCCGATGTCCAGACTTCATAGTTCCCATAGCTGCAAAAATGTTAAGTGTAGCGCATTTAGTATCAACGATTGCTTGCGCAAGCTTGATCATAGCAGCCTTTTTCGTCCCAGGGCTTAATTTGATATTCTTCGCAGTATTGATCGTTGGCTGCATCGTGAACATTGTTTTAAGTCATCAACGGGCTCAAGTGATTCGAAGACAATTTGCCCTCACCCAAGCCCTGTCTGCAGAGGTTTGGAATGTCATGTACCCTTTATGGAAAAACCATCAATGGAGCGGTAAGCCCATGGGACGCGTCCTCAAAAAGTGGAGCGATCTGGTATCCAAAAAGGTAGATTTACAAGCTTTCCAAAGATCTCAGCAAGAGATTGTTTGTACAGATACCAGTTAAACGGTTTTCTTTCATTTACAACGAATGCAAAAGGTTCTGAAATAACCGTTTTATTTTTACGTATTTCTGCCAATTCAAGCACTAAGGGCACAGCTTGAAAAAACTGCGCATTTGTTAATTTAGCAGAAATTACAAACTCTAAGATTTTTTTCCCCTTCACTTGCCGATTAGCAATGCTTGTTACATCGAGTTCTGATGGAACATAATCGATCCGGTAATGAGTGATTCCTTCCTTACGCATGCCTAGAAGTAGTTTTTCCGCTGTTAAGCTTCCCTTACTAGTAGGCTTTAATTTCGAATATAACCGCGGCATGCCGCTTTCAGACTGCAGAACTGTGATATTCAATCCTCCTTTGGACAAGTAGGACTCAAGCTTTTTCAAAAAACCTACAGGATTTTTTATCCAATGAAGTACATGGACATTGTGAATGATATCAAATTTTCGATCTGTATAGAAATCTTCAGCCGTTGTCTGATGAATTTCAATTTGATCCTCAGACAAAACTTTCAGAAGATTGGCCTTTAAAGGTCCCAAGTGCTCTTTTAAAGGTTCGATACAAACGTAACGATCAATTCTCGAAGCAATAGACTTGATAAAATCCCTATCAAAATCCCCTTCCCCACTTCCAACACTCAGCACCGTAAATTTCTTATATTTGCTAAAATTCGTTCTAATAAGCGACTGGAATTTTTCTAGTTGTAGTTCATCCATCGTTGACGCTTTTTTTCGAAGAATATGATACTCTGCATATTCTTCGTCTTTTAACCCACTTCCAAAAGTGGTCGATAAAGCTATATTACCCATCTCTCCCCAACCTACTACAAGCGTAGTAATCACAAACAAGACTCTTCCATAGGTCGAAAAACGGTTCCGACCTATAATTCAATACGGATGAATAAAATTACTGAATTGGTGCTACTTGATAGTTGGCAATATCTCGCCACTCTTTCAATCCGGCTGGATATTCCACGACATTTACATATCCCCATTCTACTAATTTTTGCGCTAATCTAGCAGAGAGTGGACAAGTAAAGGAAAAACAATACACAACTACTAGACTGTCCTTCGTCGGGATAACCATCTCCAGCTCTTCCTCAGAATTTTCATAGGAAGCTAAGATAGCGCCCGGAATGATGTTCCCATCATTCCACTTATCCCCTCTTGCATCGAGTAAAATCAAAGGGGTCTGAGAATCTAATAAAGCTTTTAGACCTTTTGCATCGATGTGTCCGTAAGTGGCCATTTTAACGGCTTCTTCAGATTGCAAAAACCGCTCTCCGGAATTGGCAGATAAGGCAAACGGAGCAAAACATAGAGATGTTAACAACAAGGAAAATAGGGATTTTTTCATAAAACTCCTTTTATTTTATCAGTGAATTGTATTTTCTGATCTTGATAAGCAAGAGAGATCAATCTTATAGTAAAAGCTGTCGCCATCAATAAAAAAGGCTGGGCATTTACAATCCCCATGCTAAATAAAACTAAAGCGGAGATAACAATGAAATTGGCTAATATGCCAACTGAATCTACCCGCATTTTTTTCTCAAGATGCATTCGTATATTTCTTAAATTGTTGAAAACCTCTTCAAGCTCTTGGTCCGTAAATACGGAACTATCTTGAACATCAAACATTGCAAAAAGCCTTTCAAAAGCTGGCATGGCATCTTTAGGAATAGACCTTAAAATGCTAGCTTTCTTTTTTTCGTTTAATTGCTCTATTTTTTTCAAATTGGTCGGATCCATCTCTTTAGAGGCAAGTGAGTTAATGAGTTTTTGCACTTCATCAATCCCAAGCTTTTCTTCCAGCTCTTTTTTTAAGATCGCTTTGTCTACATTTTTTTCCTTTAAAAAGCTTTCTGGCTGAATATTTTTATAAAGATTCAAACCTTTTGCTACATGAATTGTACGGGAAACGGTTCCGGTTCCCGCAATGATGAAACCAAGAGGAAGTCCTATTAAGGAAAAGAGCTGAATAGGATCGCCAGAGCTAATCGTTAGTAAAGAATTTGTGAAAGTCGAGAAAGAATCCAATGCATCACTTGCAGTCATCGTCAAAGATAAAGAGCTCATCAAGAGCCCCTCCTTATCATTGATCGAAAAACTTTTGCCCATTTTTTGAGAAATAGAGGTTATATCCACTAAACTAAAGGGAACGCTGACGATTGATAGAAGTTTCAATCGAGTTACAAGAGTTTTCATTGTGCAAGAAGAAGCTTTACCTACAAAAAAAACTACCATAGGACTTCTGGCTGCAGCATTCAAAAAGTTTCGAAGAAGCAGGTTTAATTTTCCTCCATAACTCCAGATATGCTCACATTCCGCATAAGAGAGATTCTTAAATTTGTTCGAAGAAGACATAGGTGAAAAACTAGCGTATGAGGTGCTATTTAACGAATGTATGACTCCAGTACTCATAAAGTTCCTCTTTTTACGATAAAAAACTTAACAGCCAAACCTACTACACCTGTAGTAGTTGAAAGCAAAAAAACACAACTTAAAGGGGATTATAGATACATCATGCATATCAATAACAAAAATCCCCCAAGAACTACCCCAAAAAAATTAAGTCCTAAAACCGGGTCCCGACTCCCCGCTCTAAGTCCTAGAATATCCTCAATTCGCGCTACCGTAGAGTTCTCTCGGCTATTAAAATAACAAACGGTTTGATGAGTCTTTAGTTGCCTTGCCACTTTACACAAGGCTGAAGCTATAGAGTCTCCCGCAATGCCATATTTTAAAACATTCTGATCACAAGCCATTTCTTGCTCTTCTTCCACCTTTTTTATCCAAGAGTATGTAGGTACCCACCAGAAAAAAACTGCAATGACATGATACAGCAATCTAGCTAAGGGATCTCGATATTTAACATGACCCCATTCATGGGCTATGACTGCTTCAAACTCTTGCTGAGACAGGGTTTCGATCGTTTTTTGCGGTATGATAATGATATTTGGGTAGACCGTTAGCGGAACTTGAGTTTCCTGACTGAGGTAGATGCTCACATGATTTTTCTGCAATGCCTGGCTTAAGGCAATACTGCTAATAGGACGGTTACTGACAATGGCTCTTTTGGCAATTGCATGTAACGAACGCATTAAAAAAAACGCCTGAGCAAGTTTTTTCAGCACAAAAAACAGAGAGATAGTTCCAAATAGCACAAACACAGAAGAAAAAATAGCATGCTCATGACCTATGCCTAAATGACTAACGAGCGATATATGATTTTCCATTAAATGAGCCTTCACTTGAGGAAAGAACACTTCCAAAAACAGCTTTTGGACACAACTTGCACAACTTAAAGGGCTAATCCAATAGGCAATGCTATATTGATTTAGGACAAGATCTAGTACTAAACTGAAAAATGGCAACAACCTTAAAGTGGATCGAATTCGATGTTTCTTGATCCGAAAGATCTTCATGACCATTGCAACGACAAAAGCCGTTGTAAAAAAGGCGAACAAGGAACTGACCAAAATAGATAAAAGAAAAAATGGATTAGAAATCATTTTTTAGCAGCCCTTGCTTTTTGCACCAATTTTTCCATCGCTTCTAAATCTTCATCAGAAAGATCATCAGCAGTTTCTATCAGATGGTTGACAAGTAAACTCGTTGTCCCACCAAAAAACTTCTGCTTTAATGTCTGTAAAAAAGAGTGGGAGCTATTGCAGGAGACTTTCCAATATTCGTATTGTAAACCCATCTTTTCACGGGCCAGCTGTTTTTTTTCAACCAATCGAGTCATCACGGTCATGACTGTGTTATAGTTGTCTTGTCCTCCTAAGGCATGGTGGACATCTTTTACTGTTTTTCGCTGATCCGACTGCAAAATAAAAAGAATTTGTGATTCCAACTCTCCAAAAGCTCTTTTTGCCATGCGTTCTCCTTAATTTAAGGTTAAACGATACTACAGCTGTAGTTTTTAAAACAAGAAAAAAAGGACCTAAAGGAATCTCGACCATTTTCCAAATAATTTAAAATTGAAGATTATTTGCATTTCACATAAAACTCGAAGCATTTTAATGATTAATTCAGGCAATTCATGAAAACTTTTACAATTCCGAATTACTCTTAATCCAAACAACATCAGTTGTCTTTGCCGGAGCTTTGCCATATTTTACAGATCGTGAAATTGAGGATTTTCGGCAAGAGATGGAGCCTCGCCAATCTTCAGAGCAGAAAAATTTTTCAGAAGAAAATCGCCCAGAACAAAAGCAAGAAAGCTAAATACCTGGATCTCTTTATCGAAGGCTCCAAAAAAGATCCTCAAGTTAAGTAAACTAACCTGGATTTAAAAGTCTTTTTTTGGGAAACTTAACCCATGAAAAATTTTATCATACAAAGTCATAAATTAGCCTCTCAGTTGCCCCCTTCTCCCCGATCGGGGTAATCATCTTTTTCAAGATTTAAATTTAATTTATTGTTACCATCTTATTTCACTATACAAAAAAATTAAAAATCAGGTTACTTATGAAAACTATGCATAAAATAGTTGTTAAAGTTGGGACCAGCACCTTAACGCAAGGCGGAAATAAGCTATGCCGCCGTTACATGTTAGGACTAGTCCAGCAATTGGTTCATTTGCAATCCCAAGGACTGCAGATCGTCCTTGTCAGCTCTGGAGCCATAGCAGGAGGAAGAGAGCTATTAAACTTCCCTAAAATGGACCGTTCTCTTCCCTCTAAGCAGATGTTTTCTTCTGTGGGACAAGTAAAGTTAATGCAAACTTGGTCAGAATTATTTTCTTTATTCGATCTACATGTAGGACAAGTCCTTTTGACAAGAGCGGACTTTTCTCATCGCAAACGCTACCTAAACGCTCGAGATACTCTACATTGTCTTCTAAAACACCATGTCATTCCTATCATCAATGAAAATGACGCAGTGGCTACAAAAGAAATACGTGTTGGCGACAACGACAATTTAGCTGCCTTAGTAGCCAACTTGATAGAAGCTGATACGATGATCTTATTAACAGATCAGGAAGGTCTTTTTACGGCAGATCCTAGGTCCAATCCCGAAGCAAAACTGATCCCCGTTGTAGAGCGCATTGATGAGTCCATTTTTGCTCTCGCAGGAGGCTCTTCTACCTCTCTTGGAACAGGCGGCATGGCCACAAAAATTGAAGCGGCTCAGATTGCCTCCCAATCTGGCACGCGTACGATTATCGCATCTTCTGCTCGCCCTAATGTTTTGATCGATTTGGCTCATGGAGAGAAAATAGGAACTCTATTTTTAGAAGAAATTACGGCTCGTGAAAGCAGAAAACGTTGGTTATTGTCAGACAAAAGAAAAGGGATGATCTACGTGGATGCAGGAGCTGCAACGCAAATTATGAGTCATGGAGCAAGCCTTTTATCTTCTGGAATTACCAAAACAACTCAAGACTATGACCGAGGGGCCACTGTCGAAGTAGTTTCTCCTAGTGGAGAAGCCTTTGCTGTGGGCATTGCAAATTATGGCAGTCAAGAAGTTCAGAAGTTAATAGGAAAGCAATCCTCCTGTATAGAAGATCTATTGGGATATACTTATGGGCCTGAAATCATCCACCGCACCAATATGACCAGAATCAAATTTAACGAGGAAAAAGCATAATGGACACTCAAGTAGATGTAAAAAAAATGGCCCAAACAGCCAAGAGTTCAACATTTTCCATGGCTACAGCATCTCTTAAACAAAAAAATGCTGCACTTCAAGCAATGAGAGAAAACTTAAAAAAAGACCAAGATCTTATTCTTCAAGCCAACCTAAAAGATATCGCCTTAGCAAAAGCAAACGGTCTGAATGAAGCTTTGTTAGAACGATTATCTCTACAAAATAAATTAGAAGGAATTTTGCACGATATTGAGCAAGTAATCCACCTTCCTGACCCCGTTGGAGAAGCGTACGAGGAAAAAACCCTCCAAAATGGGATCCTCCTCACCAAATACCGAACAGCCATTGGCGTATTAGGGATCATCTATGAATCCAGGCCCAATGTCACAATCGATGTGAGCGCGCTTGCCATAAAATCTGGAAACTGCGCCATTTTGCGCGGTGGATCGGAAACCCTTCACACCAATCAAGTGTTAGTAGAAATCATTCAAAAATCTCTGACTTCTGCCGGGCTTCCCTCAAAAGCGATTCAATTAATTACAAGTTCTGATCGATCCCAAGTAAACCAGCTTCTCCAATTGGACGAGTTTATCGATCTCATCATTCCTCGAGGAGGAACGTCTCTACAAGAATTTTGCCGAAAAAATAGCACCATTCCTGTAATCACAGGAGGTGTTGGCATTTGTCATTTATTTGTCGATGAAACAGCTGACTTACAGCGCTCTTTATCTGTTATTTTGAATGCCAAAACTCAGCGTCCAACTGTATGCAATGCTTTAGATACTTTATTAGTGCATGCATCTATTGCAAAAACATTCCTTCCTCAAATTATTGAAGCTCTTGGCCAAAAACAGGTTTCTCTTCACCTAGATCAAACAGGTTGGGACTTAGCGAAGGCCCCTTGTTGCAAGCTAGCTACAGATCACGATTGGGATACAGAATGGCTGAGTCTTGTCCTCGGAATAAAAATCGTAAAAGACGTGCAAGGGGCCATCGATCACATCCACTTACATAGCACAGGTCATAGTGACGGTATTCTCACAGAAAACAAGCAAAATGCAGAACACTTTGTAAAAGCTATTGATTCAGCAGCAGTCTATGTCAATGCCTCTACCCGATTTACTGACGGAGGACAATTTGGACTTGGAGCTGAAGTGGCCATTAGCACACAAAAACTCCACGCAAGAGGTCCTATGGGCTTGACGGAATTGACTTCTTACAAATGGGTTATTAGAGGTGATTATCAAGTAAGAACCTAATAAATTTTCAATAAAATTTAAATTTTGCTATAACCCTAGTCCATATTAAAAAAATGGGGGATCACTATGAAGTACAGAAAGCTTGGGAAGTCAGGGCCAATGGTCTCTGCATTAGGTCTTGGTTGTATGGGTATTTCTGAATTTTATGGTCCAACAGATGAAAAAACAGGTATTGAGGTAATTGAGCGGGCCCACGAAAATGGAATTAACTTCTTTGATACAGCAGACATGTATGGAAAAGGGGCCAATGAAGAGCTTTTAGGAAAAGCCATAACCTCATTTAGAAAAGACATTGTGTTAGCAACAAAATGCAGCCTCGAAAGAATTGGCGAAACAACTCAGATTAACAACGACCCCTCTTACATCCAAAATGCCTGCCATGCGAGTTTAAAGCGTCTAAATGTCGACGTTATAGATCTATACTACCTACACCGCTACACTCCAAAGGTTCCTATTGAAGTCTCTATGCAGGCTATGCTTGACCTCATTTCTGAGGGAAAAATCCGCTTTGTTGGATTATCCGAAGTTGATGGGGAAATTGTTGAAAGAGCGCACAAGGTCTTAGGAGATAAACTAATTGCCCTTCAATCCGAGTATTCTCTCGTCAACCGAAGATCTGCAGATGTAGCCTTAAGTACTTGTCGAAAATTAGGAGTTGCCTTTGTTCCGTTTAGTCCTATTGCCAGAGGGCTTTTATCGGGAAAAGTGAAAGATTCTACGACATTTGCCCAAAGTAAAGCTTTTGACTTTCGAAGCATCCTCCCACAATTTCAACCAGACGCCTACAAAGCCAACATGAAACTAATTGAAGCTGTAAGCTCTATTGCTGCCAGAAAACACTGCACTCCAGCCCAGCTCTCTTTGGCTTGGCTTCTAGCTCAAGGAGAAGACATCATCCCGATTCCTGGAACAAAACGCTTAGATTATCTCCTAGAAAATATTCAATCCATAGACTTAAGTCTTTCTGAGCAAGAGTTAGATGAGCTATCTCTGGCTATGGAAGAAAACCCTGTTAAAGGAAATCGCTATCCAGACAAGGTCCTGGAAGTTTCCTACTTAAAATTTTAAAGTAAAATTATTTTTTGACAAAATTTACATTTTGCTGATACTTCGAATAAGGCTAATTAAAATCCTTGGGAGGGATACATATATGACTTATCGAGTAACTCATCATTTTACTTTAAAAAATGGCGCTGAAAAAGAAGCTATTCACTTTCTGGAACAAGTCAAAGAACGTGTAAGCGGTCCGATCCAGCGTGAATTTTTATATAACGAAAAACATCCAACATCTTTGGTTGTTACAGCCACTTGGAGCGATCTGAAAGAGGCAAAGCTCTTTGCTCAAAAAATGGATGCCAAAGAAAAAGACTTTATCGCTAAGTTTTGCAAAGGCCCTGCAAAGGTAGAAGTATTAAAACTTCTAGATACTATTGAAGGCGTCAAAGGTCAAAAAAAGAAAGCGGCCTAAAAAGGCTTCTTTTTTCAATTTTTAGATGATAAAAAAAAGCCCTTGTAAAAACAAGGGCTCAGCATAATACGATCATGTTTCAATCCACACTTCCTTTCGGAAGAGATACCCTATAGTAAAACTATACGGCAAAAATTCATAGCTAAAAAACTAAACCATCTCCATCAAACGCACTGTAGAGGGATATTTTTCCTTATTAATTAAGATTTCGTAGTCAGAAAAATCACGAGGAACTTCTATCCCAGCTTTCTTTTTAACGGTAATAGAATCAAATAAGTTATGGGCAGGTATATTTCCCAAGGAGCTTTCATGTTGAAAGACGTATAAACCTCGCACCGACATTGTCCCTTTTGAAGCAGAATGATCCTGATCAAACATATTTTTTAAGGCTTCCCATAAAAGTTCTAAATCCTTGGAAGAAAAGCCCGTCTGATTGGCAAGGTTTGCGGAAATAAAACCATGTGCTCTATAAAGACCATAGGGGACTGTGTATTTCCGTCCCATAGTTTTATTCTCATTTTCTTGCTGTTCTGCTTCTCTTTTTGTAGAAACTGCGACCCGAGTTATGGTGTGCTCTAAGCTAATAATCGGATCTATACTGCGAGCAAAAGTTAATTGTACAGGTCCTCTTACCTGTCCACAATTAGCTTCTTTATTTCCCATAACAGCGCCAAAAGTGCGAATGTCATAAAAATTTTCACACATCCAAGCTCTTGCTTCTAAAGTTTTTTCGCTTCCTTTTCTTTTTCCTTGGTCACTTTTTAAATCGTACCCAAGACTTTGAAAAGCAAGTTCATTTTGCATCTCAAGTACAGATTTTTCCTTAATGTATATTCGAAAAGGAGACTGATCATTTTTCAGGCAAAGCATATAATTACGTATTTTTCGCTTCAAACAAACATCTGTAACCAGACCTTGGCATGTTTCAAAGTCAATCCTAGGAGAATTACCCGCATCCGGATCCCCGTTAGGATTTCCATCCTTTACATCAAATAGGTATACAAAGTCGTATCTGTGATTAAATGGCATAATTTATTCGTCTTTTTTAATTTCTAAAAATATTTTTTGCTTTTGGTGATAGTATCCAACAGCGAATTGCCCCTGATCCTTTAAAGAAAGATTAGATGGGAATACTACTAAAGATTCCACTACTAAATCTCTTATCTTTTGAAAATATTCAACACGCTTTTCAGGCAAAGAGTGCATATGAATCGCATAGCGGTTTAAAAGATGAGGAAAAATCCTTTTAGGGACAATAGATGCTATTTTGTAAAAGCTATAAGTCGTAGGGCCTTCTTTCTTTTTCTTGGACATTTTATTCGCTGCTTCGAATATAGCAAAAAGGCGCCCTAATAAGTACCCCATATTTTGATTCAAAAGATCTAAGGAAGAGTGTAGTTTTACTGTTCCCGAAGAGCGATTCATGCAAGATTTTAGAAGAGACACTCTCTTATGAGAAACACCCTCTTCATCAGAAAGACTGCCTATAAGAGTTGCAAGAAGATTTTGCGGATAGGCATGATCATTTAACACACTAAACAAAAACTCTCCCGCAAGGTTCGGTTGAATATATTTCACGTCATGGCATGGGGAAAAAGCATGTAGCAGTGAGTAGATAGAATATAATTTCTGATCTTTTGCAAAGTTCACAACTTCTAAATCTTCAAAATGCTTTTTAATCCGTTTTTTCAGCTCTCCAATCGATCCTGTCCAAGAAAAGCGCAAAGAAAGCCTCGCTCCATTCGGAGAAAGTGCGTGTACATAAAAAGGCAAAGAGTCTTCTTCAGATTCTGCAAAACTTGATAAAACAGATGTTAGAGATTCCTTGGAAGAGAGTTTCAAAAAGTCAGAAAAAACATCCTCAAAACAGCTTTTTTTCTGAGACCAAAAAACAATGGTCATAGATTGATTAAATGCTACTTTTTGAGAAGATTCTAATAAATGATTAAGAGCTGTTGAATAAGCAAAAGCCGCCGATTCACTAATAGGAGCATTGTACCCTTGCTGCTTGCCAAAAGATTCCACGGAATCTAGATTATAACTGATCAGGCTTGCTCCAGATCCTTGAGCCCCATAGACTCCTTGGATGATTGGATGCAAACGAGCTACAGGATCCACGTTTCCTGTTAAAAGACAAAAGGACGATTCTTCTTCTGATTGACTTTTAGAAAATGAGGAAATCGCCTGCATTACAGAATCTTCTTGGCATACAAGGCGATGAGTATTTTCGACAGAAAAAGAAAGATATACATTAAGCTTGATAATTTCTTTCCAAAGAGGATGTTTTTCTAATTTTTTTAGAAAATCACTTTCCAAAAAGCGAACGACAGCTTGTACTTCCTTATTCTCGCTTAAGGTCTGAGAAAGTCTTTTTACATTGTTTAAGAAGGAAATTCTTTTCTCTTGAAGAGACTCTTGCTGCTTTGCATTTTTATAACTTCCTATACCAAACACATATTTCAGATTGTCCCAAAGGCAATTTGGATAAGCTCCAGTTCCTGAGCGTTTCACAGATTGAGGAACGAGCATTTTTCCGCCCTCACCTGTTAAGGTTCTCGTGTCTTGGATATCTAAAAAATCCCCTTCTACACTTAACAAAACCACAAAAGAAATTTCCTTGTATTCACAGCCAAAAGCAGGCAATGAATCTGTATTCTCCTGGTAGTATTGAATAAGTTGCTGTAAAATCATCCTCTAATCTCCGAACTGCTTTTAAAAGGAACTACAATCTCTCCATTTTTCATAACCGCTGGAAAAAAACGAGGAGAAATCTCCTCTTGAGAATACTCCATATCGTATAACATCCAACCTAAATCTCGAGTATCAGAAATCGGCTGAAGCTGTTCTTCTGGTCCTAAAAGTTGAAAATAAGAAGAACATTCACGACATCCGAGATAAGGCTGGGTAAAACACTGCCCTTTAGAGGCTCTTCTTTTAAAAATCGTATTAAATTTTCTCTCTAATTTTGGATCGTTAGAGTAGGTTTTCAAACTAGCTTGTATGATATAGGCTGTATCTTTAAGAAAAAGAGAAGACCTTTGAACTCTTTCTTCCTCGATATATATTTCCTTATAGTCAACCGCTTTAGAGGCTATCTCGTTTCTTCGCAGATAGATCCATTTAATAGGGTTCAAAACCTGAATCAATTCAACATTCCATTGAATTTGAGGATTCCATAAAATCGCCTCGAAAACTCCCC
The DNA here is from genome assembly GCA_019745395.1 of Rhabdochlamydiaceae bacterium. Classification (GTDB taxonomy): domain Bacteria; phylum Chlamydiota; class Chlamydiia; order Chlamydiales; family Rhabdochlamydiaceae; genus CAIJXB01. The sequence goes on along the minus strand of JAIETG010000022.1, from coordinate 115,300 downwards.
TTGCAGCAGAAGGCGTGATCACATCATAGGAAACACGTTCTGCTTTCACTTCAGGACGAGTAAAACAGGCGAATTCCCCCCACACTTTAAGGCGATGTTTCATTGGCATACCCTAATAATCAATTAAACCCATCTCTAACTTAAAATTTAAAAAAGCATTCGCAAATAATTTAACCAAACCATCAACGAAAAAACATTACTATTATCACAAAATTGACTTAAATAAAAACAACAAAATTTAAATTAACAAACTCGTAATTACACAAAAAAAAATAAAATGCAGAAACCTGAGAATGCTTCACACATTCACTAATGCCCACACGCATCTTTTTAAAAGTAAGATAGCAAAATTCCGAAAAAAAAATATATATTTTTCCAAAACACCATTGACATTGTACGCTGAGAAGCTGCTGTGGGCTTGTTTTTTTAATTTTGAAAGCCTTAGACAGCGAAGAAGAAACTAAAGGACTCGAAATCGGAGCGGCTACCCGCTCCGATTTGAGATTGAAAACAGAATCTATTGCTGTTCGATGACGATACTTGCTGAAGTATCCGGAACGAGAGACCCCGGAGTGCTAGCAAGAATGCTGATAGGCAGGGTTGACGTACTTCGTAACGTGAGTACCTGACCTGCATTTACAGCAATAATAACGGCTCCTGCTGGAGATTTCGTTAACTCTTCCGGAAAAAGAGTAAACGCAGAAAAACAAGACCCAGGAACTGGAACTCCGTCTAAATAAAGAGAAAGAGCCCAGACTGGCACTGGAGATGGGAAAGGAGGAGTTAGCTGACCTTCCACATTCCAAGCAATAGAATAGATCGCAGATTTCAAAAACGTAATTTGACCCGTAGTGGCCATCAAACTCGTATCATAGTCCGCTGCTACAATTGCATTGATTTGTTCAAAAGTTACCACGCCACCTGGCAAGATCGACTTATCAAGCGCAGAGTACACATTCGCAATCGACCGCGCCACAACTGGCCTATCACAGCAAGGACCTTGAGGCCCTACAGGCCCTTGAAGACCTATCGCTCCCTGAGGACCTACAGAACCTTGAACTCCTGCAGCACCTTGAACCCCCGTCGCACCCTGAAGACCTGTCGGGCCTTGAGAACCTACCGCACCTTGCGGAGCAGAAGGACAAATACAATCCGTACAACAACAACCATTAGCAGCATAAGCATTGAGAGCAAAGAGCATCACACCTAAACCTGCTAATAAAGATATTTTTTTTCTCATAATAATTTCCTAATTTAATCGACTATAATCTCAAGCCGACTCGGACCCTTCCGATCCAGCTTGAGATTATAAGTCACCTATTGTTGTTCGATAACTAAAGATGCTGAAGTCACTGGAATAATAGATCCAGGAACATTCGATAGAATGCTAACAGGCAAAGTGGACGTACTTCGCAAAGTAAGCACCTGACCTGCATTTACCGGAACAACAACGGTTCCTGCAGCAGTTGTAGTCAACTCATCAGGGAAGAGAGTGAACGAAGAGAAACAAGCTCCAGACACCGGCACTCCATCTAGATACAAAGAAAAAGACCACGCCGGCGTAGGCGCTGGAAACGGAGGAGTTAACTGTCCTTCCACAGTAAATCCAATAGAATAGATAGCAGACTTCAGAAAGGTAATTGCACCTGTAACATTCATCAAACTAGTATCATAATCTGCCGAAACAATCGCATTTGTATTTTGAAAAAGCACGGAAGCGCCAGAAGGCATAGTTTGATCGAGCAAACTATATACGTTAGCCATAGAATTGGCTACAACGTTATTACAACAAGGTCCTTGAGGCCCTGCAACCCCTTGAGGTCCGGTAGCTCCTTGAGGCCCTATCAAACCTGAAAGCCCCGCTACCCCCTGAATCCCTGCATTCCCTTGAATCCCTGTATTCCCCTGAGGACCTACAGCTCCTTGAGGCCCCGGAGGACAAATACAGTCTGTGCAGCAGCAGCTACTTGATTGTCCGTAAACATTCAACGAAAAAAGCGTCATGCCCAACACAGCTACTAGAGACAATTTCTTTCTCATGATAATTTCCTGTTTTAAAAGTACTTTCGGTTACACCGTCAAAAGCCTGTAAAGAACCGTTCATTACAAACTCGCCCAATGCTCACGCTTAATGATAGTATTATGTAATAGAAAGTTTTTAAAAAATGAAAAAATCACACTTTCCCTCTATGAAAAATCACAAAAAACACAAACACCTCACACATCAAACAAGACTCACACCAAGACAACCAAGAGCAGAATTTTATAAATAAAAAAAGGCCGAGCAGATCAGCTCGACCCCTCAAATTATTCCGACTCAATAATGATCGACGCCGAAACCGTTGAAACAGACGATGCCAAAACCATAGACACCAAAGAAATTGGCAAACTCGAAACACTTCGCAAAGTAAGCACCTGCCCCTTCACAACAGTCAAAGCAAGACGCCCACCAGCAAAACTCGCCTGACCACTTGAAGGCAGCGTAAAACCCGGAAAACAAGACCCCGGAACCGGAACCCCATCTAAGCACAAAGAAAGACCCCAAGCAGGCGTCGGATGTGGAAACGAAGGATTCAAACGCCCCTCAACACCCCAAGAAACATTATAGACACCACTCTTCAAAAAAGAGATCTGCCCAGAAGCTCCCGCCAAACTAATATCGTAAACAAGGGAAGATATAGAACTCGTCCCCTCAAAAAACACAGATTCCCCAAGTAAAAGCACCTGATTAAGCGCGCTATACAAACTAACAACAGCACCCCCAGTCACCCCTTGAAGTCCAGTCTTACCCTGAATCCCCTGAGGCCCAGCCAAACCCCGAAGACCAGAACCCCCCTGAGCTCCAGTCTTACCTTGAGGCCCCTGCGGCCCCACATCCCCTCGAGAACCTTGAGCTCCAATCTTACCCGGAGCTCCAGGAGCTCCCTGCGGCCCCTGAGCGCCCTGAGGTCCCTGAGGCCCCATCTCCCCTCGAGGCCCCTTCGACGACTCTCCCCACCGCAATCCTGAAAAGACCCCCCCCACCGTCATCAGCACAAACATTCAACGCCAAAAGAGTGAACCCCAACAGAAACATTTTGTTTCTCATGATAATTTTCCTGGTTAAAAAAACACACCCCAACGCCAAGACCTACAATCCTCATGACGACACAGGCCCCCTACACCATAATTGTTTATGATTGTATTAATCAATAATTTAGTTTTTAAAAAGGGATTTCACAAGGCAGGATTGAAGGAATTGTGAGGCACAAAAAAAGAAGAAAACAACTTTTCTTAATCATTCTCGAATATACTTGAGTTGGTTATAGCTATTCATACCCAGCGTTTGCTATAAATAAGTAGAAACAACTTTTTATAAAGCAGGCGCTATGGATCCTATTAAAAACCCCTTTTCTCCAGGAGCCGGATCCCCTCCTCCAGAACTTGTAGGTCGAGATCCAACTCTCGAAGAAGCGAGAGTTCTCTTTGGCAGAATAAAACAAAAACGCGCCGAAAAAAGCATACTTCTTACAGGCCTAAGAGGCGTTGGTAAAACGGTATTACTAAACGAAATCGAACGTTTAGCTAAAACCTGTGGATACCAAACAATTTTTATTGAAGCTCATGAAAATAAAGAGCTAGCCCGTTTAATTATCCCTCATTTAAGAGGCCTTCTTTTTGACTTAGACCGAACATCTGGAGCTAGCGACAAAGTCAAGCGAAGCTTGGCTTTATTGCATAGCTTTATTGGAGCAGTCAGACTAAGAGCTAGCGATTTCCTTGTTGAAGATGACATAGAAGCTGAAAAAGGAACTGCTGATAGCGGTGATCTAGAAGTAGATTTGCCCAATCTTTTTATCGCGATCGGAGAGGCTGCAGAAGACCTTAAGACTGCAGTAGCTATTTTGATCGATGAAATTCAGTATTTTAATCAAAAAGAATTAGGCTCACTAATCATGGCTATGCACAAAGTGCAACAGCTTCAACTACCTTTAGTGCTTATTGGAGCGGGCCTACCGACACTACCCGGATTAGCAGGAGACTCGAAAACATACGCCGAACGACTTTTCAGCTTTCCCAACATTGGAGCTTTATCAAAAATAGATGCAAACCGAGCTTTAGAAGATCCAGCTAAAGCTGCGGGAGTTACTTTTGAACCCGAAGCTTTAGAAGAAATATATCGATTAACCCAAGGATATCCCTATTTTCTTCAAGAATGGGCCTATCACTCTTGGAATAAATCTAAAGAAAGCCTCATTACCATGAAAGTTGTTCAAGACACTACATCAACTGTCATCACAAGTCTTGATCAAAACTTTTTCCGAGTGCGTTTTGATCGACTTACACCTACTGAAAAAAACTTTCTGAGAGCTATAGCTGAACCCGGATCCAACTCTAAACGCACGGCAGATATCGCAACGGCATTAAACATCAAACCCAACACTCTCAGCCCCATCAGATCTAGTCTGATCAAAAAAGGGATGATCTACAGCCCTGCCTATGGAGATATAGCTTTTACCGTTCCTTTATTTGATGAATTTATCATCCGTGAAATTCCAAATTTAAAAACTTAAAGGATCTCTTTTCTGGCAAGAATATATGAGTAAAAAAAACTTAGCCCGAATATCTAAAAAAGTGGGGATGGGACTTTTAGGCCTAGCTGCAATTTTGATAACCGCAGGAATGCTTTACCAGTATATTAGTACAAAAGTTAACGAAAAAAAATATCCTCCCGTAGGAAAAATGGTGAATATAGGTGGATACAGCCTCAATCTTCATTGCACAGGAGTTCTCGGGCCCACCGTTGTCTTTGATTCAGGCCTAGGAAATAATTCTCTCGTATGGTCTCTAGTTCAGCCAGAAATTGCAAAATCCAACAGAACTTGCAGCTACGATAGAGCAGGCTACACATGGAGCCAAAATAGCCCCTTAGAAAGAACCTGTCAAAACATTGTCGAAGAACTACGAACCCTCTTGAAAAACGCTCAAATACCAGGACCTTATATTTTAGTAGGGCATTCTTTAGGGGGATTACATATGCTTTTATACGCACATATGTACCCAGAAGAAGTGGCAGCTCTGGTATTAGTAGATTCTGCTCACGAAGATCTACTAAAAAAGATAACGTTTCTCCCAAAACTTCACCCTATAACAACAAACTTCTTATCGCATATTGGACTGCTTCGCCTATCAGCTCACATATCGCACCATAAAGTACTAAACAAGCTCCCTAAACAGATCCAAGAGATGTGGATTGCGACTCTATATACAGATCAATCCATTAAAACGATGATCCAAGAAAAGTCTCTCTTCGACATTAGTGCTAAGCAAATTAAAGAAGCCAAAATCGATCTTAAAGATATGCCTTTAACAGTCATTACCGCTGGTAAAAAAATGACCCCTAAAGAAACAGGACTTTCTAAAAAACAATGCGCCCTGTTCATGAATACCTGGGAAGCATTTCAAAAAGACTTAGTCTCTAGATCTAAAAACAGCAAACAACTTCTTGCTGAGAATATTGGTCATCATATTCCGCTAGAACAGCCCTCAATCATAGTTGAAGCAATTCAGGAAATACTATCCAATTTAGCTACACCTCCATGATCTAAAATAAATTTTTCAATACTGCTAGCTAAATACATAGGCGTTTCTTGCGTTGGAAAATGTCCAGAACCTTTGCAACATTCCATCTGGACATTGGGATACCATTTAAAAAAAGTATTTCGAATGGAAGTTTCAGCTTGAGCACCTTCTATATCATACTCCCCATAGATAACTAACATCGGAGTTTGCAATCCATTCGCCGAACTGGAGAAATCTGTATTAGAAAACATGTGCAAATATCCTATGCGAGCTTGACTAGTTGAACAACTACGCCAGCTCTTTACCATATTTTTCACAACAAAAGAAGACAATCGTCTACCTGTGAGCAAATGAACACACTCAATGGCATTTTCATCGCTATTTTTCGCAGATTCTTCTAAAAAGCTCATTAATTCTTTAGGACTTGGAGCTCCACAAGCAGGAACCGGAGTAATTGCAATAACACTTTTAATGCGAGAAGAGTGATCTACAGCTATTTTTTGCACAATCATCCCAGACATGGAGTGTCCTACGACATGAAATTGATCCCAAGACAAGGAATTGGCTAGAGCAATAGCATCTTGGCAAGCTTCCTCTACGGAATATACCCCTAACAGCTCTTTAGAACGTCCGTAACCTCGTAAATCCATCAGTACATAAGTAAATACTTCTGTATCTAAATAAGGCAATAAGGGATCGTAACTGCTAGAATCATAAAACCAATTATGCAAGAGTAAAACTTTCTCTTTTCCCGACCCAATGCTTCTATGTCCCATCAATTCCATACTTGGATTCTCCGTTAAATTTTCAATTTCGCCTAAAGATAACCTATAGGAAAAAAAACAACGAGAAGGAAAAACCCCTATAGGCTTTTCGTAGCTTTAAACAAAAACCTCAGATATTCTTTCTTTACAACTCATAAGGCTGGCCAATATGGCTTATATTCTTTCTATTGCAACCCACTGTCCCGACTATCGCTTTGAACAAAAAGCGATAGCAGAAAGCATGATAAAAGGACTTGGATTATCCTCTGAACAAGCAGAATCTCTAAACACCTTATATAGCAATTCAGAGATTGATACGAGGCATTCTGTGATCCAGAATTTTGATACCTTATATAAAAATCCTACGTCTAAACAACGCAATGAAATCTACAAGGAGGAAGCTCCCAAGCTTGCTGTAAAGGTTGCTCAAAAAGCTCTAAATTCTTGGGGAGGAAATCTTAACGAAATCACCCATGTCATATCTATTTCTTGTACGGGCATGATGGCACCAGGAATTGAATACCACCTGATCAAACAACTAGAACTCAGACCGACAGTGGGTCGCATAGGCATTAATTTCATGGGATGCTTTGCCGCATTCAACGGAATTTCTGTAGCAAAAGCCTTAGCCAAAGAAAACCCTAAAAACCGCATCCTCCTCGTCTGTACAGAGCTCTGCTCTTTAAATGGACAAATGGATCTTTCTTCTAATAGCTTTTTAGCAAATGCTCTTTTTGCAGACGGCGCTGCTGCCTGCATCATAGGAGGAGAGCCCTCTGAAAACTACCTCTGGCAGATCATAGAGAGATCTTCAAACATCATACCTAATTCTGATCAAGAAATGACGTGGGATGTTGGAAATAACGGGTATTTTATGAAGTTATCATCGAAAGTTCCCGTCTTTGTAAAAAACCATATTGCCACATTTACTCAGAGCTTAGTTCAAAACAACTGTAGCTTAGAAGAATGCCTTTGGGCGATTCACCCAGGGGGCAAGTCTATTATTAAAGCTATTGAAAAAGCATGTAATCTCCTCCCCTCTCAATCAGTTTGCTCTTGGGAAGTCTTAAAAAATTATGGGAACATGTCCAGCGCTACTTTTTTATTTGTGTTGCAACATTCTTTAACAATGCAGAAAAAATGGACCTTAGGCATTGGACTTGGCCCAGGGCTTTCCATAGAAGGAGTACTTTTGAGGTCGAAAGATGCTTCTCACTAAAAGATCCGGCGATCTCGAGTTAATAGACTTAGGACCTAAGCATTACACATCGCAAGAGTATCTGCACTGTTTAGAGCAATTGGACAAGGTTGGAAAACACTTAGGAGGAGATAAAGCCACTCTTCAAGCGATGCAAAAGCTATCTTTTTGCCCTGACTCTATTTTAGATGTAGGTTGTGGTGGTGGTGGGTTCACCAAAACACTAGGAATGCTGTATAAGCAATCTTCCATTACAGGGATTGAAATTTCTAATGATGCGGCCCAATATGCGATAGAACATAACACCTCCTCGAATGTAAATTTTAAACTCTGCAATGTAAAAGAAATACCCAGCAAAAGCTATGATGTAGTGATTTCCACTTTAGTTTGCCATCACTTAACGGATGAAGATTTGATCCCATTTCTCAAAGAATGCCTAAGAGTTGCTAAACGAAAAGTCATTTTGAACGATCTACACAGACACCCCATTGCCTGGTTAAGTTTTTTTCTCATTGCGCCCATCTTATTTAAAAATCGCCTGATCACGAGCGATGGATGCTTATCCGTTAAAAGAGCCTTTAAACGCAAAGATTGGAACCTATATCTACAAGAGCTTCAAATTCCTGGTAATCTTTCGTGGCATTGGCCATTTCGTTGGATCTTGACCCTGGATCCAGAATGAAAAAAGTTGTGATCGTCGGAGGGGGCGTTGCCGGATTAAGCGCTTTGAATCGGCTAGCAGATCTTGGCATCTCGGCTACTTTGATCGAAGCTGGAACTTATCCTTCTCACAAAATCTGCGGAGAGTTTTTTTCTCCGGAATGTTTGCCGATTTTATCAGCTTGGGACATTGAGCCGACTCAAAAAATCCCTCACATTTCTTTAGTAACAAGTCATAGAACACTGTCTTTTCCCCTGCCCAATTCTGCACGAAGTCAATCTCGATTTACCTTCGATCACAAACTGGTGCAAAGAGCAGAGAAAAATGGCGCAATCATTCTTACAAAAACAAAAGTCAAAGACATAAAAAAAAATCACGTCCTTTTAGACAACGAAACAATGCTTCCTTACACCGATCTTATTGTGAGCTCAGGGCGATTTTTTGGAAGGGTATCATCACCCCTGTATGCAGGATTGAAAGGATATTTCCGAGGTTTAGATATACAGGGTCTGGAAATGTATCCTTTTCCCGGAGGATATGCCGGCCTTTCCCCTTCGGGAGATGGCCTCAGCAATTTTACATGCCTAATGCCCAAACACTATGATAAAGAAATGCTTTTTAAAGCAGTTCCCCATTTGCAAAGCAAATTGCAAAAGGGAGAGTTTGCCTACGATGAATGGATGACGTGTAAAATCCCTGCTTTTGGGATCAAGAAAACTCCCTCACAAGCAAACACCTATTTTGTAGGAGACGCTGCAGGGACCATACCTCCCGCTTCAGGTCTTGGACTTTCTATTGCCCTTACATCAGGATATATGGCTGCAGAGTATGCAGTAAAAGGTGATCGCGAAGGATTTCAAAAAGCATGGCATAGTAGGTATAAAAAAACCTTCGCCTATGGACATGTATTACATTGGTTGCTCACCCATCCTTCAGCTTACCATTCAGCTCTGGGTTTAGAAAGACTATTTCCCAAACTTCCCCTAACCATATTTTCCAAAACACGATTATTTAAGATTTAGTGCCTTGACGTAAAAAAAACATCCAGACACTTTAAAAAAAACAAGCGAAAAATCTTAAACTGTTAAATATATTGGTTAAAATGAGTACATCAAAAACAATTTCAAAACAAACATTATCTGTTATAGGAATTGGTTTAGGATTGATGATCCTGGGAATGATATGGTCTATTGTAAATACTGCTTTAGCATCTATCCAAAAAGATCTTTCAGCCAATGTATTACAATTACAATGGATGATGAACTGCTTTGGAATTTTTCTTTGTGTTCCCCTTTTAACCATGGGGAAATTAGGTGATGCCTACGGAAGAAAACGCTTATTTCTATACGGTCTTATTACTGGACTTATCGCTTCCATCTTGGCAGGACTTGCAACTCATGTAGGCCTTTTAATCGCTTGCATGGGATTGTTCGGTTTAGCGGGTTCTTCTATTTTACCTCTTTCCCAAGCGCTTCTAGTACATCAATTTCCAGAATCTCAAAAAGAAAAAGCCGTTGGACTATGGTCCATTTTTGCTTCACTTTCCCTTGCGAGCGGACCTCTTGTTGGGGGATTCATTTTGAATTTTTGTGGATGGCGTTGGATTTATTGGATCAATATACCATTTTTTTTGATAGCTATTGTCATGGTGTTTTTCTTTGTAAAAAAAGAAAAAGAGCATCACAAACTTCATTGCGATTGGATGGGGATAGGATTACTTGCACTAATTATAGGCTCTTTAATTTTGGGGATTATGCAAGGGCCCACATGGAGATGGTGTTCTTATCCTATCATAGGATTATTTACACTTAGCGCTGTTTCTCTTGGAGCTTTTATCCTATTTGAAAAAAAATCCAAAGTCCCTTTGTTCCGCCCAGATCTTTTTGCTCAAAGATCTTTTCTTTTTTCTGCTATTCCCAATGCCTGCATGATTGGCTTTATTTGGGTTGTATTTTTTCTAGTTCCTCTCTATTTACAAAACATGATGAACTATAGTCCTATGAAAGTTGGACTCATACTGCTTGTAATAACAGCACCTGTTGCATGTTTATCAACATACGTCAGCAAGCTGTACTCTAAATGGGGAGCTAAAGCTCTTTTGACTACCGGATTTTTTTTATTAGCAGTAGCATCCCTTTTACAATCCATTTTCATTCCTAACAGCTCTTTTGGACTGCTAATCTTGTGTTGCTTTGGGATAGGGCTCGGTTGGGTTTTGATTTGGGGTCCCTCTATTTCTTGTGCGCTAGCTTCCATTCCTCACCATATCGCAGGAACTGCTTCAGGAATGTTTACCACTTTACAGGAAGTGGGAGGGGTAACTTTTCTTGCAATAGCTGGTGTCGTGTTTCGCTCAACGCAAGAAAGACTACTAGAGCCTAAGATGAAACAAATAGATGCAGCCTTAAGTCAATTTTCTTCAGAGCAAATAGAATCGCTAGTAACGAATCCTATTTTTGTCGAGCATTCTCTAGGAAAAGATTCTCCCATTATTCCCTGGCTGCAAAAAGCTTTCTTAACAGGCTATCAAGATGTGTTTTGGTTTCTTTTGGGAATTAGCTTGTTTGCTATAGTCTTGAGCTTATTTATTTCTAAACGAAATGAAAATCTATCCTAGATCTTTTTTTATAGATTTCAATAAATGTATAACCAAAGGATAGGCCGGACTTTCTCTTTCAACCTGAAAGATAAAGACGTCACCCAATTCTCTGTTATCTTTTATTATTGCAGCTAAGCGCTTACCTAACCGCTCCGAGATATCTTTACAAGCGTGCCATTCGGTTTTTTTCCTTCTTAATTCAATTGCATCAGCTCCATCTTCTCCGATAATTCCTCTAGTATCTAATGCTCGATTTGCAACTTCCGTATGATCTATCCTAGAAGCTTTATCTAAGTCCTTTGCATATTTTTTTATAGACTGAGCATGTTTCGTTTTTCCTGGAAGACTACTTACAGGAATTTCCTTAATCTTTCCAAGAATAGGTGTGATTATTTCTGTTATCACGGCATCAATTGATGCGGGGTCATAATTCCGAAAATTCTCCCCATCTTCTGAAGAAAAAAAACCACTTTCCAATGCGTCATTTATCGAAATTTCCATTATAACATCCTCAAAATAATGATCTAAATAATTATCTTTTTTCGATAAAAAGTCTAGAAGTCCATTCTTTTAAAATCTCTTCACCAAAAAAGGTCCTATCGGCATCCATGTCGACAACTTCGCTCTGTTACTACATCTGATATCTCAATTGCCATATCGCTTACATCTAATGCTTTTTGTCCACTAACAGTTCGCATTGCAATGCTTGACGGATAATAAGAAGTGCCTATCCAATCGTTGAGATAGGCTCGATAAGAAAATTGTTGCTCGTCATAGAAGCATCATATAACAAACTTAAAGAAAGATTGCTTTCTGTATTGCCTGCAAGTAGCTACAGCAAACTCAAGGATTTTTTTTATTTAAAATTTGCACATGTCCTGTCTCAAGCTCATAATACCCACCCAGAATCTGGAGTTTTTTTTTCGCAATAAGCTTAGAAAGAAGTGGTTTATTTTCTAAGCTTTTAATGACAAACCAAACATTGGTCTTGATTGCATTTTCCAAGGGATCTCCCGGAAGTTTTTTAGACTCCTTTAAGGCCGGCAATAGATAAGGCTCGACATCTTTTAAGTCATCTACTGCATGAGTTCCTTCCAATACCGCAGTAACTGCACCACAATTTTGATGTCCTAAGACTAAAATTAAAGGAACTTTCAGCTCATCTACAGCAAATTCAACGCTATCTAGCTCTACCGAATCAACAATATTGCCAGCTACACGAATGGAAAAAATATTGCCAAGACCTTGATCAAAAATAATCTCTGAAGGAACTCTTGAATCAGAGCAGCTAATGATGATAGCAAACGGTTTTTGCTCTGAGACGAGCTCTTTTCGCTTTTGAACCGTTTGGTTGGGATGGATCGATTTTCCCTTCATAAAACGGGTATTTCCCGCTAAAAGCTTTTGCAAAGGATCTTCAGAAGGAATAGATCTCGTATTGATTACAAAAAATAAAACAAGTCCCCCTATGCACAAGAAGGAAACAATCGCTAAACTTAAAACTTTTACATGAGATCTCAAAAGCATCTCTCATTTCAACTGTAACTTCTGATTATTATATTACGATTATATTTTCAAGATTAAATTCTTCACATCATATTAGATAAATTTCTTGATTTTTTTTCTACATAGCCTTTTCATGAAACATCCTACTGCTTTAACAAAATAACTATTCTATGGCACAAGCTCGTTTTTCATACGTTGTATTTTCTCTGTTTATGATGACAAGCCTCATACAAGCAGACGAATCAAGCTATGGTATTAGCGGAAACCCCGGAGCTGTCGACATTCGATTAGGTACAGGAGAGCTTGGCAACTTACTGCAAATCCCCGAACGTTCAGGTGTAAGACTTGGGGGCTTATGGATGGGTGATTATAACGCTCTTTTAAATGGAAGCGCTGGAGCTCACCACAATAGACAATGGACAGGAAACAGTTTATTTATCTTGGACTTATCTATAGACTTACAAAAAGCTGTTGGATGGAAAAAAGCTTTTTTTGGCGCTGAATTTCTTCAATTTAATGGGCAGCCCACAAATGCCGATGCAGGTGTAGTTCAAGGTTATAATAGTTTGCCAGGAGCGCCTCCCCTCAATCGATCTGAACTATACCAATTATGGATACGTCAAGAATTTCTGGATAACAAGCTAAGCTTTCGTATTGGAAAAACAGTCCCAACCTACCACTTTAACAATGTGTCCAAACCTGTACCTACAGAAAACCCGGCAGTTTCTATTCCATCAGTCAGCGGCCTGATCTATACACCGATCTTTGTTAATACCACTTTATTAGGAGCCATCGGAGGATATTACAACTCTGTATATGGAATTGTAACGACCATTGCCCCTATTAAACAGGCTTATGTCAACCTGGGAGTTTATGATGGGAACGTAGCAAGAGGAGTGCAAACAGGACTCACTGGGCCACATTTTAATGGATACTATTTTTCTATCGCAGAAGCGGGATATGGATGGACTACAGATAAGCCTGGAGTTGCCGCTATTGGCGGATGGTATCAAAGTGGACTTTTAAAATCCGGCACACAAAAAGAAGACGGAACTGGAGGGATCTATTCTTTTGCTTCAAGAGCTCTTTGGATAAAAGAATCTGTTGGAGCAAACAAAGGAAACATTTCGGGTTTTTTACAATTTGGATGGAATAACTCTGTTACTCTTCCTATGAATCTTTTTGGAGGAATGGGGCTTACCGCATTTGCACTTATCAACAAACGCCCCAACGACTCTTTTGGTATCGGTGCTTCTTGGTCGCGTCTTAACCCTTATATTTTTTCCAGATATTCCGAGTTGATGTTCCAAGGCTATTACCAAGCGCAAGTGTACAAGTCTATCTACTTCCAACCCGTACTAAGCTATATTCCCAATCCAGGAGCGCATCCTACAAAATCTAATGTATGCGCCATTACAGGCAGGTTAACAGCATTGTTCTGATGCTCATTTATTCTCTTGCATTTCTTTCCTACAAATATTACATGTAAGTTTTCATTTAAAAAGGATCTAAAATGCTGAAAAAAACACAAATTTTCTCATTGATCGTCGCCATATTACAAGCCTCTTCTCTCCTAGGGGAAACATATAAAGTTCCGGCTACATCTGAAACTGTCACCTTAGGACTTTTTACTCTAGACAAACCCCCTGCAGTAAAAATTCGCTCAGGAGACACGGTCTCTATGGAAACATGGAATAGCTGTCTTCATGAAATGGTCTTCAATAAAACAACACCTGCAGATGTAGCAAAATTTTATGTAGCTCATGACATTCAAAAAAGACGCGGCATGCACTCTTTGACTGGACCTATTTATGTCGAGGGCGCAGAACCTGGAGATGTGTTAGAAATTCGAATTCTCGATATCAAACTCAATGACTTTGGATATAATTTCTTGAGCCCTACACAAGGAATTTTATCGGAATTTACCAAGCCGAAGATCAAGTATTTCAAATATGATAAAAAAAACAATACGACTGAATTTGCAAAAGGGGTTTGTTTGCAACTAAAGCCCTTTCCAGGAGTATTAGCTGTTGCCCCACCTCTAGATTGGCCAGAAAAATGGCCTGTCAATATTCAGACGAAAGCAGCGCAACCTGTAACTGGAGAATTTAATTCTGTTCCTCCGGGACCTTTTGGAGGGAATTTAGATCAGCCCGAACTGCAAGTGGGATCCATTCTTTTCGTGCCCGTATTCCAAAAAGGAGCACTTGTCTGGACGGGAGATTCTCATGCAATGCAAAGCAACGGAGAAATTGATATAACTGCCCTAGAAACTTCTTATGAAGCGATTACCCTACAAATTATCGTAAGAAAAGATCTTAAAGCGGAGGGGGTTTTTGACTCAACGAAAAGGAAAGGCGGGAATGCGTTTACTTGGCCCATCATTGAAAATGCTACACATTGGATGATTGTAGGCTTAAATGTAGATCTTTTTGAAGCGATGAAGCTTGCATCTAGAAATGCGATTGATTTTTTAGTGAAAACACAAGGGCTCTCTGCAGAAGAAAGCTATCAGCTTTTAAGTATGGTCGGGGATTTTGAAATCGCAGAAGCTGTGAATGTGATTAAAAACGTAACCGTACACATTCCGAAAGATGTCTTTAAAAACAGAGGCAAAATGTCCACGCTTTGTCAAGAAGGGACGTTCCCTTTAAAATCTCCTAAAGCAAATGCAGATGCCCCCTGCACTCCCCAAGAAGGAATAACTGTTGAATAATTTAAAAAAGGTAAAAGACTATGAAAAAGATCTCCCTATTTTTTTTCTCAATACTACTAGCAACAACAGGATTTGCTGAAAGCTTTGTGTTGGACAATCAAACTTCCTATCCAGACACGAACCTGAAATCTAAAATTGCCGTTCAGTGGGCAAACTCCGCTAAAGAAGTAGATGAAAATAATAAAGCAATGATTCATGGAGAGCCATTAACCCCAAACTCAATACAAAACATTTCCAAGTCAGGAAAAACCACCTTAACTATTCCCGATAAGGCTGAATATTTTAGAATACTTGCCTGGTCAAAAAATACAGAAGAGCCAGATTTACTCACAAATTGGATCGACATCGTTCCCAATAAGACCTATACACTGGAAACTGATCATTTAGTGCCAGCGGTCCTCATGTCAGGTACAGGATGCTAATCTATCCCCCCCAGAGAAAAAAGATTTACGTAAAAAAATTTTAATACTTTGAAACGAAAATAGAGCGGCTTATAGGGAACATGAACCATAAAAAATTGCTTAAGCTTTTACAGACATCTTTTTTATTCGAGATATTCATTTTATCTCCACAAATACCCGTTTGGGAGTCCATTTTACTACCCATAAAATCATTCGATCTTCAACGAATCTAAGTATTGATCTTGCCTGGGACTATTATTGGTCTTCTTTAACCAACAAACACAAGATGCAGTTTGAAGAATTTGGCACTCCATTTTCGATCGCATGGACGAAACTTAACTCCAATAGCTTTGACTATGCCTTAACACTCTCCACCCTCTTCTCCAATTGTCTTGAAGGATACATTAAGGGTTCTGGAGAGTATTGGAATAACTCCAATATATTTAACATCGTTGGCGGGATTGACTATCGCTGGTAGACAGATCTTTTACTGCTGTAATAGTAGCCCGAAACTATTACAGCAGTATGAATCTATAGGCTTACAATTTTATAGTTTTTTCTATTAAGAAACTTTTCCACATCTTACGCAATTCAGACCTCGTCACTTTTTTGAAAAATAAACCCAAAATAATCCCACATAAAACAAAATTGAATATATTTAAAAACAACATTTCTATAAAATGTTCGTCCAAAAAACGAAAAAAATGATTACTTTAGAAACGCAACATATTCGACATTCCTGCACTAGATCGGAACCCCGGCAAAAAAATTCTATTTTACCTCGTATGGCCTCATGCATGAACGTTTTGACCTGCAGAGGCAATCCTGAAAATGTCATAGAAAGAGATTTCTATTTAAAAAATCGAGACGAACAGAAAATTATCGAGCAACGAGTCAAAATAAAGCCTACACCCAAACAAAGAGAAAACTCTCAACCAACAAAAATCTTTTTAAATAAACAAACATCTCCAGAAGGCCTTTGTTTACAGGAAAACGAAGATAGAACTCATCAAAAAATAGTGGAGCCCACCGCTCCTATACATAGGCAAGTTCAAGAATCAGCATCAGTACGTTCTTTTCATGAATCTGAATTCGAACAGATGTCAGCTCCTTTGGAGGAAGATCTTTACCTGGAAGATCTCGAAGGCAAAACTAGTCTAGTCCCAGAGCTTCCTGATTACGAAGTTCTTTATAGGCAAGCCATAATAGAACTGGACCAACAGGAAAAGATCTTTCATCAAGCTCTAGGAACAAATAACGAAGATCTAGAAAGAGGCAATTTTTACTCTCTGCAAAAACATGTTATTGATTTGGGTTTACAATGGATATTTACAACAGCTACGAGCTTACAAATTATCAAAGAGCTGTTAGAACAAAAAATCGAACTTTCTGATGAAGCTTGCGAGTACTACGACAATCAAGTTAAAGCTGCAAAACTAGCGGCAGAAAACACATGTGCTATTTCTAAAGTATTATACGAATCTGAACTGCAGTGGTTGGATAGCGCATCAAAAATAGATCCCGATGGAAACATACTAGACCTGCAAGCATCAATAGAGGTGGATGCAATCAAATATCAAATCCGAGCGTGCTCGGGACTTATCATGACAGATACCATGCAAAATGACATAGACTTTTTTCTAAAGAGAACGAACATACAACAATACATAGAACAGCAAAACAAGCTCTACGCAGCTGAAATCGACACAAAAGACAAGCTGACCGCACTGGATTTTTTAGAAAAAGAATTAACTGAGAGCTGGGACACGTCTTCTTTACAAAAGAGACGAGATCTGTTTAATACCCTATTGGAAATAAAACGCGCTGGTACCGCTTATCGCTCTACCTGAATCTGAATTCGAGCAAATACTCGCTTCCTTCGAGCAAAATCTTTACTTAGAAGATATCGAAGGCAAAACTTTATTTCTTTGGATAAATACGAAACTCTTTTAATGGCTGCAAATCCATCTGAAACAAGACGACTTAGAATAGCTTGAATAAGGAATGAATACCCCGCTAAAGTGTATAGTTCGCACAAAACCTTACTAGTGATCCTGCTATGATTTTCTAGACATAAAGAACATAGACGAGAGATCAAGTGAGTTTTTCCGTTAAGTTTAGAACGCATTTAACAAGCTTATAAAGAACAAGTTAAATAAACTAAATAAAAGTCTTAAAAAGACAACTCTTCTAAATTGTGGTTCTAGATGCGAATGGGAAGTTTTATGAACAATAAGGTCTTGCAAAGCAAATCATTTCGAGGTGGTCCTCGCAATGGTTCAAACCTTAGCATCTCTAAAGACAAAAAAAACCTTCTCCTATTACCAAGAAAAGGGTTCGATTATAATTTCGGACGAGGGAGGGACCAATTCGTACCATTTCCCAAATTAAGATGCAGCTTAAAGTCCCCTGTCATCAGACTTTGCAAATCTATGAAACCTTAGCTCCAAAGATTCAAGATTTGAAAATTCTGGGAATGACCAATAGAGACATAGCTTTGAGATTGAAGATCGATAGGAAAACTGTAGCGAAAGGGTTGAATTATAGATAAGGAGGCCAATAGATCTTGACGAGTGACGTAATTATCTTATATCCAACATTTTCTGATCCAATCTACTATTAGATTGCACTATGACAAATAAGGCGATCATTTTTGCAAAGCTAAGTTAATTTCTGAAATCACTGCGCCAATATCTACCGGAAGAAGAAGCTCATCCGCAATGTTGCCAAGACCTTTTCGATGAGCCATCCATAATTTTTGCAGAGCATGTAAACCTGTATCAGTAAATGCAATTTGCTTATAGGACGTTTCTCTCCTTGAAAAAGTGTCTTTTATAGAAGACTCTAGAAGATCTTTTTTGAGAAGGCCCGCCTCTCTACAAAGGAGTAAAAGATCGTGATAATCCTTCATTCGGCTATTTTTTTCACCTTGTAATGCGATATCCTGAATATGCCATATGTGGCTGCTCTAACAATTCAGTCTTTTCATAAAGAAAAATGAAGCCATCTTCTAACTTCTCAGATAAAATGCGTTCAATAGAATTTCTGATTTCTTTTTCTTCAGCATTTATACGGTTCATTAAGAAGTCTAAATCCATTGTTTCTCGGCCAAGGTCAATTAGGTACGAGAGAAGAAAACCGCCCTTGAAGATTATTTTTTCTTTTTCTGGAGATCTTGAGAGTCGAGCCAAAAATCTTTCCAAAAGAAGCTTTTTCCAGCATTGGTTAAAGTGAATCCCTTTTTCCTTGGCAATTATTAGAAGTCGGTCTTTTAGAGCTTGTTCATTCATGTTGTGACCATCATTAAAAAATCTGTAATGTCTACTCTTAATTTTTCAGCATATTCTTGAAGTTTTAGCAAATCGATCTTTTTAGTTCCTTTTTGTGAAACTCCCATTTTAAGAGCTTTGATTGCAGTTTCACGACTCAAAAGACGAAAAGAGTCTATGATAGTGCGCTCTCGATCAAAAATAGGTACAGACACACCTTCAAGGACTATCTTGGTAACACCAAGATTCATATTTCTCAGTCTAGTAAATTTAATTTCTCTGTTTCTTTTAATACTTGTACTATTGTTAACAGCAATCCAATGCTGTCTTGGCATCTCTTCGGTAAGTTCATAGATAGCTAAAGCTGAGATAAGGCAAACTGCTCCCCCAGATACAGAAAGAACAGCTTCTATGAGATCTCTCCACTGAAATGTCTGATTTTCACAAATAGAACTCTGATAAACTCCACGACGGATTCTTTTAATCGTCCCTTTTTTAATGTAGTGGTGAAGGGCTGCTATTGTAATTCCTAAGGCTCGAGCCTCCTTAGAAGTAAAATATGGCTTATTTAAAAGTGGCTGTAGGATATCTAGAATTAACGGGTTTCTCATCATCCCTCTCTTTCCACTTAACTTAACAAAAACACTCAAACCAATCAAGTGAGTTTTTTTGTTAAGTTTGGAATACATTTAACATGCTCATAAAGAACAAGTTAAATAAAATAAATAAAATCCTTAAAAAGACAACTCTTCTAAATTGTGGTTCTAGATGAGAATGGGAAGTTTTATGAACGATAAAGACTGCAAAGCAAACCATTTCGAGGTGGTCCTCGGAATGGTTCAAACCTTAGCATCTCTAAAGACAAAAAAACCCTTCTCCTATTACCAAGAAAAGGGTTCGATAATAATTTCGGAAGAGGTGGGATTCGAACCTAAGGACTGTAGGAACGATCCCTTTCTATGTTATAATACCTTTAGACAAAAAAAAGGCCTCTGAAGAAAACTCCAGAGGCCAGATCGGACGAAGGAGGGACCAATTCGTACCATTTCGCAGATTCCGATACAGCTCAAAGTCCCCTGTCTCCAGACTTTATCGATCTATGAAGCTTTAGCTCCAAAAATCCGAGAACTAAAAGTCCTTGGACTGACCAATAGAGATATTGCTTCTAGATTGAAAATCAACAGAAAAACTGTAGCAAAGGCATTAATTTAGTCTTATAAAACAAAAAAAATAGTGAAAAAAAATTCTCTCATGGTTACTATGAGGGTATAAATGGGTTGGGACTACCTGGCCGGCGTTTATACCTCAGGGGCGACCTTGGGGTTTTTCGCTTTTTACGGGTAGACATGAAATCCATGTCCCACTACTTCCCCTTCTTTATTTTTATGAAATTTCTTTTCTAGAATTCTAATCGCTCGATTGGATTGATTGGGACGTAAAACAGAGAGTCCTACTGGCCTAGCAGATAAATCCGCAAATTGCAATCCTTCAGAGTTTGTTTTTTTATCCGCAATAATTATATCAAAAGGAAGTTGTTTTTGAAGAGCGTTTTGTCCCTTGCAAACATTTCTAAATTCTAATTCTAAAGCTCTATCTTCTGAATATCCTCGGGCTTCGCAAACCACGTGAGTAAGCCTATCTTCCTGACTGTGCATTTGCAGGAAAGAATACAATTGCTCAAGACCAATACGCATTGCTAAATGATAAGCATGGGTATCTTGTATGTCCTGCTTTTTCAGTTTATATTTATCTATAACACTAGCTATCAAAGTAAAATCTGTCTTAGAAATCAAAACGTTCAATTCTTCTAAAAAAGCTTCTCTCTTTTCTTTGCCTAACAAATGAAAAGCTCCTATTTTCTTACGAATATCTTGTTCATGTAAGATGACCATATCGTGGCCAAAAGTTGTAAATTTAAGCTTGCGAAGAACCGGAGTTACGACATCTGCATAATACTCTTTGAGAAAAACACAAAACGTGAGAACGAAGACAGGATAACCTTCATCTATAGATTTTAAGCTATGATCACCACTTTCATCAACGTATACAATAAAATCGCTGTATCTTAAATCAGTATCATTCACAATGAATTCGGTATTAGATGATTAAAGGAGAAACCTTATCACCTTTTCTGAATTTTTTCTATTACATTCGATTCCTAAAAAAAGAACTTTTTCAGAATCTCTTAGAATGAATTTTCGGTCGTAAATAATGGAAATACCGAATTTGCAAGATTTAGCTTTAGATCTACTTGACCATCGATCAACACGACTTCTTTAAAGCAACTTTCCAGGAATTTTTTCTTAAATTCCTGCTGAATTTCCTCTAATACATTCATTGTTTGGAATTCGCGATCAAAAGCAAATCCTCCAAAAGAAGAGTCCAAAATACTTATAAGCAATGTTCCTTTCTCGGAATATCCCTTCTCTTGAAATGGATATTTTTTTAGAAGCTTTTTTTCTAAAGTTTCTGCGATTTTTTCTTTGCTTCTGATCGGGTATTCAGCAGTACTGTAATCAGCAAAAGGAGGTATACTATTAGGATCGATCTTAATACCAATGCCTAGCTTCTACTTCTCCAATATTGATCACATACAGATTTTGATTGTAGAATTTGGCTAGCAAGTCGTCTTGAAATGTAAAAGTAAACTCTCCCCACTCAGTGTTGGATTTAAAGTCACACCACGCTGTTTCTCCAGAAATCGTATCTAGTACTTCATATGACTTATTTGTAACTGTTCCAAAGCCCTTAATGATCCTTTCAGGAACAAGATATTTTAGAGCTTGTTGGTACGTAATAATTTTCATCAAAATTTTATCTATTTGAAATTAAGTTACATAAAAAGATACGGACGAGGGAGGGACCAATTCGTACCATTACCCGGATTCCGATACAGCTCAAAGTCCCCTGTCATCAAACTTTGCCAATCTATGAAGCTTTAGCTCCAAAAATCCGAGAACTAAAAGTCCTTGGACTGACCAATAAAGATATTGCTTCTAGATTGAAAATCGACAGAAAAACCGTAGCAAAAGGATTATTACTCCACAGCTGAACATATTTCCAGCTTATTTTTTGAAACTATCAGTGCATGCTTCAATGAATTTTACACCTAAAGGTGTAAGTGTAATTGCATCAATCCCTTTAAATAGAGCCTATTATCTGGCTCACACCAAGATCGATACCCTTGCACTCTTAGATGAGTACAAGGGTACGAATTGGTCTCTACTTCGGAAGAGGTAGGATTCGAACCCACGGTCCCCGTGAAGGGACTTCTGTTTTCAAGACAGACGCATTAGGCCACTCTGCCACTCTTCCAAAAACTATGGTAGAGATTGTACACCTTTTTAGAATAAATGCAAGTTAGAATTTCGCTAAAAACCGTAAATCGTTCTCCGCAAACATTCGGATGTCTTTTACTCCATAGAGAAGCATAGCAAGACGCTCTAATCCCATACCCCAAGCATACCCAGAAAACTTCTCTGGATCGATTCCTCCGTTTTTCAAAACCTCTGGATGAACCATACCAGCACCAGCTACTTCTAACCACCCTGTATGCTTACAAAGCCTACAACCTGCACCTCCGCAAGAAGTACACTTAATATCAACTTCCACTCCAGGTTCTACGAAAGGAAAATAACTAGGACGAAAGCGCGCCTCTACTTGTTTATGAAACAACTTGCTCCAAAATTCTTCCATCGTAGCAAAAAGATCTGAAAATGTTACGTTTTCAGCGATATAGAGCCCTTCAATCTGATGAAAAAAAACATGAGAACGTGAGCTGATCGTCTCATTACGATAGACGGTTCCCGGCGCAATGATTCGGATTGGGGGCTGGTGTTTTTCCATTACACGCACTTGTGTATTTGAAGTGTGCGAGCGAAGGAGAAGATCTGGACTTATGTAGAATGTATCTTGCATGTCTCTGGCTGGATGATCTGGAGGGAAATTAAGCCCTTCATAATTGTAGTAGTCAGAGTCCACATCGGGACTATATTGAACGGAAAATCCCATGCCTGCCAAGATGGAAATCATCTCATCTCGTAAAAGATAAATAGGATGTTTTCTTCCTAAAAACCTTTTCCGGCCAGGCAAAGTGACGTCAAGCCGTTCCTTTTCAATACGAGCCCTTTGCTCTACAACTTGAAAAGCATTCAAAGCTTCTTCACAAACCCTAGTAAGCTCTTCCTTAAGATCATTAATAAGCTTTCCCATAACAGGTCTTTCTTCAGGAGTGCAATTCTTTAAAAAAGGCATAAGATCCTGAATCGGACCTTTTCTTCCTAAATATTTAACTTTAATTTGCTCTAGGTCCTTACTAGAATGGACTGCTGAGAGCTCTTTTTCAAACTGAATTTTGATGTCGTTGATTTTGTCTTGCATGATATCGACCTTAACAGGTGAAGATAAAAAAACCTACACCAGAGCAAACTCTGGTATAGGTAAAAAGGCTTATGAAAAAAGAGCCTAATTCTAGGCTAAAGCTTGCTTCGCAGCTCCTGCAATGCTAGCAAAACTGCTAGGATCGCGGATAGCCATGTCGGAAAGCATTTTACGGTTGAGTAGGCAGTTAGCCTTTTTCAATCCGCTGATCAATTTGCTATAAGAGATTCCATTAATCTTTGCAGCAACTCCTAAACGGATTGTCCACAAACGACGAAAATCTCTCTTTTTTAGTTTTCTATGGCGATAATTTGATGCCATTGCATTCATCACAGAATTCGCTGTCAAACGTAGGTGGTTTTTGCGGTCTCCCACAAAACCTTTAGCTTGTTTTAACAATCGCTTTTTTCGGCGATGGGTAGCCACTGCATTTGTGACCCTTACCATATGATTTCTCCACTAGTATTCTTAATTAAGCAACACCCATCAGGCGTGCGTATGTTTTTGTTTGCGCTTTGTTCACAAGAGAGGCTTTTTTGAGCTTTTGCTTGCGCTTAGACGATTTTTTAGACAAACAGCGCCTTGTACCCGGATGCCCTTGTAGAAGCTTTCCTGTTGCTGTGACTTTAAAGCGCGCTTTCACAGCTTTTTTTGTTTTCATTTTTGGCACGACTTTTACTCTCCATGTACTGTATTTGTTCCAGTAGTAGGACCTATCTTCTTCTTGCTTCCAGGAGCGAGAACCACACACAAGTTCCGTCCCATAAGCTTTGCATCGGACTCAGCAGTTGCTATATCAGAAAGATCTTCGCAAATCTGACGAACAGCTCTTACTCCAATTTCTGGATGAGCTAGCTCTCTTCCTCTGAATACACAGGTCACGCGTACTTTATTTCCCTTGAGCACAAACTCTCTAGCATGGCGGGTTTTGATCATAATATCATTATCATCCGTATTTGGCTTGATTTTGATCTCTTTGACCTTAACTTGATGCTGAGATTTTTTGCCTTCTTTTTCTTTTTTCGTCACTTGGTAACGATACTTACCATAATCAATAATCTTACAAACTGGAGGTTCTGCATTGGGAGCAATTTCCACCAGGTCCAGTCCTGAAAGCTCAGCCTTAGCAAGAGCTTCTTGCAGTCCTAAAACACCTAATTGCTCTCCATCTTTATCGATCAATCGCACTTTCAAAGCGCGAATTTCCCTATTAATTCTACAGTTCAGAGCTCTTACTCCCGTTGAAGGTTGTTTTTTTGCAAAAACCGACTCACACCTAAATCTTAAGGAGTTAGCCAAACAGGAAACTTTCCCTGCTCTTTTTCTAGCAGCAAAGCGATTACTCGCTCAAAAGAGACACAAGGCGACATCGCAAAAGCCACAAGATCGTCTTGAGAAAGCTGTACTGGACAATGGATAGAAGCCATTTCCCAACTTTGCCCTAAACTATCTTGCACATGCCATTCGATCCGACTTTTCCCTACAGAA
Source organism: Rhabdochlamydiaceae bacterium (assembly GCA_019745395.1). Taxonomy (GTDB): domain Bacteria; phylum Chlamydiota; class Chlamydiia; order Chlamydiales; family Rhabdochlamydiaceae; genus CAIJXB01. The sequence continues at coordinate 90,756 of JAIETG010000022.1, read as the reverse complement.
GCTGCTCGAACTTCTGGTTCCTCCCCCACACCTTTCCAAGCCTGAAAAAGCAAAGATGACAACTCTTTGTCCTTTCCCTTTCGCGTCTCAAAGAAGATGGGGCGATATGCAAAATCTAGGATTTTAAAGATTTTAGTCATGAAATGCAAGGAAGAAATCAATTCCTCCAAAAGATCTTTTTTTCGACAAAAAACATGAGAGCAAAGCCCTTGAAAAAAAGCGGGGCGAAAAAGACCGGACAAAACATCGCAACTATCTAACAAACAGAAAGTTAAACACTCTGAAAACTTTACTGTTTTCAATGAATTTTGAAGCTGAAAAAGCTTTTCATGACTCAAAAATAAAGACTTTTTAGAAAAATCTTCACACAGCGAATGCGTTGAAACCCTCAAAAAACCATGGCTCGCTTCTTCTTCTTCAACTCTTCGCTTTAAAAGAGTGCGAATTTTCTGCCCAGCAGGAAGCCAAAGCCACCTACCATCCTCTTCAAAAAACAACTTATTTTTTAATCCCAAAGCTTGGTGAGAAGAAATTTCTTTCCTCCCCTTTTCCTTCAAAAAATTTTTAAGCTCCTGCTTATCAAAAAAAGCCGTCCCGTAAATTCTTATCCGATTTCCCGTTCGTTCACTTTTCTGCAAATGACAAAAGCCAACGTCCCCTAAATATCGTATGGAAGTCTCCGACTCTAAAAGCATTCCAAGCCCTGCAAATTTTAGGAGAAAAAAGCTAGGATCTTCAGACCCCACCACATACTCCGCTAAAAGAGGCTCTTTATGAAAGAAAAAATACTCCTTCAAACTTGCTCCAACCATTTCCTGGACTTGTATCTCCAGATTTTGTCGGATCCAGGACTGCATAACATCCTCAATTTGCCTAAGATATTCCTCCTTAAAAGGACCTGGGAAAGAAAAATCGCAGTAAAAACCTAGAGGGGTTACATGTCCTCCGCGACAAAGCGCAGCCGGAAAACGTTGTTTAACGGCAAGAGAAAGCAAACTAGCGGCTACATTCCGAATATCGTGAAGAGAAATAGATTTTTTTTTCATTATTGAAAACTGTACAAAGATATGGGATATGGCTGACTCGAACAGCCGACCTCCACGATGTCAACGTGGCGCTCTAACCAACTGAGCTAATACCCCAAAAGAGGGTTAAGATGGGCGAGATCTTAAAGTCTACAAACAATTCTTTGCAAGAAAAATACGATTACCCCTAAAATTTCACACAAAAAAAACATATAGGATCATTTTATGAGACCCTCATTCCCTCTTTTTAATACCCCAATTGATCTTGCTCACCATTTTTGGAAAGATTTACTAAAAAAGCAAGACCTTGTCGTTGATGCCACTTGCGGGAATGGAAAAGACTCTCTAGCCTTAGCAAAAATTTTACACCCTTTACAAGGCTCTCTTCTATGTATTGACCTTCAAAAGCAAGCCATAGATGCCACCAAAAATCTAATCGAAAATGAAATCCCCTCATTCCTTCCTCAAGTACAATTTTTTCATCAATCGCATGCTAAACTACCCCCAACACCTAAAGAGAGCACTGTCAAATTGATTGTGTGGAATTTAGGATATCTTCCGAAAGGAGATAAATCTGTTACAACAAAAACAGAATCCACTTGGGAAAGTATCGTTCACGGAATGGAAATTTTATCTTCTGGAGGCCTGCTGTCCATAACATGCTATCCAGGTCATTCAGAAGGAAAAAAAGAAGAAGAGATCCTTTTACAAAAACTCTCTATTTTAGATCCACATCTGTGGTGTTTCACTTCTTTTTTCTGGGCTAATCGCAAAGATTCTCCCTCACTTTTTCTCATCCAGAAAAAAGATAGCGTTTAAAGGTTGCTATCGTTTATGACAGGATTATGAGCAATGAAAAAACACATCTTTCATCACCGGTGAAACTGCAGCGCGATTTGCACGACATTGAAAAAGCGCTCGAGAAACCTGTTGATCAAAAAACATTTCAAGCGCTATTCAAAAAGCTAACACTTGCACAGCAAGCCTGTTCTTCTATGAAGCTGAAATGTTCAGGAACATTCCTTTCTCATTCAGAACAAAAAATTTGCTCTTTATTTGGTAAAGTCGTTACCAGCTATGTCGACAGCTATATCAATCAGATTGTCAAAAAAGCAGAAACACTTTCCCCCAAAGACCATAAAGCAATTGAGAGTTTGCAAAACGAAATCATCAACTTAAAAAAAGATCACCGCCCCTCTCGAGAAAATCTCATAAAGCTTGCGGAAGTTGAAAAGAAAATCGGTTTTTTGCAAACCTTCTCCCAAATATCCGAAAGGGAAATCGATCCAGAAGAATCAGAAAAACTTTTATATCTTGCAAGCTGCGTCTATCACAAACAAGATAAAGAGCGGAAAGAAACATACTTCACTCTTTCCGAAACAGCAAAAGAAAGGTTTCACACGCACCTCTTTTCTCTAAAAACTAAACCCTTCGAAGAAAACATTCCGACACTTCAAGCTCTCTTTGCCTCTGCCGATGAAATGGCAGGCATACCCACTAAATATCCTTCTATTACAGAAATTACAGAATTTTTCCTAGATGAACCCAAGGACTGATCAATGAATGCACAAACCGTTGTCATCATCGGAGGAAGCTCTGGCATGGGGCTTGCTACAGCAACTCTCATGAGCCAATTAGGATATGACATCATAATAGCGAGTAGATCTAAAGAAAAGCTCGACAAGGCGACCCTAGCAATAGGAAAAGGCACTGCATTTACCTTAGACGCATCTTCAGAAGAGTCTGTTCAAGAATTCTTTTCTTCTATTCCCACATTTCACCATCTTGTTATTTCTGCAGCAGATTTTGTTTCAGGACCTTTTTTACAATTAAGCATTCAAGAAGCCAGACGTTTTTTTGACAGTAAATTTTGGGCTCAATACACAGTGGCAAAATATGGAGCAAAAAAAATACAAAAAGATGGATCCATCACTTTTTTTTCAGGAATTTTGAGCCAAAAGCCCGGAATAAATCTCTCAGTTGCCGCTTCGATCAATGCTGCAGTAGAAGGGCTTACCAGGTCTTTAGCATTAGAACTTGCTCCCATTCGCGTGAATGCAATAGCTCCCGGAACGATCCATACCCCTGTCTGGGATACAATTCCTGAAAAAAACCGTTTGGCTTATTTCGAAAAAACAAGCCAAACCCTTCCCGTTCGAAGGATTGGACAACCTGAAGATATCGCACAAGTAGCTCAATTTCTTATCAAATGCGGATACATGACAGGTGAGGTTATTCGATGCGACGGTGGAGCGCTTCTTTTATAATCAGCTTTGATTCGCTAGCGTCTGCTGTGGGGCTACCACAAGATTTTTTTCAAAAATAGAAGAAAACAACTCTCGGTTTACCCAAGAAGATCCCAAATAAATATGAGGCTTTGCATCTCCGTGAAAATCAGAGCCCCCACTCATCAACAGACTTTTACGTTTAGCCATTTTCTGCCATCGTTTTACTTGATGAGCGAGAGATCTTCCATAGAAACATTCCAAGCCATCAAAGGGCAACTGAAGCACGTCTTGGACCAAATAGCCGTTTGTATAGAGATGAGGATGCGCCAGGAAAGCTTTTCCACCTGCCTGGTGAATGACGGCAATAGCTTCTACCACAGGAAAGGGTTCTCCTGGAATAAAACACCGTTTACCATCTCCAATATAAAACTGAAAAGCCTCTTGAATAGACTTCACGTACCCCTTACGGACCATCATCGCTGCAATGTGAGGTCTTCCTAAAGTAGAGGCCTTATGATGTATTTGTAACAGCTCTTCTTCTTGAACAAAAATCTTAATTTGGGAAAGCTTTTCTAAAATTTCCCGATTGCGAAGCAACCTCTTTTCCTGCTGCCTTGTGCAATAAGAAATAAAATCTACATTATCTAAAGAAAAATCGTAACCTAAGATATGAACGCTGTGACCAGAAAATTCGCAAGAAAACTCAACTCCAGTTCCTAGACAAAAGTTTTTTTCTTGAGCGTAGGGAACCGCAACTTTATAGGCATCGACTGTATCATGATCCGTAATAGCCAAAGCGCTTAGCCCCATTTTTATCGCAAGATCTATGATCTCCTTAGGCTCTAAAGAACCATCAGAACAAGAAGTGTGGCAATGAAGATCTGCCCTAAAAGGATCTACTTGAGGATCTGATAAGGGATGCATCGCACCTCCATTTCTAATTCTACACCTGTTTGCTCTTTTACCCTTTCTTGTATCTGTTTAGCAAGAAAAAGTACATCTTCTGCGCGAGCTTCCTTACGATTCACAATAAAATTTGCATGCTTTGCAGATACTTCAGCATCTCCTACACAAAAACCTTTTAACCCAGCCTGCTCTATTAAGGCTCCAGCTGAAGCATTCTTGGGATTTTTAAACACACATCCAGCAGAAAATTCTCCATAAGGTTGCGTCTTTGTGCGATATTCAACAATAGAAAGCTGTTTTTTCCTCGCTTCCTCACAAGCTTTCAATCGAAATTTCGCTGACACGATCGCCCCCTTTTTCTCGTGAAAAGATGAATAACGGTAGCTAAATTCGAGCTCTTCTTTGGATAAATTGTGCAGATTTCCTTGCGTATCGACAAACGAGACTTCTGTTAAACAATCTTTCGTCTCATAGCCGCCAGCACCGGCATTCATGTATACAGCACCTCCAACAGATGCAGGAATCCCTGAAGCGAATTCGAGGCCCGCAAGACCTTGTTTTGCTGTTTTAAATCCCAGCATTGCAAAACTAAAACCCGCTCCCACATCCACTTCACATCCCTGGATGGTTAGATACGAAATTTTATTGTGAATAACAAGTCCATCGAACCCTTGATCGTGAAAGAGAATATTTGATCCTTTGCCAAGGATAAAAAAGGGAAGGGAATCTGTGCCGCAAAACTCAAGAACCGCTTGTAGCTCTTCAACACTCGTAACTTCAACGAAAAGACGCGCGGGGCCTCCAATACCAAACGTAGAAACTTCTTTTAAAGGTTTACTAGATTGAAACTGGGGTAAGGATTTCATCATGTTCTCGATTCTCCGTAACAGGGGTTTGCGCTTGATGCACAGCATCTAGAATAGCATTCACAAATCCAGCACTTTCTGCTGTTGCAAATTTACGTGTCAAGCGAATTGCTTCAGCAATCGCCACCTTAGGAGGGACTCGAGACTCAGAGTCAGTATAACAAAGTTCATAAAGGCCTAAACGCAAAATACTTTTTTCCACTTCTGAAATTCTTTGAAAATCGTACGATTTGCAAAAACGGACAATCAATCGGTCGATCTCTTCCCATTTTGCAAAAATTTCTTTGCATTTACTATGAGCTTCTTTCATGACTTTTTTCGTAACTTTCAACTGCTGCATAAGAAAGTCTGAAATTTCCTCCTCTTCTAAAGAAGAAAAATTTTGACTAAACATCAATTGAAAGAGAATTTCTCGAAATTTTTGCTGAGCAATTGCCATGAGAAGCAGCCTTTATAATAATAACCGATGTAACATAGCATAACCTCTCGATTCTTGACACCTTTAAAAATTACAGATAGTTTTTCAGCATCCAAAGAAATTTTTCATGTACAGAAAGCCTTTTGCCTAACAAATCTAAAGTTGCCGCATCTTTTTCTTGCTCAGCAAGTTCGCACACCTTTCTTACATTGCAGATCCAAAGTTCATGACCTGTAACTAAATCTTCAATCATCTCCGAAGAAGGAACCTCGTTTTCCGTAGGGATATTGGACTTTTTTTGAAAAAAATCAAAAGAAACTGTAACAAAAAAACCTAAAGCTCGTACCCTTTCTGCAATCTCATCAACCGCGTCCGCCATATCTTGGTACTGTTTTTCGAATAACAGGTGTAGGGAAAAAAACTCTTTTCCCATATAATTCCAATGAGCATTTTGAGTTTTCACATATAGAGTATAGGTGTCCACAAATACAATTTCCAACTTTCTAGCTATAAGCTCTCTGCTTTTTTCTGACATTCCCGTTTGCATATCATAAATCCTATAAGTTAAATCCTAATTGAACATATCCACCTACAATATTATTCACTTGTGCGATCAAAAGTCCTTTGCTTCTAATGGACCAATTTCTCCAATAGGGAACAAAAGCTAAATCGTAACGCTTATTTTCCGCTAAAAAGAAACGAAAAGGAACCTCTACATACGCTATTAAACGAGTGTTTCCGACATACTTTTCCCCAGCGCTCCATTTCGAAGCGAAAGGAATGCCTCCCATAGCATTTAGACCCATTTCTAAAAAGTTAACAGGTTTCCAAGTGGTTTGAAAACCTAAGGGTATGTACATAAAGCGGTACTGAAAATCTGAAGGAGTTTCTTTTTGTAAAAACGCAAAATACCCATACCCCGTAAAAGGGGCAATAGACCCTTTTTCTCCTAGGCCTATCCTATACCCGATTCGCGCCTCTGGCCAAATTTCTTTTGTCGAATTATTAGCAAAACTCCCAGTAAGCTTTCCTGTAAGATAGCTAAAATGAGCTCCTGCATACAATCTGTCTTTCTTCAAGTAGTCATATCCTGTAATAGCACCGTACATACATCCGTTCTGCCCTTCATCTAAAGGTGGCAAGGAAGCATTATACCAAGAAGCCGAAGGACCAATGTATAGACGGTGATTTCTATCTGCCGTTTCAGAAAAAACTTTCGAAGAACAAAACACAGCGCTCCAAACAAGCAAAGCTGTGATCTTTGAGAATAAGCCCATTACCCCTCACAAAACATCAAAATCGTCTTATACTGCAAAATTTTTTATTTATGAACCGAATCTTTCAAAACTTAACATTCCTTAGTTATCTCTCTGTTAATCTGAGATTTTTATTGCAACTTCTTCGAATTCTTGCTACGTTTCTTTCTGCATTATCTACTAAGGATTTGATGTGCTAGGAATTTTTCTCGATACCGAAACTAATGGTCTTAATCCCTTTAAACATAAAGTGGTGGAAATCGCTTTTCAAATACGAGATCTGGAGACAGGTCATTTAGTAGATAGTTATCAAGCCATTGTGTGGCAAAGTTACGATGAATGGCAAAGCAGCGATCTTACCAGTCTTCAGATCAATGGATTCAACTGGGAAGATGTAAGCTTAGGAATTTCTTTGCAGACCGTTTCTGAGCAAATTCACGAATGCTTTGCCAAAAACAAAATCAAACGAGGTGCCGCTGTTTTCATCTGCCAAAACCCCTCTTTTGACCGAGCTTTTTTTGCACAAATCATAGATCCCGATCTTCAAGAACGCCTTCTTTGGCCTTATCACTGGCTTGATCTAGCATCTATGCATTGGTCTCTAGCTCTCTGGAAACGAAGAAGCTCAAAAGAACCCTATCCTTGGGATACCGGAGTTTCTAAAGACCGCATCGCTAAAGTTTACAACATTCCATCGGAAGAACGACCTCACAGGGCTATGAACGGAGTAGACCACCTATTCCGCTGCTATCAAGCCGTTGTGGGATTCCCCTCTCAGTAAAGTTTTCCTGCATTACATTTTTCTCCTAGACAGTCTGCGTAGCGCATAGCGTCTATGACCATATGAGGACATACAGAAAAAGGCTCATGAGACATGGTTTCTCCATTAATCGTAGCTCGTTTTGCTACTTGAAGAAGCATTTCTTCGGTAGGATTATGAATCCCGATCTGCTTGAACGTAGAAGGCAGACCTACTTGTTTATAAAAATCCAAAAGGCGGTAAATCTCAGCAGGATCAGCTCCTTCTAAAACGAGTTGAACAATCAAACCAAAGGCTACTTTTTCCCCATGATAGCAAGAATGCGTTTCTTTCAGTTGTGTAAGACCATTGTGAATAGCATGAGCGCCTGCAACATGGCACAGCTCTACCCCCATCCCTGAAAGTAAAACATTAGCTTCTATAATCCGTTCAAACGCAGGTGTGACACCTTGCGTTTCATAGCTAGAGACAACTGAAACCCCATCCTCTAAAAGAATATCTCGGCAAAGTTTTGCTATAGCAATACCAGTTTCCGTCTGCAATCCCCCCCTTGGATTGACTGTATATGTGCTTTTACAAGTTCTCGCTTCATAGTAAGTAGAAAGAGCATCTCCCATACCAGCAATTAAAAATCTTTTAGGAGCCTTAGAGATAACCTCTGAGTCTACAAGTACCAAAATAGGATTTTTACGGTGGAGCCGAAACTCTTGCATTTCTCCAGAGTCTGAGTAAATAACGGAAAGCGCAATACAAGGAGCATCGGTCGACGCTATAGAAGGACAAATTACGGTTTCCATTTCCAAGACCTCCGCGGCAGCTCGTGCGGCATCGATAGCTTTCCCTCCCCCAATAGCAATAAAATAATCAGCTTTTGCCCCTTTAGCTTCGCTTACTATTTTCTCAATCTCACGGCTAGAGCATTCTCCCCCAAAAGGGTAGACAGAAAAAGGCAACCCCTCTTCTTGCAAGGATTTTTCCCACAAAGGTCTAGTCGCTCTCTCCGCCGTTTTTGAAACGACAATGAACGCCTTTCCTCGAATTCCGATTTTTTTAATTTCCGCTGCTATTTGCAAAAAGGCACCTCTACCTTGTACATATCGAGAAGGGCCTGCATAAACTCTCAAGGGATGGGTACACATGAAATCGTCTCCAACATTAATAAACATTATTTAAACAAATAATACTTTTAAAAACTATTGTCAACAGCAACAAATGTCAGATTGAATTTAATTAAAGAATCACAGCAAAATAAAAACACCAACCAGAAAACAAAGGAAACAACATGCTTATTAAACTATTTTTCATTTTAGCAGCATTTTCGCTACCTGCATTTGGCATGATGCCAGAAGACGGTAGCCCTATGCCACAACCAGAACCTGGAACAGTGATCATTCAGTAGAACTTAGCCAAAAGCCTACGGTCTTTTGACCGTAGGCTTTTGGTATCAATAGCTCGTAGAGCCAATTTTCACCTTCCCTCGGAAGACTCGGTAGATATAAAAGCCGTAGCCTAAAACAAGCGGAACTCCAATCAAGACAATGATCAAAAGAACCTTTAAGGTTAAAGGAGATGACGCGCAATTGAACAGCGTTAGACTATGAGTTTCTGCGTCTATGTTTGAACGAACAAGAACCGGATAGGTCCCAATTCCAAATAGACCGATCAAACAACCAATCCCAAAGCAAGAGCAAAGAAAAGCTGTCCCATCTCTTCCTCGAGCAAACTGCCCCGGAATAAACCCGAATAGAAGAAAAGCTAGAACTGGCAAGACAAAGAGCCAAGGAAATTCTTGCATTCGATGTGTCATAAAAGGCATGTAAATCAATGTTGCACAAGTAGTCAAAAAGTAAAAAAGGAAAAAAAGCATCATGCATTTTTGAGACCAAAGACGAAGTTTTGTATGCAGAGCCCCCTCCGTTTTCATAACGAGAAAAATGGCTCCATGCATTGTGAATAAGACAACGGATGTAACTCCAATAAGAAGTGGATAGGGTCTAAAAGCATAACCAAAAGATGCTATGATATCTCCTGTTTCTGTCAGAGGAACCCCCTCTATTAGATTACCTAAAACAACTCCTACGCCAAAAGCAATTCCTAAACTGGAAACAGAAAATACAGCATCCCAGATACTTCTCCATCGAACAGAGGGATGCTTGCTTCGAAATTCAATAGCTACAGCTCGGAAAATCAAAAAAGCTAAAAGCATCATGCAAAGATTATAAAAACCAGAAAACAAAGATGCATATACAGCCGGGAATCCTGCAAACAGGGCTCCGCCAAGCACAACGAGCCAAACTTCGTTGCCGTCCCATACAGGACCAATAGCATTTAAAAAGATCCTTTTCTCTTCATCTTTTTTCACAAAAGCATGAAGAATACCCACTCCTAGATCAAAACCGTCTAGTACGGTATAGGCAATGACACAAAAACCAACGACAAAATACCAAAGATGCTCTAAAAAAAAATCGGTCATGGCAGCTCCTGATGGGGTTGGGATGCATAAGGGTCTCTATACTCAGAAGACAACCCTTCTTCAGGGCCATGCTTAATTTTATGATCAAGAAGGTATAAAAAAAGCACTAGAAGAAGGATATAGATTACAATAAACATTAAGATCGAACCCACTACTTGTCCTGATTGAATAGCTGGAGATACTCCCTGAGTTGTCCGAAGCAACTTATAAACCAGCCAAGGTTGCCGCCCCATCTCCGCAGTAAACCAACCAGCCTGGTTAGCAATTTGAGGAAACAATACAGACGCAACAAGAGCTCTAAGAGTCCATTTAGCACTTTGCAGCTTACCTTTTCTCCAAAGAACCAAAGAAATTCCAATACAAAGAGCCATCAACCCCCACATAGCAATCATCAAGTGATACGTTTGAAATACAGCAGAAACATTAGGCCACTCGTCGCGAGGAAATTCCTTCAAACCCGGAACAGGTGTTTTAAAATCTCGGTACGTCAGAAAACTTAAGCCTCCTGGAATTTGCAGAGATTTTACAGATTCATTTTTTGTATCAACCCAGCCGAGGACACTGAAAGGCGTGTATGGCTTTGTTTCATAAATCCCCTCTATAGCAGCTAGCTTAATAGGTTGATATTTTGCAACCCCTCTTGCCGTATCATCCGCTGAAATAAGCTGAAGAGCCAAAACAATAGGAGCACAAATAAGACCTAAACGAATACAGGCTTTTGCAAAAAGATGATGCTTATTTTTTAACAAGTAGTACGCACCTACGCTTAAGACAAGAAAGATCCCAGAGAGCCAGCATCCTAAGAGAACGTGTGTAAGCCTTGAAATAGAGGATGGATTAAAAACCATCTGCCAAAAATCTGTCACAACGGCTTTCGCCTCAAGGCCCTCTCCTACAATCGTAAATCCAGCGGGTGTTTGCATCCAAGAATTGGCAACCACAATCCATATCGCGCTAAAATGAGCTCCTAAAGCAACCATTATTGTAGCAAAATAATGCATCCTTGCGCTGACTCTTTCCCAGCCAAATAGCACAAGTCCAATAAAGCCTCCTTCTAAGAAAAAAGCAAAAACTCCTTCAGCTCCTAAAGCACTTCCAAACACATCGCCAACAAAACGGGAATATCGAGCCCAATTTGTGCCAAATCCAAAAAGTTGCACAAGGCCTGTTGCCACACCCAAAGCAAATGTCAACCCAAAAACCTTAGTCCAAAACTGCGCCATTTTTTTATATAGCGGGTTTCGAGTTTTGACATAAATGCCTTCCATAATCACAAGCATAAGACCAAGCCCAATACTCAAAGGAGGATAGATATAGTGAAAAGAGCTTGTCAGCGCAAATTGGATCCGAGATAAAACAACAACGTCCATCATAAAATTTCCAAAAAATTATTGATCACGAAAGCATCGTACAAACCTTCTTTTAATAAGTAAAGAATCAAAAACATTGCCTGCAACTCGCTAAACTCATATGCTAAAAGCGAGATCTAGTTAGAGAGGTATTTCATCATATGCCAGCATTGCATTTTCTTATTCCCATCTTAGAAATTGCCGTGATCTCGATTATGATCAACTACCTCCTTTCCTTTTTTTGGAACACTCGTTCTATGGATCTCGTATGGGGTTTATGCGCTTTCCTTGTCATGTTTGCGGTCTCTTCCTGGTTAAATTTCCCGATCTTACATAAGATCATGCTACTAGTAGCCAACGTAGCCGTCATTGCGATTTTGATCATATTCCAGCCAGAGCTTCGTGTAGCCCTTTCCAAACTCAGCTTGAAAGCAAAACGAGTAAAAGAAGTCACAGAATACGATAAGTTCTTAGATCAATTAGCAAGTTCCGTATACCGACTTGCAGAAAAGCATATTGGAGCTCTAATTGTCTTAGAGCACGAGGATCTTCTCGATGAATTTGCCAACAAAGCCGTTAAGCTGAATGCCGATTTTTCTTCAGAGCTTTTAGAAACGCTGTTCGTTACTTCAACTCCTCTCCATGATGGAGCAATCATTTTACGAGATTTTAAGATCGTCGCAGCTTCTGTAATCTTACCTTTAGCCGAAGATAGTTCTCAATTGACACGTTCCATGGGAACTCGACATAGAGCGGCTTTAGGAGCAAGTCATTTAACAGACGCCTTGATCATTATCGTCTCCGAAGAAACCGGTAAAGTTTCGATTGCTCGAGATGGAGTTATGACAAGAGGTGTTAAAGTCGATCGATTCAAAGCAATCATCCGAAGTATTTTCACCCCATCTGCCAATGATAGCAAATCCAATTTCCATCTTTCGGAGTGGCTCAAACAATGAAAACTCTGTTACACAAGATCTTTGTTTCTAACTGGCAACGCAAAGCGGTAGCTCTTTTACTGGGAATGATCGTATGGCTTGTTGTAAACCACTCCCTTACGACCACAAAGACCATTAATAACATTGCTGTACGAGTAATCAATTTACCTATAGGAAAAACCATTGAAGGAATGCAAAGCAATGGAAAACTGAGCAAAAAACTCACCTTAACCTTAGTAGGAAATAGCAAAGTATTAGAAGACCTTCACTCTAACGATCTAGAGATCGTTATCGATGCGATGGACAAACCGGAACAGTGGACGAATATGATTTCGAAAAAAAATCTCGTCTCACTCAATCCTGAGATCGATCTAGGAAGCAGCATTTCTCGCATCTATCCGCCTAACTTCGTTTTGCGAATGACCAATTTAATTACGGAAGAGATCCCCGTTTCTATCACTAGACCTATAGGGGAAGCTCCTAGAGGCTATCAATTTCTGGATGTATGGCCCTATCAACTGACCGTAAAAGTCAGTGGACCTGAAGAAGTGATTAGAAGATTAAAACTCAAAGAGCAAAAGCTTACATTTAACTTAAGCGACATTTCTAGAGCGCAACTCGACACGCTTTCCATCCATCAAAATGCAGGGCAGTCTGGCGTTGTTAGTTTTTTAGTTCCCGACCAATGGAAGCAAATCCAGATCCCTCTACTTTCCGATACTCCCATTGAAATCCATGACACCCCGGATCAAGCGCTTCGAATCGATTTTGTCCGTTACAGCTTAACCCCCTTAGACTCAGCTTTAACTGTATCTATGTTCTATCCACCTCAGTACAGTACGAGTTTAAATCCGCTTTCTTTACAAATTCGCCCCTCGCATTTGGTGCAAGAACATCTAGGAATATTTACGATTAACACTCCTTTATATGCAAAAGGAACGGATCGCTTGTTCCTACAAGTCGTAAAGGATTGGATTCAAATTGTAGTCGTTGCAGCCCCAAAAACTACTAACCAATCGCTAGAATGGAGCTTGCAATTTATTGATTCTCCTCAACTAGAAAACGAATACGTCACCACGTTAATGTCCGATGTCTCTGATGAACACATCCGATCTATGAGACCAAGCCTTCGGGAAGAATATTTGAGAAACCGTTTTCGAAGCTACATGAACCGTTTTGAGCTATTCCGATCTGAAGATAAGAGATTTAACCTCGAGGCTCTAATTAATGGAGAATTTGTAGATATCGAAGAAGAAATCGAAACTATTAAAGCTCCATGAGAATGCTCCATTATACATCCTATTTACTCATTCGTTTGTTCCTTTTCCCTTTTTCGCTTCTTCCCTATGCATGGATCCACTGCATCGGCAAGAGACTAGCCTACCTCATATTTCCCTTATTAATAAAGTATCGCAAAATGGCCTTGAGCAATCTTGCGCTTGCAAGTGATCTTCACTTATCCCTTTCTGAAATCGAGCGATTAGCTAAAGAATCTTTAGCCAATCTCCTAATCACCGCATTAGAATATGGAAAATTAGCTCGAGAAAAAAACATCCATAAAGCAGTTTGTTGCATAAATCCTGAGGAAGCCAGTCAAATCATTCAAAGTGGCCAAGGAATTATTTTCTTCTGCGCTCATCAAGCCAACTGGGAGGTCCTTTTTTTAGAAGGAACTTCTCGTATGCCTGGAGTTGCTATAGGTCAGCCTATTGCCAATAAATATCTCTATGCCTGGATTCAGAAAATGAGACAAAAGTTTGGGGGATTAATGATTGAACCTAAACAATCGGTCAAAGAAGGCCTCCGAGCTTTAAAACGAGGAGCCTTTTTAGGAATTGTTGGAGATCAAGCCTTGCCAGAGGGAGGTTTTTCTTCTTCTTTCTTAGGACGTCCCGCTTTCACATCCCCTCTTCCTGCTATTTTATCTCATAAAACAGGGGCTCCGATGATTGTAGCAACTACGGTCAGAAAAGAAGGGCGTTACGAGATTCAATACTCCCCCGCTTTTTGGCCTGATGAAAGTAAAAGCATGGAAGAAGATGTTCAAAGACTCATGTTGAAAACTCTGCAAATTTTGCAAGAAACGATTAAAAAGCATCCTGAACAATGGCTTTGGCAGCATAACAAATGGAAACATCAAGGACATAAAGACTTTCCAGGAAAACAAAAAAAACGGTATCGAATGGACTGCCTTGCCGTCTTTTTACCCCAAGATGAAAACCTACAGGATCTTTGGATTCCTTTTTTACAGACACTCAGAGAGCTGTATCCTACCGAACTTTTGACCCTCTATGCTCCCGAAAATATGCCTCTCCCTTCAGGATTTCAAGCCACAGTCATTCGCTACACAAAAAACAAGGAGCTCAAAATCAAAGACTATCGATTTAAACTCGTCTTTAATTTTACTCATGACAAAAGCTTAACAAGACACTTTCTGCGGTTAGCAGCTTTTGAAGTCCTTACCTTAGAAAAATTGGCCTATCTTTCAGGATTACCTAAAGAAAGCCTTTCCTCACAACTGCGACAGGTGATCCTAAATGCCCGATAACCGTTTTTATATTCAAGTACCCTTTTTTGATAAAAATGAACCTCTTTTTTTAGAAAAAGAGGAGTTCCATCACTTAGCTCACGTCATGAGATTAAAGGCCGGAGAAACTATAGAACTTATCAATGGTATGGGATCTTTAGCAGAAGCTGAGATTACTTCCTTAGACAAGCATCGAGCATCTCTTTGTGTTACATCTATACAGACTGATATAACGCCTTCACACCGCTTAGTTTTAGCGCAAGCGCTTCCTAGGCTTCCTAGATTAGAATACATCATAGAAAAAAGTGTAGAGCTTGGCGTGACAGAACTATGGCTCTTTCCTGGTACTTTTAGTGAAAAAAAAGAAGTCTCCCCATCAGGACTTGAAAGACTTCACCATATCGCCCTTTCTGCCATGAAGCAATGTGGAAGGCTCTTTATGCCTAAGATCATCCTCTTGCCTCCTTTACTTAAGTGGACTTCAGAAAATATTCCCACAAATGCTTTTTTTGGAGATACCAGACAAAGTGCCATCTCTTTTCCCAACTCTCTGAATTCCGATTCTTTTCTCATTGTGATTGGCCCTGAAAAAGGACTTCAAGAAAAAGAAGTATTGCACTTAGAAAAGAATCTGCACATGAAAGGGATCAAGCTGCATAACAATATTTTACGTACAGACACAGCTGCGATCTGCGCTCTATCTTTGGCATCTTTTGCACTAAATACGCAAAATCAGATTTGATAAACTTCCCAAAAAATCTCATAATTGACTAAACGTAAGAATTTAAAAACAAAAAAATCCAGACACAAAATACAATAATTAAAAAAACAAACACCTTTGTTTTTAATTTCACAACAACGTATAATTGCGTTAAATTTTATTTCAAAGGTTAATATTTCATGAATTTAACATCCTCAACGCCACCTCCTGCGGCAGGAAATCGCATACGAATTAGCCCAAGTAGTGACCGAGAACATTGCGTGCGAATTAGTCCTAATATTCCCTTCAATTCTATAAGCAGAACTGGATCTGGAGCTAACATAGGAGAACTTGCAAGAAATCGGCTTACAACAGGTACGACCCCTCTTACGATTTCCCATCCTAGCCAAAATCCAAGTCCAGGCCCAAATGCTGAGAGCCCAAGCAGTGCTAAAAAAGGGTTCGGAATCAGCAGAAGCATGAGCACTTTCTGGGCCTCTGTTAGTGGAAAAGGATCCCCGATGCCAGGCGCTTTTCGTGCAGAAGAAGAACCATCAGGAGAAGGAAGTAACGGGTTTGGAATTCTTAGAAGTATGAGCAGTATGTTTACATCTATTAAAGGATCTTCTCTGTCAGAAGGCCCTCAATATGAAGAAGATTTATCAACAGAAGATCTAATAGCGCAGCCCCCTAGTGAACTTCTAGCTATGTTTGAAAACACGTCAGACATCCTGCGGCAAACCTCATTTGACATTCCTGAATATGATCAGCAATTTCAAGAACTATCCAAAATTCATAAAAGTTTGAAATGGGTAATAGAAGATATTTACCAATCTCGCGTTGCTGAGGCATCATACCTTCCTGAGGCAACAACCCAATACAAAAACATCGCAATAAGTTATACACAAGCGATTCGTAGCAGCTTGGAAACACTGACATTTGACAATCCTGAATATGACCTAGAATGTCAAAAACTATCTAGCGTTATTGCAAATTTAAAACGCCTAAACGACACAACAGACATTGATGATGCAATTTTCCAATGTGAAAATATCGTAACAACCTATGCAAGTTGGAAAAAACTTCAAGTAGACCTGAAAAAAGAGCAAGTTCAAGCTCAAAAACATCAAACAACTCAATTCCAAGGCATCTCAAGGGCGATGGATGCATTAAGAGATCAATTTATAAAAATAGCAATAAATATTGATCGATTAGAAAAATGTGGAATAGATGTTGTTATGCCAGAAGATCTATTAAATATAAAAAAAGAGATCACAGCAGCAAAAAAATTCTGTGACATCCATCTTAGGCAAATTAATCGTTTAGAACTCTACAACGAAGCCGACAGGGAAACTAAAAAAACCTTTTTAGAGGAAATTTCTCATTGGAAATCTGAGCTACAACGCTTCAGTGTAATATATGAGGAGTCGATGCCTTTAAATCTGGATGAGGAAGATCAAGGACCTTCGTTTTTACAAATGGAAAGTGAAATTCCAGCCCATTTTATAGATTCCTATAATAGACCTAAAACTCCTGGGACTAGAACCTAATCCCGTTCCAATTTTCACCTATCCAAGCCTTTCGTAAAAAGGCTTGGACACTCGCTTTTTCCCCTTTATCAGCAACAATAAATTAAATAAAAATTCACAATATTCGCATTGAAAAATCAAACGATTTTTAAAATTGCAATAAAACACAATTACAAACTACCATTGACAGCAAAATAAAACTAATCATTTCAAATGTGGAAGGATCTTGACTCCAACTTTTTTTGACTTTTTCAAGTCTTTTTACTACATCAATAGTTACGTATCTCCCGTTGATCTCAGCGATGAATCTCTATCAAAGCACTTAATGAGAAATGAAAACCCCGAACTTGCTCAAACTGCTCAGAGACTTATTTCGTGTCCAGAAGTACAAAAAGCTCTTGGCCAGCCCATAACTTATGATCGTACAGTAACAGAAAAAAGAGTAAAAACTCTTAATGATCACGGCTTTAAAGTACTCAGCAAATCCAAACCCATAGTTGAGCATCCAGACCTGCCAGGATGGATTATAAAATCAGGAGCAAACCCTCTTTCTAAAAATCGATTTATAAGAGGTCCGATGAATGAAAAAAAAGAAACCTCTTTCCACGTTCCCGAAGATAGTCTTTTAAGAATAGAAATGGCGGATCGAATTGCAAAAATTGCCAAAGAAGAAAACATAGAAGTTGTGCTTCCGAAAAAAAGGCTAGTTACATTTGCCGATACACAAGGAATCACAGATCCCACCCAAAAATATTGCATACTTTCAGAAAAACTTAATGTTTTGAGCGAAGAAAACACCTCCCAAGCCCTCCTAAAGATGGATGTAAAACAACAAAGAGAGTTGGCAAAAAAAATATCGACCCTAGTGCAAAAAACCGGATGGGTTGATCCAGCGGTTCGCAATTTACGCCTTACCCCAGATGGGAAACTAGCAATAGTTGATACGGAACCTTTTTCTCTTATGACAACGAAAAAGCCTCATCCCTTTGTTCCAAGAGCCAGCATTGAAAAATGTGCAAGAGTTGGACTGTTTGTTTTATTAGAATCCCTCAGTGAAACAAATTCTCATAAAAACATTCTCAAACGGGCCAGCTTACCTGGACTTGAAGAGTTCCATAAACAAATAAAAAGTGATTACGAAAAAACTTCCTCTCCCAAATTATCCCAGTGGAAAATTGCCTCCAGCATTTTAAGTTTAGGAGTCCTTCCCTTAGTACATTCCGTTATAGCCTTTTCTTCTATAAGATACTTAGAAAAAGAGCTTGCAGAAGTGCAAAAGATGAGAAAGGATTTCGATGAAAAAATTAATGCATACTACGATGAATGCCATAGAAAATTAGAGACATTAGATTTTTTCGAAGAGCATCACAAGAAGCTATTATTAAAATTAACTCCTATAGCCAAAAATATCGAAGGTGTTCCTTTTCCCCAAGCCTAATTTTCACCTTGATTCCATACCTTTATCCACATAAAATTCTGAATTTTAATAAGCGAGGTTACCTTGATCATCCGCTTGGCTTTCCTTTTATTACTATCTACAGGATCTATCATACAGGTATTAGCTTCAGATATTGCGATTACCCCCTTCATCCGAGAAGTTCCCATTAAAGAAAATGGAGAGCCTCTGATCGATTTAAGAGATCAAACGATCATTGCCTATGATGAATCCATGTTATTAAAAAATCCGGATTGCACCCAAGTACGTGAAACCATATATAAAAAAATATGCGAAGCTCAAGAATTACTACCTTACGGATTGAGATTTCAACTACTTGTCGGATTACGCAGCTTAAGAGTTCAAGAACAGCTATTTGCTAAACAATACGCAAAATTGAAAGAGCAAATGCCCTCGATGGATGAAAAGGAACTATTTTTAGAGACCTCTAAATTTGTAGCGCCTGTAAAAACTTGGGAAAACCAAATAAATGTCCCTCCTCATTCCACAGGAGCCGCCATTGATATAATTCTTATCAATCTGGAAGGCATTCCAGTTGATATGGGAGTTGATCTAGACTATCCCTTTCAAAATGAAAAAGCCATGAGAACGAACTCAGATTCCATATCCGTTGATGCTCGTAAAAATCGAGACATCATGGCAAAAGCGCTATCTGCAGCAGATTTTGTGAACTACTCCGGAGAGTTCTGGCACTGGTCGTATGGAGACCGTCGTTGGGCCTACATGAAGCATGCAGAATACGCCATCTATGGGCCTATGATAAAATAGCTTTGCTTCCCAACCACACCCAATTTCACATTAAGAGCCATCTCCCTCTTCCGAAGATGGCGTAATAGATCCAAACGTCGGAGATTCACTATCATTCCGACTGATTTTACCAGAGCTACTAGAATCCGGTGTTGGACTACGAGTCGTACTCCCATTAGATGTGGGAGTCCCATTACCAGAGCGCATAGAAGAAGGTACTACAATGATTGGATACACCTGGGAAAACTTTCTTGACGTAGGTGCATTTTCTAGTTTTTCAGCGGTAAGTAAAAACGTAGTATCTTTCGTTTTCTCTCCAAGGGTTACCTTTAATGTTGCCCTTATTCCAAATGGAAGATTGTCTATCTCCTCTCCGGTCTCTCTAAACTCTTTTGAACAATCTAATACCAGCCTAAGATCCACATGGCTGGGATATATAGTTATGGTTCTTTCTGGATTGGCATATTTCGGTGTACATTTTGAATCTAGGAAATGTGCATTTAAATTTGTTGCAATATGACCTGAAAAGGTCTGCTCTAAGAACACTAAAATATCAAGAATTAGATGCTTAGTATCTGGACCTAGAGATGAGTATAGATCCATTATAAACGCTTTATTCAAAGCTGTATAATAGCGTGAATCAGCATCCTCATGAGAAGCTGCGGATTGAAGCAAGCTAAACTCATTAGCCACTTCTTGCTGTTTATATTGAAGGAAAAGATCGTACTGATTACGAAGTCCAGGATCAACAATCAACTCCTGCAATTTACGTTGATTATCCACCTCTTCCTCATTAAGCAGAATAAGCTGACCTGTTAGTTCACTCACATCTCCTTGATCCCTCTCAGGATTCTCATCAATGAGCTTATTGATTGCATCTATCTTATTTCTAACAACTTGACCTTCCATATAAAGCATCGTTATACGCGCATCGATCCGACTCAAATTATCTTCAATAACAGATTTTTCATCATAAAGATCAGCCCTAAGTTTATTAATAGTGATGACTTCGTTTTGGGCAGTTCGAATTTCCTCCAGCAATCCTGATTCTAAAATGTCTGGAGATAAATCCGTTTGATCTAAAATAGCCAATGCCTGATGAGAAAGCCCTCTTTGGAGGGAATCCATGTAATCAGCTCGAACAGGGATCGTCTTCTCCTTCAAATTCCCCTTTTCATCATGAATAGAAAAGACCATTGGGGTTACTTCATTTCTTGAAGTCTTTTGAGAAATTTCAATAAATGTGTTTTGAGCTTCCTGGTGGTAGAGTCGTTCTAGTTCAACTTTCTTTCCCTTATCCAATAGGCTTATAAAATCCTCATAGACTATTTGTTGAAGTCCTTTAGCCACCCTGCGCCGTTCAATTCTACTAGCTTGTGAGGCTTCATTTAAATCTTGATAATCATATTTTCTATCACATTCCATGTATAGTTTAGAAAACTTGTGAGCAATTTGAATATCAAGAACAGTTCGTTCTGGATTACTTAATATTTTCTCGGCCAAGGCATCTATTGGTCCAAAATCTTCACCTTCAATGTAAATATGCCTAGTTACCGTAGATTTTCCCCTCCAAGAAGTCTCTTCAACTTCAACAATTTGAATGTCATCCCGATTTAATAAATCATTGGCTGTCCGTGGATGATTCTTATAAATTTCCAAAAAACTCCCAACTAGGGATTTAAGCTGGCCTGAGAGACTTGATCGTTGAACGCCTTGTATCCTAGAGCGGAGAGATTTTTCCTCGTCAGAGACTTTAGTTGCACTTTCATATAAATCAGCTAGTTTATGAGCAGTTTTAATGTCAGTACATGTTCTTTCTGGATTTTTCAGTATTCCATCAACCAGCGCATCTATAGCCCCATAATTTTCTTCTCCAACATAAATGCGACTAATTACCTTAGTTCCTCCTAACAATGAAGTGCTTTTTACTGTTTCTTGGACAATTTTAGCATCAGGGAGATCTAATAATTTCTGAGCTTCTCTTGGATTTGTCTTATAAAGATCCGAAAAACTTGAATCCACGCTCATAAAAACACCACAATTACAAAGCTCACATATCTGTATTATAGACTCATGCAAATTAACAATAAACTATTCTTTAAAAGCCGCAACAAAACATAAAAGCAAACAAACAAGAACATTCTATTTATATACAGACTCTTACAGATAAAACCAATTCGACAAACAACAACAAAAGCAGCCGCGAAATTTATTTAAACAACTAAACAAAAGGCAAATAAAGCAATACAATATTTAAAGAAATTGAATAATTACACACTTTGTAATAACATTCAGTTTAAAGCAGAACCACATTGGAGGGTTTCATGAGCATAGCTCGTAAACACGTAGAATCATCTCAGCCCAAAGGGCCGATTCAAAAGCAAGTCCAAGTTCTAGCCGATCGGCTAAACGAACTGTTTGCTAACCTCTCTAGAAATAAAGACTATCCGGCTCTCCAAGGAGAGATCGACTCTTGCGCTAAAGAGATTATCAGCATTACGCATACGCATTATGAAAAAATAGGCAATCTCATCTCTTATCTGAAAAATGCAATCATTGATTTAACAGAAGTGCCTTATATGCATCCACAAATGCAAAAGATTGCTTTTGAAGTAGCTATACAAGCTGCGATAAAAAACTTAGAATCGTTTATAAGCCAGGCTCATAACATCTAGAATGGGAAAGAAAGCTGACTTAACCTATTAGTTAAGTCAGCCTGAGACTAGGAGATACATTCTACAATCATCATATTCGTTGTTCCTTTCATGCCAAAAGGCTCCCCAGCTGTCATCACAACGAGGTCTCCTTTTTGCAGTTTTTCATCCTTAAGAACACATTTTTTAACATAAGCAAATCCCTCTTGTATATTCGATGCAGAATAAGGGTCTAAGGGGACAACTCCCCAGCTAATGGCCAGTTGATGATATACCTTAGGAAGAGATGCAAGAGCAAAGATCGGCATCTGTGGGCGAAATTGAGAAGCGTTACGTGCGCTAAATCCACTATTTGTAAAAGCAAAAATGGCCTTAGCATTGCTATTATAGGCAGTTTTTACCGCAGCGAGAGCTACAGATGAAGAGATATCAATCCCCTCTCTTTTACCCATCTGATCTAAAAAGGTCTTATAAGGAAAATGTGTTTCTGCTTCTAAAATAATGCGACGCATCACTCTAACGGTCTCTATAGGATAAAGGCCAACTGCCGTTTCTCCCGAAAGCATAACCGCTGAAGTGCTATCGTATATGGCATTGGCCACATCTGAAACTTCAGCTCTGGTAGGCCTTGGATTTTTTATCATCGACTCAAGCATTTGCGTAGCAGTAATTACTGTCTTTCCTTGAAGGTAGCATTTACGGATCATGGTCTTTTGCAAACAGGGAACCTCTTCTAAGGGCATTTCGACCCCTAAATCTCCTCTTGCCACCATAATCCCATCCGAAACTTCTAAAATCGCATCAAAATTTTCTACACCTTGGATGTTTTCAATTTTGGAAATTAAACAGATGTCAGGCTTTCCTTTCTCTTGCAGTAATTTGCGGATCTCTAGGACATGCTCTTTAGAGCGAATAAAAGAAGCTGCAATGATATCTATATCATGAAGACACCCAAACGTAATGCTTTTTATATCCTCTTCAGTCATAGCAGGTAACGGCACCTGAACATCAGGAATGTTCACTCCTTTTTGACTCTTAAGCTCTCCGCTATTTTTCGCCTCTAAATACACACCATCTGACGTGATCTGTACAACTTGTGTGCAAATATAGCCATCATCCAAAAGCACGCAAACCCCTTCTTCTAAAGAGTCGAAGACAATTTCTGGCGTGAGCGTTATCTGATCTTCTTGGGTCTTTTTACTGGGCCTTGATAAAAAAAACTTTTGTCCTGCCTCAATTTGCAAAGAACCTTGCTGGATTTTTCCGATCCGAATTTCTGGTCCCTTAGTATCGAGCATAATGGCCAAAGGAACTTTTTTCTCTAGCCTAGCTTTTTTCAAAAGGTCTATTACTCGAAGGTGCTCATCGTGAGTCCCATGGCTAAAGTTCAGCCTAGCTACATTCATCCCCGCGTCAATTAACTGGAGAATCTTTTCATACCGTTGGACTGCGGGGCCCATCGTACAAATAATCTTAGTTTTGGCAAGCATAACTATATTTCTCCCTTATCCCTCAGTATACCTTGAATGAAGAAATTCGAGCTATCCAAAAGGTCGTTCTTTGCGCTATACTGTTTTCGTATGGATAGCAAACCAATTGTTCTAAAAAATGTTCGCGTTCACAATTTACAAGGTGTAGATCTCACCTTGCAACCCCACCAGCTTATTGTATTTACTGGGGTATCTGGATCTGGAAAATCCTCTTTGGCCTTTGACACCATTTACATGGAAGGGCAAAGACGGTACATCGAATCTCTATCTACTTATGCAAGAAGACATTTAGGAGATTTTCCCAAGCCTGAAGCTGATCTGATCGAAGGAATTTCCCCAACCATTGCTATTGAACAAAAGACGGCAGGAAAAAATCCCCGAAGTACAGTGGGGACAATGACTGGCATCTACGACTTTTTACGGGTACTTTTTGCAAGAGCAGCTACATTTTACTGTCCTGTCAGCTTGGAGCCGGTATCCCCTCAAAGCTCTCAACAAATTTTAGAAGAAATCCTCTCCATGCCCCAAGGCAGTAAAATCCTTATTTTAAGCCCTTACGTTTCTGGGAAAAAGGGAGAGTTTAAAGAAGAGTTTGCAGATCTCCTAAAACAAGGATTTACGAGGGTCAGGCTTGACGGAAAGATGGTCGATCTTTCGGACGATCCCACCTTGGACGGAGCTAAGTCGCATGATCTCGATATTCTTATAGACCGCATACAAATTACGGAAGAAAATAAACAAAGGCTTACTGAAGCAGTTCAAATTGCCTTGGAGCGCGGGAAAGGTCTTTGCAAGGTCTTTTGCCTAGATCCCGAAGAGGAAAAGCTCTTTTCAGAACACGCTTATAGCGAGGCGTCTGGCCTTTCTTATGGCCCTTTAGAGCCCTCCGATTTTTCTTTTAACCACCCAAGCGGAATGTGCCCTTCTTGTTTAGGAATGGGGACCTCTCAAGAGTTTGATCTGACAAAGATCATAAATCCAAGTCTCAGTATTGCAGAAGACTGTTGTTCAGTTGCCAGCTCTTTTCAAACCATTCGTTATGGGAATATCTATAATAACTTGGCACGGATTTACAAGTTTAACATAGACACTCCTTGGGAAAAACTTTCTGAAAAAGCTAAAAAGGTCTTTTTGTACGGGACCGGAGAGAAATGGACCAAAATGCATTTCGTGCATCCGGAAAAGAAAACGTCCTGGAAAGAATTTGTTTCGTGGAAAGGAGTGCTCCACGAAGCTAAAGAGCGCTATATAGCAGCTAGCAGCGAATCTTATAAAAAAAAGATGGAAGAAACATTTCATCAAACGATTTGCCCCGCCTGTCAAGGTTCTCGATTAAAGCCTTATCCTTCAGCTGCCAAGATCCAAGGAAAAACTCTGTCAGAAATAACAGAAATGCCTGTTTCGGAATTATTGCAATTTTTTCAAACATTAAAATTTTCTCAAGAAAAAGGAAAAGTTGTAAAAGAACTTTTGCAAGAGATCCAAAAGCAATTGTCTTTTTTACAGCAAGTAGGACTGCACTACCTTTCTTTAAGCCGTACGTCTCCGACGCTTTCCGGAGGAGAAGGACAACGTGTTAGGCTTGCATCTCAAATTGGCTCTGGTCTGGTTGGCGCCACATATATTCTGGATGAGCCCTCTATTGGACTGCATCCTCGAGATCACCATAAGCTTTTACAAACGCTGCAACAGCTCAAAGACAAAGGAAACACGGTTTTAGTCGTAGAGCACGATGAAGAAACCATTTTAGCTGCGGACACAATTGTAGAAGTAGGGCCTCTTGCTGGGGAAAAAGGAGGTCAAATCCTTTTTGTTGGAAATCTGCAAGAATTTTTAGAATCAAAGACTTCGTTAACCGGAGGATATCTTTCAGGACGGCTTACCATACCGGTTTTTGAAAAGAGAAAAAAGAAAGCTGGCGAAGTACTACAAATCACGCAAGCTTCTCATCATAATCTGCAAAATGTGACAGTTTCTTTTCCTTTAGGGCTTTTCATTGCAGTAACAGGAGTTTCAGGCTCTGGCAAGTCTTCTTTGATCATCGATACTTTGTATCCAGCGCTTTCTAATGTTTTAAATGGATCGGAACTTGCGATTGGAAAGCATGGAGCAATTTCTGGGATAAAGCATCTGGACAAGGTAATTGCCATCGATCAAACTCCAATCGGCAGAACCCCTAGATCAAACCCTGCCACCTATATTAAACTCTTCGATGAAATCCGAGATCTTTTTACTCTGCTTCCTGAAAGTCAAGCTCAAGGCTTTACAGCTGGACGTTTTAGTTTCAATGTCAAAGAGGGGTGCTGTCCTTTTTGCTCTGGAATGGGAATGGTTAAGATCGACATGGACTTCATGGAAGATGAATGGGTCTCTTGCGAGCACTGCCACGGAAAACGATTTGATGAAGTTACGTTATCTGTGCAGTTCAAAGGAAAAAGCATTCACGATGTTTTAGAAATGAGCATCTCTGAAGCTTATGATTTTTTTCAAAGTCAGCCTAAGATCAAAAATAAGCTAGATTTTCTGAAGAAAGTGGGGCTTGATTATATGAAACTGGGCCAGCCATCCCCCACTCTTTCTGGAGGAGAAGCTCAGAGGATCAAACTGGCAAAAGAGCTATCAAGACCCTCTACCGGAAAAACCTTATACATTCTGGATGAACCCACAACAGGATTGCATTTTCACGACATCAAAAACCTAGTCCAAATTCTTCACTCCTTAGTAGACAAAGGCAATACGGTCCTTGTCATTGAGCACAATATGGACTTAGTCCGCTCTGCTGATTGGATCGTCGACCTAGGCCCGGAGGCGGGAAAAGAGGGAGGAACCATCGTAGGAGAAGGACCTCCTGAAAAAATTGCCAAACTCAAAACTCCTACTGGATCTTGTTTAAAAAAGGCTTTTTCTGTTCAAAAAGAAATTCCACCTAAAACCCTATCTTCTCCTGCTTCAAGCATCCTTGTTAAAGGAGCGTATCAAAATAATCTAAAACATATCGATGCGCAAATTCCTTTAGGAAAGATCACCATTTGTACAGGACCTTCAGGATCAGGAAAAAGCTCTTTTGCCTTTGAAACCGTCTATGCAGAAGGACAAAGACGTTACATCGAGTCGATGTCTCACTATGCAAGACAGTTTGTAAAGCAAATGCCGCGGCCTAAATTAGAGCAGATGGATGGGCTTTTAGCATCTATTGCCATCGAACAAAAAAATCATGCGGGCAATCCTAGAAGTACCATAGGAACAATGACAGAGATCTATGACTATCTCAGAGTTCTTTACTGCCATTTAGGTACCGCTTTTTGCCCAGAAACTGGAGAAGAGATTAGGTCGATCAGCAAAGAGTACGTGGTACAAAAAGTCTTGCAAATGCCTCTTGGCTCTAAAGTGATTTTCTTAGTTTCTGCCCCTATTTCTAAAAACGAGTCTTTTGAGGCTTTTAAAGAAAAAATGCTAAAACAAGGTTTCTTACGTATTCGTTTAGCGGGAACTTATTATGAACTTGAAGAAGAAATCCCTTGGGATCCTAAAAAAAAGCAAGAGATTTGTCTTGTTATCGATCGCTTAGTCACACAAGAAAATAGCGCCTCTCGCATCTACTCTGCCATAGAACAAGCCCTACAATTTTCTAAAAACAGCCTTTCTTTAGAAAGTGATGGAAAAGACTACTATTTTAATTTGGCGTTTACCGTAGAAAGCACAGGAAAATCATACCCAGCCATTACACCGCACACCTTTTCGTTTAATACAGAACAGGGAATGTGCCCAGAGTGTCAAGGGCTCGGAATTCAATACGGAGCAGATCTTTCTGAGCACAAACAGCTGTTAGATCTTTCAGCATCAGATTTACTTTTTTTACTCTCCAAAGAACTTTCCTCTTCTTCTTTCTTGAAAAAAGTAACTTCCATTCTTTCTGATTATGACATCGACATCGATGAACCTTTAAAAAACCTTTCCAAAGAACAACTTTCCTACTTTTTCCAAGGAGCATCCTCATCATCTTCCTATACATGGAAAGGGATCCATCCCGTACTCATCCAATACACCAAAACTTCTTTCGGAAATATCAAATGGATCCTCTCTCAACTTTTGAAAGAAAGCCCTTGTATTTCTTGCGAAGGAACAAGACTTTCCCCTCTAGCTCGCCATGTGAAAATTCAAGATCTATCGATTGCAGGTCTTTGTCATAAAAGTATTGAAGAAACTCTTATCTTTATCCGAAACCTTTCACTGCCTGCAGAAAAACAATCTTTTTTACAAGACACATTAGATCAAACGATAGCTCGCCTTTCTTTCCTTGAATCTCTAGGTCTCGGCTATCTTTCTTTAGATCGAAGTGCGCCAACCTTAAGTGGTGGAGAAACACAAAGAATCCGCTTAAGTAGGCAGCTAGGAAGTGGACTTACTGGATGCTTATATGTATTAGATGAGCCGACCATTGGGTTGCATCCCCACGACAATCACCTACTTAATCAAGCTCTGCAAGATCTGAAAAATTTAGGAAATACACTTCTTTTAGTAGAACATGATCCGATGACAATGCAAATCGCAGATCATGTCATAGATTTTGGACCAGGAGCTGGAGCTCTTGGAGGATATATCACAGCTCAAGGCTCCTTATCAGAGATTTTAAACAATACAAAATCTTTAACTGGAGATTATTTAAGCGGAAGAAAAAGCATACCGTTGCCCGCTTCAAGAAAAAAAGCCACGGGCTATATTCAAATGAACGAAGTATCCCTGCATAACGTCCAAAAAGCGACGCTCTCGATCCCAACAGGTGTGATCACCTGTTTTACAGGAGTTTCAGGTTCTGGAAAATCCACCCTTCTCATGGATATTTTAAAACCCGTTGCAGAAAAAACTGTTTCTCGAAGAAAGAAAGAAGCTTCGCTTCTTTCATCCCAGATCCAAGGATTGGATGCTTTTGATAAGTTGATCGTACTTGAACAAAATCCGATTGGAACGACGAACCGTGCAGATGTAAGTACTTACACGGATCTCTCGACTCCTCTAAGATTTCTTTATGCTCAACTACCAGAAGCAAAAGCAAGAGGACTTCTCGGCAAACACTTCAGCTTTAATCATATTAAAGGCATGTGCAAAAGTTGCTGGGGGCTTGGAACTAAGAGCATCTCCTTACAATTTCTTCCATCTATTAGGGTCGAGTGTGAATCTTGCAAAGGATTTCGATTAAATCCTTTAAGTCTTCAAGTAACTTTTAAAGGAAAACATCTAGGGGAAGTATTAAAAATGTCTGTGGGCCAAGCCCTCGAATTTTTTGAAGCAATTCCTAAAGTGGCTAAAATCTTGAGCGCTCTTGTTTCTGTAGGACTTGACTATCTGACATTAGGTCAAGAGATCGCGACTTTATCAGGTGGAGAATCGCAAAGACTTCGATTAAGTAGAGAACTGGCCAAACGTTCTACAGGAAAAACCTTATATCTCCTCGATGAACCATCCATTGGTCTACATAGCTGCGATATTGCAAAACTCATTCCTATTTTACATTCGCTCACAGAAAAGGGAAATACAGTGGTGCTCATCGAACACAACTTAGATCTAATTGCCAATAGCGACTATCTGATCGACATTGGACCTGGAGCAGGATCTCAAGGAGGAAAGGTCCTCTTTCAAGGAGCTCCTGAAGAACTTGTCCATTGCCCTCAATCTAAAACAGCCCCCTTCTTACAAAAGGCATTACATTCATGACGCAACAAACGACGCTCGTGCTCCTACGCCACGGAGAAACTTTTTGGAATGCTTTAGATAAAGCTCAAGGACATCAAGATATTGCGCTTAATGAAAAAGGATTATTACAAGCTCAAGAAGTTGCAAAACATCTAAAACAAAAGCATCCGGAACTTGCGTTCATCTACTCTTCCGATCTTATAAGAGCTTATCAAACGGCCGAAGCTCTTTCTCAAATATTTTCTCTTCCCATCTCTAAAACCCCTCAATTACGAGAAGTATCTTTTGGAGAAGCCGAAGGGCTTACAGCTCCCGAGATCGCTCATCGATATGGTGACAAGAAAAAAGAACTCGATGAAAAGTACCCTGAAAGAAAAGATCGATGGAAAATCGCAGAGATTCCCGGAGCTGAAACTCTATCAACGGCCCTACTGCGTTTTACTTCTTGTTTACAAACAATTGGGAAAGCCCATCCAGGACAAACTTGCGCTGTCGTTACTCACGGGAAGCTCTTAAAGCTTCTTTTGGCTGAAATGCAAAACTTAGATGATGTTCCTTCTATTCCTAACTGTTCTCTGGTTCCGATTACTTATTGCTTGGTTTCCGATTCCCTCATATGCAAATAAGCAAAAATGAAAAATAAATTCTGTTGATAATTAAACAGAAATCAAAGATAATATTCGCCTTTAATAAAACAAAAAAAAGAAAAATGAGTTTTTCTGTTCAACAAATCCCTTCCTACCAAGAACTTCAATATCGCAAAAAAATTGATAGTCTTTTAAAAGAACTCCCTGATAATTCTCTCACGCAACAGGCGTTAAGAGCCATTCAAAACAGCACGCAACTTCCTCGCTATTCCCATCCCTTTTTAAAAGAAAAAATAGCAACTCTTAACAACCTCTATCATTATCCCGATACTCCCTTAGAGAATTTAGAAATTTTTCAACGCATATTTAAAGAGAAAATTGACGAAAAAATCGCAACCATAACAAAACCACTAGCTGAGTTTGAAGAAGAAACGCAACCGCTAGCTGAATTTGATGAAGATGAAATAGACTTTATACCCGAAATATTTCATAAGTTCTCTCCTATAGAAATCCAAAAGATTACGGAAATGCAAGAAAAACATAATTTATACTCCACTCGGGATCATACCCTTCTCGCGGGACTTGCTGAAACAAAATCTTTAGAAGAGCTATCTGTATGCTTAGACTTTATAAGTAGTTTTATGCCATACAAATGGAACATACCGGCTAAAACCCAAGTATTTGCAAATCTTTGCTTGTTTGCCCAAGTAAAACCTTTAAAGGAAGTGAAAGGAATAAAAAAGTTACTGGATAAATTGCTTATTGAGGACTTACATCCAGACGATCGAGCAAATGCTGTTATTTTTATTTCTAGATTTTTCTCCAATCGATTTCTAGAAGACGCTCAAGAGCCCCTAATGCTCATAGAACAAATGACTCCAAGTTCAATATCCGAACGTCACAGATTTGATTTGCGAATGAGTTTATTACAAACGATTTCAAAGGTCCCCTTTCAAAATGCTCTTGAAATTTTAAATCTCATCAGAGAGTCTATTCCCGAAGGGATATCTGAAAATGAAACATTTAGACTCACGATAAATTTAGCTAAATTTATTATCGAGCATATCTGGGTAGATACCCAAACGTTCTTTCATTTCTTAAAAAGTATTCCCGCCACTTTACCTCCACATGTGAAATTTGGAATTATCAATAGCTATGCTCTGGCCTCAAAAAATAGATCTTGGGCAAGCATCGAAGAACTACAATACGAGATTCAATCTCACATGCCTATAGGCACATCTGAAGAAAAAAAACTTATCGCAACGACTTTTTGGACATATTTCTGTACCAAACAAGGTGGAGAATTATTTACTAATCCAACATACGCACCGTTCTGCGCTCAATGGATCCTAAATGCAGTTCCTTTACTGAGACCTACCTTAACAATGCGTACCGTAAAATTCCTTTTAGATGAGTTAGTCCCACCCAAAACAAATAACGCTCAAGAAGCGGAACAATTATGTGAGGCCATGGCTCCCCTACTCAATATAGACATTCTCACAGATTACAAATCCCTTACAAAGCTAGCTGAAAAATGCAGACAAACAATCCGACGGCCAACAACTTCAATTCACTCTAGTTAATTTTTTCAAACTATTTGGTGCCCCATTTTTGTTAGATCTATAGCAGACAAAATGCCGTTTACATCTTTCATATTAGGCACTTTTTCAGAATCCGTAGAAAGCATGAGCTCTAACAAAATCCGAATCGATACAGGAACTGTTACCGGCAACTGTTGATAGGGTTTAGAAGAATCCATACACAGATTCATTAAATGAGCATCCGTTTCTAACGGATAGGGAGTCGCAAGCTCATCACCTGCAAATATTTTATACATTAGCACGCCTAAAGCTCGTACATCCATTCTTTCACGAAGATCTTGCCTATCTTTTTCAGATGTAATAATTGTGATATCATTTACAGCTTCTAACTCTTGTCTAAAACAATAGTCACCAGTTACTTCGACTTCCTCGTTTTCTGCTACAGATAAATTTTGAAGATCTGCAATAGCAAAATCTGTAGAAATAGTTTTCCCGTTTACTTTTTCATATTGAACAAGGATATTGGACCATTTGATATCGTTGTGAGTAAAACCTGCATCATGCATATCCTGTAAAGTTTTAGCAATCGAGCAAAGAATGGGCATAATACTCTCACAAAGATCCTGCCCGTGACAAGATTTTACATAATCTCCCAGTTCCCCTCTAAAGTATGGCAATACTATAGCTTTAATCCCCGAAGGATCTACGAGCATACCATAGCTTCGCATCGTATTTTCGATCTCCTTTACTTTTTGCATATCTGTCCATTCTCGACGAATCGGTTGATCTCCATTCATCTCCAACCAGCCTGTAGAAAAAAGCTTAATCGCAATACGTTGTTTAGGAATTTCTGTATTAGGGTCCAAAACGTTTTGCAGAGAGTGGATTTGTACATCCAGAAGAAACACATTGGCAGAAGTTCCATGAGCCAGATAATGCTGAATCCTCTGTTCTACCGGCAATATAGAATTTTGTTCCTTAAAAGATATGTATTGAAATAGCGAGCTCAACACAGGATCATGTTCTATAGATTCATCTAGGAGTGGTTTCAACTCTGGATCCGGGTCGTTATTCTGCTCACTAATAAACCACTGACCATCTTCCGATCTACCAACAAGAACACTTTTTCCATTTTCCAAAGCTGCCATCGTAAATTCTGATTCCCTAGCATTTTCTACTCTTATAATAAAAGAATCGATTCTCTCTATTTCCTCTAATTTCAAAGGCAATTGACTTATCTGATTTTGCATATATAAGACAAATCTTCTCTGCTCAGGTAGTCTCTCGACAAGAGCATTACCTTTCTCACAAAGTTCCGTTAAAGTGGATTCAGAAAGTGCGCTAGAAAAGGAGATAGTTCTAAAAAGAATTCGCGTTGCAGCCGTAGCCCACTGCCCATTTTCCTTTTGTAATCTTTGAGCTTCTTCTAGTACACATTTCCACTTATGACATTCACGCCGAGAATCATTATCTAATTTATTTTTATAGTACAAATAAAGTCGATCTGCAGTTTTTATCAAACAATCGATTTCTTTTTTAGACATGGGAATTCTTGCCAAAGCTTGATCGTTGGATATGGGTGTTGAGCTATCTACAGTAGTCTTTCCTGACCCTTCTTCTGAGCTATAACACACTCTCTCGAATTCAGCATTTAGCTCACTTAAAGAGCACTCGGCCATTTTTGTAGAATCCTCAAGAAGGCTAGGGTCAGATTTCAGAGATGACTGATAAGTCTCGACAGCAAGTTGAGCCTGAATGGTTTTAAGAGTTGCTTCCCAGCGATCCAATTGTCCCACTTTTTCTTCTTCGCTCTTGCCCAGAATAGTCAAAACTATGGGCAATAAGCGCTTTAACTGTAAACGTGTTAAATGCTCAGGGTCAGATATATAACTCGAGCCTCCCTGAATTACACTAAATTCTATCGCTGACATTAACCAAAATCCCCAACATTTACATACATTTCAATTACAATTATATCACAAAAAATGTTAAATTAAAATTTAAATTAATAATTTAAAATTAAAGTAAAAAAAATCTTTTTCTTTGCGAACAAACCTTGAACCCAAAGAAAATAAGCATGTTACTGCTTTAATTTTCTATTTTTAAAAAAATCACACCTTAATTATTGCTCGAAATACAAAAATTTCCTATTGTGCAATTAAACACCCAAAGGAAGCAAATATTATGATGCACCCTATTACTTCACAGAAAAAAGCAAAAACGATTGCTGTTGCTATTTTTTTAGCAGCTCTTGCCATCGTCTCTTTTACAGAGCAATGGTGGCCGGGAATCCTTTTAGCCGTCGGATGCCCCCTTGCTGTAAGACACTATCTGTTAGGGCAGCGCTATGATGTTTTGATGATTTTGCTTGTCTTTTTCGGAGCTTTTTTAAGTGTTACCTATGAATTTTCTGGGGCAGTGCTTCTTCCCGTACTCTTTACTTTAGGAGCAATTTACCTGCTATGCCGAGACCTCATTGAGGAGCATCCCCTGGTAGAAGAGGAAGAAGATATCAATGAAGAAATCCAAGAAGATCAACACAAATAAATCCCAGGAGAGCCTCTATATGGACGATGTATTTCACACCCTAACTACACTGTCAGACCATCCTAGTACTTCATATTATTCTCTTCCTTCTTTAGAAAAAGCTCTTGGAATCTCTCTTTCGCGCCTTCCAATCTCCATTCGTATTATGTTAGAATCCCTTTTGCGAAACTGCGATGAAATACGAGTAAAAAAAGAAGACGTAATCCGTCTAGCGAACTGGAATGCAAAAAAACCTGAAGATAAAGACGTTCCTCTAATCTTAGCTCGAGTAATCTTGCAAGATTTTACAGGAGTTCCTTTACTTGTAGATTTAGCAGCAATGCGAGATGCCATTTCTCTACAAGGAATTGATCCGACAAGTATCGAACCGATCGTTCCTGTCGATCTTGTGGTAGACCACTCTGTACAAGTAGATCGCTCAGGAACAGCTGACGCTTTCTCCTTCAATTTAGAAACAGAATTTAAGAGAAATAAAGAACGATATGAATTTTTACATTGGGGACAAGGAGCGTTTAAAACCTTTCAAGTTATCCCTCCTGGTATTGGGATCGTTCATCAAGTCAATTTAGAGCATTTAGCTTCTGTTGTCAGAAATGATCCTATAGGATCTAAATCAATAGCTTATTTTGATACACTTGTAGGAACCGATTCTCACACAACTATGGTCAACGGTCTTGGAGTATTAGGGTGGGGTGTCGGAGGAATAGAAGCGGAAGCTGCTATGTTAGGCCAACCCTATTTTTTTCAAACTCCTGAAGTGGTTGGAGTGCACCTTACAGGAGCCTTGCAAGAAGGCGTAACAGCAACAGATCTCACTCTTTGTATTACAGAGCTACTTCGAAAAGAAAAGGTTGTAGGTAAATTTGTTGAATTCTTTGGAGAGGGGGCTACAAGCTTAAGCGTAGCTGATCGTGCTACCATTGGAAATATGGCGCCAGAATACGGAGCCACTATGGGATTTTTTCCAGCAGATAACAAAACGTTAGAATACTTAACTCTTACAGGCAGAACTTCCGAGCATATAGCCCTCGTCAAAAAATACCTAGAAGCTCAAAAAATGTTCGGGATTCCTAAAAAAGATGAAATCGATTTTTCTAAGGTAGTGGAGCTCAACCTTTCTTCCGTAGTCCCCTGTATATCGGGACCTAAAAGACCGCAAGATCGCATTAACCTTTCTGAAGTAAAAAGCTCTTTTAAAAAAACTCTAGCCCTTCCTGTGGAACAAAACGGTTATGGAAAAACCTCCTCGAAAAAGATCTGTGTCCATTCCGAAGGTAACTTTCACGTGCACGAGCCTCATATTACAGGGGGGACATCTTCCATTAATGAGCAATCAGGCCCTCTTTCTTTTAGCGAATCGGAAATGGTTACTAACCGCCCTTTTACCCCGGGAATCGTCAACCCAGGTTATATGCAACATCATTCCTGCGACATCTTACTTGACCATGGATCCGTCGTAATTGCAGCCATCACCAGCTGCACGAATACAAGTAATCCAAGCGTACTCATCGCCGCAGGACTTCTAGCTAAAAAAGCTGTAGAAAAAGGTCTTTCGATCAATCGCAAGGTCAAAACAAGTTTAGCTCCAGGATCTCGCGTTGTTACAGACTATTTGCAAAAAGCAGACTTACAAAAATATCTGGACCAGTTGGGATTCCAACTCGTGGCCTATGGATGCACTACATGCATTGGAAATAGCGGACCCTTAGATGAAAATATTGAAAATGCCATCAAAGAGCACGATCTTGTTACGGCAAGTGTGCTAAGCGGTAACCGTAACTTTGAAGCGAGAATCCACGGAGCTGTCAAAGCTAATTTCTTGATGTCTCCACCTCTTGTGATCGCTTTTGCGCTTGCAGGGCGTGTTGATGTAGATTTCACCAAAGATCCCGTTGCTTATAACAAGGAAGGAAAGCCCGTCTTTCTAAAAGAAATATGGCCTTCGAATAAAGAGATCGAACAGACAATGCAAGCCGCCCTTTCCCCAGAAACTTTTAAAAAACGCTACGGAAGCGGTCTAACAGATAACCCTCTTTGGAAGCAGATCCCTGCCAAAACTGGCGCTAAGTATGATTGGCATAAAGAAAGCACATATATTCAAAAACCTCCCTTTTTTGAGAATTTTTCTTTAGAAAAACCCAAAACCAGACCTGTTTTACGTCATATGAAACCTCTTGCACTTTTGGGGGACTCGGTCACGACAGACCATATTTCCCCTGCTGGAAATTTCAAAGCTAGCTCCCCAGCGGGGCAATATCTTCTCTCAATGGGTATCCAAGAAAAAGAATTTAATAGCTATGGAAGTCGAAGAGGAAACCACTACGTCATGATGCGAGGAACTTTTGCCAATGTAAGAATACGCAACCTCATGATGGATGGCAAAGAAGGGAGTTTTACCAAACTTATGCCAGAGGGCACAGAGATGCCGATCTTTGAAGCCTGCGAAATTTATGCCAAAAGAAAAACTCCTTTGATCCTTTTTGCTGGTAAGGATTACGGTATGGGAAGTTCTAGAGACTGGGCTGCCAAAGGAACTGCTCTTTTAGGAGTTAGGGCTGTGGTAGCGGAAAGTTTTGAAAGAATCCACAGGAGCAACTTGGTTGGTATGGGCGTTCTGCCTTTACAATTTAAAGAGGGAGAAAATATTAAAACCCTCAATCTTACAGGAAAAGAAGAATTTCATCTGACGGGATTAGAAGATGATTTAGCCCCTCATCAAGAAGTGACGTTAGAAATCCTTCGAGAAGATGGATCTTGTCATAAAGCCAAGCTCCTTTCCCGTTTGGATACCTCAATCGATATAGAATACTATCTCCATGGAGGCATTTTACCCTACGTCCTAAGGCAAATTGCTAAAAAAAAGTAATTTGAGAGATTTTTTATTTTAAGGCTCTTCAGCATCTGGTTGTTCACTTAAACTTTGCGACTCCAGATACCTTTGAGTGGTTCTACTATTACGTACGAACCCAGATGCTATTGCAGCATTAATTCTATCCCAGTCTACCTGCACCTGTGGGCCTGCATCTTGAGCTAGATTTGATTCTTCAACATTTTTTGTGCCCAATACATTTTCAAAAACATATCCACATTTCAAGGAACAAAACACTGGAGCGCCTTCTGGAATTTGAGCGCTATAAGCTTCCACACAATTTCGATGATGGGGGTTTGGATGGTCGGGATTTGCGCATTTGAAAACCGAGTCTCTGGTTATAGTTTCCAAACACATTGGACACTCTTCCAAAGAAAACCTCCGAGCTCGATTGCTCTCCTGGGCAAGTAGATAACTGTCCTCAGGATGGACCACAGAAGATTTCATCGAAGACCCACAAATACACGAGCAAAAATTCATCTAAAACACACACAATTAATTTTAATAATAAATTATGTTAGCAGAAAAAAAATTCATTTTCAATATGTTTCATGAAAATTGTTATAAATTAGTTTAGATTTCACTTTTTATCAATTTAAAACCTATCTTTCCAACAACTTAAACACCTTAACCTTCATTAAAAAAAATCAACAACCACTATTAAAGGTATCCCATTCAGGCTTATCCAGAAGGATACTTACACGAACTTAAAAAAAGCAAATCTTACATTGTAAATATATGGTAAAGACTCCTACCATAACACCTCTTGTTTTAAAAAGGAGTCACTATGGTAGAGATCTTCAATAGCATGGAAATGCTCAACACACATATTTGGACCCTAGTAGAAGAAGCATTAACTCCCCTGCCGAACGGTTCTAAAGCAAGCCCCATCTATCACGCTCTTTCATGTTGTCCTCTTTTTCCTGCAGGCTTGGTTACTGGAAGTTTGGTACTTGCAGAAAAAACTATCCGATATGGCGCAAGTTTTTTTACCAAAAAAAAAGAGAACGATCCTCTACTAGACTTTTCTTCTGTAGAGCAAGATTCTCGTTTATGGTCAAAGCTTGGAGATCTCCAGAGTAAAATCACCCTAGGACTTTCCAACCCCAATTTCTTACTCGGAACTGCTACGTGTACCTATCAAGACTCTGGGGCTGAAAACTGTCAAAATTCTCAATGGGCCTCTTGGGAGCTTAAAAAAGTACCTGAAGATAACAGATCCGGAAAAAGTGCAGATCTTTTCTCTCTATACCAAACCACTTCTGGCCGCCAAGAAATCATCGATAAACTACATAAACTCGGAGTGAACACGTATCGATTTTCTATAGAATGGAGCCACATTGAACCTCGGGAAGGAGAATTTCATAAAGAGATGCTCGATGTATATATCGATCTTTGTAAAGCGCTTCGAGATGCCGGAATCCAACCTTTAGTCACATTACACCATTTTTCTGAACCTAAATGGTTTCATGAAAAAGGAAGTTTTGAAAAAGAAGAAAATATCCCCTATTTCGAAAGATTTGTGAAGTATGTTTCAGGTCCCATGACGCAGCCCTATAAGCGATCCACAAATCTTGTTCCCTACGTTTGCACAATCAATGAACCTACCATCGAGGCCTTTTCCCGCTACGTTCTACAAGCATTTTCTCCTGGAGACACACTCAACTTCAAAAGAGCTGGGCTGTTTTTGAAAGGAGTATTAAAAGCGCACACGATTGCCTATGATCTTCTCAAAGCTAAAGCACCACAGATGCAGGTAGGAATTGTACATCAATATCTTGCTTTTGAAGCAGCAAATCCCCTACTTTCTTTTGTTCCTCGCTATTTCAACAGACTTACTAACGAGACTGCTCTTCGTTTTTTTAAAACAGGATTGTTTGAGCTCAAAATTCCATTTCTTTGTAATATTCACGAACAGATGGAGGCAAAGCCGCAAACCGATTTTGTAGGTTTGCAGTACTATGCACGTCCAGTAATAGGTTTTACAGGTTCCATAGGTTATCATGAACCTCAA
Organism: Rhabdochlamydiaceae bacterium; assembly: GCA_019745395.1. Lineage (GTDB taxonomy): Bacteria > Chlamydiota > Chlamydiia > Chlamydiales > Rhabdochlamydiaceae > CAIJXB01. Next base: position 52,188 of record JAIETG010000022.1, on the reverse strand, counting down.
ACATTGATGCCTATGCGAGAAGATCCTGCCGGGCTTTATCGAGCGGTCATTGAAACACATAAAGCTTTTCAAAAACCCATCATTGTCACAGAAAATGGTATCTCCACAAATTCAGACGAACAACGCTCTAGATATCTAGAAAGGGCTCTGTACGCTTTGCAAAGAGCACAAGACATTGTCGGAAAAGAAAATGTCCTCGGATATTTTGTTTGGAGTCTATGTGATAATTTTGAATGGGACCGCGGAATGAAACCTCAAGCCTTTGGCCTCTATAGTGTGCAAGATGGAAAATTAAGCCAACAGCCTAAAATGGGGGCAGATCCCTTTATTCAGCTTGCTAAAACCTGGCAAAATATACATAGAGCGCAAATCTCACAAAGTAAAACGATCCATTCTCTTTTTACAACGGTATTTTCGCACTCAAAAAGAAGACTTTTACAGGCTATTAAATAAAGATAGAAAATACTCTGCTTTAGTTATAAATCAGCATTCAAAGACTCTGACATCCGATCAATACACTTCCTTTTTCATCTGTTTACGAAATAAAACATTTATTAATAGACAAAATTTAAAAAAAAATACATTTTGAAATTAATTGAAATAAAAACAGAAACACCTACGTTTTATGCAAAAAACTTTCACATGGGCAATTCTACTAGCCTTTTTACTTCAGATTGCTTCCTATGGATTAAAATCCAGTTCTGATGCTCGTACGCAACCAACTACTTTGAACTCCACAGATCTGGTCCCTAACTCGCCATCTATGTATAAAACTGTTTCCTTAAGTTTACAAAAAACAGAACAGCACGCTGAAGAAATTCTCGAGCATCTTTCTTTTGACAAACCTTTATACCACCTCTTTTCGTGCAGCTATCTTTTTTCTGCAGGATTAACTGCATGGAGCTCAATATTCGCAGAAAAAGCAATCCAGTATGGGGCTAGTTTTTTTCTTAAAGAGAAAAAGCAACATCCTCTAGAAGATTTTTCTACTATAGAACGTGATTCTCGTCAGTGGGCAAAACTTAAGAATTTAGAAAATAAAATCACCTTGGGTCTGTCCAATCCCCATTTTTTGCTTGGGGTCGCCACCTGCACTTACCAAGATTCAGGATCTGAAAACTGCCCAGATTCTCAATGGGCAACTTGGGAACTTAAAAAAGTTGCACCAGATAACAGGTCAGGTAAAAGCGCAGATCTTTTTTCTCTATATCAGACTGACGCAGGACGCCAAGAAATCATCAGCAGGCTAAATCGACTAGGGGTTAACACCTATCGATTTTCTATTGAGTGGAGTCACATTGAACCTCGCGAGGGGGAATTTCACAAAGAAAAACTCGATATATATATCAATCTATGTAAAGCACTCCACAATGCAAAAATTCAACCAATAGTCACCCTGCATCATTTTTCAGAACCTAAATGGTTTCATGAAAAAGGAAGTTTTGAAAAAGAGGAAAACATTCAATATTTCGAAAGATATGTACGATATATTTCAGGACCTTTGACTCAATCTTATAAAAAATCCAGACATCTTGTTAGATACATTTGTACAATCAATGAACCAAGCATTGAAGCTTTTTCTCGTTATATTATACAAGCTTACTCTCCCGGATGCACTCTTAACTTCAAAAGAGCCGGATTTTTTTTAAAAGGGATGTTAAAAGCTCACTGCTCAGCCTATAACATCATTAAAGAACAAAATCCTCTAGTACAAGTTGGGATCGTACACCAATACCTTGCTTTTGAATCAACACATCCCCTGCTTTCTTTTTTTCCTCGCTATCTCAATAGACTTATCAACGAAACCTCTCTTCACTTTTTTAAAACAGGGCAGTTCAAGCTTAAAATCCCCTTTTTTTGCAACATTCAAGAACAAATGGATTCAAAACCCCCAACAGATTTTGTAGGGTTACAGTATTATGCACGACCTCTATTAGGATTTACAGGCTCTGCCAACTTTTACGAAGCTAAAACATTGATGCCCTTACGTGAAGATCCTGAAGGACTTTATAGAGCTGTCATTAAAACATATAATGCGTTTCAAAAGCCTATTATCATCACAGAAAATGGTATTTCGACGTATTCAGACGAGCAGCGCTCTCGGTATTTAGAAAGAGCTCTTTACGCTCTTCAACAAGCCCAAAATCTTATCGGAAAGAAAAATGTCCTCGGATATTTAGTTTGGAGCCTATGTGATAATTTCGAATGGGACCGAGGGATGAGACCGCAATCTTTTGGACTCTACCTCTCGAAAGATGGACAATTAAGTGAAGAGCCTAAAAAAGGGGCAGACCCTTTTATCCGCCTTTCTAAAAATTGGCAAAAAATCCATAGATCACCTTAAATAACCAGAGATCCAGAATCAGAGAGTTTGTTAGAAAAATCGCCTAAAGGTATGCAGAATACGACTCTCTAACAAACTAACTTTCTTAGTTAAAATAATCCAAATGCATCGCTTTTTTCATCTCTTGCAAGGTATGGGAAGCGATTTCAGACGCCTTGAGAGATCCCTGAAATAAAATTTGCATAACACTCTGAGGATCTTTAGCAAACTGCTCTCTTCTTGAACGTATCGGCTCTAAAAAGGCCTGAAGAACTTCATTTAACCGTTTTTTAACGACAGAATCACCAAGTCCCCCTCTTGCGTAGTGAGCTTTCATTTCCTCGAAGGCTACCCTATCCGGATCAAATGCATCTAGATAGATAAAAACGGGATTATCTACAACGTTGCCAGGGTCTTCTACTCGAAGGTGTTTAGGATCCGTGTACATCCCTTTGACTTTTTTAGCGATTTCATCTGCAGAATCTTTTAAATAGATACAATTTCCTAGCGATTTTCCCATTTTAGCGGCTCCATCAGTCCCTGGAAGGCGCGCGATTGGAGGAATGAGGGCTTTTGCTTCTATAAGAACATTCGTCTTATAGGTAGCATTAAAATGACGGACAATTTCATTAGTCTGTTCGATGACCGGAAGCTGGTCTTCTCCAACAGGAACAAGCTCTGCTTTGAAGGCTGTGATATCAGAAGCTTGGCTCACCGGATAAACCACAAATCCCGCTGGACAGCTCTCTTCATACCCTTTTTGCTTCATCTCTGCTTTAACCGTAGGATTGTGTTGCAATCTATTCCAAGTAACAAGATTTAAAAAATACATGGTCATTTCAGGGAGAGCTGGGATCATAGATTGAATAAATAGAGTGGAAAGAGAAGGGTCAATTCCTACTGCCAGATAGTTTAGAGCAACTTCCAACACATTTTCTCGTACTTTCTGTGGATTATGTGCGTTGTCTGTTAACGCTTGCGCATCGGCTACCATGATGAACTGATCCGATGTTTTTTGTAGCTCTATACGATTTTTTAAAGAACCCACATAATGACCCAAATGCAAAGGACCAGTAGGTCGATCTCCCGTAAGCACTCTCTTCTTGGACATGGCTTTTTCCTTCAACTGTGTTTATTACTGCTCAAAAAAAAGCACCCATTTCACAAAGAGGAAATGAGTGCTTTCGCATCCTTATTGCATGTACTGCAACGCTATCATAGACTTTCTTCAAAAGAGAAGACGAGCTCTTCTCCCCCTTCGTGATCCATAGATTTTGCGATACGCTTACTGAAGTCTTTAAATCCAGTTCCTCCAGGGATCATATGACCCATGATCAGGTTAGATTTGAAGTCGAGCAAGTAATCCGTTTTTCCTTCACAAGCCGCATCAGTTAAGACACGTGTTGTTTCTTGGAAAGAAGCTGCTGATACAAAGGAATCTGTTCCAAGAGACGCTTTCGTAATCCCTAGAAGTACTGGAGATGCTTGCGCAGGTCTACCACCTTCCTCAATTGACTTACGATTCATTCTATGGAACGCCTTTTTAGTAACATCTTCTCCAAATAACAGCGTTGTATCGCCCGGATCAGTAATACGTACTTTTTGCAGCATCTGTCTTACGATGATCTCAATGTGTTTGTCATTGATATCCACCCCTTGAAGACGATACACTTCTTGTACTTGGTTGACCAAATACTTTTGAAGCTCACGTACTCCGCAAATCTCTAAGATCTCTTGAGGAACAACAAGACCGTCTGTCAACTGTTGACCTTTGAGAACCTGATCTCCTTTTTGGACAATTAAGTGTTTTGTCAAAGGAATCAAATGCTCTTCTTCCATAAGAGTCTCTTCATCACGAACAACCACAATACGTTTATTTTTCTGAACACCTTTAAAGTCTACGACTCCGTCGATTTTAGCAATCTCTGCAGCATCTTTAGGTTTACGAGCTTCCATAAGCTCTGCAACCCGAGGAAGACCACCCGTGATGTCCTTTGTTTTGATCGCTCCACGAGGAAGACGAGCTAGCAAAGTTCCAGCTAAAACGTGTTGCTTTTCTTGTACGGAAATAAACGCTCCAGAAGGAATTGCATAAGTTCCTACTAGTTCTTTAAATTCCACATCCGCATAGATTACAATCTGAGGATGCAATTCACCACGATGGTGTTTTACAATGAGCTCAGTTTGTCCTGTCTGCTTGTTTACTTCTCTTTGTGTCGAGATACCTTCTACAAGGTCTTCGTATTTAGCATATCCAGGTCTTTCGCAAATAATCGGAATGTTATGCTGTTCCCAATGTCCAATTTTATGACCTTTACGAACAACAGTTCCATCAGACGGAAGAATTCTCGTTCCAAGCTCAATATCAAAAGTCTGCAAAGCTTCCAGAGACTTAGTGCTCAAAAGCTTCTTGTACTCTTCTATTGGACGCCCTTCATCTCTTACGATATGAAGTCTTCCATTTTTATTGAGGGCAAGGTATACACCTTCTTCATTCTTTACAGTACGTAGATCTGAATAGATCAAAATACCATCATGCTCAGCTTCAAGTTCAGGACTTAAGCCGGCTGATGCAATTCCTCCCAAGTGGAAGGTACGCATTGTAAGCTGAGTTCCAGGTTCCCCGATCGACTGAGCTGCAATAATTCCGACAGCTTCTCCAAAACCTACGACTCCACCATTAGCTAGGTTGATACCATAGCACTTACAGCAAACTCCACGTCTTGCTTCACAAGTTAATGGGGATCTGATTTTGACTAATTCAATACCAGCATCATCAATAGCTTCAGCTTGTTTTACAGTGAGGATATCGCCAGCTTTAGCTAGGATATTTTCCTTGTTTCCAGGTTGCACTATATCTTCGCAGACAGTTCTTCCGAAAATACGATCTTTCAGAGGAAGAAGTTCTTCTTGTCCTTGTTTGATTGCAGAAACTTCAATTCCATTCAAAGTACCACAATCTTCTTCAGTAACAATCAGATCTTGAGCAACGTCAACAAGACGTCTTGTCAAATATCCAGAGTCAGCTGTTTTAAGCGCAGTATCGGCAAGTCCCTTACGAGCTCCGTGAGAGGAGATAAAGTACTCTAGAACGCTTAGACCTTCTCGGAAGTTCGAAGTAATGGGAGACTCCAAGATTTCTCCTGAAGGTTTAGCCATCAAACCTCGCATACCCCCAAGCTGCTTCGCCTGCGTTTTATTACCCCGAGCTCCAGAGTCCATCATCAAGAAGAGAGCGTTAGGATCATCTTTTTTCTTTTCGCTGAGCCTTTTAAATAGCTCATCTGAAAGAACATCAGAAACTTCCGTCCAAAGACTAATGATTTTAGAATGTCTTTCCCCTTCCGTGATGATCCCCTCTTCGTACTGTTTGAGTACGACATTGATCTTCACATAAGCCGCTTCGATTAACTGCTTTTTATTCGTAGGGATTTTGACATCGCAAATACCCATAGAAATAGCTGATTTCGTCGCTTCTGCAAATCCTAAGTTTTTCAAATCATCTAAAAAGCGAACAGTTGCCTCAAGTCCAACTTTTTTATAAGTTTGTAAGACAAGTTCACTCATCTTCTTATTACGAAGAGGATAGTTTTGGAAACCAAGTTCTTTAGGAACAATCGTATTAAACAATACGCGACCTGGCGTAGTTTCGATAATCCCTTCAGGAAGCCTGAGCTTGATTTTCTCGTGGATACGGATACCGCGACCTAAGAAATCTCTACGTCCATCTTCTTGTTCATCCCAGTTCCAGCTTCCGCCAGCATTCAAAGCCATAAGAACTTCTTCCTTATCTCCGAATACTTTCACTTTACCATTGTAGTCTTCTGGATTGTACTGAGGATCTAACATTATATAATACAATCCTAAGATCATATCCTTTGTAGGTACCGCAGCAGGTTTCCCTGAAGATGGTAAAAAGATGTTATCTGGAGCCATCATAAGAAGTTTCGTTTCAATCTGTGCTTCAATAGATAGAGGCACGTGAACCGCCATTTGGTCTCCGTCAAAGTCCGCGTTAAAAGCTGTACAGACTAAAGGATGGATACGAATCGCTTGTCCCTCAATAAGAACTGGCTCAAAAGCTTGAATTCCCAATCTATGCAAAGTAGGAGCACGGTTCAAAAGAACTGGATGTCCTTTGATGATCTCTTCTAGAGCTTCCCATACTTCTTCTGATTGCTTTTGGATCAGCTTTTTCGCAGAACGGATCGTATAGACACAACCTTGATCTTTTAGTCTTTTAACAATAAAAGGTTCAAAAAGTTCTAACGCCATTTGCTTTGGAAGTCCACACTGATTGAACTTAAGCTCAGGACCTACGACAATAACAGAACGACCAGAATAATCGACCCGTTTTCCTAGTAGGTTCTGACGGAAACGCCCTTGTTTTCCTTTGAGCATTTCAGAAAGAGCTTTAAGAGGACGATTACCAGCTCCCATTACAGGATGGCCATGGCGTCCATTATCAAATAAAGCGTCGACAGCCTCTTGTAGCATCCTTTTTTCATTGCGGATGATTACATCAGGAGTCTTCAGCTTTAAAATAGACTTTAAGCGGTTGTTTCTATTAATAACTCTTCTATACAAGTCGTTCAGATCCGATGTAGCAAATCGTCCACCGTCTAAAGGAACAAGAGGTCTAAGTTCTGGAGGAATAACCGGAACTACAGACATCACCATCCAGTCAGGACGATTCGGAGACGAAGTAAAGCTTTCAATGATCTTCAGTCTCTTAGCAAGTTTAATTCTTGCCTGCATAGACTTTGTCTTTCTTAACTTTTCTTTGAGATCTGCAACGAGAGGCTCTAGATCTTCTTTTTCTAAAAGCTCACGAACTGCATCAGCACCCATTCTAGCAACAAAAGCGTCGGAGCCCCATTTTTCTTGAGCTTCACGAATCTCTGTATCGTTAAGAAGTTGCTTTTTTTCTAAACTCGTACGACCTGGATCAACAACGATATAGTCTTCGTAATAGATTACGCGCTCTAAATCGGACGTTGACATTCCTAAAATGTTTCCGATACGAGAAGGCATTGTTTTAAAAAACCAAATATGCACAACAGGAACAGCCAACTCGATGTGAGCCATTCTTTCACGTCGCACTTTAGAAAGTGTAACTTCCACGCCGCAACGATCGCAAACAATCCCTTTATGCTTAATCTTCTTATATTTTCCGCAAGCGCATTCCCAATCCCTTGTAGGACCAAAAATTTTCTCACAGAAAAGTCCGCCTTTTTCAGGCTTAAACGTACGATAGTTAATCGTTTCCGGTTTTTTGATCTCTCCACGAGACCATTCGTTGCGAATAACATCTTCTGAGGCAATCTTTATAGTCAGCTTGTCGAACTGGGCCCCTTGAAACTCTTCTTCTGTCATGAGTATCTCCCTTACACGCAGATAAATTAAACTTCTTGAGCGCTTTCAGCGCGAACGTCTAAGCCAAGTCCTTGCATCTCTTTCACAAGTACGTTGAACGACTCTGGAGTTCCTGCATTGAGCAGATTTTCTCCTTTAACAATCGATTCATAGATGCGAGTGCGTCCTGCAACGTCATCCGATTTTACTGTAAGCATTTCTTGAAGAAGATGAGCTGCACCATAAGCTTCCAGTGCCCACACTTCCATCTCCCCGAAACGTTGTCCCCCCATTTGAGCTTTTCCGCCCAATGGCTGTTGCGTAACTAAAGAATAAGGTCCGATAGAACGGGCGTGGATCTTATCTGCAACTAAGTGACTTAACTTCAGCATGTAAATATATCCAACAACCACACGGCTATCAAAACGCTCTCCGGTTCTTCCATCATACAGATGAAGCTTACCATCTTCCGGCAGTTTGAGAGCTTTCATCATTTCCCAAATACGAGACTCAGGGAAGCCTTCAAATACAGGACTCTTTACGTAGATACCAGATTTTCTCGCAGCAAAACCCAAGTGAGTTTCTAATAGCTGCCCCATGTTCATACGAGAAGGTACGCCCAAAGGATTTAAGATAATCTCAATAGTTTGCCCATCGGGAAGGTACGGCATATCCGCTTCTGGAACAAGACGGGATACAACCCCTTTGTTTCCGTGACGTCCTGCCATCTTATCCCCTACTTGCAACTTACGCTTAGAAGCAATATATACTTTTACTTGACGAATGACTCCGGGATCTAATTCTGTATCCCCTTTCTTCATGAGCTCAATTTCTGTCTTGTGGTGCGTTTGCAAAGTTTGCATCGCAGTATCAGATTCTATCAAAATCCCTTTCAACGTAGTGAAAAGCTCTAAATCAGGCATGATAAGATCTTCTAAGCTTTCACTTTCAAGCATTTCGATCGTCTCTTGCGTAATCACTTCACCTTCAGCTACTAAGACATCCCCTCTCTTACGATGGAGAATAGGCCCAGGAGATTGTTCATTCATCAATAAAGCACCAAGCTTTTCATGGAATTCCATCATCAGCTCAGCTTCTTTAGTCTTATAATCTTGATGAATGTCCTTAATACGGCTAGCTTCTTCTACAAGTTCATCATCTGTTTTGGAAAGACGATCACGTCGGCTAAAGACTTTTACATCCATAACAACTCCAGCCGTTCCTGGTGGCGCTGTTAATGAAGCATCTTTTACGTCAGCTGCTTTTTCTCCAAAAATCGCTCGGAGAAGTCTTTCTTCCGGAGCCAATTCTGTTTCAGATTTAGGAGTGATTTTTCCAACTAAAATATCTCCAGGCTTGACTTCCGCTCCAACGCGGATAATCCCATCTTCTCCCAAATTGGCCAGAATTTCTTCCGAAACATTAGGGATATCTCTTGTGATCTCTTCCTTACCAAGTTTTGTATCACGTGCTGTGAGCTCAAACTCTTCCAGATAGATAGATGTATAATAATCTTCTCTAATAAGTTTTTCAGAGATGATGATCGCATCCTCGTAGTTATATCCACACCAGGGCATGAACGCAACCAGTACGTTTTTCCCAAGAGCGATCTCTCCGAGATCCGTAGCAGGACCATCAGCAATAACATCTCCAGCAACAACCACATCTCCAACACTACATAGAGGAGTTTGATTGATACATGTTCCTCCATTGGAACGTAAAAACTTCTTCAAAACATAGGTTTTTTTATGAGAAAGGTTTGCTTTAGATGCAATGATTACTTTAAAACCATCGACATACTCAACAATTCCATCCTCTTCTACTATAATAACAGCGCCAGAGTCTTTTGCAGAGCGCAGTTCTAATCCAGTTCCTACTATAGGAGCATCTGTTCTTAGAAGAGGCACAGCTTGCCTTTGCATGTTTGATCCCATCAATGCACGGTTAGCGTCATCGTGCTCTAAGAACGGAATCAATCCTGTAACGATCGAAACTAGCTGCTTAGAAGAGACGTCCATGTGGGTCGCTTTGCTTGTTTCAATTGTAAGGGATTCCCCTTTATAACGCGCCCAGCACATAGGTTCTGCGAACATGTTATGTTCATCTAACACGGCAGACGCCTGTGCGATGATGCATCGTTCTTCCTGATCTGCCGTCATATACTCAATTTCATCGGTTACAATTCCATCTCTAACAATACGATATGGAGTTTCGATAAAACCAAATTCATTGATCTTGGCAAAAGAGGATAGAGATGTAATCAATCCAATGTTAGGTCCTTCAGGAGTTTCAATAGGACATACTCTACCATAATGGCTAGGATGAACGTCACGTACTTCAAAACCAGCTCTTTCTCGGTTAAGACCTCCTGGCCCTAAGGAAGAAAGACGTCTTTTGTGCGTAAGTTCAGCAATCGGATTGGTTTGATCCATAAACTGAGAAAGTTGTGATCTACCAAAGAAGTCCTTGAGTACTCCTACTAGGCCTTTTGCAGAAACAATCTTTCCTGGTGTTAACGTATCAGAAGAAAAATCAAAAAGGTTCATCCGTTCTTTGATGATTTTTTCCATTCTAGCAAGACCGATACGGCACTGATTCTGAATCAATTCTCCCACAGAACGTACACGTCTATTGCCCAAATGGTCAATATCATCAACATGAGCAGCCTCATCCCCTTTCTTCAGACGAATCAAGTACTTAAGAGCAGCAATAACGTCTTCTCTATCTAAAGTTACTTTTTGTAATTCTTCGTCAGAAATGTCTTTCTGCAATTTGGAGTTAAGCTTATAACGACCTACTTTCCCTAAGTTATATCTCTTCGGGTCAAAGAAAAGGCGCATGATGGCAGAACGAGCATTAGATAAAGTCGCAGGCTCACCGGGACGAATTTTTCGATAAAAGTCTTTTAAAGCAGACTCGTAAGAATCTGTCGGATCTTTTGCAAGCATTTTAATGATCGGGCTTGTCTCATCTGCATCTTCTGCAATACGAACTGCAGGAATTTCCGCATCGAGCATCCTTTTCAACATCGCAGTAGTTAATTTTTCAGAAGCTTTTCCAAAAACAACACCACTTTGTTCTTCTACGACATCTTCCGCTAAGATTTTTCCAACAAGTTTCGTAAAATCTTTATCGGATTTAATTTTAACTTTTACTGTGTTGAAAAATTCTTCAATAATATCTGCGTCAGTAGAATATCCTAAAGTACGAATGAAAGAGGTCGCTAAAATCTTACGACGTCTTTTTTTGCGATCGATATAGATATAAATTAAATCATTGGAATCAAATGCGCTTTCTAACCAGCTTCCTCGATAAGGGATGATACGAAAAGAATAGATGACAATCCCTTTTGAGTGTCTTTCTTGCTCAAAAGAAATCCCGGGAGAGCGGTGTAATTGAGAGACGATAACACGCTCCGCACCATTGATAATAAACGTTCCCTTGTCCGTCATGACAGGAACCGTTCCCATGTAAACTTCTTCTTCCTTGATCCCTGTTTCATCAGTAAGTCTAAATTTTACTTTTAAAACCACATTGTAGGTAATTCCACGGCGAATGCACTCTTCAGGGCTATACTTAGGAACTCCAAGACTGTAGGACAAGAATTCGAGCACAGTCTTTTCATCATATGACTTAATGGGGAAAATTTCGTTAAATACTTCTTGTAGACCTTCGCTATCTCTTTCATGAGGTAGTCTGTCTGCTTGTAGAAATTGTTTATACGACTTAATTTGAACTTCAATCAAATTCGGAAGGTCTATAATTTCTTCTTTTTCACGGAAACTCACCCGAAAAGGCGGCTTTTTAAGCATTGAAATCGCTCCTACCCTATGATTTATAAATAAAACTTTCTAATGCAGACTATCCCGAGCCCTTTAAGACGATCGACGTCTACGCATTAGGAAATGAATAAATGTTTACACTTCAAAATCTCAATCCAAATAGAAACAGAGAACAGAAGCTAAGATAGCTTCTGTTCCTTTTAAAAAACACGAAAATCTTACAGCCCTTTCAGAGTGACTTTTCCGCCAGCTGCTTCAACTTTTTTCTTAATATCTTCTGCTTCAGCTTTTGCAGCAGACGCTTTCAGCTCTTTAGGAGCTCCATCAACGAGATCTTTAGCTTCTTTTAAGCCAAGACCTGTGATTTCACGAACAACCTTAATAACGCCGATTTTCTTGGTAGCATCTGCAGTAGCTTCCAGAGTGATTTGGAATTCTGTAGATTCAGCTGTTTCAGCAGCAGGTGCAGCAGCAGCCATCACCACAGGTCCAGCAGCAGCAGCAGCTTTTACGCCCCATGCATCTTCAAGAGCTGATTTCAATTTAGACATATCCAAAACGCTCAATTTGCTGAGCTCTTCTACTAATTGTACGATTGTTAGGGTACTCACGTTAAAACCTCATTAATTACTTGTTAAATTATGAATTGACTTCTTCTTGGCTGGTGTCCTTATTTTCTAAGGCGGCCTTATTTTCTAAACAGTGAGGCACGCTGCAAAGCAGTGCTTCCATCACAGCAAGAGTTTGGCTCATTGGAGCTTCAAATAGACCCAATAGCTGAGAACGCATAACATCTTTAGTTGGCAACTGAGAAATGATCTCTAAATCTTTTTCAGAACACTCTTTTCCCTCAAATCGCCCGCCTAGGACACTAAAATTCTCTTTATTTGTCTTGCGGAAATCATACACACACTTTGTGGTCTCTACAGGATCAGTATTAGCGAAAATAACGCCAATATGCCCTTCAAGATTTTCACGGTCTAAAGAAAAACCAGCCTGCTGCGCAGCCTTGATCAACATTCTCTTTTTCACGATTTCAAAACTTCCCCCGGTCTTTGCCAGGTTCATTCGAAAATCTGAAGAAAGATTGGGATCCATCTTTCGATACTTTGCAATGACAAGTGATTGAGAATTAGCAATCATGTCTTGAATCTCTTGCAATAATAAGGATTTTTCTGCTCTCATAGATCGTTATGCTCCTTGTATCTCTGCGATGGAATGCAAATCAATTTTAAGCCCTGGCCCCATACTAGAAGAAAGAGCTAGAGACTTTAAAAACTGCCCTTTAGCAGTTGGAGGTCTTGACTTTGCAATCGCTGACAACAAAGCATTGATGTTATCTTTCAGCTTATCTTTAGAAAAGGAAATCTTTCCTACAGGGCTATTGATTACACCATGCTTGTCTGTTTTAAACTCGATTTTACCAGACCGAACTTCCGTAATGGCCTTTGCGATCTCTGTTGTAACAGTACCAGCTTTAGGAGTCGGCATAAGTCCTCTAGGTCCTAACACTTTTCCTAATTTTCCTACTTCTCGCATCATATCCGGTGTGGATATGATCGCGTTAAAATCCAACCATCCTGACTTAACTTTCTCAAGAAGGTCTTCATTACCCGCAAAATCAGCTCCAGCATCGAGCGCTTCTTTAATCTTATCCCCTCGTGCAAACACGACGAGAACGATTTTTTTCCCCGTACCATTCGGTAGTGATACGGTTCCACGCACTTGCTGTTCTGTCTTTTGCGCATCTACGCCAGTTTTTAGCGATAGTTCCACCGATTGATCAAACTTGACCGGAGGACATTTCTTTAAAATTTCGATAGCTTCATCTACACTATAGCTCTTTTCAGCTTGGTATAGTTTTACTATCTCCCGAAATCTTTTACTTTGATGCGACATTGTTTTAGCCTTCAATTATATCTACACCCATGGAGCGGGCGGTACCCATAATAAGCTGCATAGCAGCTTCTTCGGAATTCACGCGCATATCGGAAACTTTCTTTTTGACAATGTTTCGTACTTGCGTTTTCGTGAGCTTCCCTACTTTGTCTCTATTCGGCACTTTAGAACCTGACTCAATCCCGAGCTCTTTTAAAATAAGCCGGGAAGCGGGAGGTTGTTTAGTGATAAAAGAGAACGTTTTATCTGCATAAACATGGATCAAAACAGGAAGAATATCCCCTGCTTTGTCTTGTGTTTTTGCATTAAATTCCTTACAAAAAGCCATAATGTTCACACCGGCTCCGCCCAAGGCTGGACCAATAGGTGGTGCTGGATTAGCTTTTCCTGCAGGGATTTGCAGTTTAATGATTTTTACTAGTTTTTTCGCCATGACAATTCCTTACTGCAAAAAATTCTTCTTATATGATTTCTGAATCAATCGATACTTGTTCGACTTGCCAGAATTCTAGATCATCTACTCGTGTTTCACGTCCAAAAATAGAAACCATGACGCTGAGTCTTCCTTTATCATGGAATACTTCAATCACAGAACCAGTGAAGTTTACAAAAACTCCATCCGTAATCTTGACCTTATCTCCAACGCCAATATTATGTTTTTGAACTACTCCTTCTTGCTTCTCTTTGAGCTCTGCCAAAATCGCATCAACTTCAGATTGAAGAAGAGACTCCGGTTTTGCTCCTCCTAAAAAGTCCAAAACACCATTGGTATTCTTGACATACATCCAACAATCGTCGGTAAGCTCCATGTGAATTAAAATGTAGCCAGGCCACATCTTCTTTTCGCTAACTTTGTGCTGACCTTTTTTGACTTCTGCTACATTTTCTGTGGGAACTAATACTTCCAAGAGCAAGTCGGTCATTCCTTTAGAATCGCGGTTTTCTTCTAAAGACTTCTTAACTCTCTTTTCAAGTCCCGATATCACTTGCACTACATACCACTTATGCATCTTGCCTCTTTGCTTAGCCAAAAATAAAATGTATTACAGTCCTGATCATCTCTAAACTGCCTTTAATCAAGAAATCCACTAGATAAATCCCTATACCAAAAAACAGCGTCGTCATTACAACCATTTTAGTTGCAAAACGCAGTTCTTCTTGAGAAGTCCAACTTACCTTTTTCAATTCTTCTTTCAGCTCTTGAATGTAGGAAAACCCGGATCTTTTGCTTTTAACGCCATCTATTTCCATATTTTTCCTCCATTCTTTCTCTACTAAACTTTATCGAGTGCGGAGGGGATCGAACCCCCGACCGGCGACTTTGGAGATCGCTGCTCTACCAGCTGAGCTACACACCCATACAAAGCTCTTGAGCTTTCACAAACCCAAGAGCTTTCAATCGCCTCAAAAACTATTTCAAAATCTTGACAATAGTTCCCGCACCGATTGTTCTTCCACCTTCGCGGATCGCAAATCTCATACCCTCTTCCATTGCAACTGGGCAAAGGAGAGTAACTTTGAATGTTACGTTATCGCCAGGCATAACCATTTCAGTTCCTTCCGGAAGAGTAACAGATCCTGTTACGTCTGTAGTACGGATAAAGAACTGAGGACGGTAGTTTGTGAAGAAGGGCTTATGACGACCACCTTCATCTTTCGTTAGAACGTAGACAGTTCCTTCGAATTCAGAATACGCTTTAGTTGTATTTGGAGCGGCAAGAACCATTCCTCTTTCAATCATACCCTTATCAATACCACGTAGAAGGATTCCGACGTTTTCTCCAGCGCGAGCTTCATCAAGAATTTTATTAAACATCTCAAGACCTGTCGCTACAGTGTCCACAGTTGCTTTAATTCCGATGAGTTGGAGCTTATCGTTAGTCTTAACAATCCCTCTTTCAACACGACCTGTTGCAACAGTTCCTCTTCCGGAGATGGAGAACACGTCTTCTACAGGCATAAGGAAAGGCTTGTCAACTTCACGAGCTGGTGTTGGGATCTTTTCATCGACAGTATCCATCAATTTTTGGATAGCTTCAACGTATTGAGCATCTCCCTCTAAAGCCTTCACAGCAGATCCTCTGATGATTGGAACATCTTTGTATCCCTTAGCTTCTAGAAGCTCATGCAATTCCATCTCTACTAGGTCAACGAGCTCTTCGTCTCCCGCACCAATCAAGTCCATTTTGTTTAGGAACACAACAAGCGCTGGAACTCCAACCTGACGAGCGAGCAAAATATGCTCTTTCGTTTGAGGCATCGGTCCGTCTGTTGCAGCCACAACCAGGATTGCTCCGTCCATTTGAGCAGCTCCGGTAATCATGTTCTTAACATAGTCAGCGTGTCCAGGGCAGTCTACGTGAGCGTAGTGCCGCTTAGATGTTTCGTATTCAACGTGCGTAGAATTGATCGTGATCCCGCGAGCTTTTTCTTCTGGGGTATTATCAATAGAAGCGTAATCTCTATATTTTGCTCCTCCAGCTTTTGCGAGAACGTTTGTAATCGCTGCTGTTAAGGATGTTTTTCCGTGGTCAACGTGGCCAATAGTTCCGATGTTAACGTGCGGCTTATCTCTCTTAAATGTTTCTTTTGCCATTACTTCCTCCGTTAGGCTCGAGTAATTTTCTTATTTAGTTTTTCAAGTTTCACTGATCTTATGCCCGAAATAGGAATCGAACCTACTACCCCTTGCTTACCATGCAAGTGCTCTGCCAATGAGCTATCCGGGCGCTCTCACAGCCGTTTATTTTAAAGTCGAAAGCTCGCAAGCTTATTTCCCAAGAGCATTAAAATCAACACAAAACACACCTGTTTTGATTTTTTCTTTCACAGCTACAGAAGGGAGATCCTACCTCTGTCTATAAGTAATTCTTGCTTTCGACAGGTCATAGGGAGACATCTCTATCGTAACCACGTCCCCTACGAGCACGCGAATATTACGCATCCTCATCTTTCCACAAAGATGAGCAGTCACTCTCAGACCGTTCTGCAAAACGACTCGGAAATTCATGTTTGGCAATAGTTCTTCTATCGTGCCATCTACTTTAATTGTATCTTCTTTCGGCATACTTCCAGTTTTTCTAAAATACGGGACTATGTAACAAGATTCCTCCCATTAATGTCAACCCCATTTTTAAAAAAAACAATCTCCTCCCTAGTTTTAGATATCCACATTACACATTCTTGACTTCTCCTGTGAGAAACCTTATCATAGTTCCGTCAAAATAGAGGCGAAATTCATGACAAAAATTCCATCTTATACGGAACTTACATATCTTTACGAGCAGAAACATGAAGCTCTCTTAAAAAATTTCCCAGCATCGACAGACCCCAAACAAGTCTATGAAACTATTATCGAATTAGGGAGAACCCTTCCCCCCATTCCCGATTCAATAAAGACTGCAGAAAATCTTGTATCGGGATGTCAAAGCGAGGTGTACCTCTCTACAAGAATCAATGAAGATGGGAAAATTTTTTACGAAATCGGATCAGAGGCGCTTATTTCTTCCGGGCTCGCAGCTTTGCTGTTGCTCATCTACCAAGGAGAGGTCGCTGAATTAATTCTTTTATGCCCACCTAGGTTCATCTCAGAGCTTGGCCTTGCTAAAAGCCTCTCCCCCGGCAGAGCTGGAGGCTTAGCCAGCATTTACGCACGAATGAAACAAGAAGCAACGAAACTATATCTGCAAAAAAATGCAAACCCCTAGCTCCAATCTTCGTATAACTGTAAAATATTTTGTCTATCTTGCTCTGCACAAAAATCTTTGACTACTCGATCTGGATAGTATAGCCCGCCGTTGCGAGAAGCGAAAATTTCTGAAATCTGCTCGGGAGTATAGTCCATTTGATAGAGCTCCAGCAAAAGATCCTTATGATTTTCTCTAACCTCTTGGCCTATCAACCATATAGAGCTTCTTTGATTCCATTCATCCATCATTTGCTCTGGATTTTTTTCAACACCTTGCAAACTTGGCATTTGAGAAATGCTATAAAAATCATCTAAAGAACGCACCCCCTTTCTATTCGATATAGAAGGAACTGCATTGTCATAAGCTAAAACAGCCTCGATCAACGAATCCACCTGCCCTTGAGACCAGCTCTCTAAGCCTTCACTGTTTAAAAATTTTTGAATTTTATGCAGCGGCGTGTACCTGTTTTTTCCCTCATAGAACTGTTTATTTTTACGTCTTTTATTATTAATTTCGTAAAGAGTTTTTGCAATTCCTGACACGTTGCGATCCCTCACCCAAATCCTTCGTATTCGCTCTTTCATCAGCTCATCTAAAGGCTTTTTTGAAATTTTAGGGCAGACTATCCCCCAATAAATTTTTTCTATATCGTTTGGAGAAACAGTCTCTAAATCTAATTGATCGCGACAAAGTACTGCCCAAGAAGCCAAACACTCCCTATCTGATAAATCAAAAGGATTTCCTATAGAAGAAGGAAAATATTTTTCTACACAGGTACGAACCACACTTAAAAGAGAATTTTCCCTTTCCATAGCCTGGTAACGTTGAACCTCTAAAACAGAAGGAAAGACTCGATCTATAAAATGATATATCACATCTACAATGTATAAAAAATTTATTGCAAAGACAATAACACAAAATTAAAATAAAAACAAACGGTAAAGAACATGTAAATTTATTGAGTTATTTTCATGGACATTTTCTTGAAAACTTCTTATGCTTTTGCCTGTAAAAGTGGGGAATATTGGCAATTATGACACAAATAACTCCTGTAAATTTTTCTCAGAAATGGGACCGAATGATCTCTGTTGAGACAGAAGAGGCGCACCGAACTTCGGCTTTTTACAACCATCTAGCTATGATTGCAACCGCTGTAGCATCTATTGCCATAACAGTACTCGCCTCTCTGGTCTTCCCTGAGGCTACAACCTTTTTTTTAATCGGTATTGTTTTTTTAATATCTCCCGCTGTTGAACTTAGCAAAAAATTCCTATCTAAAGCTCAAGAAGCAAAAAAATTAGAAGACCAAGCTCAAAAAGTTCGAAAGTGCTATTCATCTCTTATTGCAAAGAAAGAATTAAATCCAGAAATCAAAGCTCTTTCCCACCATTGGAAACAAAAAGCTAAAGAAGCAGAATCAAGTTATAAAAATTTGCATCAAGTTGCTTTAGAAAAAGGAAAAGACCCAAAAGCCTCTTTCATTTCTTTGCAAAAATTTCGATGGGACGCTCTGGACGCAGAAAAAACAGCAGCATCGATTAAAGTTTACTCGCTCTTCTTAGAAAGTCTAATCAATAAACCTTTATTGTTCAAAAAAGCTTTTATTAGATATGGAGAGAATTTTTCTTCTGCCATATCTAGTTTCGCAACCTGGGACAAAAGAGATGTCGAAAGACGAGCAAGCGACTTGCATTTTGCTCAATCAGATCCTCTACTTAGCTTCCATAATGCGTCAATCCCTAACGTCTCTTATTCAGAGGTTTTTCAAGAACGATGGAATGGACAAATTAAAAACCGGCTTAGTAATGCCCTAATTCACAAGATGGCCCATTAAAGCAAGCAAACGATCTCGTCTTGGATCCCCCCGCTGATCTCTACGGTTTTTTCTTTGGTAAGAAATACATCGTACTCTAATCTGACACCAAATTTTCCTGGAAGATAGATCCCGGGCTCTATAGAAAAACAGGTCTCCGGAATAATCTCGCGATCATCTAGCGTCTCAATACTATCCAAATGGGTTCCAGGCCCATGATCTTGCTCATAGATGTTATGCCCTGTTCGATGAACAAAGTACTTGCCATACCCTGCTTTTTCAATCACATCCCTTGCTATTTTATCCACTTCCCATCCAAGTATCTTTTGTCCCGTTTGGCTTTTTTGAATAATAAAATCCGTGGCTTTTTTTTGCGCCAGACGTACAAGGTCGAAGATCTCTTGCTGTTCTTTTGTAGGGTTACTATCCGCTACTGCAACCTTGCAAATATCTGCATAAATCGAGCCTTGTTGTTTTTTCTTGCACCAAAGATCGATCAGCACAAAATCCCCCTTTCTAATCTCTTGATGTTCCTCTTTCGTAGGCACATAATGAGGATTGCTGCTGTTGGCATTCACTGCACAGATGGGGCCTGCTTCAAACATACATCCACGCGATTCTATATAAGAGGCTATTTTCTGCTGTAAATCGTATTCTGTAATTTTTTGATTCTCTTTGAAAGCCTTAGAAACAAAGCCCCAGGCCTCTACTACAGCCTCTTCGAGTACTTGCGCCGCATACAAATGGCTTTGTCTCTGTAAAGGCGTAAGAGCGCAGGTAAATTCTTGAATAAAATTTCCTGAAGAAACGATCTTAGGAACTATACTTCGAATCCAATCCAAAGTCCCACCATCAACAAAAGAAATGGCAGGAATTGCATTATACGGTGAGTATTCCATCGCACAACAGTGAACCCCTTGCAAAAGATTTTGGACTTCTTGTTGTAAGGCTTCCCAAGTAAAATAAGTGACCTTTTTCCCTGGAATATGGTCAACTACATGCTCTTCTGTAGCATGAACAATCTTTACAGGATCTCCCTTTGCAGGGATCCAATACAGTAAACGTCTACTTAAAAAAACAGAGGAAGGAATTTCTAAAAACTGCATAGCTGTGGGGTTTCTCTTTTGAAAATCATAAAGAAGCCACCCATCGATTCCTTGCTTTTGTAAAATCGATTGCACTCGTGTAATTTTTTCTAACATATTCATCCCCTGTTGTCTTTAACGAGCATATTTTACTTTGCCTTCAAAGATGCCATATCGATCACAAAACGGTACTTAACATCACTTTTCAGCATGCGCTCGTACGCTTCATTGATTTTGTCCATAGGAATCATTTCAATGTCTGCCGTGATTTGATGTTTTGCACAAAACTCCAGCATCTCTTGAGTTTCCTTTATACCACCTATTAAAGAACCTGCCAGTTGTCTTCTTCTAAAGATTAACTGACCGACAGATGGGGAAGGGTGGGAAACTTCAGGAACCCCCACAAGGCACATTGTACCATCTCGTTTCAAAAGTCCAAGAAAGGGATCTAAGTCGTGAGATGCCGCAACAGTATTAAGAACAAAGTCAAAAAGATTGGCTTGCTTTGCCATTTCCTCTTTATTTTTTGAAATCACTACTTCATCAGCACCAAGTCTTTTAGCGTCTGCAACCTTTCCCTCAGACGTAGTAAATAATACAACATAAGCGCCCATAGCATGAGCGATCTTAACAGCCATATGACCAAGTCCCCCTAAGCCTACAACTGCTACTCTACTACCTTTACCAACATTCCAGTGACGCAAAGGAGAATACGTAGTAATTCCAGCGCAAAGTAAAGGAGCTACACCTGGATAATCGCTTTCCTTAAACTCTTTAGGAACACGCAAAACAAACTTTTGATCAACAACCACTTGCGTTGAATATCCACCGTACGTCATGGTTTGATCGTGTTTATCTCGGCTATTATAAGTATAGATTGTCTCTTCGTTGCAATACTGCTGCAAATGATCCTGGCAATTCCTACAAGTGCCGCACGAATCCACCATGCAACCTACAGCCACAATATCACCCGGCTTGAAAACAGTAACATCCTTGCCTACCTGAAGAACTTTGCCTATAATTTCATGTCCTGGAACTACAGGATAAATAGATCCTTTCCATTCGTTGCGCGCAACGTGTAAATCGGAGTGACACACCCCGCAATAAAGAATATCAAGTTGCACATCACCAGGACGAGGATCTCGCCTTTGAAAACTAAATGGAGCTAGTGGAGTTGTTGCACTCTTAGCAGCATAACCTAAAACTTGAGTCATAAAACGACCTTTTGTTAATGGTAGAGACATTGAATTAAAGCAGAAGCTGCTACAATTCTAAGACCTTGAAATGGTTCTTTAAAAAGCTCGACAAGAAAAGGAATAGAAGAGGGATCTCCAATATGACCTAATGCCTCTAATATATGCATCTTCATTTCTCGATCGACACGAGGATAAGCTTCTATCAACACACGAGCCGCAGAAGGATCCCCTCCAACTAAAGCTAGAATCAATGCAGCTTGAATACGCAACTTTTCATCGGGATCTTCCAAGAGTTCTCTAACGATATCTAAAGAGCTCTCTTCCCCTTCTTGCAATAACGTTGCGGCTGCAGTTCCACTAACACCCCAGGCTTGTGTTTTTAAAAAACCTTTTACAGCTTCTAAAGCTTGAGGATATTTCACAATACTTAATACGGACAAAAGCTCTAATTTAACAAGTTGATCCGTCATCTGTGGATATTTGGGCATTTCTTCTCGATGGCGCACTTTACTAGGGCTTAACGTACGAAAAACCCCATTGCCAGAAAACTCCCACATCCACAGCTCTTTTTTCCCTTCTTCTAAGGCTTGAAATAGCACCTCCGAAGAACTTTTGACTTCCTTTCGTTGACCAATCAGTCCTAAGGCTAAATTTACCTTAGTATACAGATCTGTCTCTTTTTCCATTTTTTGAAAAGCAAGATCTGCACCTATAACTCCAGTTGCTGCTAAAGCTGCGGAAGCTAACCTTTTAGGCTCTAATCTTGACTGCTCAATCCACTCTTTTAATACATCCTTTCCTCTCTTATCTCCTAAAAGCGTCGCGAGCCATCCTGCCATAATGGCAACCTCTGGATGGGAATCTTTTAGGTTGTCTTGGATACAATCAACGGTAGCTTTTCCTTGTAGAGTGCGAGCTTCTAAAAAGCCTAATGTTTTCATAGTAGAAATGCGAACATAAGGAGATCCATCAGAAAGAAGTGGCAATAAAAGATCTATCCCTTCGTGAAATTCTAAATGAGCGACCAACTCTGCCGCAAGTTGTCTAAGACCTGAGCGATCACTTTGAATCAACTGAGAAAGCTCTTGTAAAGAAATCGTTTCATACATTCCCGCTAAGGCAATAATCGCAGTACCCTTTTCTTCCACCAAA
This sequence comes from Rhabdochlamydiaceae bacterium, assembly GCA_019745395.1. Classification (GTDB taxonomy): domain Bacteria; phylum Chlamydiota; class Chlamydiia; order Chlamydiales; family Rhabdochlamydiaceae; genus CAIJXB01. The sequence goes on along the minus strand of JAIETG010000022.1, from coordinate 29,894 downwards.
GTCCTAGGATGCGCAATAATTTCCTGAAGTGGTTTTTTGGCCTCTAACATCCTCAAAGCTCCAATAGCTTGGATTACTTCTAGTTTAACAAACCAAACTTTTTCCTCTTTGAGCATTCTTAAGAGTTCTTGTCTTAAAGGAGCGTCTCGATACTGTGAAGAAAGCTTCACGGCCAAAGAGCGCAATATCGCATTAGAACCTTGGAGTTCTTTTAATAAGATAGGGATAGCTCTTGCATCATGCGTAAAAGCAGATCCCAAAAGAGAATATAGTCTAACCAGAAGCATCTGGGAATCTTCGCCTTTATTGAGGACTCCCCAAGCAAGCCACTCTAAAGTAAGGCGATGAGATGAATCTTGCGCTTGAGAGGCTTCAAACGCAGAAGAAAACTGCTGAAAAGCTTCGACCTCTTCTCCTTTTTGACAAAGAGCTTTAAGATAGGCCAGTTGTAAAGGACGAAAATCGGGATACAAATCTAAAAATTGTTTAGCTTCTTTAACTGCCGATGAAGGATCATGGATGAGTAGATGACTATGAATTCTCCTCACCGCACTCTCAGGCTCTTGAGCTGCGCAATAAGAAGATGCTATCACAAAAAGAAATAGTATTTTTTTCAAAGATTACCCAATTTCTGACAATTTAAGACCTAATACCTAACATAATCCAGAAAAGAGCAAAAGCCAAGAACTATCCCAGATCTATATGAGTCTGCAAGGTTTTTCCTCCCAACAAATGAAAGTGCAAATGATCAACTACCTGCCCCCCACCCTTTCCATTATTTGTGAGTAATCGGTACCCCTTATCAATGCCAAGTTCTTTAGCTATTTGCTGCGCTATGATGAGCATTTCTGTTACCAAAGGCATATCTTCCAACGATACAGATTGAAAGTTCGGAATTTCTTTTTTTGGAATGATGAGAATATGTACCGGTGCCTTAGGAGCTATGTCTTTAAAGGCTAAGATCCTGTCATTCTCAAACACTTTTTGACAGGGAAGTTCTCCCCTTACGATTTTTCCAAATACGGTCGTCATGATTTTCTCCTTCCAGTAACGCACATTCCATTGCTTTAAGAGCATCTTCTCTCGTTTCCCAAACAGAAATAAAAAGTCCCTTATGACAAAAAACAGCTCCAGGGATTCCAGATACGGCTTTTAATTCCTTTTCTAAAAGACCTGCCCATTTTTTGGGCAAAGATTTTCTAACCTTCATACGATCGTCACTTGTGGGGGGGATCCCTCTTAATTTCCAACGTCCGCTTGCTGGCATAACGACAAATAGTGCCGGATGTTTTTCTCCACCTAATTCAAAAAATGCATCGAGCCAGGGCATAGGTTTAGAAAAAGACAAGTATTGCTTTCCATCTACCATCGCAGCTCTAACCACATCGCGGCATTGTTGAATGTAACTAAATCGATCCAATGACCTCTGAATATGCCCTATAACAAAGTCAAGAGCTTCAAAAAAAGCAAGATCTTGATCTTTGGAAGAAACATCATAATGAATTGGAACAAAGTTACTAATGATTTGAGAGAATGTACAAACACCGCTTTCTGTATTTACCCGCCCATTATCATGAGCGTCTACTCCAGAAATAAGAGAACGATGTAAAAACCAATAAGTCGCCTCATCAATTTTTTGCGTCTCTTTTAAATAACGCCATATCATCCCAGCGCTGCTCAGCTCTCCTTGATAGGAAGCTTGATGATGATCAAAACGTTTAGATTCTGCACAGTACTCTCCCCCAACATCGCAAACAAATGCATAAGTTGCTAGATCCTGAGAATTTCTAGTTCTATGAACCTTATCTCTATCGATTAAATCGTGGATCACAAGCAAAGCACAGGCTGTTACTTCATCTGCATGAAAAGTACCATCATGTGTCCCAAAGCTTCTAGGGATGATCATAGGGGGCCCTCTTTAAAAAAATAGAACAGGCCAAGTTACTGTAAAACGAAAAAAATAGCAAGCCACTTGTACTTTTTCACAAACTAGCTTACTGTGAAAAAAGCAACGCAAGAGAGCCTATAATGAAAAGCTATTTAATATCAGACATTTACGATCTCATCACTCCTGATGGGTTCATTACAGAATATCAAAAGCTAGATGCAAGACATGCTGTAGCAACAGTTTGTATCCAAAAAATCTCTCCAGCCTTCAAAGGATTTGAGATTGAAAAAGAATGCGTCTTTTTTAATCTCAAAAGCACACTAGCTCAACTAGGGTTACAAGGAGTTGAGATAGAACACCTCTTAAATCCACTAGAAAGAACTGCCCTACTAAAAGTTTCTTTAATTGCCTACGGAAAGTTGGCAGAACTACTTCTCGATCATCTAGAAATTGGCTCTTACATCGGGAAGCTCTTTGCGGCAGACGAAAGAAGAAAAGTCCGAGATCCTGACTATCTTCTACGCATGTTCAACCGCTCAGATCGCCAAGGAAGACCACTTTTATATTTAGGGAATCCTGAAAACAGTGAAGATTTGATCTTGGAAAAACAAGATGGACACACAGTTGCCTTTCTTTCTTTGCTAGAGGGATCTGTAGTCTATGATCCTGCAATCTACGGTTTCATTCCAACACTTGGAAAAGCCCTTAAACACCCGCACTTTCCTATGAGATCTTTGGTGCATCTACACCAAAAATGGGACCCCCTATCTTCTCGCGTTTTAAAACCTGAAGAAATCTTACTAGTTAAAACCCAACCTCTACATGTAAGAACCGTTTTTGGCAGAGTTAAACAAGAACTTCTTCCTAAGGGGTTTGAGCACACCTCTGCCTCTATTTTAGAACCATCTACCAAAGCTTCAGGTGATGTGTATGAACTTTTTGGCACTTCTCCAGCAGAAATTCAAACGATCCCCTTAGAATTTTTCACCTTAGAGCCGCATCGAGAATACGTCTTTTTCTCTGACCGAGATCAATTACAAACCTCTTTAGAAAACCCAGAAACCTTGATTACAGCTTTTGCTACAGCGCCCAAGCCTTATCATCACTGGGCAGCTGTCTTTATCAGCAAAGGAGAGCAGCTACTTAGTTTGCGCCCTGAAGATTGGATTTCAAAAGAACCCTATTTTTATGAGTTTCCTGGCATGGTCTACCATGCAGAAAGACAATCACTTCTCGTGGAAAAATATATCGAACAACAACCGATCTATCCTTTCTTAAAGGCCATAGAAGATGAACTGATCACAAGCCAAGGAGTGTTATTATCTCGTTTCTTCCCCTCTCCTCTTCTAAAGAAATCTCTACTAGATGATTTCGTCCATCGCTGCCTTAAAGGAATTTACTTTGAAAAGCCTTCTCGAACTTTTGGTGATTTCTTCTCTCATGAAGACCGTTCTATGCTATTGGATCTAGCCAAATTTGCCATTCCCGTCTATTGGGTAGATAAAAAAAGCAAACAGACATTGCAATATGTACCAAAACCCAATAAAGATACGGGTATGTTTGTTCCGCTTCCTTTAGTTTCCGACTTCCTTCATGCTGTCTCTTTTGGGATCTATGGTTCCAACCTCATTTCTGGGCATTTTGAAGAAGAACTCACGCGATTGTTCCAGGGACTTGAAATATTACGCAGCAGGGCAAATCATCCTCTGTTCAACACAAAAACACCAATCGCTCTCATCACAGGAGGCGGCCCCGGAGTCATGGAAGTTGGCAATAAAGTAGCAAAATCTTTGAACCTTCTTTCTTGCGCAAATATCGTAGATTTTCGCGCTCAATCAGGAACGTTTGTTAACGAACAGCTACAAAATCCTTATGTAGATATTAAAATGACCTATCGGCTCGATCGACTCGTAGAAAGACAAGCAGAGTTCAATCTCGACTTCCCTATTTTCTTAGAAGGAGGTATCGGCACCGATTTTGAGTATTGTCTAGAAGAAGTGCGAAGAAAAGTGGGATCTACTGCATCTACCCCCATTCTGCTGTTTGGACCTCCAGAATATTGGAAGCAAAAAATCACAGAAAGATTTCAATGCAATCTCAAAAGGGGTACCATTGCAGGATCTGAGTGGATCAGTAACTGCTTTTATTGCGTACAAAACGCAGAGCAGGCCCTACAGATCTACGAGCAATTTTTCAGCAACAATCTTTTGATTGGTAAACACGGCCCTGTCTTCCCCGAAGGTTTTTCTACAGTAAAAGGAACTCACTATCATTCGAGAATTCCTTAACAAAAACTAGAAGCCCCAAGAAAAACCCACTTCTCCGTATTGGGTTTTTTCTAAGAAAAATTGACCTTCGTATGAGTATCCATGATGGTAATCTAGATAGATTCTCATCTTACGGCCAAGTCCTGAGAGTTTACTGAGCTCATAGCCTAGCTTTAAGAAAAGATCTAGATTCCAATCTCTCACTTGCCAGTTCTCCATATGGATTGCCAAGAAAGGTGTTCCATAGAGTTGATGGTAGTAAAGTTTATGACCTAAGATCCGAAGCTCAACCCCATATTTTGCATAGAAGGTATCCATAGGAAAGCTTTTATCGCTATGCAAGATAAATCCAGGACCGAAGTATGTTCTTAAAGACCCTGAAAGCTGATAAGAGCTAAGAAACTCTAACGCCTCGTAACTCGGATTTTTACGTAAATAGACATATTCTGGGTGATTGCAAATAAACTCATCACCTAGATGGCTAGAGATATGATAGACCTTTAAACGAAAAGACCAACGATCGCAAGCATAAGTCAGAGGAATTCCCCCAAAATAGTCCGTATTGACAAGCTCGCAAGTTTCGTCGTTTTTATGAGGGACGTCATGGAAATTAAATACAGACCAAATTCCCCCTTGAATTCCAATCTGTAAAGCTCCGTGCCAAGGCCCCACATCTCTCCAGCGAAAAAAGGGAAAGTCATCACCTAAAGCTATAGATGCAGCCTCAGTTCCTATGACATGGTCGCCATAGCGATAAGCTGCGAAATAGTAGGGTTCTCTTGGGTCTGCCATAAGCGGGAGGAATAGTACTGTGGTCTGAGGGAACCAAATACCATTGACCCGAGGCTGCTCGACATATTTCTCACGATCAGCAATAGCGTCCAAAGAAATTTCTTTTGCTTCTACCGACTGTACTCCCGGCAAATCTTTAACAAAATTGCTTATACTGGTTGCTATGAGTTCGTTCTTAGGCAGATTAGAGAGGTAAACCTTATGGTCTTTTACTGTTACGATAACTCGATATTCATAAAAGTGCGTGTCAACAAGGGCTTGGATATACCCTTCTAAATAAGGGTCTGTAGAGTCTTCAAAACTTTCCACAGGTAAACTATCCCCACGAGTCAACAACAAGGGCTCTATGTAGGCTAATTGATCAGATTCTCGAAACTCTTCTACCCCATCCGCCCATGCAGATACACTTCCGATTAAACAGGGTAAGAAAGAAACCACCGATTTTGCAAAGACTCTTTTCATAGAAGTTAAGACCTGTTTTTTTTTGCGTTAAAAGAGCATGTATAAACAATTCTTGGCATTATGCGCAAAAAGAATTTTACGAAGATTTTTCTTGATTTTCAACTGCTAAGAAGATTACTATACGGCACTTTCTAATTCGGGGTAGTAGCTCAGGTGGTTAGAGCAGCGGACTCATAATCCGTTGGTCGTGGGTTCAACTCCTACCTGCCCCACTTTCTAACTAGTACAATTCATAACATTCACACGACAATCAGCTTGCTTGAATATCAAAGTGATGCTTAGATTGTTCGTCGACGGTGCAGTAGCGGTGCAACGAGAGACAATTTCACCCAGCAGCATCCAACCAACCCACTAAACTTTTACCAAAGGTTGGAATCATGGCATCTATTTATAAACGAAAAGACAGCAAATTAATTTTGAAACTTCGAATACAACGATAAATGTCTCAATAAACGCCTAATAATCAATTTGTTAAAAAATAAAAACATTAAAACTGTGAATATTTATTGCGATTTTAGCACACTAAAAAGTATATTCAAGTCATGAAACATACCAGAAAACACATACAAATTCGTGATATACTGTACTATGAATGATCAAAATTTAAAGGGGATTGGAAAACTTTCCCGTCAAAGACTTTCAGAGGTAATCAGAAATTGTAAAGGCCCCTTTAAAGCCTTCGATGTTTCCGACTGTCTTCAAATTTCGAAAGAAAGAGCCAGAGTAATGCTTTCTTCCTGGGCCAAACAAGGATGGCTAAAAAGGATCCGACCAGGCATGTATCTTCCGGTTGAACTTGCCTCAGAATCTCCTGAAGATATTTTAATAGACCCTTGGGTCATTGCTTCTCAGTTATACTCTCCCTGTTACATTGGTGGATGGTCAGCTTGTGAGTATTGGGGACTGACAGAACAAATCTTTGATAAGACATTAGTGTTAACCTCTAAGAGGATTAATGGACAAGAGCAGAAAGCCGGAAACTTTGTCTTTTTTATTAAGAAAGTCAGTCAAAGTAAGATTTTCGGTCTTAAAACAATTTGGAAAGAATCCATTAAAGTTCCGATTTCCGATCCTCATAAAACAATCATCGACATTCTAGATAATCCATCTTTTGCCGGAGGAATTCGTTTTGCATCCGATATTCTCAAAGAATACCTTCAATCAGAACATTTTAATGCATCACTACTTCTAGAATATGCTTTTAAAATGAACAACAAAACGATCTTTAAAAGATTAGGATTTCTCCTCTCCTTCTTTAAGATAGATCAACCGGACTTAATAGAGGCATGTTTTAAAAATATAAGCCAAGGCAATACTCAAATAGATCCTAGTTTACAAGGCTCTAGACTCATAAAAAAATGGGGACTGTGGCTCCCCGATCATTTCGAAACTCTTTTTCCAAGCAACTACACATCATGATAGATAAATATGAAATCCTAAAAGCAGCTAAAGAACTCAACATTCAACCGACTACCGTAGAAAAAGACTATGTGCTTGGATGGGTACTTATGGCAATACAAGATCATCCTGAATGTCAAAACAACTGGATTTTTAAAGGAGGAACCTGCTTAAAAAAATGCTTCTTTGACAACTATAGATTTTCTGAGGATTTGGATTTCACCATCTTACCTCAAAATCATATCGAAGAATCTCTGATGAAAAAAATCCTTAAAGAAATTGGAGAACATGTTTATGAGCAATCTGGAATAGAGCTCCCAGAAAAACATATCTCTGTAGATCTTTATAAAAATCCTCATGGCACATTTTCCATAGAAGGGAAGCTCACTTATTTTGGACCTCTCAAGCAAAAGACCAACTTCCCCCGAATAAAATTAGATCTTACGGGTCATGAAAAGATTGTTTTGCTTCCGGAAAGACGAGAGATCTATCACAACTACTCTGATAAACCCTATTCTTCTACTAAAGCTTTTAGCTATTGCTACGAAGAGATTTTTGCAGAAAAGCTGAGAGCTCTAGCCGAACGCGCTCGGCCTCGTGATCTTTATGACGTCATCCATCTCTATCAAGAAAAAACCGATCTTCTAAACAAATCTAATTTTTTGCAGTCTCTTACAGAAAAATGCAATTTCAAGAAAATCCCCGTCCCCACTCTTGAATACATAGAACGTCATCCTCAAAAAAAGACCTTATCTTCAGAATGGGAAAACATGCTGAGACATCAACTTCCAACACTAAAACCCTTTGAATATTTCTGGCATCAACTAGGTGATGTCCTAAACTGGGTCCATAGCAGTTAGAAACGAGTCCACGGCACTCTAGCGGCACAGTACCGCCTTATCCACCTCATCTGACAATAACTTTCTTCAGTTGATCTCATTACCTAAGCTATTGTACCATAGTGATGTGAACAGATGGTCAGAGATGGCCAAAGTGAAAAAGCAGCGGACTCATAACCCGTCGGTCCCTGGTTCAAGTCCAGGTTGCCCCATCTCTTTAACTCATTGATTCCCTAGCGGATAGATGAGAAACAAATGCGATTAAAGAGTTGAAGTTAGAGGAAAATAAGCCAAGTGGTGCAAAAACGGTGCACTGAAAAACAGTTTTAATCAGTCGGACCAACCACCCGACCTAAATCAATAACAATTGATTATTGGGAAGGTGGATTCATGTCAGTTTATAAAAGACGCTTAAAAAAGGGATATTCTTGGAGAGCGGTAGTTCGCATCGAAAAATATCCGCCAATCTGCAAGACCTTCGACCTCAAAGAAGAAGCTGAGGATTGGGAAAAAGAGACTACACGTCAGATTAAGCGTGGTGAGTTCAAATTTGATCAATACAGGAAGAAACATACTTTCGCTGAACTCCTGGATTCCTTCATCTCTAATGGAGTACTGGAACATCATCGCTCTTCCAAAGACACTCTAAGACATCTTGAATATTGGAAGACTCGCCTTGGGAGGTATGCTCTTGTCCATCTAACTTCAGAGCTAGTCGGCAAAGAACGATTGCTTCTTCTTGAAAAACCCACCCCCAAAGGCACAAAATGTACTCCCAGCACAGTCAATCGTTACCTAGCAAGCCTTTCCTCTCTTTTTAGCTATGCAGTAAGGGAACTTAAATGGCTTTCTGAGAGCCCTTGTTTGCATTTTAAAAAGTTAAAAGAAAATCCTGGACGCGATCGATTCCTAACTTATGAAGAGATCAATCGTCTTCTCGCCGCTTGTAAGCAGAGCAAAAACCCGTATCTGTACTGCATTGTCTTGATTGCAGTTATAACAGGTGCCCGCCAGGGAGAAATCCTGAATTTGGAGTGGCGTTATATCGATTTCGAAAATGGGCTCGCTTACATAAAGGAGACCAAAAACGGAAAACCGCGAAGTGTTCCAATAGTACCACAGATATTAGAAGAGCTGAAACGGCTTCAGCAAGCATTTGACCCTAAAAAACCACTTGTTTTTGCAAGTCGAACAGCTTTTGGAAAGATTGACATCAAGAAATCTTGGCAGGAAGCCTTGAAACGCTCTGCAATCGACGATTTCCGTTTCCATGACCTTAGACACTCCTACACTACAAATGCAGCAAAAGAAGGTGCTTCCAACATGGAATTGCAAACTGCAACAGGACATCGCACCTTGGAAATGCTTAATCGATACACCCATCTTGATCCCCTAATCACACGAAAATATAGCAAAGCCATCTGCAATAAAATCTTTGGAGGAAGCTATGAGTAGAAAATATAACACCATCCTTTGGCAGACCCTAAAAGGGCAAATGACAGAGGAGGAGATTTATTCCTCTTATTTTAATGAGGAGCATTTATCTTCTTCCGAATTCGCAGCTCTTGCAGTGAATCTCTCTCCTGACAGGTACCATGAAATCATTAATGGCATCACCTCAGCTACAGATGAAGAGTATTCCTTGTGCTCTCAAGCCAATAATAAAATACGACGCCCTCTCTTCCAGTTCATGCTTAAACAGCCCAAAATGACGTTCATCCTAAGTGAGGATGATATTATCATGCCTGTTTCTTGCCTCATAGAATGGGCGGCTCGAAATAAAATTCTTTTCCCAAAGCGGTTTGCCAAATACTTATCCGCTTCTCTGAAACATATCTATATTCAATTCCAGCCCAGAAATATTGCCCTAAGAGAAGCTTCCAAATACAGCACTCCTTACCACAAAGCACGCTTTCAAGAAGTTGTAGAGGAGTGTTTTGATAATTCACCAGGAATAACACCAGCAGAAATCCTTAAGGCAGATAAGATCATCAATCTCCTCAAATCATTTCAGTGTGAGAAAGGGAAAAGCCAGTCTTATGAGAAACGAACTGTAGAAGATTGGATCACAGAAGACCATCCCTTCCCTCACGGTCGCCCCAAGAAACGATCGAAAACCGACTAATCCCGTTCTGCAAAAAATACACCCACAAGAAAAATCTTCGCTTTTTTCAAAAATTGTTCCCTCATCTTTTCTAGTTTCCCTGTAGTAAAAAATACAGTCTCTACTTCCTTCTCAAAAACATAGTGTACAATTGGTCTCAATTCAACACTAACAAGTACACATCAAACTTTATTAAAGGAGAACCAATGATGAATCCAAAATTGTGGGGAATAGAGCAGATTGTTACAAGCGGTCTCTACCCTTTTTCCAGAGGTCAACTACGGCACCTCTTGACATGTCGACATAAGAATAACCTGAACAAAATTGTGGTCAAGATAGGGAAGAGAATTTATTTCAAAATGCCAGAATTCGACCAATGGATTTCCGATCACTCTTGCAAACCTCGTTAAACTAGAAATCCAGAGAAAATACATGAGAAAAGGTTGGGTTAACCATATGAGAGACGGGGGATTTAAGCTTTTTATGGAAGATCATAGAGCCTACCGACTTCTAACTTTGATTGCTTACCGTGCTAAACGAATAGACGATGATAATGAGTTTGATACGGCCGATCTAGAAATTAACCAAGCATTTATTGGCGATTATGAGAAAATTGGCTTGACTCGTGGAGAGTACCGCAGCGCACAAAAAAAATTAACCCGATACCGCCTCGCAATTTTTAAACCAACCCCCAAGGGAACGATTGCTACGCTGATTAGCAGACATGCAATGGATATCAATTCTGACCAGAGCCTAACCTCTATAAAACCAGCAAATCTCTCAATGAAAATTGATGAGTTACAACCATCAAAAAACCAACTTCAACCCAAGCAAAAACCACTAACAAGAAAAGAAGAAGTTAAGAGGATAACAACTACAACTCAAAGTGTAGATGTCCTCTATCCTTGCCTAACAGAATGTATGGACTTAATAAATGATGATAAACAAGGACTTATGCAATATTCTGAAGACCGAGTAATTCTAGCTTTGGAATGGGCACAAACTGCGATAATAAATACCACTCTTATTCAAACCCTCCATTGGCACTGTAGGGGAAAAATTCCTCCAAAGCCAGCCCTTTCTAAAGGATCACAACACCAAAGAGAGGCTTGGCAATTCAATGCATTTTTGGAAGAGCAGGGATATCACGATTTGCATAAACTCAACTACGAGGCAATTCCCAAGAACTATTGCCATGTAATTCTGGGAATGGGGAAAACAACAATAACACTAGAACAATCGATTGAAAGTCTTTTAAATGACTTTTCTGAAGCAAAAAAGGAAATTCTAAAGAGAAACTAATTTAGCTTTTGATTTCGGTTAAAATGAGGGAGAAATGGGAGGAATCGGTTCAGGAACGGGAATACGTCCTAACAGGAAAAGAACAAAACAGTTTATTGAAGCCTTCCCCTGCATTGATACCTCGTCTTTTCCTTTCAACTCTATGCGACTGCTTCCGCAAAGAGCCTCTCAGTTTTCCACTCAAGGCATAACTTTTCAAATATATCCAGATAAGCTGTTGGTTTTGAAAAACGTGCCTGAGGCTTTACTTTATGAAATCTCCTTTTCTTTAACTCCAGCATACTACGGCAACTATCGGTACTAGTTTAAATGTCCCAAATGCAATCACAGAAGGCGCAAACTCTCTCTGATCCGAATAGATGAATTTCCTCTTTTTCTGTGTAGATGTTGCCTTAAGCTTGCCTATCAAAGTCAGAACCGCACTCAGGGGGATCAAATTGTCCATAAAAAATGGACTCTTATGCGAAGGCTCGGCTGGAATAGTGAATGCATTTCTGACGAAGTTAAACCTAAAGAAATGCATTGGAATACATTTCATGAAATTCGAAGCCAAATTAACACCTTAGAAGAAATGTCTCTTCATCGTGCCCCTTTTAGCAATGTGTTATGCATCTAATCTTTTCACCCACGTCATATGGTCTTCAAAGGCTTGTTCTGATGTGCGAATATGCTCATCGGGGATAACACCATCTACAGCAGCGTCAGCAATCGTCTTTTTATACTTAATCCTTTCATATCGCATTTGGCACCAAGACCGTCTTTCTCCATGCGATTCAATGAATGTAATGGGAATAATAATCTCAACTTGGTTTTGTGTTTGCCCTTGTCTATGGATGCGACCACATAATTGCTCAAATTCAGCCCCTGTCCATGGAAGTGATGCGACAATTACACGAGAGCACACCTTTTGTAGGCCATCCACCCCTGTACTGATACATCTTGAAGCTATTAGAATGTCGATATCTCCTTTAATAAATTTATCCAAAGACTCCTTTTCCTGACCTGAAAATATAGCGACAGTATAACCAGCTTCTATAATCGCTTTTTTGAGCATCTCAACGATATAATCGACATAATGACAATAAATCAGCGTTTTCTTTGTAACCTCTTTCAATATTAGAGGGAGCTTTACTTTCATAAGGCTTGTTTCAAGACCCAAAATGTCTCTTTTACCGATTTGCTTTATTTCAGGAATAGCTTGCGAACATTCCACTTCAACACAACGAATAGCCAAGCTGGCTGTATATTTGGGTTTGATCCTCACTCCGTACCGAGTTAGCATTTGATAGAGTGCCATACAGTTTTGCATCGTATTCTTAGTCTCTATTCCATCAAATGACTGACCTGTAATGAGTTCTAAGAGGGTTTTCCCTTCATAGATGTTGTTGATAACTGGAGTTGCTGACATTCCCAAAATGTGTAAGTCAGAATTTTTCTCTCCAATTTTCTGTGTGAACCAAAAAATATTATTTTTCCTAATCGACATTTTGTTCTTTTCACGTTGTTTTGTGAAATGGACTTCATCCAAGATGCAAAAGTCTATCTGATAAGTATCAATCAAGTTTTGTAGCTCATGCCTACAAAGAGGCTGTTGGAAATACTCATAATTTAAAATTAGGTAGACTGGTGCTCCGAAATCAACTGAAGTTGGATGTAGCGACTCTTTGACAATTATTTTAGCATGGGGGAATGCGCGAGGAATGGTCTTTTCCCATTCTGGAATAACATTATTTGGGCAGATGATTACTGTTACCTTTGCTCCAATTAGTTTTGAAGCAATTATAGCTGAGAAAGTTTTTCCTGCACCAGTTCCCGACCAATTACCAAACCTTTTCTCTTTAAGCATCTTAAAGCAAATTAGTCGTTGCATGAGGTTTGGAGTGATACTTTGATCGGCAATGCTTGGCAATATTAGATTATTTGCACCTTCATATTCTTCCAGGAATGCGGATTTAACTTCCTCGGAGTAAGTATCTCCGTGAAAATTTTTAATTTGTTGAACAGCTTCAGATTCATCAATGGATGCATGTTGCCAACTTTTTAGCTTGGCTGAAGCAACAAAGAATTGGATTGCATCCTCATCTGTTACTATTGAGGCGGCCTTATCTAAAGCCTCTAAAGCAGCCCGTGCTTGTATATTTGGCAGAATATTGAGGGGATCAATTTCATCAGAGGATGCCTTTTCAAACGGGGTTGACGCAGCGTGATTCTCTTCTTGCTCAAGATCAGGCTTACTTAATGCCTCTGACAGCATATCTTCTACTTTTGACGACGTTCCTTCCGAGAACCCTACCAACTCATCCTTGGTAAGCTTTCTGTTTTGTATCGCTTTTGCAATAGCCTTTGCTTGCCCATTGCTATTTAAGACACCGCTTCTTTCAAAAAGCACCAATAACTCAGCGGGGGTGAAATTAGGAATATGGTTGACCAATGATTTCACAAAGAGGCGCATGCGATCAATAGTCCATCTCGAACAATAAGGACATCCTCTTTCCCCTGCTCCTGTTCGGGAGTAAATATGAGCTTCCCATTCATGGGTTGGGTCCTTGGAACATAGCCAAAAAGCTTTTTTATCACTTCCTGGGGAAACGTCAAAGGGCGTCAATGAACCATTCTTTGTAGGATGCCATTCAGCTACCATCTGAGGGTAAGCGATTGCAAGAGAGTTACTGCTTTGAACTTTGCGATTTATGCAAAAGGGACATCCAGAGCCTTTTTCCCTATATGTGCCTGCTCTATCGCATACAATAGCATCCCAGCGGTGGGAAGGGTTGTCTATACATATCCAAAATGCTTTGGATTTAGAATTAAGAGTAATTTGATCTGGGAATAATTCTTGTTGAGCGTTTCTTTCATAATCCCACTCTTTGATCAAAGCAGGATGAGTGCTTAGCAAGCAATTCTCCTTTGTCGCTTTTCGATTAAGACAGATTGGGCACTCACTTCCCCGTGTGACATTTCTTTTTAAAGCCATTACGCGGCTCTTGACTGTTTGTTCCCATTCATGGGAGGAATTGCTATCACAAACCCACACAGCTTTGAAATTAGAGCCAGTAGAAATAGTTTCTGCTTTTTGTGGGAGATTTTTTGTCTGATGCCATTGACCTGCTAAATTTGGATATGCAGCTTTTAATCCGTTACATTCAGGACATGAGTTCTTACTTCCCTCTTCGAACTGTTTACACCTGGTAAATGGAGAAGCTTCATAGGAATGAGATTGGTCGCAAAGCCACCAAATGGGTTTTCGATGGTTAGGAGATACATGGAGTGGGTCTATATTAAAATTCTTTACCTTGTCTATCTGATTTGCAAGCTCAGGATATCTAGAGAGAATGCTATCTTCAAATGTTACTTTGCGGCCTGAGCAAAAGGGACAGCCATTTCCTGCTGTTTTTGCGCCTATTACAGCTTCCCATTCGTGCCCTACACCCTCAAGGCATAGCCACCAGGCTTTTTTACTACTAAATGGGCTCACATCAAACGGGGTAACGTTCTTGTTTTTTGTAGGGTGCCAATGTTTTGCGATATCAGGTTTTAGGACCCCCAAACTTTTATCTTTAGTAACACGCCTTCCTGAACAGAAAGGACATCCTCTACCTCGGTTGACTCTATCGCAGACGGAAGCTTCCCACTCGTGCGCTTCACCTTTAGGACATTTCCACCAAACCTTGCGACTACTGCCCAAAGTAATCTCTTCTTTTGAAAGGCTTTGGTTTTTCTGAGGATGCCACTCCTCGATTAGTTGAGGGTATCTGTTAAGGGGGAACTCGTCTTGCTTTTTCATAGCAGCATCTCATTTTTCTTGCATTAAAGGTAATTTACGATACAGTTATTCCAGAAAAAGTCAATCTAAAGGAATAAACCTCATGAATATCCCACCCGAAAAGACAACGAACGAGATTAATACGCTTCGCATTACTCAACCACGGTCTGACATAGATATAGATACCGCCCTCTACCTAGAAAACCTTCAAATGCAGCAAGCAAAATCGAACTTATACGTAGAATACAAACAAGCTATTAAAAAACTTCAACATGTACTTTTTAAAAAATATATTCATTTTGAAAACACTGCTAATCAAAACTTTGCGAAAGAAGTTTTTTATCGAATAATGGAGGAATCTTTAGCATATCTAGGAGATTTGCGCGAGGGTACATTTTTTGCAGCAAATCATCATACTAGAGCCCTGCTTGAGCTAAATGCAACAGTGGAATACGTCTTATCAACAGCTGGCAAAGAAAATAAATTTATAGAGCGATTTCATTTATTTCCTCATTTAGCCTTTTACAAGGTATTTCATAATCATCAAGATGCATTGCTCAAATTGTCCGAGGATATTTGCAAAGAATTTCTTTCGGATTACAAAGACTTACATCCAGAGATTTTTAATGCCTTTGGGAAGCAGAGCGAAGAAAAATTATTGAAATTATCCTGCTGGCAAGGAAATGCTAAAATTGACCACCTTTTCCAAGGTTGTACTCATCCCCATATAATTAAAGCCGATTATGCAAAATTGTGTTTATTTACTCATATTTCCTCAATATGCCGAAGGTCGGAAACCGAGGTTTTTCCAGAATTCTGCGAAACCACAGAACGAATGCTATTAATAACTGTAAGATACGCGATTTTCAGCTATCTGAGTATTAAGCAAGAAAATCTTCTTGATTTTGTAACTCAAGATAAATTGGATGGAATATTCCTTCCACTATCTGATGTTTTTACCAAAGCTCACGGAGCCTTAGGATATGTGGTTCCTATTAAAAATTAAACATTCTCAGGAGTTGAGCATGACAAGGTGTCTTTCTCAGCCATTGACTTCTTTTGACACTGAATCATTTTATCTAACTTTGTATGCGCTTTTGCCATAAGAGAACGCTCTTTTCTAGTGCCACCCGCCAATCCGTACAGGGCATCGCTCATAATAGACTCTCGATCAACCAGCCCATACATGTATTCTAGCTCTTCAATTGTCACTTCTATTCTCATCAAAGGTTCTTTACTTCTGCCAGATTTGTAACTCATCAATTCAAATTTCATATCTCCGACTCCTTAGATTGACTCTTTTTTCATGAAGTATTTTTGCGTTCGTCTACACAGATTACAAATCCAAGCAAAAAAGCGCTGAACGAACGATTTATAAAGAAATTTCTCAACTCCAAGAAGCTGAGATACTTTAAAAGGGCGTGTCAATTCCAGCCCCCATGCCTGCAGTAACTCTGAGGCAACAAAATGAGGTGAGTTAGATGGATTACCATCGGTTCTCCTCAGCTTATCAAATAATGGCAAACTCTCTTCAAGACAGTTATTCAGTAAAGGACAACGAAACGTAAGCCCCTCTTTCTCTACATATAATTGCTCTATTACCTTTTTGATTTCCTTAAGCCTGGGCAAGTCGTTTTGAGAGTTTCTCGAGGGAAAAGTTAAATAATCAGCAAGCTCCTCTAAAAGCCTTTTCAATTCAAAGCACAAAAAACGGCACTTAGTGATTGCTTCTGCATCTCTTGAGAGCATTACTTGAACTATCCCAAAACTTCCTACAATCCCTAAAAAACCGAATATAAAATCTTTCATCAACTGTTCCAATATTTTTGGTGGGCAGCGAGAAGTATATCGAGGAAGTCAAAGATTATCAAACTGAAAGGTGGTATGGCACGGTGCAAAAACGGTGCAGTGCCTTGCCAATCCAATCGATGTTAACCGATAGAAACCAATAGACATTCCTTACCTAAGTCATTATACTCGTGCTGATTTAGGTTGGTTGGTATCGGGTGAATTGGCGTTCTCCCTCCCTCATAATCCGTTGGTCGTGGGTTCAACTCCTACCTGCCCCACTTTCTTAACTAGAACAATCCATAACATTCAGACGACAATTGACTTGAGCAAACATCAAGGTGATGCTTAAATTTTTCGTCGACGGTTCAGTTGCGGTGCAACGAGAGACTTAAGAAAAAGAGTCTTCTTCAAAGCTTGCCAGAATGCTTTCTTCTTTAAGTTATTCCCATATTTTAGAAAATCTAGGACGTAAAGCCTTTCAGACAGGTTTAGCATTTTTCGGAGTCTCCCTCCAATTGTCGTATGAAAGTAGTACACAAAAAATATTCAAGTCACTTGCTCTCTACCTGCATGGAATTGAAAGCAACATGTTAGGAAATTTTGGATCGAGCTCGTGCCATATTGCATCGGTACTATGATTCCAAGATGAACGCACCCTTTATATTGGATCTCTGGGGTGATTTTAGTCGGTTCATTTTCTTCACCCTTTATTCGTTATGCTTTTCAAACGACCTTTTTTCTCGATATACACCATTCGATCCACTTTCTTATTTCCACAACGCCAAATGCTGCTAAAAACACAAGAAAAGGATACTTCCAGTGTTCTAAATCCATGGAGACTGAATGAAAAAATGTGGGGACAAAGTAAAGAATGAAACACTGAAGAACTATTCCAATAGCTAGCCCTAAAAAAATGAGGGGATTGATGGTAAAACTTCGTAATACATTCTTAAAAAAGGGCTCAGATTCTTTCTGAGCCTGGACTCCATTGGCCCACTGAGCGACAACAACGGATGTAAAAATAATTGTCGAAACCATTTCAACCGAATAGACGCCAATGAGGTAGATATAGAGAAAAAAGCACAGTAGTCCCAAAACGACAGCAAAAGTCAAAATACGAATAATTTGCGCAAGATCAAAGAATTGTTTTTCCGGCCTTCGCGGCTTATGCGTCATGACATCCCCCTCCTCCTTGGCGAAGGGGAAAGTCTTATCCTGGACACCGTCGGTTACAAGATTAATCCACAAGATTTGAATCGCAACAAGAGGAAGTGGCAGGTTGCTTAAAATAGCAAGAGCTATTAAAAGCACCAGTTGCAGAGAAGTAGAAGTGAGATAATAGATCACTTTACGAATATTACAGGCAATCACCCGAGCATTTCTGATCGCTTCGACGATAATTCTCAAATTATTATCCGTGATAACCATTTTCGATACACTTTTAGCTGCCTCAGTGCCACTTCCCATAGCAATTCCTATATCTGCTGCCTTTAGAGCTGGAACATCATTAACCCCATCGCCTGTAACTGCGACAATCTCTTCCGACTGCTGTAAAAGTTTTACTATTCGATATTTATGTTCTGGAAGAATTCTAGCTAGCACCGTTGTCGTTTTTAAAGCTTCAAGAAGACGCTCATCAGAAAATCCCTCTATTTCCTTACCAGTAAGGATCTGGTCATTTTCTGACCAAATATCCACCTCTTTAGCCACAGCTTTTGCTGTCATAGGATGATCGCCAGTAATCATCACGACGCGAACACCTGCTTTCTTGGCAGCAATAACAGCTTCTTTTACTCCTTCTTTTGCTGGATCTAGAAACCCCACTAGCCCAGTGATTTTGATTTTCCAAGAAGCTGGGTCGTGATTATTTTCCCATTTCCCTGCACCAAAAGCGATCACTCTAAGGCCTTTCTCAAGAAACGATGTGAAAACGCCATCTAACTCTTTCAATTCTTCTTTGTTTTCGACTCTTTCTTTTAAGGATTCGAAAGCACCCTTGATTAGCAGTTCTTCTGTATCGTTTATTTTATTTGCTGTTGCCATCAACATAAGGCGCGTGTCGAAAGAATGTGTCCAGCTACGAGGATGTCCTTCTCTAATCTCATCGTATCCTTCCACCCACTTAGAAAGGGCTACATCCAAGGGGTCTCCCGATCCATCATGGGAATCATTACAAAGAGCCGCTATCATTTTCAGTTTTTCTGGCTCTTGAGAATAGACTTCTTTTACAATCAGCTTCCCTTCCGTGATTGTTCCTGTTTTATCAGAGGCGATGATCGTAACGCTGCCTAGTGTCTCAACAGAAGGCAAATAACGGATGAGCGCCTTTCTTTTACTCAAGGCTAAAGCCCCGAACGCCATGACAAGTGTAAGCACGATAGGAAGTCCCTCAGGAACTGCTGAAACTAATGCGGCTAGTAAAATATAACCAATATCCACAATAGCTCTTCCCTGAAGATATCCTACGACCCCCAACAAAAAAAAAGTCGCAATGAGCAAAATCACGTACCTTCGTGTAAAAAAACTCAGAGCTTTATTTAATGGAGTTTCGGGAGATGCCTCTTTGGCCTTTTCTGCGATGGACGCAAGATAAGTCTTTGCACCCGTTTTTGCTACCACTCCGTGGCCAGAGCCTCTTACTACAACAGTGCCTGCTAAGAGTGTATTACCAAGTTCATAAGGAAGGTTGGTTTCTGGAAGAATGACTGTGTGGTCTTTAACTATAGGAGCAGACTCTCCTGTCATCGGAGATTCATCGATCATGAGGCCTGTACTGTCAGTTAGCCTAATATCGGCAGTTACCACCTCGCCTTCATGGAAAACGACATAATCACCTGGAACAAGTTCTGAAGAAGCAATAGAAATAAACTTGCCGTCTCTCATCGCCTGGTTTTTACTTTCCGTCATTTTCTTCAACGCAACAATTGAGGCTTCCGCTTTGAGCTCCTGCCAAAATCCAATCAATCCGTTGACTAAAATAATAAAATTAATAACCAGAAAATCAGTCCATTCTCCAACTAGAATACTCACAAATGAAGCGGCAAAAAGAATGTAAATGAGAATGCTATTGAATTGTCTTAGAAGAATCTTAAACTTGCTGTTTTTTTCCTCTATAAGGACATTTTTCCCGAACTGTTTTTGCCTTTTTTCCACCTCTTCATTACTGAGGCCTTGAGAGGATGACTCCAAACGTTTGAATGTTTCTTCAATCGATAAAGAGTGAAAGAGATCTGTTGCAGCCAAAAGTGCCTCATTGTTCTGTATTCGACAATCAATTCAAAAAAAACATATAACCCATTATCAAATCAAGCACAAAAAAGGTTTTTTATTTAGAAGCGAATAAAAAAACGGGCGTTCCAATTTTGAGTTCAAAATTAAACACGATTACGAAAAGCGCCCAATATTTATAAAAAATTTTGGTTCTTGGAAAAATCTTGAAAAATACAACTCTGATACGACAAGTCTAATGGATAAGTCGCTAACTCAATCCGGATAGAGAACTCTGGGAACAAATGCAACAATACAATCTGAAAGCACTTTTTAATATTCTAGGAATTCGACAGGTTAATCGCTAACAGCAGAGCTTGCTTTACGTGCTTATTTAAAAGATCAAATGATCAGATTTAAATAGGTTATTAGGATCTGCTCATTAAAATAAAAATAATTCAATTAACATACGGCACAATATCACGCTAGAGCAAGACTCCGCATCTAATTTAATTAAGAGAGACTATAGAATGTTTACTCTGCTTGAGCCTTCTTAATAAAAATTCAATAAGCGACTCGATTGCTGGGCCCTGCTTACTATTTTGCCTAATTAAAGAAACGTGAATATCAGGCAACGGCGGTAAAAAATCATGAATTTTTACCAGTTTCTCAGGAATCATTGTAATTGGAAGTACGGTCAATCCCATATTAGCTCGAACAGCAGCAATTGTTCCTGCATAGCTTGGACTTGAGTAGACCATCCTCCATCGAATCCCATTTTGTTCAAGGGCTTCTATGGCTCTCGATCGGTAAACACAAGGCTCTGGCGCCAGAACAAGAGGAATAGGCGACGCTGAATTTTTTTTGTAAATCATCCCTTCTTTACCGACCCATACAAGAGGCTCTGCCCAGATTTCAACGCCATACGGAAAATCTTCAGGAGATGTCATCTTGACTAAAACTAAATCTAGCATCTTATTTTTAAACTGTTCGTAGAGGTTTATCGAAAAACCGCATTGAACATTTAAAAAAATCCGAGGATGTATGCGAGAAAAATCAGCTAGAACATCAGCTAAAAATCGATCAGCAAAATCTTCCGGTATCCCAACACGCACTTCCCCATCAAGCTCAGGATGTTTGAACCGATCCATCATTTCATGATACATAGCAAGCATCCTCAAAGCATAGGGTAAAAACACATCCCCATCTTGAGTAAGGCCCACCTTTTTATCTCTGTTGATAAGACGTGTCTGAAGCTGTTTTTCCAAATTAGAAATTTGCTGGGTCATTGCCGATTGGGTTCTCTTCATTCTAATGGCCGCCTTCGTAAAGCTGCCAGTATCCGCCACAGCCACAAAGCATTGAAGTGAAAACATGTCCATAAGAAATCCTAATCACCGTAATAAGTTTAATGAATTTCCCTAATATTACAGAGATTTCCTATGCTGATCAATAGAAAAATTGGAGATCAAGATAGCGTTTAGGTCTCCCAAGAGGATAGGGATAATATGAAATTTTTTAGGCACTTACCGCAAGTCAGTACTCTAGCAATCGTTGCGGCACTACTATTCCCACTTTTTCAGGTTGTTTCTGCATAAAAAACTTAGGTTAACATATGGATATATTAAACATTCTTTTTAGTAATTTGATTGCGATTCCAGTAATTTTCTTTTTACTTGGCATTTTATTTTCTATCTTCCGGATAAATTGGTTATTTCGTCCTAAGATCCATTCTCTCCTCACCTATTTCTTGTTGTTTTCCATTGGCGTTAAAGGCGGAGGAGCTTTCATGCAACATTTGACCAACGATTTTTTCTTACTATTAGGAGTCATCCTGGCTTGGGGGTTGATCCAGCCTTTTATTTCTTATGGAATTTTAAGAAAGTTCACTAAAACCGATGCAGCAACTGCTACTGCAATCGCTGCCTGTTTTGGTTCGGTCAGCGTGATGACCTTCGTAGCTGCAACGGCATTTTTAGAGAAATTGCAAGTTCCTTACCAGACGCTTGTTATTGCAGTTTTGGCAATGATGGAGGTTCCTGCAATCCTATCAGGCTTATTCATTTCTAAATGGAAAAAAGAATCAGTCGTCGATAATACAAAAAATCTATGGATCCACACTCTTTTTAATAAATCAATCTTAATGATTTTCTTAGGAATGGCAATCGGTATGATCTGTTATCGGTTACAACTAAGTTATGTCCCAGCTGGCATTTTGATGATTTTTAAGCCATGTTTATGCCTCTTTTTATTGAATATGGGACTACTGATTGGGAAACAAAGAAAAGATCTAAATCAATTTTCCTGGTCTTTGACCTTATTCGCTTTTTATACACCCTTGATCGGGGGTGCCTTTGGAATGGCGCTTAGCTATTTATTCGGTTTAGATGTAGGCACAGGCACACTAATCGCAGTTTTAATTGCAAGCGCTTCTTATATAGCAGTCCCTGCAGCCGTGAGAATCGCAATTCCAGCAGCTAAAGAAGCTCTCTACATTCCTCTTGCCCTAGGAATCGCATTTCCATTTAATGTACTTATCGGTATTCCTATTTATTATTTTTCAGCCCTGAAATTATTGAGCTAGGCCTGTTAGAGATCATGAACCTAGGACCACTGCCTTTGGGTTTTATCTTTCATGGGATGTGAGGAAGCATTTTTGCAAGTGGATTAATCGCTATAGATCTAAAAGTATATCAGCTTCAAAAACAAGGAGTTTGCAATGAGATACCAGGGTAAAACATGCCTTGTAGCAAGCATGCATGAAAAAGAAAGAGCGATTCGTACCTCATTCGAATCTCTCCTTGGTTTTCAAATGGAAGTAAGTGAACTGAACACAGACGCACTTGGAACTTTCACTGGAGAGATTGAACGTTCCATACCCCCTAAGGAGTGTGCCAAAACAAAATGCTTGAACGCACTTTTGGCACATGGGAAGCAAATAGGGATTGCCAATGAAGGCAGCTTTGTTCCTCATCCCGTCATCCCATTTATCTCTGTAGACTATGAAATTTTCTTTTTTACTGATCTGGAAATAGGTTATGAACTGTGTATTTCGAAGATGTTTACAGAGACTAATTTTGCAGCAGCTGCCTTCTCTGAATTCGATTCAATTCTTGAATTGGCAACAAAAACTCAATTTCCATCACATGCATTAATTGTAAGGCCCAATCGGTGGGAGGATAAAAAAATATGCTTTAAAGGCATCCAATCCATCGATCAC
This sequence comes from Rhabdochlamydiaceae bacterium, assembly GCA_019745395.1. Lineage (GTDB taxonomy): Bacteria > Chlamydiota > Chlamydiia > Chlamydiales > Rhabdochlamydiaceae > CAIJXB01. The sequence goes on along the minus strand of JAIETG010000022.1, from coordinate 6,861 downwards.
CTATACGATGCATTTGAAAAGTCCCGCTTAGTTTCCTCAGATAAACAAGTTTGGGTAGAAACTGACATGAGGGCGCATAAAAACCCTACTCGGATGGCCCAATTAGAAAAGCTTGCCAAGGAAATGGCGCAACGTCTTGCAACTCCTTGCCCAGTTTGTTCAATCCCTGGATGGGGCCCGGTTGATAGAATGAGAGGGCTTTCCTGTGCTGACTGTGGAGCTGAAACAAACTTGATCAAAGCGGTAATTTGGGGATGCTGCCAATGTCCTTATAAAGAATCGATTCCAGTCGATCAGGCTTTAGCGGAACCTCAATATTGTCCCCTGTGCAACCCGTGACAATCTAGACAGCAAAATTGGCAAGATCATTACTACAATAAGGATCGTAATATCCTGTGTGAAAATAGCTAAGTATTATCTTTTAAGGCGTGGGCGAAAGACAATTCCCTCCAATTCAGTACTACCATCAAGCTTATTAAACCGTATCTTAAGAGATTCGAGTCCAAAGCGGATCTGATATCTCTAATTGTGATCAGAATATTTATGCAAGAACTCGCCGTTGTAGTATAGGTCCACTGCCGGATAACAGCATCGGTTCCAGCAAATTCCGATGTATCCCCCCTCCCCTCTAATACAAACTTCTCAAACCTAAGAAACGATAGAAAAGAAGGCATAAAAAGCTGTATCACAAAAATTCTGACAAAAGCCGCAAAATAGATTTACATCCTTAACTTGCGTGTACTCTAAAAGTTCTAGGTTTGTTCGTCTCCGACTCTATCAATGTGATATCAAACGTGGAATTGTATCCTTGAAGCCTAGTAAACAATATTTTATTTAGATTGCAAGAAGGATATATAACCTGATCCGATGCTGCTTTTACAGAAAAATCATAGTCCAAGGACTCATTTGCTTTGCTTGATTTGACGGCATCGACTACCGCAGGTATTGCTAAAGGCAACATAAATAATGATCCAACCGCATAACCTATTGCTCTTCCAGCGGTTGAAGTGTGCACTTTCCTAGCCACTTCTTCAGGTCTAGAACAACACATGCTGATTCTATCCAAAGAAAACACATAATTTTTAGTCGAATTGTTTTGAATATATATCTGAATAGGTTGATACCCTTCTTTTATGACATCTCTATCCAAATATTTTTTACAGTCATCTTTATTAAAGGCTTTAGCTATCACCACTAGACCATCCTGAAAATCTGGATTATGAGACTCTATAATCGCATCAGATGCAAGACTTTTTAAAGAAGATGCGTTGTAACTGGCACATCCAGAAAGGAACGCTGTTAATGTTAGCGCTGAAATTGCGTGGAAATATTTTCTCATAATTAAAACAACACTTTAAGTTAATTTTTTGCAGGGGAAACTATTTTTAAATGAGCAAACATTAAAAAAGCCTGACAAACCGTTTTTAGCATTCCCGGAATAGTAAAATGTCGAGCACATGAAATGCTATATTTGCCATCAAATTCTTTAAGCAGCTTATCTACCTGCTTGTCGGAAGTGTTATTTACGTCAACGACCTTTTCGATAAGGTCAAAGAGAGCCTTTCTAGCATCACCATAATTTGGCATACGTATACCGTAAGAATATTTGCCAAGCTTTGATTCGATGGTCTGGGCAACTACAGCTTTATGCAGTGGATGATTTTTATAAAATTCTTGTAAGGTTACAGGCAAGGTACTCGAAACAGGAACGCTTGCTGCTTGCAAATGCAATTCTTTTTGAACTTCGTTACTTGCAAGATAGTCTAAAAATGAACGAATACCTTTGAGGGCATTTCTTGTCTGCTGATTGTTCATAACCCAAATTGATGCTCCACCAAGAGGAAAGGCGTATTTTTCCTGTTGACCTTTTTCAAGCGTGGGTATTGGGCCACATCCTATTTCAAAAGCAGCTTCCTTTTGCAAAAAGGCAGCATGAGAAGAGCCTTGCATATAGAAGGCTACTTTCTTATTTATGAAAGGCGTTTTTGCATTATTATCTCTTCCGGAATAAACAAAAATCCCCTCTTTAATTTGCCGTCTGATGTCAAAAAGGTGATTGCGAAGCCATTTTCGACTTAATTGGTAGGTTCCATAACCACTAAATCCATTATCAGGCAGTGCAAGAGGTATATCTTGCTGAGAAGCAGGCACTTCAACCAGATAGGCAGCAGGCCAGGCGCAAGTGTAGCCATTATCAACTACCTTCATCTCCATCATCTTCTTGCAAACTTCTTCAAGCTCTTCCATAGTTCGTGGAACAAAATCAGCACTTTTTCCGGCGTTTACAAGTGCTTCTTTGTTTGTGTAGAGAATTCCACAAGCAGGATTAAATGGGAGAGAAAGGACCCTGCCCTGTTGATCTCCATAGGTTCTTTGTACAAGCGTTGAGATCTTACTAAGCTGCTCATTTTCTAAAATGTCATAAATAGGGATTACTTTTCTCTCTTTGGCTGCCGCTGTCATAGTACCCGTCATAAATTCGGGAGCTAGAACAAGCGATGGCTGTTCTACTTGAGACTTATCGAGTGCAACCTGTGCTGGTTGACCATAATTTAGAAGACCTGCGGTATTTTTAAGTTCAACCTGGGAATCAACATGTGTTTTATTCCAATCATCAATTTTTGATTTTAAGCAATCAACGACCGGTCCTTGTAAAGCAACCCAAAACTGTACAGACATAATTCCTTAACATTTTTTTAACGAAAAGTATATGGAACACAACGATTAAATTCAAGGATGGCTCAAGAGACTGCAACAATACCTCATTCAGAAAAAAGGCTCGCAACATCCTAATCCAGAACAATAGTTTTAAAATCTTTTAAACCTTATGCATTTAAGACGTGAATGGAACGCCCTTTCAATCTCGAATTACGAAAAGGACCTTTATTTCATCCCTGTGCTTCAGTAAAGGAGAGTAGACGCAAAACGGAATGGAATCTTCAGTAATCGGATCGACTTCAAATCGGAAGAAGTGTCTTCTCCTAAAATTTCAACACTTCAAAAAGAACTTCATTCCTTCTTAGAAAAGGAATAGTCCAGGGAGGATTATAAAACGCTAAAACAGGTGTGTCAGCCAAAGACCATTTATGACAATCGGCAAATTCTTGTAATTGGGTTGTATACCTTTGGAGTTTTTCGTCATCAGCAATTCCGGAAAATCTGATAGCTACAAATTTTTTCCGTGAAATCAAATGGAGTTTAACGAGTTGGTTATTGGGTTGAGGAAGGTCCTTTAAATTGGAGGTTTGGGTTAACATGAACCGAATTTTCCAGCCATTATCGATTTTTTGCTGAGTGACAGGAACCGACATTGGCAATTTCTCTGAGGCTAGATTGTTACCAAATATGTAATTTGCCAAGATTCTAAATCCTGATCTAATGGCCTCTTTCCTAATGCCTGAGCATTCGACCTCTGCGACAAGAAAGGGGTCATACAATCTAAGCTCTATTTTGTCACAGGACTGTAAAACTTCATATTTCGGTTCTTTGCTCATAAAAATGTGTAATTCACCTCAAAAATGCCTTTATAAAAGAGAAAAGATGGCACATAACGGACTATAGCAACAATTGTAAAAGGCCCTAGCCGTTCAACTTCTAAAGCTCTAGATCAACTTCCTGAGTAAAGCTAAAAATAAGCATCCTCGGTCCTTTAAGACCGAGGTGTATGAAAGATTAGAATCCAAAGCGGATCTGACCTCCGTAATTGTGATCAGAATATTTATGCATGAACTCGCCGTTGTAGTAGAGGTCTACTGCCAAGCGATCTTGCCACATCAGACCTGAAACCATTACCCCAGGAGAAACTAGGCTGCGATCTGGGAAGAATCCAGTAGATTGGAAGGCAACATCTGTTCCTGCAAATTCCGATGTATACCCCTCGCCTCTAATACGAACTTCTCGAACCCAAGAAACTTTAGGAGAAATTGTCCACCTACTGCCTTCAAAACAAAGACATCCTGCAAACTGCACTCCAAGCTCGTTACGAGCCATGATCGCATTATTTTTATTCACATGCAGGTTGTAGTTTCCAGCTCCAGATTCTGTATAGCTGTCCTCTGTTTGGGTAATATAATCAAAAGAATCAAACGGTCTTACAGTAAAGCCTCCATACCCTAAGTTGATTCCCGTATCTGCATGAGATAAGAGCTGGCTGCCTCCATGGCTATTCGTAGCTGTTACATCAACTCCTGGGAAGCTGATATCACGATGTCCCTTATAATGGCTCCAGCCTCCTATTACAGACAAATTACCGTAGAACATATCGCTAATAGCAGAGAGATATAAACCTCCATATCCTGTTTGGATCGTTCCTTTCCCTGCGCTATTATTCCAGTGAGTAGAAGAGTCTGTATACGCACCCAGAGCTCCCGCATAGAAATACTCAGCAAAGCGCCCATCAAGTCCAAGAGATACTCCTCCCGATTTTGTTTGGTAACCCAACTGTGGACTTCCAGCAAAAGTAGTAGAGTTCTGTTTAAGAATATCACCAAATCCATCTACCCAAAGATGTATGTCTCTCTTTTCTTTTTCACAGCTGACAGTTCCTTGCCTTTCTGTTTTAGAAGATTTAATTTGGTAGCAATACACTTCATCAAGCTCTTGTTGGAAACGATATCCCAACGTGTCTTGCACTTTTACCGCGTTATTTTCCTGAGAAATTGTAAGACCTTTGTACAGGGCTGGCTGCATCTGATTTAAAGCATCTTGAATATCTTGATCACGAGCAAGGCCCAATAAATTAGATAGGATAGCTGTTGCTTGAGGATTTCCTTGATTTAATAACTGCGTTAGAGCCTCTCCAACGGAAAGAGCATTGTTATTATTATCCACAATATTAGCAAAATCTGTCAGCTTCAATGTAGCTCCGATCTGACCTCCCGAATAGGTAAGGGTGGGCTGTATCAGTCGAGAGTTAGAAGTAACCTGACTAAAAACTCCAGAAATAGTGGTTGCCGTTAAAAACTCAAAATTGTTATTAGGCTTGCTATAACCAGATAATGCGTCAAACACCAATATAGCTCCTGGCTGAATGCTTAAATTCCCTGCAACAGTTACAAGAGAATTAGCACTATTACTTACTTGGATTACTATACTCCCAGTACCATCAATAGTAAGATCTCCCATAAAAGTGAGGTCCCCTGGTGAATTTCCAGGATTTAGAATTCCAGAAATTGTGGAACTTCCGTTTACTATTCCACTACCACGTAACGTCCCAGAGGGGCCTACGTTAATGGATCCTATAGATCCATTAAGATAAAACGTTCCTGCATTAACTAAGTTAGTTCCGGTATTAGTTGCTGTAGCCGTATAGTTGATCGAACCTGTTCCTGTTGTGATAAAGCTTCCAAGTCCACTGATATTGCTAGACCAAGTTGCTGTATTTCCTGCATCTACAAATACGTTTGTTTGACCAATTCCTAAAACCGTATCGTTACCAAAATTAATGCTATCTTCAAAGGCTAGAGTTGCACCATCTACAGTGTCCAAAGCTCCACTTCCCAAGGCTAAGTTACGAGCAACATTTAAGGTTCCGGCTAGAAGATTTGTCCCTCCAGTATAACTGTTCGGATAGGACAGGGTCATCTTTCCGATTCCTTGTTTTGTAAGCGCTCCACCTATCCCTGAAATATTTCCATCAACAAACGTATTAGAGCTTCCACCCACTACCAATGTTTTAGCACCTAGAATAATATTTGAAAGCGCCGTTGTTGTGAGATTTGCTACAGTGGTTGAGTCTGCAGTAATACCGCTGATATCAAACGTAGCATTATTACTTAATGTCAGATCCCCTGTCGCAAGCAGCTCTCCATCTCCAGATAACACTAGGATTCCTGCATTAACTGTTGATCCACCACTAAACGTGTTTGCAGCAGTTAAGGTTGCTGTTCCAGTCCCTACTTTGGTAAAAGCACCTGTTCCTGTTGCAATCGCTCCAGTTTCTATTAAGTTTCCAGCTCCTGTAAATATTAGGTTATAGGGGCCTGAAATACCTCCACTAAGAACCAGTGTTCCAGATGTAGATCCTATTGATGTATTGGCAGCTAACGTAATCGTGCCGCTTGCAGTATTGGTTCCTGATACGCTCAATATTGCTCCAGGAAATCCTGGCCCTGTATTTCCACTTCCACTTAACGTCAAATTGTTAGCAACAGTAATGCCACCTAACACATCCAATTCAGCTCCGCTTAGTACAGTTGCGCTTCCCGTTCCAAGACCGCTACTGTTTTGCACACTCACAATACCAGCGCTTATAGTAGTACCACCTGAATAGGTATTAGCTCCTGATAAAACAAGCGTTCCAGATCCTAACTTTGTAACAGCATTGGCTCCGGTTCCTATGACGCCACCAACTGTCGTATTCCCAGTTCCCGCAAATGTTAAGTCAAAGTCTCCTGAAATCGCTCCAAGATTTAAAGTTCCTCCAACAGATGCTATTTTTGTTGCAGATCCTAACGTGATAGAGCCACTTACAGTATTCGTTCCGGTCACGTTTACTAAAGCTCCAGCTGCAACTCCCGTTCCGTTTAAGGTCAAATTGTTAGCAACAGTGATTCCATCTAGAAAGTCTAATTCAGCTCCACTTGCAACAGTTGCAGATCCAGTTCCCAGACCGCTACTGTTTCGCACTCCCAGCATACCAGCGCTTATAGTAGTACCACCTGAATAGGTATTAGCTCCAGCTAAGACAAGAATTCCCGAACCTACCTTTGTTACAGTATTGGCTCCTGTTCCAATGATGCCAAGAACTGTCGCATTCCCAGCTCCCGCTAATGTCAAGTCAAAGTCTCCTGAAATCGCATCAAGATTTAACGTTCCACTTGATGATCCTATTGTCGTAGCAGATTGAAGGGTGATCGCGCC
>JAIETG010000013.1 GCA_019745395.1 Rhabdochlamydiaceae bacterium | reverse complement strand
TATAATGAATTTCGACCTCATAGCTCTCTTAATGGAAGAACCCCTAATGAGGTGATAGATGGATATATTAAAAAAGAAGAAAGAAAAACAGGAACCTCTAATTTAGGTTGGACCTAAAAGAGGGGCAAGGTCAACTTCCTAGTGTCCAAAAGCTTTGATTTCCCTCTAAAGAGAGAGTATTTTTCTTTTCTTGTTTCATATTGACCTTGTGTAGGTATTATGCTTAAATTACACACCATATTGCTCAACATAGCAATAATTATTTTAATTTCTTGCAACTATTAGATATTCAGACATTTGTTTATTTTTCATTTTAGACCCTCAAGAAAACAGTCCGTAAAACCACAAAATCTCGCTTAGATTCTCACTTTTTTCTCAAAAAAACTTTTTGGCGAAAAAGCAAAATAGCAAAAAAACTGATCCACATAGCTGCAAGAAAAGACTGAAAAAGTTTTAAGGTCGGAAATCCTTTATAAAGAAGAAAAACCCCTAACACCCCTAAAACACCCCGCAGCAAATATTCCTTTGAGCCTCGAGCTATAGCAAGACCCACTTTAAAGCGGTGGCAGAGCCATAAACCAACGCCAAATCCTATAGTACATCCTACATAGCTTAGTTCTGGATATACAGAGCAAGAAATAGCCAAGGATGGGATTACAAATGCATGAAGAGAAAGCAGCTTATAAACATTCACCGCTTTAAGTTTTTTTTCTATTCGAGGCATGAAATACAGAACAATAAACAGCATCGCAAGTCCTGCAATCCATCCTCCTAAAATATCACTAGGAAAATGCACCCCTAAATAAACCCTAGAAAGAGAAACGAAGAATACATACGCAATGACAATCGCCCATTTCATCGAGTTTTTCGAGTACGTTATATATAATCCCCCTAGAAGCATACATAGCTGAGCTGCGCCACTTGGGAAACCATATCCAGCGGCATGTATAATTCCCAGTTGATGGGATAATTCGTAAGGCCTCGGCGAAGCAAAGAGATTTTTTAAAACGACACTGAATAAAGCATTAAAGAATACGATGTAAAACAGACGAAGTCCATTTTTCCATCCGTAATTTAACCAAACAACAGGAATTAAGACGAAAATAAATTCCGGACGATCGAAAAAACGCATGCATTGGAAGAAAAAATCCAATGCAGGCGTTCTGAAATTTTGGATCCACTGAATCCACTCAAGCTCTATCGCATGCATATTCACCTCAAAACTCTATTTATAGATAAAATAGAAATTATGAGTTACTAAAAATATGACGGATCTAGCTCTACTTGTAGATCTGGTTGCTCCACGAAAGATTCTTCTACAGCAGAAGAAGCCTCTTCAGAAACTACAATTTCCGAAACTTCCGCAGGTTCTTTTTGCTCGTATTCCTGCCTTGCCCCTTTGCCCTTAAGATCAAAAATCAGAGGGACACCTGTAAAAGCATACTGCTCACGGAACTGATGGATCATATATTTTTTATAAGTTTCCAGCATAAGCTCTGGAAAGTTCACAAAAAGCAGAAATCGAGGAGGCGATACCTGAACTTGGGTCATGTAATAGACTCGTAGGCGTTTTCCTTGAATCATTGGAGGATGGTACTTTTGGAAGACGAGCTGAGTAAATTTATTGAGCTGCCCTGTCGTAATCCTTTGTCGACCAGCTTCATACACTTTAAGGATTAAAGCAAAGAGCTCATCTAAATTACGTCCGGTTAAAGCGGATACAAACAGTGTAGGACAATAGTTTAAAAAGGAAGCTTCCTCACGCACGCCTTGTAAGCAGTGCTCCATACGAAAGCCTTTAACAAGATCCCATTTATTCAATAATAATATGCAACTTTTACCGGCCTCTTCTATTTGCTCTGCAATCCTTTTCTCTTGGGTCGTAATCCCTTGAGATGCATCCATAACCAAAATACAAATATCTGAACGCTCTATGGCTCTTTCCGTACGAACAGCAGCAAATTTATCAACCACTTCATGTTCAGCTTTCTTCCGGCGGATCCCTGCAGTATCGATTAAAGTATATTGCTGGCCCTCTTTTTCAATAAGAGTATCGATGCTATCTCGCGTCGTCCCTGCTATAGGACTTACAACGCAGCGCATCTCTTGCAACAGATGGTTTACGAGAGTGGATTTTCCTACATTAGGACGACCAATGATCGCAACTTGAATTGGGCGATCTTCTTCTGCATCCACCTCTGGCCACTGTATTCCTGAAAAAGCTTCTTCTAAAAGCTCTGCGATCTGAAAACCTTGAATGGCAGATACAGCGACAATAGAAGGAATTCCTAAGACATAAAAAGGATAGATCTCATCTTTTTGAGAGATGTCATCGATTTTATTGACGGCTAGGACCACTTTCTTTTTAGTTTTCAACAAACTTTTAGCGAGCATTTCGTCTAAAACTGTAATGCCGACTCTGACATCGACAACCATGACTATTACATCGGCTTCTTCAATAGCAATTTCTGTTTGCATCTTGACTTCTTCATAAAAAGGGATCTTAGATAAAGAATCGAGTCCCCCCGTATCAATCACTTGAAAGCGATGTCCAAAGAAATCTGCATCTGCATAAAGACGATCTCTAGTCACTCCGACAGCTTCATCGACTATGGCAATCCGCCTTCCACAAATTCTATTGAACATTGCAGATTTTCCCACATTAGGACGACCTACTATAGCGAGCTTAATTGTTTTAGACATGGTAATAAACCTAAATTGAAAGGAGGTAATGATAGAATATGTCCGATTAAAAACATAGAAAAAGAGAAATTTCCAGCCCCCTTATAAGGATTTCCTCCTTTTTTCTAAAAAAGATCACTCTTTTATTTCTTCAAAAGTCTTTTTAAAAAGCCTTACAGAAGGTAAAAAAAACAGTATATTATTACATTTTTTTTTACATTTACTCTCATCTTTTACTGCAGTATAATTTATAGCACAAAATAAAAAATATCATCACAGGATATAAACTATGAGTCACTCGGATATAGGGCACCACAACTGTGGACACAACCACGGCGCAATAGGGCACAAACATTCTCATTCTCATTCTCACCCCCATTCCCATTCTCACGAACACTCTGCGTCACCAGAGCAAATAAAAACATCTGCTACATCCTCGAAAGCTTTAGATTCGCAACATCCGGATAAAACTCAAAAAAACAAAAAACAAGCTTCCTCTTTTACTCCATTGCAATGCGCTGCTCTACTAACTGTAGCTGGAGCCGCCTCCTACGTTTTCTTTCAGATATATAATAAGGGAAGCGTCTCATACAAATCCTATCAAGTGCCATTCGAAGAGCCGAAAACAAATCCCCTAAATTCTGGAACATTGACATTTAAAGCTGGAAGCGTAGCTACAGCTATGCTGGTAGAATCTCTATTTTTCTTAAAACAAGCGGCGGGAAATGTCAGCCTTAAAGATTTCACATCTCTTGCTAAAAACAGTCCTTCGATTGCCTCAAGATACATCCATGATTGGCAAGAAGCCACTTCCACGTTAGCATCCTCTTTAGTTTGCGCTAAAAACAATGGGAAAACGACGATTGAGCAAGATAAAATTGCGCTATACGCAGCTCACAAAATCGCTCCAAAGCACAACAAACAAGAACTCATCGAAACCGCTCTAACATGTCGAGATCTGAACGCCATCGACAAAAAACAATTTAAAGAAAATGCAGACGCATATTTGCAAGTTTTAGATGACTATCAAGAAATTGTAACATTGCTAAAAAATCATGACCCTCTTTCCGCAAGAATCCTGACATGGAAAATGTCTACAGAGCCTAAAGATTACCAAGAATCCTCAAGGTTGCAACAATCAGCTCATGCCAATATCGATAAAAAATATGACAATCTAGCTCAAAGAAGCGATGCGTCTATATTATTTGGCAAATCCGTAGACGCTTGCTTGAATAATAAAGAATTTTTCCAAGATGGGAAACTATTACCAGATGCAAGCTTTCTACTCTTAAAAGATCTCATAAAATTCCGAGAAGCAGCATTCAAATATGCCGAATTCAACCAAAACATGGGAAATCTGCCGTTTTGGAATGAAAGCATACAAAAAATTCTGGCAGCATCTGCTCTTACACCAGAACAAACCGCAAAATGGTATTCTCAGATTTCATCGCAAGGAAAAACCTATACACCTTGGCTCAGCATCTTGCTGCAAAATACTGATGTAAGTCAGAATTTGGTCACAGAATTACACCCTAGTAGAGCTCTTCCTACAACTCTTCAACAAGAGCATAAAATCATTGCTCTAGACGCGCATGTAAAAAGCATGGACTTGAACGAAAACACGTTTAATTTTGCGTTAGAACAAATAGATCAAATCCTACAAATGGATCTAAAATCAGATGCTAACAAAAAAAACATCCAATCACTGATTGCAAAGCTTGCAACTACTTTTCATACACAGACCACTTTCCTAGATACTGAGATATACATCCCTCCTAGAGGGATTTCTAAAAAATGCTTAGAACTAGTGAATCAAGGATTTCACCAAGAAGTCAAGGTCGATAGAAGAGATGTACTTTTGCCCTTTCTTGAGTATTCCATGACAAACCCATCATGGCTCTACTCCATAGAACGCCAAGTCAATACAGAGTTGTATAAAGGACAAATCCCCGCAGATACTGCCACAACGCTTATCACTCAAATTGTAGGTCACAAGCAAAATAGCGACTGGAACCTCAGGCTCCTATATCTAGAAAAAGTGATCAATGCAGCCGTAAATCCGACTCAAGCTCAATTAGAAAATTGGGTTACTTCCATTCTATCTATCAAGCTAAATGACACTGATATGGCTCATGCTAAAAATATAATAACTGGGCTACTAGAAAAGACGAATGGCATTGGGGAAAAAACACTCCGTACAATCCTTTCCTCCAAAAAATGGAGTGATTTTATTGTAAGCACTTCTTTAGCAAAAAGAGATTTAGGGATGCAGCTGGATCGAGCACTCTCTTCTGAGGAAGCAAATAGCCTTCTCGACCGGTTCAATAGAAAACCTCTGCCCTGGACCCATCTTCAATTCTTGTATCTGCAAAAAATCATGCAAACAGGTTCAAATCTAGATCAAGCCTTGTTAGAAAATCTGATCGTTTCCATTCTAAATCATGTACCCCAGACTGTTCCAAACAATGTTGTTAAAGACACACTAACAGCTTTAATCAAAAAAATGCAGGACTTCGACAAAAACACACTCGAAAAACTCCTAAGAACTAACGTCTTGTCTGATCTCATCTTAAGCTCTTACATAACAAAAATGGACTTAAACTCAGATCGCTTCGAAATTGCAATGAAGGAGCTCAGCAAAACCTCCTATTTCTCTACAACTCTCTTAGATGAAATAGTAGATGCCTATAGCAAACAATCTGATCGATTTCTTACAACGGTAAATGCCTACCTCGCACGATTTTCACCAAGCATATACGTCTTACGTTATGATTTGAAAGTCTTAGAGAAACTAAAAAAGGCATTGAGCAATAAGGACTATACAGACGAAGTAAGCGCGCTTACCTCTGTAATCGAGCGAAGCCGCCCAGAAATTCGGTCATAAAAAGACATAGCTTACAAGGAGATGTGCCTAGTCTCCTTGTAAATCCTTTTCCAAAGAAGATAGAAGCTCAAAGATTTCTTGTTTCGTAAGTTTTTTGACCATATCTTGCTCATCAAAACCTACTACTTCATCTAAAATCCCCTTCTTTTTCAAGATCAAAGCGTGGATTTTTTCCTCTACGCTTTTTTTGGTCACAAGCTTAAATACTTGCACTCCGCGGCTCTGCCCCATCCTGTGTACCCGATCTGTTGCCTGATCTTCCCTAGCCGAGTTCCACCAGCGATCATAGTGAATGACAACAGATGCTGCCGTAAGATCAATACCAACGCCTGCCGCTTGTAGAGAAGCTACGAAAACAACGCACTCTGGATCTTCTTTGAATCGAGTCAAGGGCTCCCTGCGATCACGAGTACTTCCTCGAATCTCCGCAAAACCAATCCCCTGCCCTTCCAAATATTTCTCTATGATATCCATCATATCGAGGTATTGAGTAAAGACAACAACCTTATGCCCACTTTCTCGCGCTTCTTGTAAAAGTTCGACAAAAAGATCCCATTTTCCTGAGCTATGCTGCTGGAAATTTTCTTTCTCTTTAGAGATGAGGCAAGGATGGTTACAAATTTGCTTGAGTTTAGAGAGAAGAGAAAACACATGCATAACAGTTGTGGATTCTGAAGATGTTTGCATCTCTTTTTCAATCCGCGTTTTTTGCGAGAAAAAAAGCTCTTTATATAAAGTTTTTTGCTCTGTTGAAAGATCGCAATAGGCAATCTCTTCAATTTTTTCTGGAAGCTCTAAGAGCACTTCTGATTTCTTTCTCCTAAGAATAAACGGTTTTACCAGTTTAGAAAGCAGCTGTTTTTTTTCGATGTCCTGCTCTTTTTCCATAGGAATGAGGAATTTCTCTCGAAACTGCGCATCCGTCGGCAAATAATGAGGAAGAACGAGATCAAAAAGCGCTTTGAGCTCCATAACATGGTTTTCAATAGGAGTTCCTGTAAGACCTAATTTCATATAAGATTGTAAAGAAGCTAGAGCTTTATGAGTTTGAGAAGCGGTATTTTTTGCATTTTGTATTTCATCGTAAATAGCCACATCAAAAGAGAGCTGAGAAAGCTCTTTTTTCTCACTTCGCATCACTCCATAAGAAGTCAATAGAACATGATAAAACCTTCTAGACAAATCTTCTCTATGTCTTGACTGCCCATGAAACGTATATACCTGTAAATGGGGTAAAAATCGTTTAAGAAGATCTTCCCAGTGATAGATAACAGACGTTGGACATACAATCAGAAACGTTTTTTTGCTTTCATCTGCAGAAAATACTGCAGCTAAAAGAGCCATAGCTTGATGAGTTTTCCCAAGCCCCATCTCATCGCAAAGTAGTCCGGAAAGTCCATAAGAATACAAAAACCAAAGCCATTTCAACCCAGTCTCTTGGTAAGGTCTTAGATCGCTTTTAAGCCCTTCGGTATTACAAGGAAGAAAGGCTTGGCACGTATTGAACTCTTCAAACGCTTGCTGCACTCTTGAATCAGAAGAGGAAGAAACATTTTCTTGCATCTGGACACGAATCCATTCCATAGAGCTAAGAACAAGCGTTTTTCCGCCAACACCCCATTTCTTTTTCGAAAGAGATTTCAGCCATTGAAATCTCTCGCTAGAAAGATCCAGCATCCCGGCCTCTGAAAAGAAGAACCTTTGATGTGATTGCACGGCTTTCCAAATATCAAAAAGATCGACAGATCCCAGATCTGTTTGATATTTTAGATTAAGCTCCCAAAGACTTGCTTTCCCCTCTTCTTGCCGAGCCATATCTTGCAAATGTAAAGAAAGAGATTTGGGAAGTTTGAGTCGAGGATCAATTTTAGAAATCCACGGAATAAGCGTCTCTAAGCGAGAAAGGAAGGTAAGCTCTTCTTTGGTTGTTAAGGTTTTTTCCATGGCATATTCTTCGAGAAAAGGATGAAGCAGGAGAAACTTCGAAAATCCCTCTCCTTCTACGTAGGCATATTCTTGAAAAAACAACACTCTTTTCTTCTGGTATTGTGGAAGTAGAGAAAAAACAGGCTTGATATGGATGCTTCCTTGCGGCTGCAAAACTACCTCTAAAGAAAATTCCGCCATAGGATTTTTTTCACTAAAAAATCGAGGAAGTAGAGCTAGCTCTTCTTTGTGCGTTCTTAAAAAAGTAGGAATTTCTCGAGCTATGACTTTTTTTCCCGATTTGAGTGTAGAAATCATCTTTTCCCTTCTTTTTGGGAAAAAGCCTTTACTCGGAATAAAAATCCACTCCCCGAAATCGATGATCCCTTGCATATCTTTACTGACTTCCATTTCTGAGAAAAAATGCAAGGAAGATTCTTGATCTACTTGGTAAGAAATTTCAGGCTCCATTGTCATCAAATGGATTTGAAACCCATCAAAATGATTGAGCCAAGCTTTATGCCTACTAACAAAATCTCCCACATCATCTGAAAGAATCACCGTGTCTATTTCGGGGAAAAGAGGATTTTGGACAGCATAAAAGCCCAGATCTGGCTTATATACCCATTTTCCAAAGAAAGCGGCTCCTTTCTTTTGCAAATCCCCTCTTTCTAGCAAAAACATCTCAATATGAAGACTATGATTTGCATCAAAGCTTAAATGATATTGTAAGGGATACTCTCCCTCAAAAATCCGCTCTTTCAAGTGACAACGTAGAAGTGAAGTATAATGGGTTAAAAAATCTCCAATTTTTTCTTTGGGAATATGATCTCGTTCAAAAATGGGATCTTTTTTTGATCTAAAAAAACCCTGATTTGGGACAAACCTCCACCCTTCCAATTCCACAGATTCCTCTAAAGAAAATGTAGGGATTTTTTGCTCTTTGGGCAAAGCAAATCGCAAATGCAATTGTTGCCTTGCTGGATCGTAATCAATACCTTCGATCTCCTTCTCTATTGTCTCATGAACTAAAAGAGGGCTTTTGACCAAACCGAGAGAAGGAATTAGCAAAGGCCAGTTGCCTCTAGAAATATAAAAACCGATCTGGATACAAGAAAACCTGATCTGAATCCACTTAGGAAGGCCTTCATCAGAAGACATAAACTCTATGTGATACGGATCATTAGCATCTTGAAGGACAAAACACCATTTGGCAAGATCCGACCAAAAAGAAAGCTCGTATTTCAACCTTTCACTCGGTTTTCCTTGCTTCCATAAAGTGATTTCTTCGGGAGACAAATTGGAAAATTTAAGAGACGTTTCTTCTGTTTCTACCATTCGAAGATCAATCATCTCTTCTATTTTTTTGCGCCCTTGATCATTCGTCGGGGTCAAAGAAAATAAAACTTTTCCCGTTAAAGATTTCCCTTCATATCTTTCCAACTTTTCTAAGCAATCTGTGCGATAGCCGTGTCTACGACTTGCAATCCAGCAAAGCCGATTCCAAAGACTTGTGCGAAAACGCACATGCAAGGGTTCGTCAAGGCCTCGAAAAATCGAAAGATAAGCGGCCGCTAAATGAGCACAATGCGATTTTTTCTTATCAGAAGAACAAGAACAAAAAGCATCCGAGAGATCTCCGCTATCGTTCATTTGCAAAAAAGGCCAAAAGGACTTTTTCTTAACTTGAACCTCTACTTGATAAGTTCCCTCAGAAAAGACGGTCGATTTGACAGCGTCTTGCTCTAATAGCTCTCGTGCAAGCTCCATGTCTTTGGGCGGAAACGGGGTTTGGGGCATACCTGTCCTTGGTACCTAGCAACAAAAGGAAAGCAGGATACCCGCTTTCAGCTCTCTTCTTCAAGTCTTATCTAAAGAATACACATACCAAAAAAACTAGATACGAGCAAAAAGAAAGGGAATCTCAAGCTCTCCCCTAGTAAGTCCTCCATGAGCTCCGTAAAAATGTTGCTCAAATCGATGCTTTTCTTGCCACCATACAGCCTCCCCTTCATAAGGCAAGACTACCAAATCCCCAACTCTATGTAAAAACCGAGAAGATACATGCGAGCCAAAAAGACCTGCAGTAATCAATTCCGCAGTCTTCCAAACCTCGGCTCTTCCCAGTAAGCGCTCTGTTAATGTCTCAAAAACTTCTTCAATAGCATCTTCTTTGATATGTAAAAACAAGTCTCGGCAAGACCCTGCTGGGGCAAGTAAATAACCTTCGGAACTTTTCTTACAAAGGGAAGTGATGCCTGGATACTCTTTATTTACATACCAAGTATTTTTAGGATCTACCGCTACCATCCCATGATCCGCAGAAAGCATAAGAGCCACTTTCTTCCCTTGTAAAGACAAAGAGCTCATCAGTTCTCGTTCCAAAAGATCTAATGTCCGCAACACCTCCTCTTCTAATTCTTTAGATCCAGGGCCCTTTCGATGCCCTACCGCATCGATATCAGGGTAATACAACATAATGTATGCTTTTTGATCCGACTGCTTGTTCAAAGTTTCTTTAATTCCTTGTACGCCTTGCTGCAAAGTAAAGTAAGATAAGACATGAGCGCCACGGCCCATCCTCTGAGAGTAGGGACTAGTAGCCAATTGTACTGGCTGTACAAGATGGGAAGAAATTTTGTGATCCTGTAATTTTTGATAGATAGTTTCAAAAGGAAAAAATTCAGCAGGAGGAACTTCACAAGACGACAAAGACTCTGCTACCTTGTCTCCGGCATAGGAGAAAAGTAGAGGAGCTATAATCCGATCCACTTGTGGTTCATACTGAAACCACTCATAAATCCCGGTTTGGCCTACTTCTAACCCGGTATGAATAGTTGTTACTTCGGCCGACGTTGTAGAGGGAAACTGGGCTGTTATTTTAGATACCACACCACCATCTAAAAATCTCCGCAGGAAAGGATGGTCCTTATAACGTTCAAAATACCTCCAAGCAAAACCATCGAGAAATAAAAATACGACAGCATCGTAAGAATCGGGCTGTACACATCCCGAAGGGAGCCCTTTACCCTGGTCTACACCCAGTAAAGAACAGACTGTAGCGGGAATCTTAGAAAAACACAGGCAATCATATAAAGGCTTTCCAAAGCTCTTAGAAAAAACCGATCGCTCTACAGCTTCTATGGATTCTTGAAAAATCATAAGTACATCCTTGGATTTTTTTCAGCATACAGAGGCAAAAAATTATTTACAAAATGAAAGCATTGAAAAAAAGAAACCAGATTGCTAACAATAAGAACCAGATTGCATCTAAAAACCCAGGGAGGACTTTATGTCAAAATCTAAAGACGTAAAAAAAGAAGAGAAAAAAAAGCCTACAAAAACTCTAAAAGAAAAAAGAGCTGAAAAACAAGAAAAGAAAAAAAAGTAAGTTCGATTAAAAAACCCGGTTTTTCTCGAGGCCGGGTTTTCTCTTATTTCTCCCTACATCAGAACAACGCAAAAAATCTACAGCTTAACATCAGCAATAAGACGCGGAAGCTGACTGATTAAGTATAAGGGTATTGATAAAACTCGATCGTGGAATGATAGAGGATATTGCGAGATCCGAATGCCAAATAGAGATGGCTTCTCTATTAGAAATTGGGTTAAAGACTTAAGGCTCCCTATAGTTCCTGCTTTTACTTCAATAGGCAAGATCTGAGAGCCAGATTGAATAACATAGTCCACCTCTGCCATAGCCCCTTTCTTATCACGGTCCAAATAGTACAATTGCGCATTCATGTAGGGATCTGAATAGGCAAGCAGCTCCTGCCCCACAAATTGCTCAGCTTGCGCCCCTGAATTAATCTGCATAAGATCTACATCCCATGCCAATTGGATATCCAGCTTGTTGGCACAATTGACAAGTCCCCCATCTAGATATAACAATTTAAATTTACTCTCTTTAGCATGTATGTGCAACGGAAGCCCCGAAGCACTTGTTGCCATTACCTTATGTAATAACCCAGCCCAACCCAACTGCTCCAATGCAATTTTAAGATCCTGAGACCGATGTTTAGGGCTTACATGAGAATATTTAAAATTCTTACAAATCAGTCCCGGAGACTTATCGAAAAACACTTGCAAATTCCCATATTGCGCTCTTGTAGAATATTTCGGAAAATCAGAACGATACGTCTCAAGAAGTCCAGACAGAACCGTTTGACATTCCCAAAAAGACCCTTTTTCTAAAAAAGAACGAACTACAGATGGCATGCCTCCAATAAAAAAGTATTCCCGAAGACGCAAAAGAAGCTGTTCATGAATAAACGAATCAAAAGGCTTATTTAGATTTACATTATCTATCATTTCCACTAAGCGATCATGGTTTTGACTCACGAGATACTCATAGAAAGAAAGCGGTTTTAGATAAAGGAATTGCACTCTTCCGACAGGAAATGAGAATTTTTCTTCATGGAGAACAAATTCCAATAAAGAACCAGCAGCAATCACATGTAAATCCGGAAGATTTTCCTTAAAATATCGCAAAGCAGTAATTGCTTTTGGACAGTTTTGAATTTCATCTAAAAAAAGAAGTGTTTCCCCTGGAGTAATCCTTGTTTTGAATGCAACTTCCAATTTTGCACAAATAGAAAGAGGATCGAAACTATCAAAACAGCTAACAAGCTCTGGGCGAAATTCGAAATTACAGACTACAAGCGATGTAAAGTTTTCTTTTCCGAACCTCTCAACCACAAAACTTTTCCCAACCTGCCAAGCTCCGCGCAAAATGATGGGAAGTCGATCCTTTTGATCCTTCCATTTTTTTAAAATGGGTTCGATAGACCTGCGCATTGGATCTCCTTTTTTCCTCATCACAACAAATATGCTATTTTACGGGGGGGGGTGTTTCGACACTTTCATTGCAATAGATTAACAATAAATGCGTTACAACCATAAACGACCGGAAATTCCATTTACATCACTGACAATCAGACTGTTATTCAAATTCTACTGGCTGTATCCACCATAAAACAGAGTTATTTCGCATTAAAACCATTGACAACTTAAATTATTCATTATCAAATAAACATAAAAAGCAATTTAACACCAAATTGCCAACACAAATTAACAATAAAAAAATAAATAAATATAATTTTGAGGTTTTTATGAAATTTTTCTTAATATTAGCAACTTGTTTAGCAAGCTCAATTTATGTCTCTGCTCAGGGAACTGAATACTCATACGCTTTAACAAATGGTTCATCAAGTGAATATGCATACAATTTAACTAGCGTGACACAATCATGCCAAGGATCACAATCTAAGTGCCCAAATGGGGAAGTGACTACAACATGTACAAATAATGTCTGCACTTCACAGACGTACCCAAAAACAACAGGACAATTTTCATATTTGTATACTCCGTTAACCGCTTACTCTCCATCTAAAGACAACGTTCAATATTTATACCTCGAAAATAATGGCACTTCATTTGTTACCTTCAACTATACTCTGTACGCATCTGGTTCTCCGGTTCTAGGATCAAACCAGGAACCGGTTACAGTATCCGTTACATTCACATGTAACCCTTGCCAGAGTACGGTAAATATACCAAATGGCTATGTCTGTTATTCCACAAATTCAGACAATTTTACCATAGCCCCTGTCACGATTAATGGCGTTTCCGGAGCTACGTTAACATACACACCTGCCGGCTAATAAAAAAATCGTTATAACTCAATCGAATGTAGGACGAGCCTAATTAAGGCCGTCCTTATCTCGTTCGTAGCTAAGTTTCAAAAGAATGCTTTTCCATTTATGAAGTCTGCATTCTGCGCACAAACATGTAAACCTACTTTTGTGCGCAGTCATCCTAACAGAGGATTTACAAAAGTTAAAATAAACACGAACTTAAAACAACACAAAATAAAACAAATAAAAAAATCACTTGAAATTAATTTCACTTTTCATAATATCCGAATTATATACATGAGATTCGAGGAGACTTTCCATGACCCGCAAACCCCTACGTTTATTTTCTTTGGCCATGATCAACCTGGCGGCAATTGGAGCAGTAAAAAACTGGCCCGTAACAGCGGTATTTGGACTCTCTTCTGTGTTTTACTTATTGCTTGCTGCGATCATCTTTCTCATTCCTGTAGGACTTGTCGCTGCAGAACTTGCTACTGGATGGCCTAAAGCGGGAGGAGTATTTGCTTGGGTAAAAGAAGCGTTTGGGCATCGGACTGGCTTTTTAGCCATTTGGCTCGTATGGATACAAAATGTGCTGTGGTATCCTACTGTGCTTTCTTTCATCTCTGCCACAGTCGCTTATTTTTTCGATCCTGCGCTTGCAGAGAATAACGTTTTTCTTTTCTGCTGTATGGTTAGTCTCTTTTGGCTAATGACCCTTGCCAACTGTTTTGGAATTAAAATTTCCAGCAGGATCAGCACTATTGGAGTGATCTTTGGAACTTTTATTGCAGGACTTATCATTATCTGTCTTGGAATTGCCTGGTTTATGAGTGGGAAACCTTTACAAATCACATTCAATTGGGCATCTGCGATTCCAAGCTTCACCTCACCAGACCAAGTCGTATTTTTTACAGGGGTCATCTTGACGCTTTGCGGTCTTGAAATGTCCGCCATTTATGCCAAAGACGTAGAAAATCCTCAAAAAAACTATCCCAAAGCTATTTTTCTTTCCGTATCGCTAATCTTAGGACTTTCTTTGTTAGGAGTCTTAGCAATTGCAAGCATTGTCCCTCAAGACAAAATTAGTTTGACCGCAGGCTCATTACAGGCCTTTTCTTATTTTATAGAACCCTATAATCAAAAATGGATGCTCCCTTCTATGGCAGCCCTTGTAGGTCTAGGAGCAATAGGATCATTAAGTACATGGATCTTAGGCCCTAGCCGAGGTCTTTTAGAAGCAGCTCGCAATGGAGAGCTCCCCCCCATTTGCAGAAAGCATAACCGCCACGGAGTTCCGACTTTCATGCTTTTTCTTCAAGCCATTATTGTAACCGTGTTATCTACGCTATTTTTATTCACACCGTCTATCAACAATGCCTATTTTTTAATCCTGATCATCACAGCGCAATTATATCTCATCACATACACTCTGATGTTTTCAGCGGCCATCAGACTGCGTTATACGCAGCCTGACACCCCTAGAACCTATAAAGTTCCCGGAGGGAAATTTGGCATGTGGTTTTGGGCAGGTATTGGTATTTTCGCCTGTTTACTTTCCTTTTTCGTAGGCTTCTTTCCGCCAGAACAACTCCCTATGTCCCGGCCTATTTTTTACGTGCTCTTTCTAGTAGTTGGCATCGTTTTAGCTTGTCTCATGCCCTCTATCATTTTACTTTTCCAAAAAGAGAAATGGAAACATCCCTTAGCTCACGAAAAAAACAAAGATCTATAACAACCAAAGAGTGGCCAAAAAGAGATAGATCGTCGTTGTAATCACATCCGAAATAGTGAGAACAACAGGGCCTGAAGCTACCTTGGGATCTAGACGATTTAAATGCAAAAGAAGGGGAACAGATGATCCGATCACAGCAGAAAGAATCACAGAAATAATAATTCCCGCGGCAATCGTGGAAGAAACCACAACGCCAGAACCCCAGAAGAGCGACAGCAATCCTACTAATATTCCACTAGTTAAAGACATCAAAATGGCTGTACGAATTTCTGAAAACATGCGCCCAAAAATCTTATGCCAAGAGATGTTTTGTTTGCGCAAAATATGAAAACTTTGCGTCATCGACTGCATAGAAATCGACTCACTAAGCGATAATACCAGAGGAATGAACATAGCTAAAATAAGCACCTTCCCTAAAACAAGTTGAAACATACGAGAGACAACTGCGCAAGCAATCCCCCCGGCCATATTACATAAAATCCAAGGCATCCTCTTACTATAGCTTTTCCAAGGGGATTTATATACCCCCTCTTCGAACGTCATACCTAAGAGTTGAAACACGTCTTGATTTCTCTGTTCTTTAAAAATATCGATATTCTCTTGTAGATACATCTGCACATCGACAACGCCTTTAAGGACATTTTCCGAATCAACAACAGGAAGAGCTAACAAACGTCGATGAGAAAGAGCCTCCATCGCCTGCTCAAGATTTTGATCTTCTTGCAAACAAAAAACAGATTTTTCCATGATATCTCTAATGAGAGCCTGAGGATCTGCTAATAGAAGAGTTCTTGCTGAAACAATCCCCTGCAGTTTCTGATCGGCATCTGTTACGTAAAAATAGATAATCTTTCCATCGCTCTGTCTTTTTCGTAAAATATTGACCGCTTCTTTAATCGTATGATCTTCTTGTACAACAACTAGAGCCTGATGCATCCGATCTTTGACGAGGACCTTAGAGGGTTTCTTTCTCATGAGTTGACTCCTGTTTTAAAGGAGCACCTTGATAAAGGATTCTTCCTTTTTTGAGCAATCCTTTACTCAGAAAAAGACGAATGATGTTTGAAGTTGTATGAGTTGGTACTGCTTCCTTAAGGAAGGATCACGATTCATTAAAGCAACTAAAACTATAAATGCAAATAAATCACATAAACGTTTGATCTATTCGCTGCTAGAGTCTCTTACACATCAACTACTGCAACTGTAACGATTACTTCAGCAACAGCTCGAGCTACCAATTAAAAAAACGTTAGTTCCAATACAGAATAAGGCGGTTTTACAAGCTTAGAAAATCGCCTAAAACCAAGACAACATCCGTTTTGCTATGTGATTAATCAAAAACTCAGGAGTAGACCAGATCAAGTCTTCCCCCTCCTTCTCTATTTTTCGCAGCTCTTCGATCCCTGAATCAATTTCTTTTACTAACTTAGGAAAGAACTTTTTTTGTTGTTCCATCACTTTAAAATCAACTCCTGTCGATATCCCTAGAACTGAATCTGGCACATAATACAGAACTTGTTGATCTGCCTGATCATTCAGGCAAATCTCTGAAACTTCTTCCATAGAACTTCGAAGCGCAAGGTTCAAGGCAAATAACGTTCCTATGACAAGATTCTCAGATCTACGCGCTAAGGCATCGAGAAAGTTTCCCCTTGCGCACAAATGCATGGGAAATATTTGACCTCGTGTAAAAATCCTCTCTTGCTGGGCTTTACATCTCAGCTCTGAAATCGCTCCATCTACCTTTTTTCTCAGTGCGGAGCAGTGAGACACACGCTGAGCTATCGTATCTTCCCTCAAAGGCTTATATTTTTTGGCCGTAGAAGAAGCTGGGACATTTAACGGATTCCACTGTCCTAAACAATCGCGTAGCTTTTTTTCTGCAGCATGATGACTTTGCCAAGAAAGGATCGATTCCTGACAAATTTTACTTATATCTACTACAGGCACATTTGGACATGACATAGAGGCTACTTCTGTAGCATTGCCAGCATAGGCCTGCACACTTAAAATATTTAACATAAAGATCCAAAAATTTAGAAATGGGAAAAAAAATAAAGGATTTTCCTTTTTTCGATCAATCATTTATCATTTAAGCCCTATGACAAAAAAACCTACCTCTACATCTTGGGAACCAGTTAGCCGTTGGTATGATGAAGCCGTTGGAAAAACGGGACATTATTATCATGAGCACGTGATTTTACCAAAGCTCCTACCACTTTTGCAGCCGGAAGAATCTCTTTTGGATCTCGCCTGCGGACAAGGAATTCTTTCCAAACACCTTTCTCCCAATAGAAACTATCTTGGAGTCGACATATCCAAGTCTCTGATCAACTCTGCTAAGCAACAAAACAAAAACAAACTACACACTTTTTTAGTCTCAGACATCACAGTTCCCTTAACTCTACCTAAAAAAGATTTTTCTTTTTGCACCATCTTGCTCGCTATACAAAACCTACAAAACCCTTTAGGGGCTTTGCAAAATGCGTTTCATCACATGAAACCAGGTGGACGCCTTGCGATCGTGATGAATCACCCTTGTTTTCGCATTCCTCGCCAATCTAGCTGGGGTGTGGATTCAGAGAAAAAGATCCAATATCGCAGAATTGATAAATACATGAGCTCCTTGAAAATCCCCATTCAGTCGCATCCAAGCAAAGGGGAAACATCGGAGCAAACTTTTTCTTTTCACGCCCCTCTTACTTCCTGGACTCTTTGGCTCAAGGAAGCCGGATTTTCTGTCGAATGGATGGAAGAATGGTGTTCTGACAAAAAAAGCACAGGAAAGTGTGCTAAAATGGAAGACATAAGCCGAAACGAGTTCCCTCTATTTCTTTGCTTAATTGCAAAGCGCTCACTCTCTTGATCTTCGTACTTTAGTCTCTTCCGCTTCCTGCTTTCTTCTTTGACGCCTGATCTCTGCTTCTTCAAATCGCCTATGTTCGATAGGCTCTTCAGGAATAACCGCGGGCACGGGAACTGGTCGCCTTTCCTCGTCAACAGCTACAAAAGTGAAATAAGCAGATAATATATGGCGCAAACCTGGCGTATGGTAATTTTCCGCAAGAACCTTAACCCCAATCTCCATAGAACTTCTCCAACTTTTGTTGATCGAAGCACGAAAGAGAAGAACATCTCCCCGTTTGGCAGGCGCTAGAAAGTGCATAGAATCCACACTAACGGTTACGCAGGTGCATTCACTATGTCTTTCTGCAACCACTAAAGCAATCCGGTCTAAAGTGGCCATAATCAGCCCTCCAAACACCGTCCCATAGGAATTTAAATCATTCGGGAAGATCTTGTAGGTATGATCATGCACTACAGACTCTTGCACTTTCTTAGGTCTCAATTCTCTAGTCATTTTAAAATCTTAAGTATATTGTTTGTTTAATAATTTTATTATATCACAATTAAATATTTTTATTTCAACTTTAAAATAAGTAAAATTTCCTTGCGAATTTCGTATACAGAATGCTATTTTGATGCATTAAGAACCCTTCTAGGGAAAGGCACTACTATGTGTGGAATTTTTGGATATGTTGGACCTAAAAACCCTGTAGACGTCTGTATTCGAGGGCTTTCCTCTTTAGAATACAGAGGATACGATTCTTCTGGAATTGTAGGAGTTCATGAACAAGAGCTACTCTTTTGTAAAGAAGCTGGGAAAATTTCCAATTTAAAAGAGGCTGTAAGTACCCTGAAAAGGCTTCGCAACGCTATCGCTCATACCAGATGGGCTACCCATGGAAAACCTTCTAAAGAAAACGCTCACCCCCATTTTGATGAACATAATCAAGTGGCCGTCGTTCATAACGGGATCATAGAAAATTATTCCTCCATTAGAGAGTCTTTATTGAAAAAAGGCGTCCGTTTTAGATCAGAAACAGACACCGAAACGATTGCACAACTCATTGCAAGTTACTATGAAGGAGACCTAATTCTAGCTGTACAAAAAGCACTTGAACAGCTTCGCGGTTTCTGGGCTCTTGCCGTTGTTCATAAAGACCACCCCAATACTATTATCGCAGCAGCCAAAGAAAATCCCCTAGCTATTGGCATGAGCGCTTGCCGTACAGAAATCTATCTTTCTTCCGATGTCAACGCCTTTGAGCAACCAGATCTCGACATCTTTTTTTTACATAGCAATGAAATTGCGGAAATCTCTTCTCAAGAAGTCCGTATCTTCAACGCTTCCCGACTTCCTATTTCTAAGCCCACAGAAAAGCTTTCTTTAGAACACTCCACCCTATCAAAAAATGGATTTGCGCATTTCATGCTCAAAGAAATTTTCGAGCAGCCAGACACAATTCGCCAAGCTATGCATGAAAGATTTCAAGAAGATTTAGGAATAGCCATCTTCGAAGAAATTCCATTTTCTCCTGAAGAAGTAAACTCTTTTGACAAAGTGCTTATTCTAGCTTGCGGAACCTCCTGGCATGCTGGATATATTGCCGCTTCTTGGATAGAGGAAAATGCACAGATCGCCGCTCAAGCAGAAATCGCCTCCGAATTTCGGTATAAAAATGCTGTAATCTCTAAAAACACCCTAGTTATTGCAATCAGCCAGTCAGGAGAAACCTTTGACACCATTGCAGCTGTCCGAGAAGTTCAAAAAAAAGGCGCCAAAGTACTTGCTGTCTGCAATGCTAGAAATTCGACCCTCACTAGAGATGCTGACGCTTGCGTATTTCTCCGTGCTGGACCTGAAATCAGCGTATGTTCCACCAAAGCCTTTACAAGCCAACTCACAGTCCTCTCGCTTTTAACTCTATGGCTCGCTCGCACTCGAGGGACAATGACTCCTAAAGAAGGGACTTCTTTTTTACAAGAATTACAAAAAATCCCAGATCAAGTAGATTTTCTTTTGAGAAATACGGAAACCATCCAATCTTTAGCTAATAAATATTCTTCTTATCCCCACTTTTTCTTTTTAGGAAGAAGCTATATGTATGCCACCAGTTTAGAAGGAGCCTTAAAACTCAAGGAAATCAGCTACATCCATGCCGTAGGGTATCCTGCAGGAGAGATGAAGCATGGTCCGATTGCGCTTGTCGATGAGATGCTTGCCATCGTCGGACTTTGTGGGAATGTAAAAACCCTTGATAAAACTCTTTCCAACCTCTTAGAAGTTAAATCTAGAGGAGCTCCCATTTTAGCTTTAGCGCCTATTGGGACACCAGAAATCGACAAAATCGCCAATGATGTCCTTTGGATGCCTCCTTCATCAGACGAACTTGCCTGCATCCCGTACTCTGTTGCTACACAAATGCTCGCTTATTACATCGCATTAAATAAAGGTGCTGATATTGATCAGCCTAGAAATTTAGCAAAGTCTGTAACTGTGGAATAAATGCATAAAAAAAAAACACTCCTTTTTTCTGGTAGTTTTCTAGCGCTTCTCCTTATAGCGATAGCCTTACTCCCCTCTTTTTTCTCTACAAAAATGGGAAAACAGACCCTCCTTTCCCTAATAAATCGCCATCTTCCAGGAACAGTAGAAGTACAATCCCTTTCCCTAGGCTGGAGCGGTGATCAAAAAATTCAAGGGCTAGTTTATACAGAAACAGATAAAAACTTACAGATCTCCTGCCCTCAAATTTCGTGTAATTCAGGTCTTTGGCAATGCCTATTTTCTTCAGATCTCGGCATTATTCAGATGCAAAGCCCTGCTGTGGAAGTACATTCCCATATCAGCACTCCTATTGCACCTAAAAAACCGCAGATTCAAGCAGCTTCCTTTTTAGGATCTCTTCCGATTAACAGCCTACTTCCCCATATAGCCATTTCTAAAACTTGTGATTTCCGAATAGAGCAAGGAAAAGTATCTATTTTTTCTGACAAGACACCATCTATTGTTTTGGATGCACTTACAGGACATATTTTAGTTCAAGAAAAGAGCTTGTCAGGCAAAATCCAAGCTAATACAGAGCAAAAAGATCTCCAGGGAACAATATTTATTGAGTCGAATTGGACGCTGGATACGTCTTTAGAAGTAAAGGCAACACTCACTCACTTTCCCGTAGAGGGCGCTGATACTCTTTTATCGAAAGCACAGCCCCACTACCGAGGCTATCTCACCGATGCGATTGGTCCTGTTTTGGATTTGCAATGCCACATTAAAATTGCTCAAGAAGAATGCCTTGCTACCTTACAAGTGCAGTCTGCAAATATAGAAGCGCACATACAAACTGAGCTCAAAGAAAATGAACTAACGCTATCCTCCCCGGCCTCTTTACGGATATCACTTTCTCCAGAATTCTTAGAAAAAGCCAAAAAAACACACACCTATTTACAGGCAATAGAATTCAACGCTCCATTTGCTTTAAATATCTCGCTAGATCAACTTCACATTCCTAAAACAAATACAGCCATTGCATTCAGTGAGGCAGCTTTTGAAGGCAAAGTGGAAACAAAACCCTATCTCCTTTCTGATCTCACCTTAGGATGCAAAGGGAAATTTTCCTCTGACGTTCTTAGCAAAGAAGTGTTCACTCACATAGATCTTCAAATACAAAAAAAGAAAGAAACTGCAACCTCATACGTAGAGGTGACTTTAAAAGACCCTCTCAGCCCTACAAAACACGCTGTAGCATCTTTTCATCTTGGGAAAACGCCTACGTCTTTTCTTCAAAGCCTTTTTCCCCATACATCTTTTGCAACAGATGTCCTAGGAAACTATATCGAAGCAACAGGATCCTTGGAAAAGGATGCACTTGCCGTAGCTTTTCATTCAGAACTTTTACAAGCACCTAAAGCAAATTTCACCTGGGAAAATGACGTATTTTCCCTACAAGAGCCAATACAAATCCATTACTCCATATCGCCCGCTTCCTTGCCCCATTTCTTGCCCTCTTCCTCGATTGCCTTGCAAAACTCTTCTTCTATAGAAATGACTCTTTCTTCTCTCCGATACTCTTCTTTGCAAGAGATGAGTATGCAAGCTAAAATTGCAGCCTCTCCTCTTCTTTTTAAAAACCTCTTTTCTTTACAAAATTATGAAGTGAACAATTTCTCTTGTCAGATTGACATTCAGTCACTTTCCAAAATCTCCTTACAAATAAAAAGTGATCCTTTCGATCTTACTTTTGAAGGGGGCGCAAATCTATCTAACCACACAGTATTTTGGGGAAAGCCTCTGCAGGCTCGTTACACGCTTTCCGATCGGGAAATGAAACTTTTATACTTAGGTTCAACGCATCCCAAACTTGCGCAAAAAACGCCTTGCTATCTACAAATAGATCCTGAAACCGTTTCCTGGATCGCCCCTTCTTTAGATCAGATGAAGTTTACAGCGCATCTACAAATTCCTACACTTTCCCTGCAAAACACCTCTGGAAAAGAACAGGTTGTCATTCAAAACCTTCAAAGTTCCCTTGAATTACTCGGGACACAAAATACAGCAAAAATATCTCTTACTTCCCAAATTGACCAAGGAACTATTTCTTGTGACGCCACGTTACAAAAAATCTTTTCCAAAGATCCTAAAATCGATGCCCGCATAAAAATGCAACAGTTCCCCTTTCAGCTGATCAACACGGCAATGCCCTCTATAACTCCTTTGACCCCATTTTTGGGATCTGCTCTAGACGCCACGCTGCACATAGAGGCCGATCCCCAAAGTCAGACATGTTGGATCGATGCAAAAAACTCCCTTTTGCAAATCACAGGAGGCCTTACGATTGATCGGCAAGGATTATTCCTCACAAAAGCAAAAACGCCTCTGCAGGTCGACTTTACCCTTACCCCTAAAGCTTATGAGAGCCTTGCTAAATATACGAATAGACCCTTTTATTTAGAAAAAAATACAGTCATAAAAGCATCGATTTCTGAGCTGAAAGTCCCCTTTCTATCTCCTGTTTCTAAAACTCCAGATCTCAAACGCCTTTTGATACAAGCTCAAATCGAAAATCAAGAGATTTCCTTTAAGCACAAAGACACGAAAAAATCTCTTCAACTACAGAATTCAAAGCTCTTTTTACAAAAAAAGGACGAAAAAACCCCTTTAACTCTGCGTCTCGATACTTTTGCTGAAGGATCTCAAAAAGGATCTCTACACATCGACGCTGTATGCAAACAGCTTTTAACTCCCCAAGGAGATTTCCAACTATCTCACATGCACTGCGACCTAAACGCTGCTTTCAAAACCTTCCCTTCAGGAGCTCTCGATATTGCACTGCCGTCCAATGGCAAACAAAAAGATCCATTTGTAAATCTACTGGGATCCTCTTTTGACCTTTCGCTCAAAGCCTCCTTGCAAGACGCTGCAGGGCCCATCCAGCTTCAGCTCAAATCTCCCAATGTACAATTTTCTCTAGATGGGGCGTTAAAGGCGGGAACTTTAGCATTAAACCAAAACATGTGGCTTCAATGCGCAATAACACCTGCAACCTCTAGAGTACTTCTACAAGAGGTAAACCCCTTATCCATTTCCTCTCTTTCCTCTGCTACGCCGCTAACTCTAGAAATTGCCTCTCAAGGATTTTCAGTTCCCGTATCGCCCTTTTCTCTACAAAACATTCAAATTCCACAAGGGCGAATTACTTTAGGTAAACTTTTTTGCCATAATGAAGGAAATTTAAATCTCGCGTTAGGGCTATTGAAATCTCAACAAATCGCTCAAAACGACCAACTAGTGCTATGGTTCGCTCCCTTAGACTTTCATATCAAACAGGGAATTGTCCAAGTTGACAGAACAGAAATCCTTATTGCAGACATTTACGATGTAGCTCTTTGGGGCAAAATCGATCTTCCGGGAAATCGCGTGAACATGAATCTAGGACTAACTGCCCCTTGCCTTAAAGCAGCATTAAACGTTCGAGATCTTCCTGCTGATTATGTCTTACACATTCCGCTAACTGGAACGCTCGATCATGTCGACTTAAACAAAAAGGTCGCAACCTCTAAAATTGTAGCATTGACCCTTTGGCAAAACAAAGAATTGGCAGGATCTGCCGCTGGGGGAGGATTTGGAGGGGCTCTCGTTGGAGGACTACTGAATCAAGTCTTAACTCCTCCTGGCAACGATAGCCCAACCCCTCCCGCTAAACACCCATTTCCCTGGGAATCTAAGCCAAAGTAACTTCTTTACAAAGATACACATCTTGAATGGCGTGCAATAAAGCAACACCTTCCGAAAGTGGCTTTTGAAAAGCTTTCCTTCCACTAATTAACCCCATTCCCCCAGCTCTTTTATTAATCACTGCAGTTTCTACAGCTTGAGCTAAATCATTATCTCCAGAAGCTCCCCCTGAATTAATTAACCCCATACGTCCCATATATGTATTGGCCACTTGATATCGAGTCAAATCGATGGGGTGATTTGATGAAAGCTGAGAATACATAGCTTCCGTCTGTTTTCCAAATTGCAAAGCCTTAAATCCCCCATTATTGGTAGGTAATTTTTGCTTAATAATATCTGCCTGAATCGTTACACCTAGATGGTTTGCCTGACCTGTAAGATCCGCCGCCTCATGATAATCCACTTCTTTTGTTTTAAAAGCAGGATTACGTAAATAGCACCATAAAATAGTTGCCATACCAAGTTCATGAGCTCGAGCAAATGCTTGGCTTACTTCTACAATCTGTCTTGTGCTTTCATCAGATCCGAAGTAAATAGTTGCTCCAACTGCTGCACACCCCATATCCCAGGCTTGCTCTACACGAGAAAACATAATTTGGTCATATTTATTGGGATACGACAATAGCTCATTATGATTGAGTTTTAATACAAAAGGGATTTTATGCGCATATTTACGAGCGACAGAACCTAGTACGCCTAAAGTTGTAGCCACACCATTACACCCCCCTTCCATAGCAAGACGTATGATATTTTCCGAATCGAAATAGTCAGGATTTTTAGAAAAAGAAGCTCCCGCAGAATGTTCGATTCCCTGATCTACGGGCAAAAGAGAAAGATATCCCGTCCCAGCTAATCTTCCGTGTCCAAAAAGCTGCTGTAAATTTTTAAGCACTCGAATATTTCGATCTGAAACTCCGAAGATCCGATCCACCCAATCAGGACCTGGCACATGCAACCTTTCTTTAGATATCGTCTTGCATACATGACCGAGTAAATCTTTCGACTTTTCTTGTAGCAGCTTTTCTATCATTCCCAAAGACATATCAATCCTCCTTATAGAATAGAATTTTCTCAGAGTATCGAAAATGCAATTCTTTTCAAAACTCCTTTTTACGCAGAAGCCAGCAAAGTTTTTCCCATCTTTTGAAAAAACGCTCCAAACCGCTCAAAAGGCTCCTCTTCAACTGCAAAACCTAAGTGAGAATAAAAATCTTTCATCTCCAATCCTGCTACGACATATAAATGGGAAATCCCCTTATTCATCAAAAACTCCTCTAAAGCAGAGAGTAGTTGACGGCTAAAAGGCTTACCTTTGTACTCTTCACTAAAAGCCAGATGAAAAATTTTTCCTTCTGTTTCTGATTGAGGGTGGCATACGACACATCCCACTAATTGATTTTTTTCAATGGCCACTAAATGGATACTTTCTTTTTCTTCTTGAGATCTTTCTGAACCCGGTGGGAGTCCCCTGGGTTTTTCAATAGCTTCCCAACGAAGCATAAGTTCATCCTGATAGTAAGGATCCGATAAACCAATAAATTTGAACCGCATACCCCCTCCCTGGTTTTTCTTCACTATCTCGATTCCCCCCTTTTTTTACAACTCACTCACCTACAAAACCATAGAAACTAAAGAGCAATTAAACCTGTTTACTTTAAATTAAGTTGTATATAAAGTTAATATTTCAACTAACAAAACTAAGACTAAAACAACAATTAACGAAATTAAATTTAAAAAACCTGAAAAACGCTAAAATTCTATCCTTACTCGACTATTTCAATTGCTATCGAATCCTCCAATTTAAATTCAAAAATAAACAAAAAAAACAAACAATTATGTTTAATAGACATTACAACGACAATAATGTATTATAACCGAAAAACAAAAGGATAAAATGAACATTCGAGGAATAACACCCATAGCTACTACAGAAAATGCAGAAACTAGAAATCGTCAAGCAAAACCCTCTAATAGACGAAGAAGAGAGTCTTATTCACAGGATTTCAATCCATTTACAACGGCTAACACTGCTGGTAGAGCAACTCTAGAAAATGCAGTCGAAAAATGTATTTTGCCAAAGTTGGCAGCTGCGTCGGATGAAAAACAATTAGCAGACATACCATCCGCTACTGACAAGCCAAATTCCTTTACCCAATGGTCTGACATGACAGGCGCTATCCCAAAATCCTTGGAAGCAGATGATCTGGAAGATTTTAAGGAACTTGAAGACTCCACAGGCTTTGCATCCTTAGCTGTAAATCTATCTACTGGATCTCTTCCCTCTTTAGGGCAACCTAATATACCAGCAAATGGTTATCGGTCTTTCCGAGGAAGCCCAGTAAAACACTCTTACACCAAGTATAGTCCAGGCAGTTACCGAGACGTAATGGGCGCTAGCCCTTCTTATACAAACAAATCAGATAGCAGACCTGCAAGTAGATCAGAAAGCTGGGGTGACACAAGCCCACATCCTGGTACTCCAAGAGCGGCTCAAGCTATTACAACATCCAGAAGCGCCTCTTCGACTCCCTCCTTCTTACCTTCTATTGCCTCTCCTCAAGAAGAATACAATCACCTAGAACTGGAATTTACAAATGTAAAAGCAGCTATTAGCAAATTTCCAAACAGCCTAGTCCACAGATACGAATTAGCCCATATTGTTAAACAATTAAAACAGAGGTTACAAAACTTACAAAACAAAGTATTTGCGCTTCCTCATTCCGTAGAGAATTCTCAAATAATACGGTCCTGCAAAAATAAAACATTATACTTAGCACAGTGTGAAGAAGAATTCAACTACATGGCAATAGCTAGAAAAAGAGTCCTGACGCAAATATACAATCCTACTAGTGGATTAGAAAGCGATCTTTTACTTGAACCCACCAACAACAAAAAAGGGTTAGAAGAAAAAATCCTTCTAGCTGAAACTTTCTTAAAAATTTCTCTGCTAGCTGAAGCAGCAGTAGAGTCATCAGAGAGGAGAACAGTCACTCTTTTAGAAAATGAAACGAAAAGGCTCAATCAAGCATCTGACAAATTACTTGCTTGCTTAACTACCTATAAAGAGGTTTTGGAGCCAATTATAGGAAAACAGGCCTATCACAACGCAATAAGGGACATGCAAATCCCAGAAAGAAGAGAACAGTCAGCACAATCTCTGATCGGAAAGATTATGCCCGTGAGACGCGACAGCCAAGAATTAGCAACAACCTTCACCACTGCAATAGCAGTTGTAGCAATTTTTGAGGAAATCCAAAGCGTAGAAAAAAACAAAATTGCCACTAATAAAGCCATACAGGACCTACTACTTTCTCCGAAATTCCAACCACAAAAAGACTTGCTAATTACCGATCTTATTTGCACTTACAATAATCCTATTTCTACCATAACAAGCATCCTGGAAAATCCTGAAATTTCCAGTGATGAAGTTGATTATCGTCTGCTAAATTGCGCTTTTCACCAGTTTGCTAATAGAGAATTTGAGTCTTTTGAAAGACAATTAGAATCTCATAATGGATTAGCAGGAATAAAAGGTTCTGGAACTTCTCTTTCTTCTCTTGCGTCGCCGTATTTTTTTGCGTAACCTTACAAAAAAAGCGCCACATAAACACCTAATATGCACTATATTAGGTGTTTACTTGAAGAGCCCTTTAAAGCCGAAAAAAACATAAAATATGCCACTAAAAATATCCAAACTAACACCCACAGGGCCCAATAAATCTACAAATTCAAAAGGAACCTCTTCATCTCAGAGGTCATCCGAACTAATAAATAAAATTCAAATCTTTGTCAGTAAAAAGGGGGGACCATTTTTCCCAGATTCATCTTCTCCTAAATTCTCTACGCAAATTACACAAAATCCATCCTATGATTCCCTAACAACCCTAGAAGCTATTTCAGAAAAGCAAAACATCAAAACACCTCCCACCTACGGTAATTTATTTAAAAGCGGCACTATGGGGTTAATTACTCCAGATCGGGAACCCTCCCCCACGCCTTCCCTATTTCCTACAAAAAAACCTCTACTTACCGAAGAAATTATCCTAACAGAACTTGAATTCTGCAATTTAGAATACGAAATTCAAACTCCAGATAAAAATCTTATTCACACTTATGAAAAGGCCTACCTCATTCAAAGATTACTGGAGAAAATAAAACAACTGGCCAGCTCTGAAAAAAATCCACAACAGCTGTTTCGCTACGCAAAAAAAATAGAAAAGCTAGAAATTTATGCAATAACACATAATTACATGAATATAGCAAACAAAAGAATCACCTCAGAGCTATATTCTCCATCCGATATCCAAGAGAACCCTATTTTAGAACTAGAAGAAAGCTACGATCAAGAATTGGAATCAATGATCCTTAGAGCAGAGTCTTTCTTAAAGATAGCAAATCTAGCTTTTTCCATTGAAGAGATGACTTCTCTACTAAAACAAGAAAAAAACATTCTAAAAGAGCAGATCGAAATTTTTAAAAGCAAACTAGATGATGATCTATTGCAATCTCACAACATCTCAACTGCCGACGCTCGCGATGCCATACAAAAGCCAGAAAACTCTGCAAGCATGGAGCTCAGTATAAAGACACTTCTCAAGGAACTCATATCTCAAAGATCTGAAAAACCAACACTGAACAAAACTTTTAGATCAACAGTGAAAGTTGCGGGGGTCTTAGACGAGATTCGAGATACTGAGGAGCAACTTAAACTCATGCATAGTACCATGCAAAAATTACTTGTGAATATTCCGGAAAAGCAAAGAAATGCATTAGCCTTATCACTTGATTTCTGTAACCCCACTCTTCAAATAGCCTCTTTCATACAACTGCCTCAAGAAACAGATTGCCAAGAAGAAATCCCCTACCCTCTTGTAGGCTGTGCTTTCTATCAATTCGCAGAAAAAGAATTTACAGCCTTTGAAAAATCTTTAGCAGCTCACCTAGATCTAAAAGAAGACCCATGCTCACTAGTCTCCCCGTAAGCATTGGCAAACTAACATCACTCTAATCATCTAACTCTATAGACACTAAAAACCTTTCAATATTACCCATAAGAAAACCAAACAAACACCTACTTTTAAACAAATAATTTGATGCAATAGTTTTATTAAACTAAAACAAGCGAGCATAAAATGTCAGTTTCCGGAAACTATCAAAATAATCCTATTATTATCGCTCCCAAGTGGAGAAGATCCGGGGAAAGAAAAGGCAAAGGGCATTACATACGCAAAGCCCTACAGGCGATCCTACTTCCTAGAAATAGCGAAAAACCGACAAAGAAAAATCAAGCAGCTCATTTTCAAGAACTTAAAAACAAAGAAATAGTACCAGAAAAAGCAGCGCCAAGCTGGTCTCAAGCTTTATGGAAGCGTGCTGTAAGTCCCTCAACCGTCACTCCAAGCTCCTCTAACTCTTCAATGCAATCTCAGGGTAGTGGAAGGATAGTTCCAATAAGCGGCGATGGGGTAGATACTAGTGAAATTGTCTTAAGAAACATGCTAGACGATTAAAACCAGATACTTACCTTACAAAAACGCACTATACAATCATAAAATCAAGACATTACTGTCGATCTATCCGCATAAGCTTATGCTATTAAAAAAATAAATAACAAAAAGTCATTTCAGAACTTTATTTTTTAATGTAATTAGAGTATAATTAAGAATTGATTAATTAAATAACAGTCAATTATGGCTTCTAGAGCAGACGGCATTCTTAGCGCATTTCGAGAGAATATGTATGCATTGATAGACATGCTCAACTTTGGGCGTAATGGTCTCACAGCCTCTGTAGCAGCCTGCCAGATAGCAAAAATAGCAGCAACTCCAGCACTAATCGGAACTCAAGCAGCTAGCGGCTTATTATTAACTGGATGCGGAGCCCTTTATTTAACTCTTGCAAAAGGGATCCCCGAAGCTAGAGAATCTAGAGAAAAAGCCCACCAAAAATACCAAGAAATAATAGCAAAAAAACGAACTAGCACATCACATTCAACACAAATTGTTACAGATACGAATGTTCCAGAAGAGGAAGAAGTTAAAGCCAGAAACCTCTCACCAGAGCAAAAGTCTTCTTTTGGAAAACTTATGTACAGCTTCTGTGAGATCATTGCTTCCCTACTATTTATAGAAGTTATTGCATGCTATACAGGGATAAGCTTATGGCTAGAATTCAGAAAAGACAAAGACATCTTATCTTCTGATAAACAAGCGCAAATAGCTCAAAAAAAAGCATACCTTGCTACTTTAACCGAAATCTACTGGGCTCATATGATTAGAATAGGATCCCTACAAATTGCTATAGGAATAACATCCATGTTAACCTACGGCAGCACCTTTGCTCACTTTGTTCACCAGGCTGGATGCATCGCCGCTAGCACAGGAATGGTCGTTGCACAAGTGCTCGGAGGCGCTCTTGGGATCACTTATATACTTCGCGGAGGAGCCCTCATCTACCGCTCTAGACAAAATCGAAAGCTAGCTCATGAACTTCGAAGTCAAATTGAAATTATTTACAAAGACGAAAGTAAACAACCTAACCAGAAGGCTTTAGCAATTAAAGAACTTTTGGAAACCTACTGCGCTACTTCAGATGATAACATCAACTTCCTAAAGTCACTAGTAGACACAAAAATAACCGAACAACAAATAACGGCGGCACAAGCTAAGACAAGCTCACTAGATAATATTACCACACAAGATGAGCTTAGCAACTATGTGACAATATTAAACAGAGGGCTTCATAAGGAAATAGTTACATTTGAAGTGGGGGAAAGTCTTGGATGGGCTATGCTATTAGGTGGAACGTTAACACTTATTGCAACCTTTGCCTCTAGCGGAACCTCACTTGCCATCACAACATTGATCTCTTCTATCGTATTCTTATACTTAGAAGGAACCTTTGCTCTTTATGACAGCTCTGATTTGTTTGATAAATACCAAAACGACCTATATAAACAACCAGGATGGTTGCTTGCGCGCGAAAATGTTGATTCAGATATTCAAGACGACGCTATGGATCAACAAAGCATGGGGCTTTTAAATATCACCACTGCTCAAGAGTCAGTATC
Organism: Rhabdochlamydiaceae bacterium; assembly: GCA_019745395.1. Classification (GTDB taxonomy): domain Bacteria; phylum Chlamydiota; class Chlamydiia; order Chlamydiales; family Rhabdochlamydiaceae; genus CAIJXB01. The sequence goes on along the minus strand of JAIETG010000013.1, from coordinate 172,052 downwards.
TCCCTGGTGGTATATATCCCGCACTTTAACAGCTCTTCCTCGTATCATACACTACTTGTACGAGAAAAAAGATGCATCGACTGAGCAGTTAGAAAAGCTGTAGTCCATGCAGACTGAAAATTAAAGCCTCCCGTAACCCCATCAATATTTAAGACTTCTCCCGCAAAATACAAACCTGGAACTTTTTTACTCTGCAAAGTCTTAGGATCCACTTCTTGCAGGGACACCCCACCGGATGTTACAAACTCATCTTTATTAAGACTTTTTCCTATCATAGTAAAACTTGTACGAGTAAGAAGAGCTGTAAGTTTATGAATCTCTTGTTTGGAGACCTGAGCCCAGGTTAAATTGGGCAAAGATGGAGAGATTTGAGCTAAAAAAGCTTTCCAAAAGTTTTTAGAAAAGGAAAATAAAGGCGTTATTTCCAGTTTTTTGGAAGAAAGTTGCTTTCTTGTTAAAAAAAGAGCTTCTTGCACTTCTGCTTCTGCAAGTCCCGTCCAATTGACAAAAAGTTTTGCTTGGTAATCTTGAGCAAAAAGCCATCTTGCTGCAAATGCTGAAAGCTTTAAAACAGCAGGACCGCTTACCCCCCAGTGCGTTATAAGAATAGGACCTTGTATTTCTAGAGGAAATCCTTGTAGCGATACCTTTGCACTAGGGACAGAAAACCCACTGTGATCCCGAACCCACTCTTCTTGCAAAGAAAATGTGAATAAAGAAGCAATAGCTGGTTCTATAAAATGCCCCAGCCCTTCTGCTAACGCATACGATTTTTGCAGGCCTCCAGTGGCTATAAGCACCTGTTTAGACTGAATCTTCTCTCCACTCTTAAGCTCCAAATGAAATTGATCTCCGATTTTGACAAGAGATACAACCTCACACTCTAAAGAAAGCGGGACATTTCGTTTTTGAAGCAAAGACAAAAAACAATCGATGATCGTCTGAGAACGATTGGTTGTTGGAAACATTCGGCCATCTTTTTCTACTTTCACTTCCACACCATGACGCGATAGCCAATCGATCATATCTTGTGGCTGAAATCTAGAAAAAGCGTTTCGCAAGAAATCCTTCCCCCGAGGGTAATTTTCTATCAGTTTCGAAGGATCAAAACAATGATGTGTAACATTGCAACGCCCTCCTCCTGAAATCTTTACCTTAGCAAGAGGTTGCCTGGTTTTTTCTAAAATGCGGATTTTGAGGTGGGGGGCACCTTCTGAGAGACAAACTGCGGCAAAGCACCCTGCGGCACCAGCTCCAATGATAATAACGTCGTATATTTCCATAAGGCGGACATTATAGAATAAAAGAAAAAGGAAAATCAAAGACAAAAAAAATCGAGTAGGCCCTGACCTACTCGATCTCGAGAACAAAAAACTCTAAGTTTTGCACATAAAGATATTACAAAACTTATTTCGCGAAGCTTATTTGCGAGTAGCTTTTTTTGCTGGTGTTCTTCTTTTCGCAGCAGGTTTTTTAGCTTTTTTTGCAGATGCTTTTTTCGCTGGTGCTCTGCGAACTGCTTTTTTAGAAGCCGTTTTTTTAGAAGCCGATTTTGTCGCTTTCTTTTTAGAAGCCGCTTTCTTAGCCATGATAATCTCCTTAATTTTCAAATAGCAGAGAAGGTTAAATAAACAATTTACTCTCTACATATTCTAAATATACAAAAAAATTATTATTTGTGGAATTGTTTTTTTATTAATAAACAAAACAAGATCAGATTATTAAAAACAAAAACAGCCTCACAATAGTTCTAAAAGGCACTTTAATGGGGATAAAATAAAATAAAAAACAGGGAAAATAATTCCCTGTTTTTTACAAAAATCACGTTAAAAAAAGTATAATTTAAGAAAACTTAGAACGAAATCTACCAAAAGTTTGATCTCTTTTGGCTTTTAATTTCTCGATTAATGGGTTTTTTGTAATCCCCTTAATCTTGATCATTTTTAATTTTGTATTCATCTTGAAACCTCTATGATCTCAAAAAGAACTATCTTGATTTCTTTTTGAGGTGTATTTTTGAATATACACAAAAGAAAATAGACGACAAAACAAAATATTATTTGGAAAAAGAAAGAAAACAATTAAGACCTAAACCTCAAGTGATTTAGGTCTTAAAAAATTTATTTAGTGAAGACCTCAATCTTTTCAATCTTATCATTTGGTCTTACTAGTTGGATTATATCAAATCCTTCTGTAACTTGACCAAAAACGGTATATTCTCCATCTAAAAAAGATACTTTATCCAAAGTAATATAGAATTGAGAACCGCTAGAACGTCGGTGTGGGTTCACTGAATCGGGAAGACGGGCCCAAGCCAAAGCTCCAGATTCATGAGGAAGCCCAATTTCTGCAGGAAGGGTATAACCTGGCCCTCCAGCTCCTGAACCTTGAGGATCTCCTCCTTGAATGACAAAATTAGGCACCACTCTATGAAATGTAAGCCCATCATAAAAATGACCAGAGGCTAACTGCATAAAGTTGGTTACGGAAACGGGCGCTTTTTCAGGAAAAAGCTGACAAAGAATCTTGCCCTTGTTTGTATGTATAGCTGTCCAATAGGTTTTATCTTTTTCAAAAGCTAAAGCCTGAGTAGGTTCTGTAAATTTCATGTCTTCATCTGCTCCATATGCGCTTACACAAAGAATAAGGCTCATGCAAAAAGCTGCGCAGGCTCTTGCTAATATACCGTTCATAAAACATACCTCTTTCAAAAAATGGAAAAAGCCTTTTACCAAGCACTCATTATTAGAGTTACTCAAGGAACAAGGTAAGAAAATTGAGGAAATAAAGCAAGGAGAATGGACCTTCTCTTCAAGGATTTGCAGCCTCTTAACGTCTGACTTGCAATTTAACAATAATTTATTATACTTGCGCTAACCAAAAAATTTTCTTATAAGGAAATTGAACATGTAAAGGGAGCGGCATTCAATAACGCCGTAAGCAACCTATGATAAAAGCGACTTTTTTTTATTCATGCCTTATCACAATCTTGACTTGCAGCTTTTCTTCGGAAGGCGCGGCTAAAGAATATAACAGAACTCTTCGCCCGATAGGCAACCAGCAAGCGATTGCTAGAGAAAATCCTCAGTTACTCCTATATTATCTACCTTGGTGTCCATATTCACAGAAAGTATTAGACCATTTAAAGCAGATGCATAAAACACTGCCGATGAAAAATCTACAACAAGATAATAAGGGAAAAGAAGAACTTCGAAAAATTGGAGGGAAAGCTCAAGTGCCCTGCCTGATCATTAATGGCAAAGCGATGTACGAGTCTGCCACAATCATACAGTGGCTTTCTCAAAATAAATCCAATTTAGAACCTCTTTAAAACAACGCCTAAAAGCCAAAGCTATCAGGCGTTGGGGTTCTTTCCTATGGGACTATTTATTTGCAGCTACCGCAACCGCCACCCTTCTTATCATTAGGATTCTTAGGATTATTCTTATCGCAGCTACCTGGCTGAGGTTTTTGCCCTGGCTGTTGTTGCTGCGGTTGTACTTTATTTGGATGGTCTGTAGTACGATCTTTCATAATATATCTCCTTGGGTTGCGAGAAGAAAGGCCCGTAGAAAGAACCAGTTCCTCGTTACCCTCATTCTACATGATTAAAGAATAAATTTGCAGCATCGACACTCACACTAACTGCACAATTACCTCGAAATTAGAACGATATTTTTATTATTAGCCAAATTTCCTTATTGATATCCGCAAAAAAAACAGCTATTGTTCAAATAATTTATAAATAAGGCAGTTTATATGCTCTCCTCACAAGCCCCTAGAAGAGTTCTTAGCGTCTTCATTCTAGCCATGTTGAATGTATCTATCATGTTAAGTTTAAGAACACTCCCTGTCGTTGCCCAATGGGGGCTTTCTAGCCTCTTTTTCTTTTTCATCGTGGGATTGTTCTTTCTTCTTCCTTGCGCCCTCGTTTCAGCGGAACTTGCAACTGGCTGGCCAAAGTCTGGGGGAATCTATATATGGGTTCGAGAAGCTTTTGGAGATCGTCTGGGATTTTTTAGTATCTGGATGCAATGGGTGCACAATGTAGCATGGTATCCTGTCATCCTCTCTTTCGTTGCAACAACCTTTGCACACATTACCTATCCTGAACTTGCAGAAAACAAATTCTATATTCTGTCTGTGATCTTAGTAAGTTTTTGGGGAATGACGCTACTCAACTACATGGGAATTAAAATCTCGGGAAGAGTGAGTTCTATGGGAGCGATCTTAGGAACGATCCTTCCTGGAATTTTCATTATAGGGCTTGGCGCTTTTTGGATCTTCTCTGGAAGACCTGGATTTTTAACGTTTTCTTCAAATTCTTTTGTCTCTCAATTCACCTCTATGAACAGCATCGTTTTTTTAGCTGGTCTTTTCCTGGCATTTTCAGGTCTTGAAGTATCGGCTTCTTTAGCAAGCGATGTTAAAGAACCACAAAAAAACTTCCCTAAAGCTATCGCACTTGCCGCTATTACAACTTTTGTGCTCCTCATGTTAGGAGCCCTTGCTATCGCATACATTTTCCCTCCTAATGAAATCAGCCTTGTAGCAGGTCTTATGGAAGCCTTTGAACGCTTTCTTCCCGCCTTTAACCTCTCAATTCTATTACCAATCTTAGGGGGACTTCTGATTATAGGAGCTCTTGCAGAAGTAAATTCCTGGCTGATCTCTCCAGTAAAAGGACTTCATGCTACTTCTTTACATGGCAATCTGCCTCCTTTTTTTCAAAAACTCAACTCCCATGGAACTCCAACACATCTATTATTTTTCCAAGCAACCATCGTATCTATTACTTCCTTGATCTTTCTTTTTATGCCCAATATAAGCAGCGGATTTTGGATTCTCACAGTTCTCAGCGCTCAAAGCTATCTGATTATGTATATCATAATGTTCTTAGCTGCCATCCGCCTCCGCTATAGTAAACCTCATGTTACTAGAGCCTACAAAATACCCTTTCCTCATAAAGGGATCTGGATGATATCTTCTATGGGAATAGTAGCTTCCGTTTTTGCCATCATCATAGGCTTTGTGCCTCCGGCCCATTTAGAAATGGGAAGCCCCCTATTTTATAAACTCTTTTTATGCGGAGGGCTTTTGATCATGTGTGCAATCCCACTGATCATTTCCCAAGTAAAAAAACCCTCATGGTTTTTTTCCTTAACAAAAGCTCATGAGGAACAAAAACACGAAAATGACAAAAAAACCCCTAGCTGAAGAGCTAAGACCCTCTCAGCTTTCTCAATTTTTTGGACAAAATCACCTTCTCCATCAGCACGGGCTTATCCCCTCGACTTTAGAAAATAAAAACCCTCTTTCCCTCCTTTTGTGGGGACCACCCGGCTGCGGAAAGACATCGCTTGCGCGAATCTACATCCGTTCATTTACAGCGCAAACGTTCTACCTCCATCCCGCAACTCAAGGAATCCCCGAGCTCAAAAAATGGATCCAAGACATCGAAAGCATGCCTCTTTTATATAAACAAAACATCTTGTTCATCGATGAAATCCACCGTTTAAATAAAACCCAGCAAGACGCCCTTCTTCCCTTTTTAGAAAAAGGCACTTTTTCTCTCATAGGTGCTACTACAGAAAATCCTTCTTTCCATCTAACTAGCGCTCTTCTTTCTCGGCTTAGAATCCTTACCTTAAAGGCTTTAGATGACGATGCTTTGAAAAACATCTTAGAAAGAGCTCTTCTTCATACACATCTTGACCTTACAGAAGAGGCTAAAATCTATTTTCTTCAAGAGGCAAAGGGAGACGCCAGACACCTTCTGAACAACGTAGAAAGTTTACTATCGAGGCATTCGGAAAAACCTCTAACCATAGAAGAAGTATCCCAGCTACTAAGCATAAAAGCCCCTCTTTATGACGCTTCAGGCGATCAACACTACCAGTTGATCTCAGCTCTTCACAAATCTATCCGAGGTTCTGACCCCGATGCAGCGCTCTATTGGATTACTCGTATGTTGCAAGCAGGAGAAGATCGAGATTTCATTGCAAGGAGGCTTTTAAGAATTGCTGTAGAAGATATCGGGTTAGCAGATCCCAAAGCGCAACAAATAACTCTTATGGCCTGGCAAACATTTGAGAGGTTAGGGGCCCCAGAGGGAGATCTTGCCTTAGCTGAAGCTGCTATTTTTCTAGCCCTTTCTCCTAAAAGCAATGCTTCTTATACGGCCATGCAAGCAGCGCAGAAATTGGCAGAGCAAACCTCTCACCTTCCCCCTCCCCCTCATCTAATCAATGCTTCTACTTCTCTTTTACGGAAAATGGGATATGGAAAAGACTATCTCTACGACCACGACACTCCGGAGGGATTTTCCGGCCAGGACTATTTCCCAGAAAATGTAGAAAGGCAAAATTTCTACCACCCTAAAGAGCGGGGAGAAGAACGGGAAATGAAAAAAAGAAAGGACTACTTTGCTAAATTAAGGGACCTGCTAAAAAAAAGAGAGTGATTTGTTCTTTCGTCCCTAAGGACAAAAGCCCCACACTCCATCGCCAACTCCTCTTGAGGAGAAGGTCCTAAGTGCAAGCAAATCACTCCTAAGCTTGATAATACTATTTTAAAGTATTTTTTTAAATACCCCCAAATCGGAAAAATGTTCACTAAGACATCATCTCTCTTACTACTAGGGAGTAACAATTAAAAAACTCAAAAATAGAACAAGACGATCTGTTTTCCTACGCTGAGGGGGACTTTACGCATTCTATAGATCACGATAAAAGTCCTAACTCTATTAGAGCTCATGATACCGCAAGAACCCTACAAAAATCTTCAAGCTGTTAAAAAACAACTTCAGGGAGAAACTTGTAAGCAAATCGCCTTGGTAGAGCTACTGATGCTAATCAAGCACTTTCGCTCCAATTCTTATTATAACATTTTAATGATTTTACAAACTAATAATTGTAAAATTATTGTAAAACACTAATTTTTAACAAACAACGGGATCAACCCATTTGCCACAAGATTGGATAAGGGCAATTAGACGCTCATCCGCATCCTGAAAATCGATGTTTTTCTCCACACATTTCTTCCCTACATATAGATCGATTTTTCCAGCTTTTGAGCCGACATAACCAAAGTCCGCATCAGCCATCTCCCCAGGCCCATTGACTATACAGCCCATGATAGCAATACGGACTCCTGGAAGGTGGCATGTTCTATCGCGAATTCTCTTAGAAACAGCTTGTAGATCAAAAAGAGTACGTCCACATCCAGGGCAAGAAATGAACTCGGTTTTTGTGGCTTTTTTACGAGCTGCTTGCAATAGAGCAAAGCTCGTTTTTTTTCTTTCCAAGAAAGGAGCCCGGATATCCAGACAAATCCCATCAAACATCCCAGATACTAGAAGAGATCCACATTCGGCCGAAGCATGGATTAAAGCATCATGTAAGTCCAAGTCCAAAGCACTAAACAACAAAACAACAGGAATCGTTATCTGTTTTTCCCGCATCCAAGCAAAAAGCTTTCTGCCTTGGTGCGCATAAGAACCCTCTCCTCCCGAAAAAACAAAGAACTTAGGTGTATGCTCCAGCATAAGCAGCAAATCCTCGTCTCTCACAGAGCGGATCCAAAGCACCTGATCTGCGGAGGCTTCTTTTTTTGCATCTTCTAGAAAAACGACCTTTTCTTGCGTTAAAACTTCAATGCGTGCTTCTCGTAGTTTTTTTGCCTGAGGCGTTTGATTCCACTGCTCAAGGGAAATATCTGGGATCCAAAGAAGATCTGGCTTATCAATTGCCTGCAAGTCCCATCCTTTAAAAAAGTCTTCATGCAAAGCCTCTTCTTGAGAAATTTTCACCAAAACAGATCCATCTGAATGCAAAGGAGGCTTAATCAAAGAAGGAGATTTTTGCCAAGAATACGGATCTCTCACTTCTTGCAGAAAAGAAGCTCCTTTTTGATGAACTTTGCTATTTGCCCAAGAAATCAACCGTTTACAAGGATCGATTTCCTGCCAGGGATCTTCCGTTAAAGAAACTCGAATTGTCTCTCCGATTCCATCAAGAAGAAGAGATCCAATCCCGATAGAAGACTTGATCCGCCCATCTTCCCCCTCTCCAGCTTCTGTGACTCCCAAATGAAAGGGGTAATCCCAACCAAGTCGCAGCATCTCGGCGGCAAGCAACCGATAGGCTTGTATCATCACGAGAGGATTGCTAGATTTCATAGAGAAAACCAGATCATGAAAGTCGTATTTACGGCAAATCCTTGTAAATTCCAAGGCCGATTCCACCATCCCATGAGGAGTATCCCCATACCGATTCATAATCCGATCAGATAAAGAGCCGTGGTTGGTACCAATACGCATCGATTTTTTTAAGGTTTTGCATTTCTCCACTAAAGGGGCGAAGGTGTCCTCAATTTTTGCCAGTTCTGCCTGATAAGAACTTTCCTCGTAATCTCTTTGAATAAATAGAGCTCTTTTATCTGCAAAATTTCCTGGATTGATCCGTATTTTATGCACAAACTCTACCGCTTTCATGGCAGCTGGCGGATAAAAATGAATATCTGCTACTAAAGGGATCTTACACCCTTTTTGAATAAGGCTGCTTGCAATAGCTTCACAGGCTTCTGCCTCTTTTATACCCTGCACAGTAACACGTGCTATCTCGCACCCCATCTGTTCTAACCGCAGAATCTGCGATACGGTAGCCTCGACATCGCGTGTACTAGAGGTCGTCATTGACTGGATTCTAATAGGGTTATTTCCCCCAACTCCTACAGATCCGACAAACACTTCTCTCGTCTTTCTTCGCTTTGTTTCAAATATCTCTTCGCAGTAACGCATAATTGCCTCACGTTTTTGCAGAGTAGCATTACGTAAAATTAAATAAAAAACAGCAAAAAAAGTTGATTTCTCTTTTGATATTTCTTACACTTAGCGCCCTTTAACTATAGGAGTTTTCATGTCTTCAAAAAAAAACAAAAGCCCTTGGAAAGTCTTTGCGGCTATTGTCTTAGCCTTTATTGTGGGGAATTTAACAGGCACGAAGGCTGAAATCTTCGGGATTTCATATTACAGTATTTTCGACCTTTTGGGGACTCTTTTCATCCATGCTTTAACCCTCATCGTCGTTCCTCTAGTTCTTTCCTCTATTATTTCTGGAATTTCCCGCATTGGAGGGGATGCCTCTTTCAAAAAAATCGGGCTCAAGACTTTAGCTTTTTATATAATCACAAGCCTTTCTGCCGTCTTAATTGGACTTCTTTGCGTCCATATTTTCCAACCAGGGCATTCCGAAGCATTAAAACAGTCTCTAGAATCACAAAATCTTCCCTCAATTGGAGCTCAACTAGAAGCTCATGAAGCAATGGGAATTTCCCAACTTCTCCTAAGCATCATCCCATCCAACATCCTAGATGCTTTAGCTCGAGGAAATATGTTAGGGCTCATCTTCTTTGGACTTCTCTTTGGATATGCTCTTTCTAAAGTACCCTCTTCCACTTCACAAACTCTCCAACAGTTTTTTCAAGGGCTCTTTCAAACGATGATTCAAATCACACATATCATCATGAAATGCCTTCCCTTGGGGGTCTTTTGCTTAGTTGCTAAAGTAGCGGCTACTACGGGATACAAATCGCTAGCTTCCTTAGGAGTATTTTTTATAACAGTACTTATTGGGCTACTGCTTTTTAGCCTGGTTGTTCTTCCTCTTTTTTTAAAATACATTGGAAAGCTAAACCCTATTACGCATTTTAAAGCTATGGCCCCTGCCCTAATCACAGCTTTTTCGACCAGCTCCTCTTCTGCAACTCTTCCTATAACCATTGAATGCGTAGAGAAAAGAGCCGGCGTATCTAACCGAATCTGTAGTTTAGTCGTTCCCCTGGGGAACTCTCTTAACATGGCAGGATCTGCCCTCTATGAATGCGTTGGAGCCTTATTTATCGCACAAGTCTATGGAATAGAGCTTACATTCTCAGCTCAAGTTATTTTCGTGCTTTTAGCTCTTGTCACTTCCATGGGAGTAGCGGGCATTCCCGCCGCTAGCTTGGTCGCCATTGTCGTCATTTTGAAAGCGTTTGGCCTCCCTCCTGAAGGGATAGCTCTATTCATGGCGGTGGATCGTATTTTAGATATGTGCCGCACTACAGTTAACGTACTTAGCGACACCTGCTGCGCTGTTTTAGTAGCTAAATCTGAGGGAGAACCACACATACTAACTAAAAAAGATTTTAGCGACCTGTAAAAATAAAATATTAAAGACGTATCTTTAAAATATATAGAGAGACAAGAAATAAGTTACGTATTTTCTTTTAATGAATAATCGTATAAAATAAAGACCAAAAAAAGTACCCGGAGACAACATTTTATGTTTGCAACTATTGAAACCGCCGCATTTGCAGCAGCAGCCACTGTTGCCATGGGTTACACGCAGAGTAAGTCACCAAACGATCCCCGAGTTCCCCGTATGCTTATTGCAACGGTAGCAGCCATTTCTCAAAGACTTTTTTCTTACGGAATTAACAGTCTTAATGAAAGCAAAGAAAACAGAAAAAAATTTGATACCGCTGTTGCCATAGGAACCGGAGTCGCCCTAGCAAAACCTCTGACTAATGCCTTAGCTCAAGACCTTAACCAAACAACAACTGCCGAGGAAGCTTTAGGAACAGCTCCTATACATCCCGGAGTATTTATTGGTGTCGGTTCTGCCACTACAGGAGCGCTAGTCAACGCCTTTGACTACCTATCTCCAGCTAAGGTCCTCACTCGCATGGCGGAGTTTCCCTCTAAAAAATTTCCTCTTGGAGGATATTTGATGACCCTGGGGCTTAGCATTAAAGCAATAGATAAGGTCATGAAGACAGTACAACCTCTTATGGTCGATAAAGATTCAACTAACCTCGCATTTGCACTCTTGAGTGCTGCTGCCGCAGGAACAATAACAGCGATTGTTTTAACAGACTTAGCCACCCCATCACCGAAAAATTCTCAAGAAAAAAGATAAATTTAATTTTATGAAGCCCGTGACTTCACGGGCTTCATAAATAAAATCTCCCCGCTCTTCACCTCCATCGGTTAAAAAAACTAGCGCACATAAAAACTCAAATACGGCAAAAAACTTAAAGATAAAAAACGCAATTAATCAATGAAATAGAGGTTAAGAAAACATCATGTTCTCAATGCTATCAAATATCACTAGTTCATTGTACAGCGCTTACAACAACGCAAACACAACACAAATCGTTGAATCCGCTAGAAATTTAGCAAGCACCGTCGCAAAAGAAGTATTTGAGGCTAATCAGTTTCAAATAAACGCCTCCACGCCCTCTTTAGAAAATCAAACCTTAGAATTAATCTCAGTAAAAACCACAGAATTTCTAGAAGAAACAAACATCGGGCAACAAATTGCTACCGTTAGGACTAAAGCAAAAACCAAATCTGGTCAATTACAAAAAGAAACAGCCAAAATACTCCACCAATTAGTGCTTTTCAGAAAAAACATCCTCGGAGCATGGCAGTCCATTCAGACAAATGCATTAGCACTCTATAAAGAAACTGAAACTAATGCAATAAAGCTTATGAAAATAGTGAACTCACGAATTGAAAATACCTCAATGATTATAGAAGATCTAACGTACAGCACAGAAGTAGCCAAAAACACATCAAAATACGTTCGAGACGTAGCGTATAACAAGACAGCGGAACTGGGTAATAGCGCAGCGAAAAAGCTCCAAGGCTATTTCGGAATAACCGAAGGAACCTGTTATGCCCAATCCAGCAACTCCACCATAGTAGATGGATGCGTAATTCCCTTATTCGATTGCGGATTACACGCAACCATAACCAAAGACAAATTCCTATGCTGCAACTTCACTGAGTGCTCTCCAGCTATATATCGAGCAACGGGTCCTGCTTGGGAAGAAATAAAAAAATCTATGAAACAGACTACATTGTCGTCTTTATTTGTTGTAGGGCAGACCGGACTTTCCTCTTTGTTTAACGCATACCCCTATCTCAACGTAACCGCTTTACCAGAACAAACTAAGAGTAGCGTGAAAAGCATAGCTACATCCCTAAGTATTATCACAGCTTCTGCAGTAAGCTTCTTCGCATTGCCAGCTTTCGGCCTAACACAAAAACAATTAACAAGATCCCTTCCCGCAGGTGCGGCTATTGGGGCTGCAGCTTCAGTTTTGTGGGGACAAAACCCAATTTTAGGAGCATTAAAAGGCAGCACCGCTCAAATGGCCATCGACACCCTTACATTCTTCCCCTTAGAAAATCTCTACCTCAAATACCTTAGCAATCGAGGTCTACAAGAAAGAGTAAATTCATTCGGAAATGGATTACCCTTTGCTCTAACAGTAATGGCAGCTCTTGGATTACTAACAGGACAATTTGTCGGAGAAACAACAGAGTTATTCCAATATGAAGCAGCTAACACGCTAACATCCCCTGCTTTTTTAAGCCTGTTTCCCGTCACTATTCTCTACGGGTTAAGCAGTTGGAGCAGAAGCACGATCAACACAGTAGCCCCTCACGCGCTACTACCTGCTGTCGCCTATTTAAGCCTCGCGACGCTACCCACCCCATCTTCAGATGATCTACCCAGCTCACCTTACTTCTATACAGGGATTGGGACCCTACTTGCAACAGGAACAGCCCTGCTTGCTTATCAATATCGAAGACTCTTCTGGCGATAGCAGAAGACTCTTTTTTAGTGAAAAAATTCTAACGAATAGATTTTCTCGGTTTTTAAAAAAATCTTTTAACGAAAGAAATATAAACATTTATTTCACTAAGTAAACAAAATTATAAAGTTACGTAATAATTGATATTATAATTAATAAGTGCTAAAATCAACGCATCACAACAAAAGGAGACTTAACAAATGTCAACTGATGCAATAAACGGCACACCTAATTCTCTATTCGATATCTGTAAGCACGATATTACAGGTATTTGCACGTCTACAACGGAATCTGTAAAATCTTTTTTTGCAAGCGCGCAAACTTGGGGGCAAAACTGCTCAGGAAAGATCCAAGAGCAGTATTTTAACGGCACCGCTAAAGACCCCTCAAACACCTCAAATCCAGCTTATGACACATGTATTGGGCCAGAAACTACGATAGGTAAGGTCGCAGCTGTAGTCTCCACCATGGCAACTACTGCAGCTCCTTGGATCAAAACCTCCCTTCCTACCATTTTCTCCCTACTACAGCTACCAGAACTACCAAAAGACGTCACTTCCGGAAAAACCGCAGAAGGCCCATGGCCCGCTGCAGCTCTTGCAGCCTCGGTTATTATCCCCTACTTTCTAAGCTCCAAAATGCCCGCTATCAGCTCCTTGTCTAGTGGGGGACTTATAGGCGCAGGCGTTTCCCTATTATTTGGCCAAGACCCTCAGATGGGAGCTCTTGCCGGAGCCGTTTCCAAACTTGCAATCGATACAATAGGAAACTACGTAGGAGCGCCTTTTAAAAAGATGTATGCCTCAGCCGAAAAAACCCTCAAACCGTACATCCGCATTGCTAATACCATAATGACAGCAGCGCTTGTAGTCGGTGTAGGATATCACTTTAACACCCTAACAACCTTGGCTACAAACAACCCATGGATAGCTTTTGCAACAGTTATGGCTGCAGGATCTCAGTTTCAATTGCTTTGGAAACTCTATCAAATGAAAGGTGCTTTATCCTTAGCTACAAGCCTTGTTAGTTTTTGCATTTCTCATATTCACTATCCAGTGGTCGCATACCTTAGCTTAGCTGCGCAGTCACCAGAGTTACAAACGCACATTGTTACTAAATTTGCAGAAGCTCCTGTAGCTTATGCAGGGGCAGGATTACTGGTTACGATGTTGGGATATTCGCTCTTTAAAGGAGCTCCTACAATTCCCACAGCTGCAACCAAAAAAGATCTAAACATACAAAGACCTTCTGAACAGACAAAACTTCCGATCTATGCCAATACAGGAACCAGGTCCGATAGATCATCAGAATCAATAAATGCAACCAGACGCTCCAGATCTAGGAGTCCAACAACCGGCTCAAGATCGAGATCTCCAAACTCAAAAGCAGTTGCAAGACCCTACTCTGGGACAAAACTACTATAAAACAGTCTTATCTTAAGACAAAAAGACACAGATAATCTAAAGCCAGGCTCTTGCAGAGTCTGGCTTTTTTCTTTTCATTCTTTAATAAATCTTGAAGATTAAATAGTAAAAACACTATCCCTTTGCCTGAAAACAAACTCAAAAAAGCAGTTACATGGCTTATGAAATAGCTCCTTTTAGCGCAAGACAGCTTACTCTCTGGGAACCTAAGCAATTAGAATCGGCAGAAAAATACACAAAACAGCTCCTCCTTACAGCATACAACACTTTACCACCAGCAGAGCCATCTAACAGCAACGCACTACAAACATTAGCTGACGCCTATGAGGTGGGCAGAAAAATCTACGAACACCCCCTTCCCTTTACTTACAACCTCATAAATCTGGTAACTGAAGATATTCAAAGGGAAATCAATCAAACAATCCATACGGTAGCTCAAGATATTTTCACCGCTCCGAACATATCTTTCTCCACAACTAGCGAACAATGTTTTGAAAAAGCTAAACAAGCTTTTTCCTTATTCTCTTCTTTGCTTCAACAAACAAAAGAAGATTTAAAACGGATGTTTGTCGATCTATTTACGGCGTTTGTCATTCCCCTTTCTTTAGAGGCTAGCAACATACCTTTGTCTTTAAATTTATTAAACGCTTTCTCGATGACCGGAGCTGCGCTTTTCATTCACAAACTTGCCATTGAACATCTAAAAGAAGATTCCGACCAAGCCAAATCCCTTACCTGCGGCGCAATCATGGGCATATGGATCTCTTTTGTTATGGATCAAAGTTTGTATATAGGAATGCTCTCAGGAGCAACAGTAGCCCTTGTTACCGATACAGCCCTTGTAGCTTTAAGCCGAAACTCCGTCACTCGTTTTTTTAAAAAACAATATAGAGAATGGCAAGTAGAAAAAAGAGTTGCCACCATCTGCAAATTAGGTAAGACAATTTTTCCTTATATTTTTTCCACACTAGGGACTGCTTTTGTGTACGCAAAATTGCGCCCCATTACAGATCTTCTGCTAAAAGACAATCCCCCATCTTCTGAAAAAATATACACCATTCAACTCGTAGCAATTTCTGCCATGCTTTTTGGAATGGGAACTTTTTATCTCTCAGCATTAGCTAAATCTTTAATAAAACCTATCACTGCAGGACTCTCTTCCGCCGAACAAACGAGAAGAATACTTTTCTGGGCTCCTAGGGTTCTATCAATCCTTTGCATAACATCTATTTCTTCCGCTTATTTCAAAAAACATTAAAACATAAAACAAACATAACAAATACGAAAATATTAAATGCCTAATAAACTAAATTAAAATGGTTTAAAAATAATCGCATTCATAGTATCATTCTGTGAGCAACACATGAAACAGCGACCTACCACTTCAAAAATCTCTATTGAAAACAGATAAATCTTTGAGAAAAGTTTATTTTAATTAAACAATTTGCACCGAACTGCTATGCTCTTAACCACCTTTTGCATTAATAAATACATTTTTTTAGAATCGTTAAAATATTAGGATGAAAATAGACTATGATAAATGAGCCAGCAGACATTTACTCTCTTAAACCACCTATTCCCCCTAATAAAGACAGCGTTTACTACAAATGCCTAAAAGCATTATTCACCTCATCTCCTGTGTTAAAAGGCGCTGCAATCGGACTTGCTATAGGATATTGCAGAGAACAAACATTAGAATTAACTACAGCAGGAGCTCTAGCCGGAGCTGTCGTGATTCTACCGGGAGCTGCCTACGGGGCAGCTTTGAGCGCTATTCCCTACTATGTTCAATATGTAGAAAGAGTCCCGCAAAATAACGCTCCCAATAGTCCATTCAAAAGACGTGTTGCTGAATGGGAAAAGTTTCTTAAAGAAACGACTAAACTCTCAGCTCGCACAAAACACATAGGGCTTCTAGCCTTAGGAATCACGGCGACCTACTACTTCCTTCCCGACAGCTGGTCTAAAGGAGCCGTTAACGCGCTTCCCTCTACTCTAACCAATTTCCCCAAGAATTTACAAACTTGGGCAAATACTCCTGCTATAGATCCAGGAATCGAAGAACTCGCTAAATGGACTGCCAACACCGCTTTATTTTTCTCGAATATGACAGTCACCGTAGCGAAAGTCACTGCTGGAGCTGTAGGGTTTTTCGACTTCCAAAAACTCGTTGTATCTTCAGCTCTCGTTGTTGGAGCTGCCAAAGCAGCTGAATCGATCGGGAAATTTCGTGTCATGCAACCTATTACAAAATACGTGCAAGAAACGATCAAAAAACCAGGTCCTCTTTGCGATCTCCTAGCCTGTATAGGAACCTCGCTTACCATGATTTCTTTTTCAGACTATTTGAAAGATCTTCAAAAGGCCGCTGCAACTGAAAAAAACTTATTTACTGACTGGCAGACTTATTTTCCTACAGACCTTTCTAAAACCTCTACAACTTGGGGCGATCGCTGGACGCAGTTTACTCAAATCCCAACATCCCTCTCAGACTATTGGAATAACGTAGAACCTAACAGTCCATCGATAGGAGATCAACTTTATACGTGGTGGGATCAAACATTTGTAGCAGCGCTAAAAAAATCTGCTACCTTTGAAATACAAACAGAGAGTGAGACTCCAACTATTTCTTCCGACCCTGTAAGCACAACCCCTCCATCTCTTTGGGGGAATGCGGGAAGATACGCAGAACTCTCTATTCCATCGATCTTGAAATACGGAGCAATCCCCCTACTTGCAGCTGCGGTAACGGCGCATATTGCATACCGCTACTACTGCCCACCTCAAAGAGAGCTCAATCCAGCGTTGAAAAAGGCTACGACTCTGGATGATGTTGTAACTTTGGTCAATCAGCTAAAAACATCCATCAGCGAAAACTATAAAGATCTACTCGACTACTTCCCTGTGCTGAAAAGAAATATATTAAGACCATTATATGAAAATCTGAACAGAGCAGCAAACGATGATGAAATAAATATACGACATGGCCGTATTATGCACGCGATTAACGAAAAAATTACGCAACTAAAAACTGACTTAACAAGGCTTAATACCGATCCTATGAATAAATTCAAAGCCGAATCCCTCCTTATAAAGGCATTCGAGTTGAAGCTTCAAGAATTAGACTATCGCTTTGAAACCCCTGCGCACCCAGCAGCTTTCGGAAATAGACCATCTATTGTCCTACTGGCGCAAGCTCATGCTCTCCAAGAAACTGGCAAATTGTACAAAGACCAAATAACTTTGACCAAAGAGCTAAGAAACGATTTAGAAAACATGGAAGCACCTAAATCAACCATGGATTTAGTCTCAGGATTCTTGAACAACCTGGAAAAAGCCAAGGCAATTGTAGACACAAAGTACAGAGATAAAATAGCAGAGCTTAATAGAGCATTCCCCCCTTGCCTTCAAAGTAATTGGCAACCTCGCGTTGAAGATTGGGAAAAAACGTTAGATGGTATTTTTGATGGCAATCAAATAACCCTCTCCTACTTCCAACCACGAGATCTGCGGCTAGGAGAAGACTTCAGACCAATAAATATAGCAAATTTGACAGCAAACGCTCAAGCCTGGGTAAATGGGCTACCTGTCGCTACTAAAGCAGCATTCTTGAACGACCCAGCCAAGACTCTACCAAAGCTCACCCCGGCGCAAAGAAATGCCCTTAGAGGGCTAACCCCCGCTGAAATCGGGGAATTGCGACTTGAACTAGTAGATACAGGGATCCAAATATTCCCAATTGCTGGCGCAGGTCATCCGGTAGCAGGTCCTGATGCAAACGAATTGCTAGAACTGCAACGCATCATGCTCTAGCTGTAAAGTAGAGAGATAGTACGAGAAAATAAATATAATAAATTTTAAAGAACAAGAATAGAGGACATATGTCATCAGTTACAGCCCAAACGACAAAGGCCCCACCAACTACGACAAGCCAAGAAGTTTCCAAATTCCTTTGGAAGACGGCCGGATATGCCCTAGAAGGCGCTGCAATAACAGGTCTTGTTGTCTTAACGCCCCACCTAATAAAAAACTGCTTAGATCCAGAACAAGCCACAAACTTCCTTCTGCCGGTTGCAGATATTCATAACGCGTTTGCGTGGACAGCTACTGCCGCTTTAGTATGGCCTATCGGAAGACATGCTTATGCAGCAGGAACAAGTATTAATAAAGAACTCTCTGGTCTTCCTAAAAAAATTGGGACCTACGCCTACTCTCTGTTTCCGACAAAAAAATACGACATGAAAAAGACAACTCCCAATCTTCTTTATCAAAACTCTTTATGGGGAGCAGCCCACGTTTCCAGCTTCATCGGATTCTATTTATTAACCAGTAAAATGTACAGAACTGTAGGGATAGATCAGGCAATTGTTCCCGTTCTTACAAGTGTTGCTATTACAGCATTAGGTAGTTGGTATCTGGAAACAAAAGTCCGAGAAAAAGGAAAATCTCTTGTAGACACCCTAGAATCTTCGGAAAATTTTCGTGCAACTTGTGAAATCGCGCAACGAGCCTGGGATTTCACATGTTCTGGAGCGCAATATTTTGGAATTGGTCTTTTAACGGCAGCAGCGTTTCCTATACAATCAGCAATCGCCTCTTACCTGAAAACAGCTTCTGACACAACACAAGCCACTGTCAAATCTTATCCAGTTCAAGCTCTGATCCAAACATCTACAGTCATCGCAGGTCTTTTCTCGATGACCTTCAAAGGACTGTATATAAATGCTGAACATTTAGGAGATCGCCTAAAGAGCAACTATACAAATTACGTACATCCTTACGTTTCAGAAAGCTACAACTTTACGAAAACAGCGATGTTTTACTCTAAAATCAAAGATTTGTGCACTAACGGCACGAATGAAGTAAAAGACGCCTTAGCAAAAGATAATGCAGCGCAAAAAGCGTATGAGGAAACGTACAACACTTACGCTGAACAGGCAAAAAATCCAGAACTCGATGAAGCAACTACAAAAGCTGCTAAAGCATGGCTCGAAAATCATTCTGCAGACTATGAAAAGCAATACGCAATTTTTGCTCAGCAAGCGGAAAACAATGAGCTAGATAAAGAGATTGCAGATAAAGCTAAAGCATGGCTAGAAAAATATCCTAAAAGCTATGAAGCGCTACATCAATCGTACACAGATAAAGCCGCAAACGAATCCCTTTCCAAGGATGAAAGAAGAGAAGCTCTCAAGTGGTTAAAAAAACACCCTCAAGACTTAACTCAACGATGTCCCCATGCAGAAAACATCACAACTAAAGTTGGCTATGTAAAGTATCTCACAGGAGTTGCTGCAGCGGTATGGAAATGGTCTACTTTAAAAAATTCTTGTCCAGCTCCGCTTCCAGCTAATACTTCGCCGGCCTCAGATATCTATATGCAGCCAAGCGATGGAGAAGATCCGCTTCCATACTCTATGGAATGGCAAAGATATAACGCTCTTTCTCAAGCTGACAAAGACCTGTGCCCTTACATCCGAGACGTTTCTCCCTGGATGAAACCTATCAGCAAGACCTTCGAACAAGCAGGAAAAATATTTGGCCGAGGTTTTGAAATTGCAAGCGATCCAACAACGCAGAAAGTAGCGCTACTGGCTCTTGCTGCAGGAGTTAGCCTATACTGGATTCACGCTTTCGGAACAAAATCTCTTAACTTCTTATCTCGTAAAGAAGAAAAAGATTCTCCGCTTGTAGATGATGCAGATTCTTTAAAAGAAGAAGAAAAAGCGGATGAGCACCCAGAGCCTTCAGCGCCTCTTCCTCCAGAGGAAGTAGTAGAAAAAGCAAAAGAAGAAGAAATTATCGCACCTACAGACGCACCTACGATAGTTCCTGAAGAGCCTCCTGCTATAAAACCATTAGCAGCCAGAACCTGGACAACAAAACTTTCAAACGCTTTACGTTGGATCGCAGAAAAAATCCAAGGAGTTTGGACAAACTTTTCCAATGGCTGTTCTTATTACTTTACGAAAACGACTACCTACTGTGACGATCTTTTCGAAAAACTAAAGCGTCAAATGGCAAGTCTCAGAAGGACTCCTCGCAAAGTCGAATAAAATTCTGAATGCACTGTTTCGGGAAATTTGCTATAGTCGGGCAAATTTTTTGGGAGAGTGCATATGAATCGGATCATCGCTAAACAGCTGAAAGAACACGTTGGGCAAACTGTTCGTATTCGCGGATGGATTAACACCATTCGCTCTTTAGGAAAACTACACTTTTTAATCTTAAGAGACAGATCGGGCTTTATCCAAGTCGTTTTAGACGACAAGGTGCAGATCCAAAAGATCTCCCACCTACAAGTGGGCTCTATTCTCTCTGTAGAGGGAGAAGTGATCGCCTCTTCTTCAGATCTAAAATTCGAGCTCATCCATCCAAAAGTAGAAATCGAAGTAGAGATCTTAGAACCTCCTTCGATTGAATACTATAAACCTAAAATCCCGACAGATCTGGATTTCATCTTAGACCACCGCCCAATCGCTCTACGCAACAGAGAACTTGCGGCCGTATTTCGCATTCAAGCAGCGATTGCTCACGCATATCGCTTATTCATGCACGATCAGGTCGAAGCAATAGAATATTTTGCCCCGAACCTCATTGGAGCCTCTTCCGAAGGGGGATCCGAATTCTTTTCCGTCGACTATTTTGGCCATACTGCTACTTTGGCCCAAAGCAGCCAGCTTTACAAACAGATCATGGTCGGAGTCAACGAACGGGTTTTTGCTTTAATGCCTTTTTTCCGCGCAGAAAACTCCAATACTCCAAGACATTTGACAGAAGGCAAACAACTAGAATTTGAAATGGGCTTTTTCGAACATTGGCATGAAGTATTAGACGTACAAGAAAACTGCTTAAAATTCATCGTAGAATACCTGCATAAGCACCATCAAACAGAAATCGACACTTTAGAAGGAACGATTGTTTCTGCTCCAAAAGATGTGCCTTTTCCCCGTCTTACTTTTGCAGAAGCTCAACAACTGTATTTTGAAAGAACAGGAGTTGATGAAAGAAACGAACCGGACTTAAGTCCGGCAGCAGAAAAGGAACTATGCCGTTACGCCAAAGAAAAATTTGGAACCGATCTGATTTTTATCATCGACTGGAAAACTTGTAAACGCCCTTTTTACGCTTACCCCAAAGACAACGACCCAGAGCTAACCAATACATTTGACCTACTCTGTGCAGGAACGGAAATCACTTCAGGAGGACAAAGAAGGCACACCCATGCATCGATGTTAGAAGGACTGAAAATGAAAGAAATGGACCCTCGTCACTTTGAAGACTATTTAAGCATTTTCAGATACGGAATGCCTGTTCATGGTGGATTTGGGATGGGGTTAGAGCGCCTTACAATGACTTTACTGAAACTAAAAAACATCCGAGAGACTTCTCTATTTCCATCTGACCCAAGAAGAATTGCAGGGCATCGTTTAAAAGCTAACATCTTCTTTGGAGGAGAGAACATCCGCAATGAAATCATCCGGTTGATGAAAGATAAAGGGATCGAGTACAAATATCTTACTCACGAACACACTCCTACATCGGAGGACTCAGCAAGAGTCCGAGGAACCAAGCTAGAAGAGGGCGTAAAATCCATTTTACTTCGAGGAAAAAACAGCAAGAAAAACTATCAGTTTAACATTTCTTCCCATCAAAAACTCGATATGAAAGCAGTAGCAGATCTCGTAGGAGAAAAATGTGAATTCGAAGATCCCGCTGTCATTCTAGAACGTTTTGGTTTGATCATAGGAGGAGTTCCCCCCTTCGGACCTCTTTTAGGACTAGATACATTTTTTGATGAAGAAATTAAACAAGGAAGCAGTGTTGCTTTTAACTGTGGTCTTCCTACAGAATCCATTGTAATGAAGACAAAAGATTTAATCGAGCTAGTGGCACCTAAATGGGGGCTTTTCTCAAAACACTAAAGAGCAAAAACATGTCACATATTCTCTTGTTTGGATTTAAAAAATGTGGAAAGACCTATTTCGGAATGAAAGCGGCACAAAAGCTACATCGGGAATTTGTTGAATCGGATCATTTAGTAGAAGAGCTATACACAGCAGAGTATCATCAAGTATTGCCTTATCGAGAGATTGCAAAGAAACACGGTTTTTCTTTCTTTCAAGAGCTAGAAAAACGAGCAGTCTCTTTACTTTTACAAAAAAGACAATGTGTCGTTTCTTTAGGAGGAGGACTTGCTCTCGACCCTGAAAACGTCACAAGATTGCAAGAGGCAGGAACTTTTATCTACTTAAAAGCACCAAAGCTCATCTTAAAAACACGCATCTTATCGGGTGATATTCCTCATTATTTTGACCCTGAAAAACCGGAACATTCTTTTGAGACAATCTATCAAGAAAGAGAACCTATCTATGAACGTATAGCCTCTCACATCATCCACATGGGAGGAAAAACAGAAGAGGAAATTATCAAAGAAATTTGCCAATTGGCTCCTAGGAAACCCCTTCCATGAGATCTCTGCCTCTTTGGATCCCTTTTTGTTTAGCTTTCGCTTTTGTTCTCTGGGGAACAGCGCTATTTCCTCAAGCTAAGGTTTGGGCCTTTGCCCCTTTTTTAGCGATCGTCTTTCACAGGACTTCTTTCCATCGATCGCTTTGGATCAGCCTACTTTGCGGGCTTATTCTGGACTGCCTTTCCTCTCAATTTCCTTTTGGATGGTTTGCTTGCGTCCATGTTTTAGTCGCCTTTTTTCTTTTTCGACAAAAAAGACATTTTTTTGAAGATAAACCCTTCGCCCTTTCTTTCTATAGTGCTTTACTCTCCCTCTTTTTTTCCGCAAGTTTGCTTCTGCTAGCCGTTTGGCATCAAGAAATTCCCTTCACATTTTCTCTCATACTATCCGATTTAGTCTTTATGCCTTTTTTAGATGCTATATACGCTTTTTTATGGTTTACTTGCCCTCTATCTCTTATTGTCTACTTGAAAAAACAGGGAATAAAAAACTGGTTTTCCCCATCAAAGGAATCTTCGTGACTTTTTCAGATTTTACAAAATCAGCAATAGAAATAGCTACCCAAGCAGGCTCCTTCCTCAAAAACTCCTTTGCAAAGCCGCATCAAATCTCTTCCAAAGAAGGGAAAAAAAACCTAGTTACCGAGTGCGACATTTTCTCTGAAAACCTGATTATCTCTTTTTTACAAAACCGATTTCCCAGTCATGGATTTTTAGCAGAGGAACAGGGTTCCAGAAATCCCAACCCAGAAACTGATCCTGAAATTTTCTGGGTAATTGATCCTTTAGATGGAACAGTAAACTTTGCCTATCAAATACCAATTTTCACTGTGAGCATCGCTGCTTGTACAAAAGAAAAAGTACTGACAGGAGTAATCTTTCAACCCATGTCCGGAGAACTTTTCATCGCAGAGCATGGCAAAGGAGCTTTTTTAAATAATGCTCCCATTCATGTATCCAAAGAAACTTCTTTAGATGAAGCTTTTTTAGCGACAGGATTCCCTTACAACATACAAGACAGGCCCGCAGAGTGTATTGATCCCCTTCTTTCTTTTTTACGAAGAGGTTTACATATTCGAAGGCTTGGATCTGCCGCTTTAGATCTTGCTTATGTAGCAGCTGGGCGTTTTGACGCCTTTTTTGAAATAGAACTCCAACCTTGGGATATGGCTGCAGGCATGCTTTTGGTCCAAGAAGCAGGAGGAGTCATCTCCAGCTATGAAGGGAAGGCGCGCCTTCCTTTACATAGCGGCAGCATAGTTGCTTCAAATGCTCACATTCATCAAAATATGCTAAACTCTGTTCAAGGGATTTACACATGAAAATCATCGACGGAAAACATATTGCACAAACAATAGAAAAAGAAATCGCACAAGAAGTTGCCGCTTTGTCTGGAAGAAAACCTGGGCTTGCTTTTGTTCGCGTCGGAGATGACCCAGCTTCTAAAGTCTATATCCAGATCAAAAAGAAAAAATGTGCAGAAGTAGGAATCCTCTCTTGGGATGAAGAACTTCCCTCTTCAGCCTCTAAAGAACAGGTCTTGGACATCTTAAATAAGCTAAATGAAAATCCTCTCATCGATGGAATTTTAGTGCAGCTCCCGCTTCCTTCTCATCTCTCAGCTTTTGCTCTCATGGAACACATCTTACCAAGTAAAGATGTCGACGGTTTTCATCCTCTTAATATGGGAAAATTACTTTTAGGAGAACGTGGCGGGCACATACCCTGTACCCCACAAGGAGTTCACAAACTTCTCACTCATTCTTCTATTGAAGTTGCAGGAAAACATGTTGTCATCTTAGGCAGAAGTAATATAGTAGGAAAACCTCTAGCAGCTCTTCTCATGCAAAAGTTCCCCTCTTGCAACGCCACGGTCACCTTAGTCCACAGTAGATCTTGCAATATCCCCAAGCTTTGCCAAGAAGCCGATATTTTGATTGCAGCTATTGGCCAACCTCGATTTGTCACTAAAGAGATGGTACGTCCCGGAACTGTTGTCATCGATGTAGGAATCAATAAAATAGGATCCTCCTTAGTAGGAGATGTGGATTTTGATCACGTTTCCCCTATATGCTCCCATATTACTCCCGTTCCTGGGGGGGTCGGGCCCATGACTGTAGCCTGTTTACTTTCCAATACTTTGCAAGCCTACAAAAATAAGCAGCTTTAAAATTTTCCATATCTTACAATATCCTTGAAGCCGTCTAACAAAAGGGGACCCTCGTTCTTGCAATCTAAAACTGTTTTTTTTGACATCCGTAATGTTCTTTTCTTTTTTCACTGGGAAAAACTAGTAGAGCAACTTGCTGCTTATTGCCAAACTAGCATCCAAGAAGTAGAAAAAACTTTAAAAGAACACCCCTGGAAAGAACAATATGAGCAAGGAACTGTAGATAGCTGGTTTTTATTTCATCAACTCCCCTCACAAATCCAAGGTTCCAAAGGATTTGCCGGATGGATGGAAGCCATTTCCCACATCTTTACTCCCAATGAACTGATCTTGCCTCTCATCAAACAACTCAAACAAAACCATGTTAAGCTCTTCACTCTTTCTAACATCTGTGAAGCGCATTTCAGTTATGCCTATACGCATTTCCCCACTTTGCACCTCTTTGATGGTCACGTCCTTTCCTATGAAGTCCAAGTAAGAGCCCCTGATCCACAAATATATGAAAAAGCTCTAGCCAAAGCCGACGCACGCAAAGAAAACAGCTTATACATCAGCGCAGCTACAGATTGCATCAGGCAAGCAAAACAACTCTTGATCGACTCCGAAGCCTATGTCAGTCCGAGCGTTTTACAAAAAACCCTCCAACAAAAGAATTATTTACCATAAATTGGTTCCATGAAAAAAAAACCTCATAAGATCGATCCTCTACTCGTCACTTTGCGATCATACCTCTCTAGTCCAGACTACGTACCTGCAAGCCGCACGGCTCTTTTTAAAGAGCTTAAGATCACACCCAAACAACAAGAGCTTGCAAAAACTTTTCTTGACGCCATGCTCCAAGAAAAAGAAATCCTCATCAAAGCTTCTAAAATCCACTATCAGGGAAATCAAAAAAACTCACCTACAGAAACCCCTTCTCTGGTCAAAGGAACGCTTCGAATGCACCCTAGAGGATTTGGCTTTGTGGTCCCTGAAAATCGGGCATTACATCCCGAAGATTTTTTCATCGTAAAGCACCTGACGAAAACTGCCGTCGATGGAGATCTTGTCGAAATTAAAGTCCTCCCCCCCTCAAAAAAAGACAAAGGGCCGGAAGGAGAAGTAATTTGTATTCTAGAAAGAAGTCGCTCCCATTTAGCAGGACTAGTGCAGCAAGTATCTCCGTCTGGAGAAATTTCTCTCTTTTCTCCTCTTTTAGGGCTCCATAGACAAATCAGAGCAGAAAAATTTTCTCACGCTTTGCGTTATGGGGACCGAGTGATCATGAAAATTCTCGACTGGGGAGGACAAAACAAGCCAATCCTCAGTGAAATTACCCATCATTTTGGACATATTTCTCAACCCTCCATAGACGTTATAGCCGCAGCTGAAGAATTCTCCTTACAAAAAGAATTCCCTCCAGAAGTCCTCAAAGAAGTACAAAAATACTCGACTACAGTCTCTGCTAAGGACTATCAAGATAGGCTTGATCTAACGCAAGAAGAATCTTTTACTATAGACCCCACAACAGCAAAAGATTTTGATGATGCGCTCTCTCTAACAAAAGATAGTAAAGGACAATATCACCTAGGCGTTCATATCGCAGACGTTGCCCATTACGTAAGACCTCAAAGCGCTCTAGATGAAGAGGCTCTACGCCGTTGTAATTCCACCTACTTTCCCGGAGCATGCCTGCCCATGCTTCCAGAAGAACTTTCCAATCACCTCTGTAGCTTAAAGCCTAAAGTCGTTCGTTTGTGTGTATCAGTTCTCATGACTTTTGACGCTAAGGGCACATTACTCAAACATGAAATTCGCAGATCCGCGATTAAAAGCGCGTTTAGATTTACCTATGATGAGGCTAAAAAAGTCCTCGACGGGAAGAAAAAAAGCAAACACCTTCCAACTCTGCAACTCATGGTAGAGCTTTGCCTTCTTTTAAAACAAAAACGCTACGAAAGAGGAAGCATTGATTTTGCTCTCGCAGAAGTTGTCTTGGATATCGATCCAGAGGGAAAACCCACTTCATACCATATCGTCGAATACGATATCACCCATCAGCTCGTTGAAGAGTTCATGCTTAAAGCCAATGAAGTCACTGCAAAAGCGCTTTCATCTCAGGGACTACCTGTCATTTTCCGCATTCACGAAAAGCCCAACGATGAAAACATCGAAGATTTTTTTGCTTTAGCAAGATCTTTAGGCTTTTTTGTTCCTGCAAAGCCCGATTCAAAAGACATCCAAAAACTTTTTGAACAAGCTAAAACCACAACGTTTGCGCAACAGCTTTCTATCGGCTTTATCCGCAGTATGAAACTTGCCAGCTACTCTCCAGAAAACGTGGGACATTTTGGGCTATCTTTAGAAGAGTATTGCCACTTTACAAGCCCCATTCGCCGTTATCCTGACCTCATCATTCAAAGACTACTTTTCAACGAGCTTCCTCCCCATTATGACTTGGAAAGAATCGCTCAACTTTGTTCTGACAAAGAAAGGATCAGCTTTAAAGCGGAGCAGACCGTAAAGACACTAAAAAAATTACGTCTTTTGAAAGAATGGCATACGGAAGATCCTAATCGAAAATACACAGGATTTATCTCCAAAATTAAACCTTATGGACTCCATTTTGAGCTCGCCCCTTTATCCGTAGAGGGATTTTTACATGTCTCAGCTCTTGGGTGGGATTATTTTGTATATGAAGAAGGTAGAAACGCCCTTTTCGGCAGAAACTCCTCCACCAGGTTTTGCGTAGGAGATCCCATTGAAGTAAAACTTCGTAGCGTAGACTTAGTTCTATTAGAAGCGCACTGGGAAAAACCCAATCCTTCTTCCCATTCCCACACTCCTAAAGAGCAAAAAAAGAAGAGCAAGAAAAGGAGAAGATCTCGCTGAGATCTTCTCTAAGAATTTCTTAGAGTAATTTTTGAAGTTGTCTACGTGACCAACTAGCTGACTGTATAGTTTCCCGATCTGCAGAAGGAAAACAAGATTTTCTCCCCGAAAATACCCATCATTCTTTTTGTCTTTTATACGATAAACATGAGCTATACTCGTCGTTTTCTCGGATGTTAGATTTCCACCTACCCCCTTTAGGGATTGTACTTCTCTATAAAATCCAAGGCATTTTTCACCATAAAAAACTCGTATTCAGCACGTTAAATCCGAATTTTACAGCATTTTTCGCAATAAGCGTTAAGTAATTTTTTAAAAAAGCGAAACATCGAGCGCAAGCGAAAAAAAACCTAACACATTAAGCATTAACACACTAATATCTAGACAAAAAATATATTAATTTAAAAAAATAAAAGCTAACATAAAGAAATAGAAAACCAAATAAACAAAAAAATAATAAAATAAAAAACCATAAAAAGGATCGTTTTATGTCACACTCAAATTACCCGTGGAGCGGCGGAGAAATAAGAGGCTATTTTTATTGGCAAGAAAACTATGTAGGAAGCTCTCCTGCAACCCAATACTTTGCAAACTATGTCGATGCCAAACAAACAGGCTACGAAGATCCCAGCAATATTGTTCAGGCAACTGGAACATTCAACTACAGCGGCAAGATCCCAGACGCCTCCAATTTCAATGCTATATTTCTTTTCAATCAATACTCTAACGCAACGGACGTATTAAATAACTTAACCAACAGCACTACAAATACTGACATGTACACGGAAGCGAAGAATTATTTCGCCAAGAAAGGGATCACAGATTTTTTATTGGGACTAAGTTTTGGGGGAGGATATCCCGACATAGGAAGTTGGAATACGGGATCTAGCGGCGCACTTTATTCTATTTATGAAGCAGTTACTCAACCAGGCATATCATTTAGGTATATAGAAAGTGGCACAGGGGAAATATTAACAGGGAAGGGAACGGGAAAATTAAACAGCAGCTACAACTGCTTGGTTTTCGATATAGAAACTTGGACAGGACCTAGCGGATTTACGGCAATAGATTTCATAAATCTATTTAATTACATTAAAAAAAACAAAAATTCCATGTTCAGACATGAGAAAATCTGCCCGCTAACAATAATTGTTACGATCGCCCACTCGTGCTCTAATTACAATGGGACCGGGCAGGAAGTATGCGGAGCCCTTTACACAAGTGACAGCTACGATTACATTGCTCCCATCATGTACACTCAGAACTGCGGTACTACAAACGAATATTGCGCAAACGAAAACATATTATGGCAAGAGGGAAATACCGCCCCATATTTATTTGCATCTTTGATACAGTCCAATCCAAATTACAAAAAATTTGGCATGAATTTTATTTTGCCAGCTATCTATTTATCTTGTTTGTATCGAGAAGGAGGAACCAATCAAGGATGTTCTTCCAATATATACTTCTATCAAGAATCCGGAAATGATACAAATCCCCTATTAGAATCCCCTTCCGGACCCGCAAAAATCCCTTACACAAAAGATCTTGGTGTAATCGGTTTTTTTAATAGCATATTCGGCACAAAAGCTCCCCATTTAGGAGGTTTTGCAAAATGGGTAAATGGGACTCTAGAAGTGGATGGAACTACGTATAGATGAAATCTTAAAAATAGATTTCCTATTGAAGGAGGATCCCTCCTTCAATAGGAAAAAGAAACTATTGTGTTCTTACAGGAAGAATTTGAGTCTGCAAAGAGCGAACCTGCGCCCCTTGAGAAGGCTCATCAGCTTTTTTAGGCATAATTAATATACGTCCACTCGGAAGCTGACGCACCTCTTGCTGAACATCTTTTAAAACGTAGGGTCGAGGGCCCGTGCTTGCAGAAGTATTCCCCGCAGCCGCTGCTGTGTTTTTATAAAAAATATCGTTCAGTGCCACGCTACAAACAGCAAGTAACGTCAAAAATCCACCTGTTTGATTAATATTTTGAGCTGATACTCCTAAAGCCATAAATCCTTTACGAGCAACTTCTCCTACCATACAAGAAAGAGCAATTGTTGCAGGAAGACGAACATAAGGAATGATTTTTACTGGATTCGATGACTCTACACCTTTAAAAGTAGCGAGAAACAAACCCAAGTTCACTAAACAAGTAATAGCAAAATTGTTGCCACTAGCCTGGTAGATGTAGCTCTGAGCCACTGTCGTTACAACGACCGCAGAAAAAACAGCAACAGCCCTATTTACAAGACTTTTGTTGCTCTCTAACTTATCTGCTGTTTTCAAACCCAGTTGATTAATTGCCACAGAAATAGCGGAAGATGTTGTATTTACACCATCTCCAAAAAGACCAGTACACAACATTGTACCCAAGGGAGACAAGTAGGTCCCATAATCATTTAAATCTTTACTATACTTATCCATATAATTTTGAATAGAATTCATATCTTTACAAAGCCTCCACGCTTTCTTAACAGCACGTTAATGCTACAGCGATCCGATATAAATTCTCAACGTTTAATAACATCACTCAATACAAAGGAGAAAAATTAAAAATACCCCCTTGCCAAACAAACTTGAAGCCTATACTTTGAATTTTAACAAGAGCCAGTCATGAAGAAGTATTTTCTTACAGGTTTAGGGATTCTCCTTCCAGTCAGCGTGACTATTGCCATATTGATTTTCCTGGTCAACTTTCTCACTAAACCTTTCGTTGGATTCGCCTCTAGACTCATCTCCCATTGGAATATATTTCCCAATGGAACACTATTATTATCTCAAGAGGAACTTGCTAGATACGGCAGCCGCATTTTAGTTTTGATCTTCCTGTTTGCCCTTGCCCTTTTACTTGGCATCATAGCGAGATGGCTTTTATTAAATAGTTTTGTCAAAATATTCGATAAGATTTTACTGAAAATCCCCGTAGTAAATAGCTTATATAAAACCTGCCAAGAAATTATCAAAGCATTATTTACTTCAGATAGAACTTCTTTTAAACAAGTCGTAATGGTCCCCTTTCCAAGACCCGGGGTTTACGTACTAGGAATCATTGCAAGACAATCCCCTGAATGTTGCTGTAGAAGCAGTAAAAAAGAGCTAACTTCCGTACTTATTCCCAACACCCCCAATCCCACAACAGGATTTATTTTAATGCTCCCTTTTGAAGAACTCATCTTAGTCGACATGAAACCAGAAGACGCCATTAAGTATATCATCTCATGCGGAGTCATTACCCCTAAACCTTCAGATACTTTATGAAACGCTATTTCATCACAGGCCTTATCTGCTTACTCCCCTTTGTCATTACCATTTTTCTCTTAGTAGAAGTATTGAATTTAATCACAGATCCTTTTGTCCCCCTTGCCGAACATTTACTAGGAAGATGGGCTCAAACACATCCTGCACTTGCACTTGTAACTAGCCGCATTCTCGTTCTTCTATTTGCATCACTTTTTACGCTCATTTTAGGAACTTTAGCGCAAAAATACCTAGTAGCCCACCTTCTGCATCGCTTACAAAGCCTTTTACAAAAAATTCCTTTGATCCGGGTGATTTACCGATTCACCAAAGATGTAGCTAAAGTCACTTTATCTTCGGAAGAAAAACTCTTCAGCCAAACCGTATTGGTCCCGTTTCCTCAAACAGATTCCTTAGCCATTGGGTTAGTCTCTCGACCTCCTCCTCCTTGCATAACCAACGCAGTGCAATCGGAGATAGAAATGGCTATTTTCATCCCAAGTGCTCCCCATCCGATCTCTGGATTTCTTCTCTTAACCTCTCAAAAATGGGTAAAACCTATTGACATGTCTACAGAAGACGCTTTTAAATACATCATTTCTTGTGGTACAGTTACTGAAAACCAACAACCTCCTGAAGAGAATACCCATGTCTGAAGTAAAAGTTTTCTATTTCTCCGTAGCAGATGCCAATGCCAAAATACAGATTCTGACAAAAATCGTTACTGCTCATTTTCTAAAAAAAGAAAAAATCCAAATTCTTGTTCCCGATCTAAAAACCCTTACCTTTGTAGACTCCCTTCTTTGGAAAGAGCCTCGTGAAAGTTTTCTTCCTCATTCTGTACAAACAGAGGATTTCATTACCATCTCTACAGAAACCACAGATCTTTGCCCTATCATTTTCAACCTTTGTCCAACTCCTTGCCCCTCCACAGAGATGTTAAAAACGCTGTATGAACTCGAAGATGTTTCTCACCCCCAAAAGAAGATGATATTTCAACAAAAATTTGCTGAATATCAAAAAAAAGGTTGGATTTTATGTTCACAACCCACAGGAAAATAGATTGATAAAGCAATCGAAGAGCTGTTTATCGTTTTTTTTAAATATTCTGCAAGTAGAGTATTATCCTAGACTCACAGGTCCTTGACTTGAATTTTAAGAAGATCCTTGCATCTTTTCCCTCTTCTCAATATACTCAGGCGCAAAAAAGATTTTTTTGGAGTTACTCTCATGGTTAGAATCAGCAAGCAAGGTGAAAGAAGAAACAAGTCTCCTAAAAGATGCAGAGCCCCTGCACCTAAAACTGGGCCTAAAGCGGAAGCTAAAGCCTACAATCCTCATATCAATGCCCTCGAAGGGGATCTTTCTAAAACGATGTTCATTCCAAAAGTTAAGTAAGGAATTAGGTAGTTATCATGTCAAGACACCCAAGTTACGGAAAATCGAGCAAGTCTGCAAAGAAAAGAAACGTGTTAAAGCGTTTTGAACGTGTAGACGTTCTCAGAAAATTAGGACGCTGGAAAGATGGGGAAAATACCCGAGTAACAGCACTCCCTAAAACGCCGATCGTCCCTTAAAAGCATAAAAGGAACTCTATTAAGGCAATCTCTGCAAGAGGGATTGCCTTTTTCATTATGATTGTAACAGTTTACAATACACAAAAAGATCTTTCAATTTCGGTTGCCAACGTCAAACTCATGGTGCCTTTTTTATTAAGGACCCTTGAAATTTCCACAGACGAAGTAATCATACACTTTGTTTCTCAGAAATCAATCGGAGAAATCCATGCCGATTTTTTCTCAGACCCCTCTCCAACTGACTGCATTTCCTTTCCTATAGATCCCCCGAAAAAACCCAACTCCGACACAAAACATCAGATCTTAGGAGAAGTATTCGTCTGTCCTAAAATTGCCCTACAGTACGCAAAGAGCAAAAACCTAGACCCCCATCAAGAAACCACCTTATATCTAATCCATGGGCTTTTGCACCTGATTGGATATGATGACATAAATCCTTCAGACCGCAGAAAGATGCGTCAGATGGAACAAAAATGCCTAAAAGTTTGCGAGCCTTTCCCCTTGTCTAAAAAAAGGTTGTCTTAAATCCTTACGCAGCGTTTTAATCAGTACATAAAAGAAAAAACACTATGTTGATCCCATTGGAAAAAATTCTCTACTCCACACTCTACCTGCTTCCTGCAGCAATTGTATCCGGCCTCAGCATAGCCCTGCAAGCTTTAGGCAAAATCCGAGGGAAGGAAGAAATTCAAGACCCTACCCGTTTCCCCTTATTCAAGCTCTTTGACTGGCGCTATCCTAAACGCATTTGGGAATCCATTCTTTTCACACTCTACATCTCCAAATTGGTCTACTACCTCATCTTTGGATTTGTCTCTTTTTACTTTCTCTTTTTGTACGAAGCTAGCGGATCCAATTCCACTCAAACAACAAACCAACTTTCGTTCTACGCCTCTTCCATACTAGAGATCTCTTTAATCGTCGGAATTTCCCTACTCTTAGAATTTCTCCTGTCTCTTCTGATCGAAAAAGCTCCAGAAATTGCCGTACGATTTCTTTCCCTACCAGCTTCGTTGCTCATGGTCCCCTACCTTCCTTTGATGTTTTTATATTTTGAGGGCAAATACTTTTTGCAAAAAGAAAAACCCTTCTCTGCACAAAAACTCCCCTTTAAACTGCAAGAAAAGCTCTTAGAATACTTAGAAGAATCTGAGCTAAATCAATACCTGGATAAAAACGAAAAAAAACTGATTCACACTGTCATCTCTTTTAAAGATCGAATCGCTCGTGAAGTCATGGTCCCTCGCATCGATGTCTTTAGCATATCTTCCGAGACATCGATTCTAGAGGCGGGGCGCCATTTTTCTTTAGAAGGCTACAGTCGGATCCCTGTGTACAAAGACAATGTAGATAAAATTATCGGCGTACTCCTCTACAAAGACATCTTAGGCCTCTACACAAAGCACATCGAGAGCAAATTACCCCTTGAAGCCTTACATAAAACAGTAGAACATTTCGTTAAACCTGTTTTATACACTCCCGAAACGAAAAAAATTGCAGGGCTTTTACAAGAATTCAGAAGCAAGCAGATCCACTTAGCTATTGTCGTAGACGAATACGGAGGAACTGAAGGAATTGTCACGATCGAAGACGTCTTAGAAGAGCTTGTCGGCAACATCGAAGACGAATACGACACACAAGAAGAAAAATCCTTCTTTGCTCTAGCTTCAGGAGGCTGGATCGTCGATGCCAAAATGACCATTTTAGATATAGAAGAACAATTGGGAATCCCCATTCCCACTCATGCAGAATATGATACTATTGGAGGTTATATCTTCCATAGAGCCGGATCAATCCCTTCTAAGGGCTGGAAAATTCACTTAGACGAGGTAGATCTAGAAGTAATTAAATCTGATGAACGCTCTGTTCAAAAGGTTAAAATCACTCAAAAGAACCTTAAGAACAAACGGTCTTGAAAAAGAAACCCTTCTTAGGGCATACTGTATCTTTTGTCAATACACCATGTTGGGAGCTGACTTATAATGCGAAGATCTATTTGCGTAACGGAACCAAGCCTTGCTTATGCGGGAGAAGTTGCAACCTGGAAGTTCCTATATACTACCTCTACCCCTCTACCCAAAGGCACAAAAATCAAGTTTGATTTGCAGTCTAAGGGAAGAAAAACGGACTGGGAAGTACCTCAAACTAATCCCAAAGAAAAAACGCAATTGATCTGGGGAATCTTGCCTGACGGCAAGACAATCCCAGCTAAAGCGCTTTCCTCCTCGGAAAATCTTGTTCCTGATTTCGAGTTTGCTCTTCCTTCTGAGATCAAAACTGGCGAAGTTTTTACTATTTGTATGGGAAATGCTAATGGGGATTCTGAAAAAGGAATCCGCTCACAAACCCTAGTCCAACGAAGACGCCCTTTTCACCTCTTTATCGATCCTAAAGGAAAAGGAGACTACAAAGATCCAGAAGTATTCAACATGGACGTGAGAGGCAATATCCTTCACACTATCCGAATTGTTGCCCCTTCTGTTGTGTGTAAAAACAAGCGATTTGACCTTATTTTACGATTTGAAGATCAGTACGGCAATCTAACAAACTATGCGCCGGAAGGAACTTTAATCGAACTTACGTATGAACACCTAAGGGAAAATCTCAGCTGGAAGCTCTTTATTCCAGAGACTGGTTTTTTAAGCCTACCAAACCTCTATTTTAACGAGCCTGGGGTTTATAAAATCCAACTAGAAAACCTACAAACAAAAGAAAAGTTTTACTCTCATCCCATCAAATGCTTTTTGGAACAAGAAAAAAGCCTTTTCTGGGGACTATTGCATGGAGAATCTGATCGTTCAGACTCTGGAGAGAGTATTGAATCTTGCTTAAGACATATCCGCGATGAGAAGTCCTTACAATTCTTCTCCACCTCCTCTTTTGAAAGTGCAGAAGAGACCTCAAACGAAGTCTGGAAATCAGTCCATACACATATCGCAGAATTCAATGAAGAAAACCGCTTTGTGACCTTTTTAGGAATGCAATGGGAATCCGATGCTCCTGAAGAAGGACTTAGAACTTTTGTTTTTGGGAAAGATAACAAGACCATCTTACGAAAAAAAGATCCCAAAAATAGCGGACTGAAAAAAATCTACAAAGGGCTTACTCCCAAAGAACTGATCTCTATTCCTAGCTTTTCTATGGCTAAAGGATTTGGAACCAATTTCTCCGATTTTACACCTGAGTTTGAACGCGTTGTAGAAATCTATAATGCATGGGGAAGCTCAGAATGTCTCGAAGAAGAAGGCAACGTAAGGCCCATTACTTCTACTAGTAAAACAGGAGTCTTTGCCTGGGAAGAAGGATCTATCCAACTCGCCTTACAAAAAAACCTCCGATTTGGTTTTGTTGCAGGCGGATGGGATGATCGAGGAATTTTCAGTGGTCTGTATGAAGGAGATCAAGTCCAGTACTCTCCAGGTCTTACAGCTATTATGGCTCCAGAGCAAACTAGAGAAGCTCTTTTTACAGCTCTTTACAACCGCTGCTGTTATGCAACAACAGGAGAGAGAATTATTGTAGGCTTTTCCATAGCAGGAATTCCTATGGGATCTGAGCTGAGCACAAAAGTAAAACCAGGGCTTGCTTTCAATCGACATATCGCTGGATACATAGCAGGGACTAGTGCTATTGAAGAAGTCGAAATCATACGAAATGGTCAAGTTATCCACACGTTGTACCCAAAACAACCTAACTTGGAATTTACTTTTGATGATGCAGAGCCAATTGCTCAGATTGCATTGCCATCAGGAAGCGAACTTCCTCCTTTTGTCTATTACTATCTGCGCATTAAACAGGAAGATGGACATATTGCCTGGAGCTCACCTATTTGGATCGATCTACACGACATCCAATTAATGGCCCCTAAAAAAGTCAAAAAGAAATAGATTTTTTCTTAATGATGAGATCTTTCGCTCTTTGGAAAAAAATCTTGTACCTCCTACTCATTACACTGAGTTTTGTGGGGCTACAAGATTTTTGTCATAAAAAGACCCAAGGATTTACACTTGCTAAAGCGAGATCCGCGCAAAATCACACAAAAAAACAATCTCTAGATGCAGACAAAGTTACTTCTCTACGCCCACTTTTAAGCCAACCGTTTTATTTTCTAAAAAAAGGGCTGCAATGCTACGTGTTTATCTCTGAAGACAGCAACTATGTCTTAAAGCTCTTTCGTTGGAAAGAACTGGAACCCTCCCGTTTCAGCAAACTCCTCCCCTCTTCCTGGACACAAAGCAGCACATTACAAAAGCAAAAAAAGAAAGAACTTGATTTCACAAGTTATCAAATCGCCTGGGACGCACTTCAAGAAGAAACAGGTCTGATCTTTTTACATCTAGAAAAAACACAAGGTCTTGATGTCTCACTTTGTCTTTACGATCCGATCTTAGTACGTCATATCGTTCCTGCAGATGACATCGAATTTTTACTGCAAAAAAAAGTAGAGCCCTTTCTTCCTTTTTTTGAAGAAAATAAAAAATGCCTAGAAACTCTTTTTGC
This sequence comes from Rhabdochlamydiaceae bacterium, assembly GCA_019745395.1. GTDB lineage: Bacteria > Chlamydiota > Chlamydiia > Chlamydiales > Rhabdochlamydiaceae > CAIJXB01. The sequence continues at coordinate 135,150 of JAIETG010000013.1, read as the reverse complement.
TTTTTTCACACAACTAGCTCAGCTATTGCAATCTCGCGTGCAAAAAAAAATCAGCGACTCTGACATTAGCTTGCAGTACAATATGGGAATACACAAGGGAAGCCCAGTTCTTTTTGACATTGGCAATTTGACCAAAATCGAAAAAGACGATCATTCTTTCCAAGAAAATCTAGAGTACCAAGCGCGTTTGATCTTAGAATGGCTTGCAGAACATAGTCCTGAGCTCGAAACTTTTTTTCGACAAAAACTCTATCCGGAGACCTCATGCGAAAAACCCTAAAAATCACCTTATGGATTACCTGTTTTTCTTTAACGGCTCTTGTCCTGGCAGATTTTTGCCATGATAAAACCAAAGGATTTCAAAGAGAGCGAATGGCTCCCGCTTTCACGCCACCTGTTGCTGTACATGCTTTTTCTTTTATTCCACACAAAGAGCTCATCCCTATCTTAAGTCAACCTTTTACCTACTTAAAAAAAGGACGCTCTTCTTACGTATTCGTCTCAGATGATCAAAAATACGTTTTAAAGTTTTTACGCAATCCACAAATTTCCTCTCCTTACTGGGCATCTTGCCTATTATCTCAAAAACTTTTCCCCTCTTTGTGTCAAAAAAACCTCGAAACAAAACAAAAACGCAAACAAAAACAGGAAACTAGTTACGAGATAGCTTTTCATAAAATCCCCTCACAAACAGCCGTTTTATGCCTGCACCTACACGAATCCTCTTCTTTAAGGAAGAATTTTACGATCTATGATGCTATCCGCATCCAACATAAAGTTCCCATGGACGCTACAGCTTTTATCCTACAAAAAAAAGCGGATCCTTTTTGTCCCTATTTTCAAGCTCTTTATAACGAAAAAAAACAGGAAGAAATCCATACTCTCATTAGACAATTTGCAGTCCTTTTAAAAGAACGAGCAGATTACGGAATTTCCGATCACGATCTTTCTCCACGTTATAATCTAGGTATTTTAGAAGGAAATCTGGTAACTTTTGATCTCGACAGCCTCATCTCAGCCCCTTTAAGCCAAACGTCACAAGAGAGAAGAAATCACATGCAACAAGATGCAAAAAAAATGCTTGTCTATTTAAGAGATTTTTCTCCGGATTTTGAACTACTACTTCAACAAGAAATTGAGAAATTCTCTTTCTTGTTCTAAAGACATTTTTTTTTTATAATACACGAAAAAACAGGGAGAAAAAACCATGAAACGGATCTGTAAGTTTTTAGCTAAGTCCGCAATTGCGCTCCTTCTGATTTTTGGAATCTATGAAAGCTATGAATTTTATAAGCAAAACAAGATACAAAGAAAACAACAACAAACACTCCCCTCTCTACAGAAATCTTTTGTCATATTAATTACAGCACATAACAATGCCACTTACTGCGAAAAAAGCCTCAACTCTGCTCTATCGCAAAACTACCCTCATTTTCGCGTCGTGTATATTGATCAAGAATCTACAGATGGGTCCTGGGAAAAAGTGTGCCGCTTAGTAGATTATTCTCGTCATCCAGAAAAGGTCACTTTAATCCAAAGCGAAAAACTCGTTGGATCTCTTGCAAGTCTTTACGACGCCATCCACGATTGCCAAGATCAAGAAATCCTAGTCGTCATTGATGGGAATGATTTTTTAGCACATGAACATGTGCTTTGTAAGCTCAATAAAATCTATACCAAACCGTCCATCTGGATGACTTATGGCAATTTTTTAGACTACCCTTCCTATAAACAAATGCCTATCCGGTGTAAACAGATTCCTAAAAATATCGTGTTTAATAACTCTTTCCGCTCCCATGAAATTCAAGAAATGCATTTAAAAACCTTTTACGCAGGGCTCTTCAAACAAATACGCAAAGAAGACCTTCTTTATAAAGGACGATTTCTCGCTATGGAAGACTCCCCGGCCTATACAATCCCTCTTTTAGAAATGGCAGGAAAACATGCTAGCTTTATCAATGATGTGCTGTATTTACACACTAAGTCCCACCCCCTTTCCTCAGAGCTTATAACCCACCTGAAAAAACTCCCCAAATACTCCCGATTAAAAACTCTTCCTTCAGAGCGTCTTTCACCTAATTCTAAGTAGTTTAACAGCCCAACTTGCGACTTGCCGGTCTTTGAAAAGACCGGCAAGTCATCAAAATATTTTTATGGCAGGACTGGAGTACAGGTAAAATCCTAGAAAGAAAAGTCTATTTTCTGATAGAATTTCTGCATTCAATAATCCCTTATTAAGAAATGAACGAATATATTTTCCTTATTCACATTGTTACTATCTTACTGTTCACTTTACTGTCTCTACGTTTAGGGATGACAGCTTTAGGAACCTGGGTATGTATCCAAGCTCTATGCGCAAATATATTTGTATTAAAACAAGTAGAGCTATTTGGTTTTCAGGTAACGTGTAGCGATGTTTTTGCTATTGGCAGTCTTTTAGGCTTGAATCTGATACAAGAACACTATGGATCATCCGATGCACAGAAAATCATTAGTCATTGTTTTTATTTCCTATTGTTTTTTGCCGTTCTTTCTCAAATACATCTTTTCTATATACCGAGCTCTTACGATACAACGCAAAAAGCTTATGAGACTCTTTTAGCCCCAGCCCCCCGTCTCCTATTTGCTTCACTACTGACTTTTTTTCTTACGCAAAGAGTCGACCTCTACCTATTCAAAAAACTTAAAACCTATCTACCTAATTATGGATTTGCTTTAAGAACATTTTTTTCTTTAATGGCATCTCAGCTCTTAGATACAATCTTTTTTACTCTAATTGGTCTTTACGGTCTTGTACACTCTCTTTTCGATATGATTCTTTTAAGCTTTCTCATTAAAGCGTTCATCATCACCATCTTTTTCCCATTAACCCATCTTTGCAAAAAATGGGTTCAAACCAAGGAAGTCTTCTAATGCCCTCTTCTTTTTCTTTCGAGCTCATCCACACGTCTAAAAAATCTAGAGCACGCGTAGGAAGAATCCACACCCCCCATGGAGTAATCGATACACCCAATTTTGTAGGGGTAGGCACTAATGGCACTTTAAAAAGCTTAGATAATGCTACAGTGCATAACATTGGGCTACAGCTCATGTTTTGTAACACCTATCACCTAATGCTACAACCAGGCACTGAAACTGTAAAAAAAGCCGGGGGACTCCACTCATTCATTCGCAGGTCACTTCCTATCATCACCGACTCAGGAGGATTTCAAGTTTTTAGTTTAGCTTATGGATCTGTGGCAGATGAGCTCAAGAGCCGAGGAAAGAAAAAGCAAGAAAAATTAGTGCTAAAAATAACAGAAGAAGGCGTCCTTTTCAGGTCCTATCGAGATGGAAAAAAAGTCTTACTTACTCCTGAAACTTCCATCCAAGCTCAAAAAGATCTAGGGGCAGATATCATGATCTGTTTTGACGAACTTCCTCCTTATCATATTGCAGGAAAAGATTTAAAATCCTCTCTAGATCGAACACATCGTTGGGAAGAAAGATCTTTAAATGCCCACTTACAAAACCCCTCTTCTCAGGCGCTTTATGCCGTCATTCACGGGGGCATCAATCCAGATTTACGAAAAGCTAGTTGCGATTTTCTAACAGCTCTACCTTACGATGGATATGCCATTGGAGGAAGTATCGGAAAAAACAAGCAAGAGATGATAGAGATGCTGACATTAACTCTACCAAGGCTTCCCTTAGAAAAGCCTAACCATCTTTTAGGAGTAGGAGATTTAGAATCTCTAAAACTTTGCGTGCCTTTAGGAATTGACACCTTTGATAGCTCTTATCCTACAAAAGCAGCTCGCCACGGCGTTCTTCTTACAAAGCAAGGTCCATTAAATATCACGAAATCATGCTACGCTCAGGATACTGGGTCTCTAGAAGAAGGGTGCAGCTGCTCTGCGTGTAAAGAGTATAGTCGAGGATACCTACACCACCTATTCAAAGCCAAAGAGCTCGTGAGTATGACAATTGCGACAATTCACAACCTACACTTTATGGTAGAAGAAATGGCCCGCTATCGAGAAAAAATCTTACGAGATGAAATCTAAAAGTATGCCCTATTTCCACAATGTCTCATTACTAGCATTGATCTGAGGGGCCTTCTGCTGCCTTTAAATCTAAAGATTTTTTTGGAGAGTCTAACAAATACCTAGAAGCTCGGATGATCTGGGCAGCATGAACAACAGTCTTAAAAAGCACGCCAAATACGGTGATAAACAAGCCCATTTGAAGAGCAAAAGATGGGTAAAAAAAATACAAAAACAAAAAAATAAAAAACAGGTCGTGCATCAAACATGACAGCCCAAGAATAAATTTTTTGTAGTAAAGGCGAAGTAGTAAAGACTCAGATTTTGAAACGTCCTTGTGACTTGCTCTCCCCTCGCTTGCCTTTAAATGAAAAAAATGGCTGGCCAAGTCTAAATTTAAGCTCAGAATAAATAAAAACATATATTGCGGATAGATCGTCCCTAATAAAACAGCATAGCTCGCAAAAGAAATTCGATCGATCGTATAATCCAAAATTGAACCAAATACTGATACCTGGTTTAAAAATCTGGCTAAGAAACCATCTACAGCATCGAGGATGAGATTTACAATAAAACAAACCGCTGCAATAAGAGGACTGCTCCAACTCATCCCAAGTCCATATAGCAAAAGAGCGACGCGCAGATATCCCACAATATTTGGCCAATATAAAAATACAGAGAGTTCATTCTTCACGATTTAAGGACCTTAGATTGAATTTCCTCGAGCGAGTATTTCGCAGTTTCAGGCAAATAATAATAGCAAAATACTAAGCTTAAAAAACAACAAACAGCATAGCACAAAAATGTATTACTAGGACCTAGCGCATTGAGCAAACTTAAAAAAGTCATCGTAACCAATAAATTCGCTCCCCAATTGGCCGATGCAGCAATCCCCATAGAAATCCCTCTTACCTGTAACGGATAAATTTCAGCGATCACAATCCAAAAAATGCAACCAATACTACCTGCATATGCAGCAACAAACGTAAATAAGCTAATAATCATCGTCCAAAAAATAAAAGGCTTTTGAAAATCTCCTTTAAGGCTGAGAGAAAGAAAAAGCAAACTCACAGTCATGCTGAATAACCCCCACAAAAGCAGAGATCTACGTCCCACCTTATCAACTCGAAGCATTACAAAAATTGTCATCAAAAAATTGATCAATCCAACGATGAGAGTCAAAAGCATCATTACAGAGACGCTCTGAAATCCAATAGATTGAAAAAGAAGCGGAGCATAATACAAAATCGTGTTGATCCCTGTTACCTGTTGCACTATGGCAAGAACAATCCCAATGATCACAACCCCCCGAATAGATGGAGTTAAAAGCTCTCGCCAAGAAGACCCTACCTGATTCAAACTATCTACAATAGCAACGAGCTCCTCATCAGCTTCAGCTTCACATACACGCATCTTTCGAAGCATGAGCTGAGCTTCCTGAAATTGCCCCTGCTTTGCAAGCCATCTCGGGCTCTCTGGTAAATATCCAACTGCAATCCAAAGAATCAATGCAGGTAGAACTCCTATCCCCAGCATCATTCGCCAAGATTCCGTTGGGCTTAAAAAATAGCCGATCAAATACGAAACAACTATCCCTCCTGTCACTGCAATCGTATTGTAAGCAACAAGGCGACCTCTAAGGTGGGCAGGGGCCAGTTCAGAAATGTACAAAGGGACAATATAGCAAGCAATCCCAATTGCTATGCCTACCACAAGGCGTGCTAAAATCAAACAACTCAAATTCGGAGCGAGAGCTGAAAACAAAGTACTAATCATAAATATAACGGCATCGATTTTTATGATCGTCTTACGCCCCAATACATTAGAGATTTTTGCGCTACAAATAGATCCCAATGCTGCGCCTAAAAGGACAACCGCTACAACTAGTTCTGTCGTAAAAACATTGAGAGAAAACGAAGATCTAATAAAAAAAATTGCCCCAGAAATAATCCCCGTATCATAACCGAAAAGCAATCCCGCTAAAGCGGCTATTCCACATACCCTGCGCATATATACGCTCCGTAAATAACAAATCGGAGAGTAAAGAAAAAATTACTTCTTAGCAACGTATTGTAAAAATACAAAAGGTTCTATGAAAAATAGAACCTTTTGAAAAAACAATTAATTTGGAATTTAGCTATGTATGGTAAAAGAATTCACGAACTCTCGGTCTTGAAGCTGCCCCGCTAAAGAAGGAGGATATACTGCTGTCAGACGGAAAAGTGTGGTTCCCACCAAGATGAGTCTACCTTTAACTTCCTCTTCTCCTTGCGACAAGTGAAAATCTAAAGCCCGTAAGTTTTTATGTTTCGTCATTTCAGAGCCTAGAAGTTGCGTAGCTGGCATATGTTCTACCATGAGATCCAATGCCCCATTCAAAAGCTTATTAGCTCCTGCGAGCTTCCATTTTTTAGGCAATTCCATATAGCTAACAGAGTAATATACTTTTTTACTTTGATAACTTTTAAATTCATCGTAACTTAAGGTTTTATTTTGAGAGGGAACTGGCAGAATGCCAGTTTCATGCTCAGGATCTTGAGGAAAGATGACGGAAAATCTGCCATCTGCAGTCGTGTACTCTTTCCACCCTTCAACTGCCCTGTACTTTTCAAAACCTGTTGTTACAGCTGCAATCTCATTTTCAAAATAAGAACTTCCTAAAAGAGCGCAAAAAGTGCAAATAGCGACAAAATATCGCCATATTTTGATTTTCCTTTGTTTAATAAGTCCTGGGCGTATTCCGAAGAAAAATGAGCGCTTTAGCGCAATCCAAAAAGGAAGTTTCCCTCCTAGATGAGTTTCTATTCGAATACCTAGTAAAAATTTTCCTGGTGTGGTTTTCGTTTTAGAAACAAGTAAAGCTTCAATAGGGGCCCAAAAAAGTGGTATCAGTAGAGCAAAACCTACATAGTAAAAATCTTCTATGTAAAAAGGGAAAATTATAGAAGTAAGAGAGAACAATAAGTAAAATATACAATAGTCAATTCCCCGAGCTATCAAAGAACTTCCTAAGGAGGGTTTTTTATCTAAAAAAAACAATGTTTTCATATAAGGACTTCTCCTATCCGCAATAAAACGAACAGAATAATGAATAATGAATATTAAAAGCAATTCAATAAGACTATAACTATTAATGAAAAATCAACTTACTATCAGCCAAAAAAAAACCTTTAATAAAATTTTACATTACTGCTATATTTTACTTTTTTTTTATACTCATAGAGATTTTTATGACAGAATCTATTAGATCCACCCCCACCACCTTTACACATAACTACACATTCGCCCCAGCCTCTCCTGAAATTCATCAAACCATTTATCATCTCTTCGAAGAAATGGCCACTCATTCAGTATGGCAACTTATGACCAATGCTAGTAGCTTAAAAAACAGAGGGGAACAACTGAGAAAAGAGGTTCATCCTTTTCAAATGTTAATAGAGATCTTTGCTGACGAAAAAACGCACAAACATTTTCAATCCATGTATGAAAAAAAAACAGAAGTCCTGACCGGAAGGAACTTAGTATGGAGTAACTTCATTCAAGGCGTAGGAGAAAACATAGAAAACCGCAAAGGAGAAATTGAGCCCTATCTAGATACTTTTGCAAAAACAATGAAAATCAATCCTTTTCAAGTCAGATCTTATCTGAAAAATCGGGACTATGATGGCCTAGTATCCTCAATTACTAAGAATCATCTTCTTCAATAGACTTCAATCTTCCTCGTACAAATTTTGACACGTTGGGCGAATGGGGAGTTGCATTATCCTTCATTCTATTAAGAGAATTTTTAAGGAGCGTTGTCTGCTCTTCAACTTCCTCTATAGAAGAATAAGGATTATCCAAAAGATTTAACAAAAATTCAGCTTCTACAATCTCACCTTCCCAACAACTAACGACAGAAAAATGCTCAATAAATACGCGCAACGAATCTTTTAGAGACTCTCTGGCATCTAAAGAGGCCATGTTGCCCTGATTTCTGTATAAAGAATCAATACAACGCTCTATTTGATCACGATTTGTATTTTTCATAGCCGGAGAAAAATCCTCTCGCAGGGAAGAGGAGGAAACGGTTTGAGATAAATGCATATTTTCAGGGACAAAATCACTTAGATCCCGTTCTACAGGAATGTCGCCACCTTGAACAAATATTGAATTACCAGGGGGGCGGAGAGTTAAGTTTGGGAATTCCATATGTTAAACTCCTATTGTGGTTACTAAGTGTAGTCTCTCTTGGATTGTATCGACAAGATCCTTATCTAATCTGCTTCTTATAGCAGCTGCCTCTGAACCATTCCAAACAGGACCCATTACATCCCTTACATAAGAGCGCATGATATGAATCCCCTCTTGTACAGCTTGATGAAGAGCTTCATGATCTGTACGCATTTCTTCCAAAATCAGGTTTTGAGGCATATCTTTTCCCTGCTTTTGTAGATTACGAATATCCTCAATATCACATTCTTCTCTTAATTCTATAAAGGTTTGAGTGAGCGATTGGAGAAGTCGAGAAGCCAATTGCGCATTAAAATCTTCTAAAGCAAGCATGGAAGTTAAAAAAGAAAGATACGCCGCTCGCTCCTCAGAATCCTGCTCTTGTGTCATTTCTGAAAAGCTTTCTCCATGCCCTATCGTGTTGTCGATGGCGTAAAAAGCGTTTGCATCTGCTGAGATCATTAGATTTCCAATATTACTAAATCCATCCTCTGCATAGAAAACATCAGAAAAAGATTGTTCAGCCAATCGATCTAAACGAACAAGTCTATCTTGATTACCAAGTAAAAAGTCCAAAAAGGCAATCATCCCCAACCGCGTAAATATCTCTTTCTTTTTTTCAGAAGATAGAGACAGATAGTGCGTTAAGAAAAACTCGGAAAGATTAGAGCTATTAATGAGCTCAAAAAAACCTATTGGACGCGTCTGCACAAGATTATGAAACTCTATTTCTTTCCTTACATTATCAAGATCTCTCTTTGTATTTGCTAAAGCCATCCAAGAAAGAAGATTTTTTACATAGGAATTCTCTGCCGGTCTGCTGGGACCAGCTAAATCTCCAAATGTATTTGTATAGACTACTCTATCCGAAACTGCATCCAACATAACCCCTTGAGGAACCTGAAAACAAGGCGGATGTCCATTTAATTGAAAGCACTCTTCTAATAAAAACTTATACAGGCGATGGATCTGCATTTCCTTACTTCCACTTACGTGTTTCATGAAACCCATCAACTTATCTTTTCTTTGAAGATCTATGATTTTAGGATACCCTTGAGTTCCTGCACTTGTGGCTTTTGTAGACCTCATTCCTGAAGTGTATTGCGCAGAAATCGAATCATTGAGATATCCTTCAATACGTTGCTGCAAATCAAAAATGTCTTTAGAAAGAGAAAGATCTCCGTGATAAAGATTTTGTATTGCTATAGGAAATAACTGAAGTTTTGCAATAGCATAGCTCTTCACACTTTCTATCGTAGACTCACTTCCCGCCCTCTCTTTTGCCATCTGCAAAACTCTACGCCAGGTTGATGTAAGGGTTGACTCTAACTGCTGCTCTAGATTTTTACGAAGAAACGACAAATCTCGATCTCTTGCATCATGCTTTCCTGTGGCATACTGTTTGATCTCTTCATCATTAGCAAGCTGATCAATTTCTCGTTTACAAGTTGCTAAATATTCTTGAATTTTCAACGCATCCAAAGAGCTATTGTACGCAAGAAAAGGAAATACGGTAAAAAGAGAATTTACAGCATATTCTTTTAAAGAAACGCCCACAGGCTGCTTTCCTCGAATTACCAAACGCCACATATCTCCAATAGATGAAATAACCGTATCTTTGTCAAGAACTCGCTTGCCTAAATCCGCCTTCATTTTAACAACTAATCCTTTCAACTCTGAATTAGAAAGAGATTGGAACGATTTGCGAGCAAAAAGTTGTATTTTCTCTACAGAATCTTGCAAGACAATATCCTTTTGATATTTCTCTAAAACAACAGGATGAATATTCGAAAGTTCTCGCTGTACAAACTCTTTAGCAACTTCTGGCGAGGAAAAAGACTGCGAAACAGTTTTCGCGAAAATCCCCTTCAAAAGACGCTCCAGCGATTCTGCATTTGGAGAAAATAGAAGATGGTAGAGCGTATTGGTACGCCCTAAAGAGTATATATTATGAAGAACTGGTCGATAATGATCCGACCCTGCAAATGATTTTATTGACAATTGTAATTCACTTAAAAAAAATTACAAATATGATAAAATGGAACCGAATATTTTAATAGTCAAATATTTCATAAGATGTCACAGAGTGACAAAATTAACTTGGCAAGTTTTGCACTTTAAACAAAAGAGCCATAACCTCTTGCAAATGCCAAAGGATTTCTTGATTAAGTTCCTTCTTCTGCGAAAGCTCTATGGCTTTTTGCATATGGTTTAGAATATTTTGAAAAGCAAAAAGCGCATCATGAGTTCTCACTTCCCTTTTTACACATTGGATTTCTCTAATAAGAGTCAGATAGAGCTGAATATTTCCATCAGAGATTTGAGTATCGGCATATAAACGGCAAAGTTCCGGCCTTAAAAGATCTGCAATATCTTTCACCTGTTTATGCAAGCTTAAATCATGAGGATTGCACCCTCCTTTCTTGGAAAACATTTGCATGAGATGCTCCTCATCCGTTTTTGTCTGCTCACTTACTCGGACTGTAAGAAAAAAATCTAATTTCCTCAAGAAAAATAGGCTTGTGGCTTAAAGATCTTCCCGTTTATATTTATTAACTTTGCTAAAAGCGGGCTATTTGTAATGAAAAAAACTTGCATTATTTTTCTATCTATTTTCTCTTTTTTATTGATCAATTCCCTTTGTAAAAAGCTAACAGATGATTTTTCCCCTCACATGCTCACACCTCCAGCGACGCCAGATTCCCCTTGGGCAACTACCCCAATACCTGAGAATTTAGAAGAACTTATTGCACAAGAATACGTGTACCTTGGCAAGGGGAAACAGGCCTACGTTTTTCTATCTAAAAATGGAGAACATGTATTCAAGCTGTTTAAACCAGCTCCTATCCGCTTTCAAGCTTCCTTTTTCGGAAAACCTTTGCAGTTTAGCCTTTCTAAACTTCCATTTATTAAGTCTTTATGGGTGGACTTTTCTTCTCCTCATTACAAGGAAATACAAAACAGAGAATGGCGTAGCTACGTTAATGCGATCACTATACTTCCCGAAGAAACTAAAGTTGAGTACTTGCATTTAGCAGCTACGAAATTTTTACAAAAAAAACTTAGGATCTATGACAAGATCGGAATCCTTCATACGATTGACTTAGACTCTACCAGTTTTTTGATCCAAAAAAGAGCTGACCTTTTTTATCCCAAACTCTTGGAGCTTGTGAAAAAAAATGAGGAAGAAAAAGCTAAAACCCTTCTCAAAAACTTCCTTTCCTTCTACTTACATTTGATCGATAAAAATATCGTAAACCCCACGACCGTAGAAGCAAATATTGGATGCCTAGATCTAGAAATTGTACAGATTGACGTAGGAAGACTTCTTACGCCACAAGACTTAAGTCTATCCTATGCTAAAGTTCCTCTCTCTCAAATTCACAAATCCACTTCACATTTAAAAAAATGGCTACTACGCAATAACGCCATAAAACTGCATGAGTATTTTATTCAACTGGAAAACGAAATGGTAAAATCTCACGAATCGATAAACTCAGAAATTTAAATAGACGAACGCTCTATTTTTTTAGATCGCAAGAAAGAGAAAAAAGAAGTAAACCCCTCTTTTAGGCCGTTGAGAAGACCCAAGCTCAACACGGCAGGAAAAACAAGAAAAGCTTTCGTCAGATGCAAAAGCTTTTCCATGATGCTTCTGGGAAGAATAACACGAACTGGGAAAGTTTCGACTTCTATTAAAGAAGGTTTCCTTGACATACTCACTAAAGAACCTCGATCTTCCGCACACCCCTTAGACTTTACCATGTCTTTCCCCTCTATAGAAGAAAGGAAAGACATTGATCGTGCAGTATATGGTTCTAAAGCAAAAAAACCAGTCATTTTTACGCTTCCCCAATCTTAACAGCTATCAACCTTCATCACCGCCCACTGTGGGAATCCAGGGACTACTGGACGCTCTCTCAAGACCTCTTACAGGAGATTCGTATCCCATTTCTTGCGCTTCACTCGTAAAGTTCTGAGCTACATTATCTGTATCCTCTATTGTTTGTTGCTGGGTCGTATCATCTCGCATGGTGACCTCTCCACAATATCCCCCAGTCATCCGCTGCCAAAAAGAAGCGTATTCAGCTTGTTCTCGCGCAATAGAATGCACAAGGCAATTGTCTGCACAATCATGTTGTTGTCTTTCGACTCCATCATCACCCTCTTGCAATAGAGCTCCATTATTAGGATGTGCACATGAAGGATCTACACAGTTAGGATCATGTTCTATAGTACTGTCAACAACCTCTTCTACCTCATTTGAAGAGCCCCAAAAATAGTCCATAATTGAACCACCACCACCACCACTACCATTTACAGCGCTCATAATTCCTCCAAAGTTCCTACATACAATTTAACGATTCTTTACTTTTCATGCAAAAAATAAATACACAATTCGAGTAGTTTATCGATGCTCTTGTTTTAACAAAACTAAAATATTTCCTTAACTAAAATTTCACAAAAAAAACAAATCCCCCCCTACCCTATTCCTCATCAGGAACTTCTTCCTGCACCTCTACTAAAAACTCATCCCTACATCCCTCATGCTCATTGACAGCAATCTCCACGCAATACTCACCTCCTCCTGAACGCGTCCAATAACTCCAGAAAGTCTGCTGGTGAGGGCAATTATCATGGCAATTATGTTCTTCAAGACTCCCTACATCCTCTCCCTGATCATGACTACAAGTTACGTCGCAAGTATGTTCCTCAAGCGTTTCCACGTCTTCTTGCCGATCATGATTACAAGTAGTATCACAGGTATGATCTTCAACCCTCTCCACCTCTTCTTGATGATTGCAAGTAGGATCACAGGTATGCTCCCCTCCACCAAAACCAAAATAGCCCAACCAACCGCCACCACCGCCATTATTATTTACACTGCTCACAAATACTCCACATTAAAAAATCATGAAATTTACAAATTCTTTACTTTTATACAAAAAAAACACATATCGGCGCGAAATTTTATATATAGATTTACTTTAACAAAAGTAAAATAGTATCTTTACAAAAAGGAAACGCTCTTGCCGAAAAAAGCAAATCTCCTACATACTTTTGAAAAGCTCAAAGGTTTTCTATGCAAATAGTTTTAGGATCCGGATCCCCACGAAGAGAAGAAATCCTCCGTTTTTTCACGCTACCTTTTATCAAGGTCTCTTCTGCATTTGACGAAGAAAGCGTTCCTTTTACTGGAGATCCCGCTCTCTACGTTCAGGAGCTGTCGAGAAAAAAAGGAGAAAGCTTATTAAGTGCTTATCCAAACAGCCCCATCCTAACGGCAGATACAACAGTTTTTTGTGAGGGAGAGATCTACAATAAGCCTAAAAGTCGAGAAGAGGCCATATGTTTCCTCCAAAAACTATCGGATCGATGGCACTCCGTGTTCACGTCCCTATCGCTCTCCTATCAAGGAAAAGTAGAAAGCCGATGCGAAGAAACGAAAATTTTATTTCATCCTCTTACCTTGCAGCAAATCGATCAATACCTCCAGCATGTAAACTTTTTAGATAAAGCTGGAAGCTATGCAATACAGCAAAGCGGAGGTTTAATCGTCAAAAAAATCGAAGGATGCTATTATAATGTTATGGGGCTTCCTTTAGGCAGTTTACGAGAGCTCCTTTTAGGGATTGGCATCGACCTTTGGCAGCACATGAAAATTTTATGAAAAAAATCTTATTTCTTGTTTCTTTACTCACCATTCCCTGCTTTGCTGAAGAAGCAATTCCTAGTGCCGAAGAGTCATCTCCTGGCAAGGAGCAAAGTTTTGTTAAAGAAGAAATGCCCAGACAAGAGCAAGATTTCACTAAAGAAATAGCCCCAAGTAAAAAGCTAATTCTTTCTGAAGAAGCAACTCCAAACAAACAGCAGATTCTGTATCTTGCTCAAGCGCAAGATTGCAAAGAATCTTTGGCTTTATATCGTAAATACTGCCAAAAATTAGGAAGGCACGACTTTGAAGTCTTAGAGCAGATGGCATCCATCATCTTGGAACAAAATCTGCGAAGCACAGCTCCTGAAAAGCAAATTCTAGCTATTTTTGGGTATTCGATCGGAGGATTGAATGCTCCTTCCAATCTTTTAGAACAAGCCTTAACAAGCTCTGATTTGCAAGCTCAACTTGCCTCATTGCAATATCTAGCAAGAATGCAAGAAGACACTTCAGATTTTCTACTCAATAAAGCAATGAGCTCCGAATTTCTTCTTACTCGTCTAGAGGCTGCATTTCTTTTAGCACAAAGAAAAGCTAAGAGTGCTACGGGACAAATTGAATCGCTAATGTATAGACTTCCCGTACCTATGAGATCTTTTTTTCCAGAATTCTTTGCAATCATAGGCACTTCAGAAGCAATACATGTCTTACGACATTTAATGGACGATTCTTTTCATCCAACGCGCATTGAAGCGATCTTAAGCGCTGCAAGACATGGAAGAGACGACCTCCTTCCTCCGATTCGCGCAGCTAGCACCCACCTTAACAGCGCAGAGCAAGAAGCTTGTGCAGCGGCTTTAGGATATCTGAAAGATATGAAGTCGATCAAAAAACTCAAAAAACTAACCTCTCATTCGTCACCATTAGTACAGCTAGCTGCTCTACATTCATTATTTTTATTAGGAGACGAAAAAGCAGCCCACTACATCGCAAAAGAAGCAAAAAAAGAAAACATATTTGCCATTTCTCTTTTAGCAGAAATCCCTGGCCAAGAAGAAACTCTTGCAGCCCTTTTGCCTCATGATTCCATGCAAGTGCGATTTAATGCGGCACTGGCTCTCTTACAGAGAAAAGATGCAAGAAGCGTCCCAGTACTTTTAGAATTTTTAATACGAGATAGCCGAGATCTTGGCTTTCAAGTCCAACAATCTACTGGAAGCTCTATGAGATCCTGGAAGGTGCTACCCTCCTCTTCCCACCGCGCAGAGAACTCTTTTTACGACATCAGAGCGCTTACTCTAGCGCTCAAAGAGCTGATTTTAATGGAAAGCATAGAATTGCCAGAACCAGATTTTCTAACGCTAGCAGGCTATGTTTTCATGACCAAACAACATGATCTCGTCCCTAGACTCGTTTCCCTATTAGAAACTTTGCGCACGCCTAACGCAATCGCTCTTTTACAAAAGCAATCTTTGGCAGCAGGAGCTCCTTTAATTCGCACGTACTGCAACCTTGCTTTACTCCGGATCGGAGAACCTGGCCCATACAAACAACTCATCCAAGAGTTTGTAAAACAAAGTAGATCGCACGAGCTCATCAGATTTCGCTCTGCACTTCCTTGGAACCTACGACTTGTAGAAAGCCCATACAGTCTCACGCCAGAAGAAAGCTCTGCTCTTTTAATCCACTCGTATGAAACATTAGCAAGTTTACAAGAGCCAGAGACTATCGATTTCTTATTGGAAGCTCTTGAATTGGGCAATCCTCAAAATCGCCCTGTTCTTGCTGGAATTTTACTTCACACTCTACACTAGTCAAATTTCCCTCAGTTCGATATTCTTTTTGGGATAGAACAGATAGAGCCTTCATGCCTACATATTTAAAACACGTCTTATTCTCGTTATGCGTCTCCTCTGCACTTTTTGCCATGGATGTTCCTGGAAACGTACAAGTACATTTTCAAGATCCAACCTTTAGTAACGGTGTACTACACACCGACAAAGGAGGAGTCATTCGATCAGAGGAAATTCGGATTCAGGCGCAAAAATTTGAGTACACGAACAAGGTTGAAGAAGGGCAAAAAATCATGACCTTGATCGCCGAAGGCGATCTATTAATAGAATATGGAGATCACATCTTTTCAGGAACCAAACTACAATATGACTTCGCCAACCAAAAAGGAACGCTTTGGAATGGCCGTACTGTAGAAGGAATGTGGTTTGTAGGAGGAGAAAGAGTTGATTTAGAAGGCAAGGGAAACTATTCGGTCTACAATGCTTTTATTACAACGTGCGAAGGAACTGAGCCCTTCTGGCAAGTCTCTGCCAAATCCGCATCTCTTTCTGATGGCGCGCTCTTAAAATCATCCTCTGTATCTGTCAACTTCTTCGATGTACCTTTTTTCTGGCTTCCTTCCTTCAAAACCAATCTTAAAATATTATACAACCCTCCGATTCGTTACAAAGTCGTATGGGACAAAGGACTGGGTCCTAGAATTACAATGCGCTACCGCGTATTTTCCTGGGAAGATTTTGGTCTTTTTTTACGACTCGATTATCGATTAACAAAAGGACCTGGAGCTGCCATTGAATCTGAGTACTTTTCTCCTGACAAGAAAACTGTATTTGTCACAAGAAGCTACGGAGCTTTTGACAAAGAAGTACCTGATGAGGAAGGCTGGAAGCGTTATAGACTTCAAGGACTGCTGCATCACGAAAGTTTAGATGAGAAAACACTTGTTCACGCTACTTACGACAAATATCACGACCTGAAAATGATCAGCGATTTTCCTAGTAGCGACTTCGAAATTGACACACAAAAAAGAACGCAATTTCTTTTAAGACATCAAGAGGACATTACCTTTGCGTCCATTTTTGTAGAGCCCAGATTAAATCCCTTTGAGAGCATCAACCAAAAACTTCCTCTTGCAAAAGCTGGTATCAGGCCACTTACGATTGGAAATACGGGCATTTTATCAGAAAATCGTGTTAGCGCTGGATATTTAGATTACGTTTATGCTCACGAGCTCGTTCATTCATATCCCGCTTTACATGAAACTCACGCTGCGCGTTTAGAAACAAAAAACCGCCTATACCGCCCTTTTTCTGCAGGCCCACTTCACATCACCCCTACGGCTGGGATCCAAGCTATATTTTATAATAACAACCCCCAATTCGAATCTATCGGTCAAGGTGTGATTACCTATGGAGGAACGATACAAGCTCCTTTCTATCGCAAGTACTCTTCTTACAGACACGTCGTAAAACCATATATGGAATACGAGGGTTTAACAAATCCCAGAGCGCGCCTAAGTCAGCACTACACGTTTTCCATAGATGATGGCCTGTATCAGATCAACAGTTTAAAAACCGGTCTTTGCAATACGCTTTTTTTCAAAAACTCGCCCTTCTTTCCTCCATCTCTCGAGCTCGATTTGTATACCTATGCTTTTTTCAACGACAACACATTTTCTCTTTTATGCCCCAAAGGGTATCTGCTTGCCACTTGGAGCAACCCTTCTTATCTATTAAAAGCGCATACCTGTTGGAATTTCCAAGAACAGCTTTTAGACTTTGCAAACTTAAGGGCTGATATAACAGTCAATGCTCGCATTGCCTTTGCTTTAGAGTTTCGACATAGAAGTCGTTTTGATTGGAGAAAAGCTGACCACGACAGTTTTATCTTAGACATGGCAAGATCCATTGAAAACTTAGAGAACTCTCCGATGTCAGACAAAAGAAACACGTTCTTAAGTCAGATCCAATTTGACATATCCCCTACTTGGAGCTGCTACATCTCCTCTCACCATGGATGGGGACGTCTTCGCGAACCCTCTTACAATAGCTACAAAATCGATCTTTTAACTCTACTGGCCAGCCACTGGAAACTTAAAGCCTCTTACATGCACACGACCAATGATGATCGAGTCTCGGTAGGCATCCAGCTCGTTCCTTAAAAACGGGCGATTTCACCTATCACAGCCAAGCAAAACCCAAGTCACTAATCTCAAGCACATTAAAAAATTCCCAACAAATTCCCCACAAAACAACCCCCACTTAAGAGAGCTGCCTGCAGAAACAGCTACATCTTTTGTAGACTTAATCTACAACTCTGTTAACAATCCCATTTTATCTTTTAGGACAACTGGACCGACTAATCAAAAACTACATAGACAGCTTGCTTTCCTGACACCTTTGGATTGTTCGGAAAAAACAGTTTCCGAACAAAATCTATATTTCAAATACGCGATTTACTCACAGAAAAACTTCAGAATGGTCTTTCTGCAGTTGATGTTCCTCAAAAACAATTAACAAAAAAAGACATTGTTTCTTGAGGATTTTCAGGAATTATTATGATATTTTTTCAGAAGTTCTTTTAGAAGAGGCTCTATTTTCTTACGCTTCCGAAGATCTAAGCGATCGATGTATAAAACTCCATTGATGTGATCATTTTCATGCATACGTATGCGAGCATTATACCCTTCGACTTCTTCTGCAAAAGGGCGCCCTTCTATATCGATTGCTTCAATCCGAATCTTTAAGGGGCGCTCTAGCTCTGCTCGAATCCCTGGAATCGAAAGACAGCCTTCGGTATCCGAAACCTTTTTCACACTGGGATTAGAAAGTTTCGGATTAATATAGACCTTAGGATCTGACAGAGTAACGTCCCCCTGTGGAGTTTCAACGTAATCACGAAGAACAAAAATACGAAGGGAATGCCCTATTTGAGGGGCTGCAAGACCGCATCCTCTGTCTATATCCATTGTCTCAATCATGTCGCGAACAAGCTGCTTGATCTCTTCTGTAATCGTTTCAACAGCATCGCAACGCGTTCTCAAAATAGGATCGCCATAAAAGCGTAGAGGAAGACGGGCCATAGATTACGAACCTATATTTTCTTCTATCGTGTAAGGAAGCGGCTCTTTTCCTGTTTTAGAAATAGACTCCGATGCAATGGAAAGAATAATACAAAGAGCAAGAAAAGCCACGCCTAACCATGCTGTGAATTTTTTAAGGACCTCTGCTGTCGACGTACCAAAAAGCGACTCCCCTGGATCTCCTCCAAAAGATGCTCCAAGTCCTAAGCTTTTACTTTCCTGAACCAAAATGGATACACAAAGAACAAAGCAAAGAACCAAAAACAGAATTAAACTCAAATAAAATAAAATCCCCATATAGCCCCTATTCGTTGAACTGATTTATAATATCAACGAAGCTGCCTTCCTCTAAGGAAGCGCCTCCTAAAAGGACTCCATCAATATCTTCTTTTTCTCTAAATGTTTTTGCATTGTCTTTTGTTACCGATCCACCATAAAGGATTGGGAGGCGATGGGAAATCTTTTGCCCCCACTTCTTTTCTAAAACCGAGCGACAAAATTGATGCGCTTCTTCTGCAATAGACGCTGTTGCAGTTTTTCCTGTTCCAATAGCCCAGACAGGCTCATAAGCAAGAAGTACTTTCGACACCTCTTCTTCATGCAGTCCTTCTAAAGCTTCCAATAACTGTCTTTGAAGAACATCCTTTGTTTGATCACTCTCTCTTTCTTCTAAAGTTTCCCCGAAACAAAGGATAGGCTCAAGTCCCACAGCCAAGGCTCTTTTTACCTTTTTATGGATCCAGGCATTCCCTTCTTGAAAAAGACGTCTTCTTTCCGAATGTCCAATCAAAGTAAAGCGAGCTCCCATTCCACGGACCAGAAGAGCCGAAACTTCTCCTGTAAACGCCCCTTTTTCCTCATCATGAATATTTTGAACTCCGATCTCTAAAGAAGAGCCCTGAGCCCATGAGAGCATAGGAGATAAAAGAGGAAATGATGGCGCTATTAGCGTTCTACAATGGATCTTGTCAACAGAGCAAACAGAGGTGATCTTTTGGATGAAAAGATGCGCCTCTTCAAAGGTTTTATTCATTTTCCAATTGCCGACAACAACTTTTTTTCTCATAAAACCCTAGAAATCCTATTGACTTAAAGGGGTTATCATATCCAAGCTCATGGCTTAACGCAAGAAATTTACGTGTCATATATGAGGAAAGTACTCAGCGTCTCCGAGCTCACCTATGAGATCAAAAAACAATTAGAATCGAACCTGTGCAGTATTTGCGTCCGCGGGGAGGCAATCAATGTAAAGCTTCATTCTTCAGGGCACCTCTATTTCACCCTAAAAGACGCACAATCTCAAATTTCTGCAGTCCTTTTTAAAGGAGCCCTACGAGGAACTGGGGAAATCCCCAAAGAAGGGAACCAGATCACCGTCTTTGGCGAGATAACCGTTTATCCCCCTAAGGGAAACTATCAAATTTTAGTTCGATCTATTGAGTATGTAGGAGAAGGAGCACTTCTTGCCAAACTCCAAGAAAGAAAAAAACAAATGCAAGCCTTAGGCTACTTTGACGCTTCTCGCAAAAAAAAACTTCCCAAATTCCCCAAAACCATAGGAGTGATCACCAGCCCGACAGGGGCTGTGATCCAAGACATTTTGCAGATCTTACAAAGAAGGCATGCAGGATTTCATCTGATCCTATCTCCTGTGAAAGTGCAAGGAGATGGCGCCAAGCAAGAAATCGCTAAAGCTATCGATCAATTTAACGCTCACGGCCTTGCTGACGTACTCATCGTAGGACGCGGAGGTGGAAGCTTAGAAGACCTCTGGGCTTTCAACGAAGAGGAAGTAGTACAGGCAATTTTACGCTCTCGAATTCCCATCGTTTCTGCCGTAGGCCATGAGACTGATTTTTCTTTAAGTGATTTTGTCGCGGATGTCAGAGCTCCGACCCCCTCTGCCGCAGCAGAACTTGTGATTGCAGAAAAAGAGTTGCAAAAGCAACATCTTGACCAGTACCACAAACAAATCCACAGGCAAGAACTCTCTCTTCTTTTGCGCTTAAAACAGTTATTACAAAGTCGTCAAAAAAACCCTTACATCATATCTCCCTACCTCCTTTTATCCAAGAAACTCCAACAAATCGACGACAGTAAAATGCGTCTTTTCTCTTATGGGCAAGCACTCTTAAAACAGAAAAAGACAGAGCTTATTTCTTTAGAGAAACAGAAAAATCTTTTAGAACCCTCTTATCAAATCCGTCAGTGGAAAGAAAAGTATGCTTCTTTGCAAAAAAGGCTCGATTATTCTTGGATCCAGATAGCAAACGTTCGAAAAAAGCTTTTAGATCCCGAGGGAAAAAAACGGAAACTGGCTTTAGCCTTAGAGCAAGTTCTACAAAAGAAAAAACAAAACCTGGTTACCCTAATTTCCCATTTACAATCGATAGATCCCAAAAACCTTCTCACGAAAGGGTATTGCATTCTCTTTTCGGAAAACAAGAATTCCGTTATCCTTTCCACTAAAGAACTTGCTGCGGAGCAAACTCTTCGCATCCAAATGAAAGACGGTCAAATCAAAGCAAAAGTAGAGGAAATTTTATGAGCCAAGACAGTTCACTGACGTTTGAACAAGCCTTCTCTCGTTTGGAAGAAATCTTAGAAAAAATGAACTCCAGCACTCTTGCTTTGGATGAATCGATCCGTCTGTACGAAGAGGCCGACGCTTTGATCCAGCTATGTCAACAACGACTTGGACAGGCAGAAACTAAAATTGAAATGCTTGTAAAAAATCGTGAAGGAGACCTGCAACTATCTGCTAACGGAACTCCCACAACACAGCCTTTTTCCTCTTCCTCCCATGTACTGCAAGGATAAACTTCATGAGCACTTCTTGGCTAAGCTCTATCAATGCCCCTGAAGACATTTCTTCTCTAAGCTTAGTTCAGCTACAGCAATTAGCAGCGGAAATCCGCCACCGAATCATTGATGTTCTTTCAGTCAATGGAGGCCACCTCGGATCGAACCTAGGGATTGTAGAGCTGACTTTAGCACTTCACTTCGTCTTCCGTTCTCCAGAAGATAAATTTATTTTTGATGTTAGCCACCAAACATACATACATAAGCTTCTTACTGGACGACAAGACAAGTTCGCTCAGATCCGCAAATATAAAGGACTCTGCGGATTTAGCCACCCCAAAGAATCTTCTCATGACCATTTTTTTGCAGGTCATGCTGGAACAGCTCTTTCATTAGCATTAGGGACTTGTAAAGCACGTGATCTGACAGGTTCCCAGGAGCATGTTATTCCCATACTAGGAGATGCCTCCCTTACTTGTGGACTTACCCTAGAAGCATTAAATAATGTTCCTAAAGAACTACAGAAAATGATTGTCATCCTCAACGACAATAAAATGTCGATTTCTCAAAACGTAGGAGCAATTACCAACATCTTGAGCAGGTTTCTTTCTAATCCAACCTCGAATAAGATCTTTCATGAAATCGAATCCTTTCTTGCAAAAATCCCCAATTTGGGAGGATTTTTAGCAAAACAAGGACAAAAGCTCGCCGAATCCTTAAAAAACCTCGTCAGTACCGCTCCTTTTTTTGAACAATTTGGACTTTCTTACGTAGGCCCCATCGATGGTCACGATATTGGAAAACTCATAGATACGCTAATTGCTTTAAAGAACAATCCCAAACCCATTTTGCTCCATGTCATTACGACAAAAGGCAAAGGCATGGCAACAGCTATAAGCAACCCAACCCCCTATCACGGATGTAGGCCTTTTGATAAAGAAACAGGAATATTCCATGCGCCATCAAATAAACCTACGTTTCCTCAAATTTTCGGAAAACAAATCCTATCGTTAGCACAAAGAGATTCCTCGATTGTAGCAGTCACTCCCGCCATGCCTGCAGGATCTTGTTTAGAAGCCTTTATGCAAAAATTCCCTGATCGCTGTCTTGATGTGGGCATTGCAGAAGGACATGCGGTGACCTTTTGTGGAGCTTTGGCCAAAAACAAAGACCTCAAAGTGGTTTGTAGTATCTACTCTACCTTCTTACAAAGAGCTCTAGACAACGTCTTTCACGATGTATGTCTGCAAGAGGCTCCTGTCGTCTTTGCTGTCGACCGCGGAGGAATTTCAGGTCCTGATGGATCTACACATCATGGCATTTATGAAATGAGTTTTTTACAAGCTATGCCTCATATGGTCATCTGTCAGCCCCGAAATGGACAGCTTCTTAAAGAGCTTTTAGAAAGCAGCTTTTCTTGGAATCTTCCCACTGCTATCCGATATCCCAATTTACCTACAGAAGAGGGCTCATCTGCCCTACAAAAACGCTCTTTAGGAAAAGGAGAAGTACTGATTGAGGGGGAAAAGCTCCTTCTTATCGGGCTTGGACATATGAGTCTGATCATGCTTCAAGTACAAGAAAAACTAAAGTCGTATAATATCGAAGCGACAGTTGTCGATCCGATCTTTGTAAAACCCATTGATGCAGAGCTATTTTCAGCACTTCTTTTAACACACACTCACGTCGTGACTTTAGAAGAACACTCCTTACAAGGAGGCTTTGCCTCCGCTTTTCAATCTTTTCTTTCACAAAACCCTGCTCCCTCTCTTTCGCTTCTACATCTAGGCATCCCAGATCGCTTTGTAGAGCAAGGAAGTCATGCAGAACTCCTTTTAGAACTAGGTCTTACTCCTGATGACATTTGTGCAACAATTGTCAAACAGTGCAATCCGCTTATTCAACCTATGCTTGCAGGTCATGTATGATTATCGCTTTATTTATCAATGTCTCAAAAAAACAACATCAACATCTCATATTCGATGTCATTCAATTTCTCACAAGCCATCAGGCAACCGTTGTCATGGAAGATATACATGCAGACACCTTTGGAGCAAAAAAGCTTTCAGAGATCCCTCCATCCGACATAGCATGCAGAATCTCGATGGGAGGAGACGGCACGATTTTACAAATCATGCACAGTTATCCTGAAATCGAAGCTCCGATTCTAGGGATTAACTTAGGCCATTTAGGGTTTATGGCAGATGTTCCCATTTCTGACATCTATCCTAGCCTCTTGGATTTGTTACAAGGAAATTACAAAGTACATGAACGTCTGATGATCGAAGGAGAGTCCTTAGAAAAAAGACGATGCCAAGCCGTAAATGATATTGTGATTCATCGAGCTAGCAATCCAAGCCTCATAGAGCTTGCCATCCATGTCGACGGCCTGTATGTCAACACCTTTGAAGCTGACGGAATTATCCTCTCTACGCCTAATGGCTCCACTGCTTATTCTCTAGCGGCAGGAGGCCCCATTTTAAGTCCCGATCTTGAAGCTCTAGTCTTAACTCCTATCAGCGCTCACACCATTTCCAATCGCCCGATTGTTTTAACCGCGGATCAAAAAATTCAGATCCAATACTTGAGTGAATATGATCCGGTGGAAGTACGTGCAGATGGCCTCGATCAATTCTTTTTAAAAACGGGGGAGACCTTTCAAATCTTCCGCTCTCCAAAAAAGTTTAGACTCATCAGTTTGTATCGAAGCGACTATTTTTCTACGCTTAGAACAAAACTCAATTGGTCGGGAAAGTTGCGGTAGATTTTTTTTTCTCTATTCGAACATAGCCCTTGAGATACTCCTTACCCTGCGTCACTAAGAGCTCTCCGGCTTCTTCGGAAACGATCTGTAATACATTGGTAAATTCTTGAGGAAATTGATCGTCTTTATGCAAAAAAATTACAAGCTTGTCATCTTGAGATAAAAAAGTTGACTGTCCTTGCCGAGTTCCCAGTTTACATCCCACAGGACCTGCGACATCCTTCACTTCAGTTTTCCCCCCTTCTTGAAATTGAAAATGGGTAGTTACGTACAAAAGATCTTTAAGCCCGAATGATGTTTCGTAAACAGTCACAAATAAGCCTGACACAGGCAATTGTGTTTTAGTTGTAGATAGTGATGAAATCTGAGAAGGTGGCATAGACAAATAAGCGGAAAGATCATCCAACGAAGAAAGCGCCGGGTACGCGTAGGTGTTTGCAACAGGAGGCTGGCCTTGCAAATAGCAGCTCACGAACAAGCAAGAAAAAAGACTCCACAGGATTTTCCGCATAACAAAACCAAATAATTAACGCTAATAAAACCAACAAATAGAACAAGAAATTATTTTTTTCAAATAAAAAAAACGCAAAACAACTTCAATGCAAGATAAATTTATCATTACATAACAACAAAACATTTACATCAAAACATTGAATTTAATTAAAAAAGCGCCTTATTCACATGATGAGCCCCGACCCACACACAAATCAATTGAAACAAAATAGAAATCCAATTATAATATCAAACAATAATCAATTTAGGAAAATATGACAACATCAGTAAAAGAAAACATTAAAAACGAAAATAACTATTTCCGTAATAATGCGGCTCATTTCGCTAAATCAGTCTATGGAAGCCCAGAAATTTCAAAAAAAGACATATCCATAGCCCGACTGACGGTAGCAAGCATTGCTGCGGCATTTTTTTTTGATCGTACAGAGAGCATCTGGGGACAAACAAACCCACCATTCTCCTCAAATACAAAAATCAAGGAACTACTAACACTTACAAGTATAGCAGTCTCTGCTTTAGGTTTCGGATATTTTTTTGGAGCGACCAGATACACAAACTCATTCGGAAGCATAAATGGGACTAAAAGAGGCGCAACATTGCACGCAATAGCTTCCTACATTTTCAAAAAAACATTCGGGGAAGGCTAGCATTTTTTTGACCATCTTTCAAAGCAATAGGGAATAACCAGCTCAAAATTTTTCAGCCAACAAAAAACAAATAAACCTTGCATTTTTTAAAATAAAACATCAAAATACACGCATTCAATTTTTTATTTATCTCATGATAACAAATCCAACCGAATACGCAATTACCACATTACAAACTCTGCAAAGTATTGCATCTTTAAAAGATCTGGACAGAACTACTCAAGACCAATTAACCAAAAACTTCAAGGTATTAGAACACCGCAAATTAGCAACAATAAACCTAGAAAAATTGGCTTATACAGCGCAAGATGTCTTAGAAAACATTGCGAAACAATCGCAAATTCTCTCTTTAAGCCCCTCTTGGAATGAAACGGTTTTCTCTACCCTAGAAGTTGTAGAAAACGCGGAAAATATGATTGTTCATGCAATTTCTAAACTATGTTTAACAAATGTATGCGAAGTAACCTCTTTTTCAGAACAATCTCTCATCAAAAATAGATGCATAAAAATTGCAAAGATGCATTGTCAAATAGCCTCTCAGCATAAACCGCTTGTAGATCGCGCTATCAGGCATTTGCAAACTCTTTCAGAAGAAGACAATCTAGATTGGGGCCTTATCGATCGCCTAACTCACGCCTTCTTTACTATTCAACAAGCGAAAAAACAATACTTTTATCCTGAACCTAAAAAAGACCGATAAGCATAATTTACTCTCATCAGTATCTAAGAGAGAAATCGTTTAATGCAAAAAACCCGGAATTTTTCCGGGTTTTTCAATAAATCAAGCAGGCTGAGAACGTTTTTTCTTTTCTGTGATCCACAGATACACAAAACCACCAGTTCCCAAAGCTAAAGCAATAGGAATGATGAGCACCCCACAAATAAGAGCCTTGGGATTAGTCGCCCCCCCCATTACATCAATGATTTTTCCCATGATTGAATGAAAACCATAGCCAAAAAACATAATGATCATATTTGCGCAAGCCGTCGTAAGTCCAGCTACTTCAGGGCGCACGTATGTAGATGCTTTGTAAATAGCCAGAATTTGATAGGCGCAGCACATTCCCACTAAGAGAAAAGGTACGGTTAACAAACCAGAGCTCATCGAATAGAAAAGCATAAAAGAAAAAACAGCGATCATACATAATCCGGCTCCAACAATAGTAAGAAGCGGACTCTTAGCTTTTTCTGAGATCCAACTAAGCACTGGCGACCCAAAACACATCCCAATAAAGATCATCGAAGAGACACTAGCAGCTATCGTCCCCTCCCATCCATAAACATATTTAAAAAAAGTAGAACCCCACACATCGGCAAACCCCTCTAAAGGACCTGTCATTAATCCCGCACACAAACAAGATCCAATCACTTTAGGATGAGATAGAACTTCTTTGATGTCAGAAAAGACAGAGTTTTGCGAAGTGACTTTCACGGAAGGAACCACTATATACGTTACAATCGCCAGAAGCACTCCAAGTAAAGCAAACAGCTGAACTACTGTTTGATACCCAATTTTTGCACATAGGTAACTGACAGGCCCCCCTCCATAAATGGCGCCTAAAAGCCCTATCATTACAGAAAAACTAAGCATGCGAGAGAAAAGCTTTTCACTAAAAGCCATCCGAATGATTTTAAACACACCTAAAATGGCTGCAGATGAACCTATGCCAATACAAGCTCTTCCTAACAAAGGATAAAAAAAATGCGTAGAAAACAAAAGAGGCATGAGCCCTACGACTGTTAACAAGATACATACAGTCATAACTTTTCTAGGGCCAAAACGGTCCAAGAATATCCCCACTGGAATATGCATAAGTGAATAGCCAATGTAATAAATTCCTGAAAACTGACCAAAAGAGGTCGCAGGGATCTGAAATTGCCGCATGATGTCTTCCAACATAATACTCGGCATCACTCGTAATATATACTGATATGCGTAAAACAAAGAGGCAACGATCCACAAAATCCAGGCCACTTTACGCGAAAATATTGTCATAAAAAAATTCCTTAATGAATAAATTATACCTTAGAGCTTTCTCTACTCTGGTTACTTACAAATAAAAATGTGAGGGTACTTATATATATATCTGTGCCTGGGGGCACAGAAGCAAGAAAGGAAGAAGGGATTGGGAAACAACAGAACAAACTTGTTTATCACAAGGAGATCTGCTTACAAAATCAAGATTATGTATTTGTCTAGTTTCCATAAGGGCTAGTCTACAATAGCTTCGCAAAAACCGACAAGAAAAAAACTATATCCCTTATCTGCATAGCGATACGTCTTTTAAAAAAAACCACTGTAACCATAAAATTAAATTACTGATATTATTATCATAGGGCTATAAAGCACATTAACCTAAAAACAAAGCAGAAATAATGAGCATTACATCAACTGTAAAGCAAGTAGAGAGAGAGATTAAACAGTTAGAAAGCATGTTTACGTCTGCTTCGTCAAGGCCAATCTCTGAAGATGTATCTCGCATAGCTCTGTCCATTTTAAGGCAAATTACAAACATAAAAAGTACGATTGAACACACTCCCAATTTCCAAAATTTTGAAATCTTGGACACTTTGGCAGACTTAGAAAAGCAAGCAACACCTTATGCTGAAAAAGCTCAAATATTCGTCGCTACACACCAAGAGTTTGCTAGAAGGCGAGACGCAATGCAAGAATCCGTTGTCGCTTTTAACGCAAATGTAGCGGGAAGCCGTACAATCCAAGAACTAGAAGATTACCACGAAGCATTTAAAACCGTTTCTGACGCATTTATAAATGATTGCGCTCCTGCAGACTTAAAATCCTCAAATAAAACTGCTGGCCTATTCTCAGGCCTCAGAAGAAATCCACCTTCCATTCAAGCACAAATAGAAAATGCCTTTCTCGAGTACGAAAATAAAAAAGGACAACTAACTCAGACAGCACGTTCCAAAAGAAGGCTTCTTGAGCCCGATATTAGAGAGCAAATAATAACTTTTCATAGAAACATTGAAGCAATACAAACAGGTTATGATCAAAGGCAGTATTCTCAGGCGGAGGCTTTAAGTCTTTTAGGGGCGGAGCAGCGCAGGTTTAATTGCCTCGTTCAGGCTCCTAAAGATATCAATCAAAAAGAAACCGAAAGAATGCAAAGGAGCTTTGCAGATATAGGCCTCTATTTAGACCGTGTTAAAGCAAAGATATCTAGTAGTTCTGATGCCGCCCCCCCTCTATCAAGAGATGATGCACTCATCATAGACAAATACCAGAGACAGCTCAAAAGCATACAAGATATTCTTACCGGTGACATAAAACTCTTAACATTGAAAAATTTGTATGATGAGCTATTGACAGTCCAAATGGCAGACCCCTCTGAAGCGCTTAAAGTAAGGATTCAATCTCTCAGTGAAACGGTCTCTGAGCTTGGGATTTTGGCAAGTCAAGAAACATTAGAAATGGCAAAGGCTGAAAGCAGCGCCCACTCAAGCATCCAAATCTCAGACAAGCTGCTAAACATTTTAGAGCAATGGACGTACGGCCCTAACAACGTAGAGTTAAGATCCATTGCAGAGCTCGCCCAAGCCTACAGGCAAGATCGGAAAGAAATATTACAAAAAAGCGAGTACAGACAAGAGATTATGGTTCAGCTGAAAGAAATGCAAACAGCCTATGACTTCGCACCTACTTTCGCACGCAAACAAGAGATAGAGCAAGAATTACAAGATTTCCGGGATGCTACCGTAATAAGAATGAAAGCCCTAAACTTTCAAAAGCTCGCAATAGATTTAGTGCAAACAAAAATAGAATCGGCACTTACACTCATTGGAAAAACCAAGACAGCAGAAATCAAAAAGGCCTATTACTCTGCATCGACTCGTCAACAGCGAGAGAACTTACAAAAAAATCTTGTAGATTTTTCAAAAACAATCCCGACATTAAAGCTCACAGAAACAGAAAGACAAACATTGCAGCAGCAAGCAGGAGATCTACTCACCTACATAAGTAATGACATCATGTATTCGAACACCCCAAGTATTTCCCCAGACATATACATACAAAATGAATGCTACAGAGTCCCAGACTACGTGGATGAACTGATGGAAAGATATG
The DNA here is from genome assembly GCA_019745395.1 of Rhabdochlamydiaceae bacterium. Taxonomy (GTDB): domain Bacteria; phylum Chlamydiota; class Chlamydiia; order Chlamydiales; family Rhabdochlamydiaceae; genus CAIJXB01. The sequence goes on along the minus strand of JAIETG010000013.1, from coordinate 105,568 downwards.
AGAAATCTAGAGATCCAAAACTTCTGGAAGAAGCAGATTACACAATAAGACAATTTCGTAAATTTATAAGTAGATGGAATGAGTCCACTTTTTCTGAAGAGACAAAAAGAGCTATACAAACAGCCTTAAATCGAACCGAAAGTAAACTTGCCTCATCCAATAGCCCTTCCTCCGCAGAAATACCTTCATCAACAGGACTTTCCCGAGCACCTCCCCCTCCGATACCAGCACCGGAAATTGCCGGATGGCAAAAATACATACAGGAAGGCAATCGATTGCTAGATGAAAGCAATCGCAAATTTAACTCTGCGCATCTTTGGTCTGAAAAAGCTCAGATCAGAAAGGAACTGAAACAAATATATGATCAGGATTACGATATACGATTTCCTAGAGATATCTCAGATAGAGATCAAGAAAAGTTTCAGTCAGCTATACGAGAGATAAGAGACCGTTATGATCGATTTTGTATTGATACGGCCCAAGCTCTATATCAAGAACCTTACTTTACACCTCCTATAGACTTTCCTATACTGCCTCCTCTACCGCCTCTGATTCCAAGAGATCTACGCTCTGAGGGATTGGGATCCCTAACCGCTGAAATTTCCTCTGGAACATTTGCTTCTGCTACTTCTGCAATAAAGAGGACTACATGGCCAATCATAGAACCTCAATTACGACAAATTCCTTTTTTTGCTGGAGATGCAAATCTGCAAGAGCTGATGGATACATTGCCATCTGATCAAACTCTACAGGAAATATCCCGATATTTTCAAGCATTGAGAGCAAACTATGTAGAGGGTCAATACGGAACTTTAACAGAAACTATTCGTACAGGAGCATTTGACACCGGCTCTTTAGAGGAACAAAGAAAGCTATGGAAACAAATAGCACCCCAGTTAAGAACTATTCCCTTTTTTAACACTAACAGAGACATACAGCAAATCTTAATCAATGCCCCCAGTGATGAATGTATCGCCCGCATTGCTTATTACTTTAAAGCTTTGAAATATAGGCATTTTGACAATTACAGCCAGTGCCAAAGCTTACCTATCAAACAATACCAGTCCCTAGAAGCTGTTATAAGTGAAGACTACACAGATGCCACATTGGATCCAGCTCGAGTAGCAAGCATTAGAGAGAAAAGAACGCAACATATTTCCTTGCAGTTACAACAGCTACAAAACACACATAAAGTACAGGGGATCGTTAAAATCAAAGGAGATGGAAACTGTTATTATCGCACGATCATGTATGGATATATTAAACCTGCAACGGAGCTTCCGGACCAAGAAAGGGCGATGGTGTTAACAGAGATGGCAGACTCTATGAAGACAATCTATCCAAAGCTTCCACCTAACGAACGGGAACCTTTTTTGCAATTTATTCGCTTTCTGCAAGAAGCTGCACAAAATCGTGAAACAGCGCTACTTTTCGACGAATATCTCCTGATAAAAGATTCCCCTATAGATCGAGGAATGATCATGGGACTTCGATACGACCTAGCAAACTGGCTAAAAACAAAAGGACCTTATTATCTAGTGCCATCAGAAGAAGTGGGAGCCCCTACGATTTTAGGAGATGCCTTGAGCACCTTTGCACAATATACATGTGGATTAGAGCCCACCGAACAAGCCTCCCCCATAGATAGATATATAGAAGAGATCGTTATGCGTTGGGGACAAGACGCTGAAGGCCCCGTTGTAGACATGGCATTATGCGCACTTATTCTTCCCTGTACGATCACAAATCTTGTACTAGAGCCAAGACAAGATAGATTAATGTCTCAATCCGTCCGTCATCCTGGTGCTCTGATCGAAATTAAAGTCCTCTTAAAGCCTGGACACTTTGACCTACTCTATGGGGATTGGCAAAGGTCTCGTAGTAGGCAAAGGCACAGGTAGTCAAACACAAACCATTGCGGCTTTTTTCACAATATTGCCCGGGGAAAATGTGAAGACCATAAAAAAGTCCAGATAGCTGAGATCCCCCCCTGCAAAAACATAACTATTTCTTACATTTCTCATTAAAGTAATTAGATTAATTAAAATTGGCAAGCCGCTAAAAATCTATGAGTTAAAGCTCAAACTCTCCGCAGGAGGAAGAAGTCAGAACAGCTTTTGCCTGTTGCCAAAGAAAGCAAAAGTAGCCCTACTCTTTTTTTTTGACATAACCCTCCGACCTTAACCGCAACTTCTTTTCCTGCTCTTCAACCTAGACAATAATGTTTTTTATTTTAATAAATGATTTTTCAACAATTAACATAGCATTATAAAAATAAATTACATCAGAAAATAAAAACAAGAAACACAAAGTGTACTATTAACAGGAAAATTGATATCCTTTATCTAAAACGAAAATTGTTTGCAAAATGAAAAATGCCTCTATATATTTTAAGAAAAAATAAATCAAAATTTAAAAAACAACAATTAACTTTAAACAGATGAAAATTAATGATATCTCCACCAACACATATTTCGCAAACCCAGACCCAATTCGCGATGGTTTTAGACGAATTGAAAATACACTCACCTAATTCAGAAACATCTCCCGGAAGAGCAGTTATACAATCGATACAAGCTGCTAGAAATGATGCTACAGAAGTACACGGCACGAGACCAAGAACTATAGAAGACAACGGCGGATTTAAGAGTAGAGGCATTGATCCACCAAACGCAATAAGCGGACCTGTGAATGATTGTGCTAAAAAACTAACTCAAGTGATGGAAGGGGTGACGCTATCCGATCGTATTTCAGGCAGCCCCCCCCTTCATCCACAAAATTAAATGACAAAAGATGCGTTACACCTCCTTTATCCTCTTCTCAAAATACAAAAATAATATCTTCTCCGGGGTCTGCTTTTATGAGCCCTTCGCGCAGCACAGAATTAACAGGCAGCTCTATAAGAGAAGATAATTTCACTAGAAGACAACAATTAAATTCCAACAACCCAACACCACCTCCAATAAAGTGGGATGAACAGCCCTCTTCCAGATCTTCCTCAAGCCTGTTACGAAAGCCCCTCTCTATTAGTAGCTCTCGAGAATCTCCCCATGTTTTACCCACCCTTAAGTCAACACATTCCCTGGACGATCTTCCAGAAACACTAAATTACAGAACAACCCCAAGCTTGCGACCTTCAAGCAGAGGAAGCGCAAGCCTCGGATATCCCTCAAAATACTCCCCACAATTTAGTCCCGTTATGTACAGCTCCCCCATAAAAGGATGCACAGACAAACCTCTAACAACTATTACAGAAAATTCTGAAGAAATCTTGAATTTACGCGAGCTGAATCTTTGCAGAGGAAATCTGAAAATGATAGGGCGTATTCTCAATGAAGGAGATCAGCAAAGCGATGAGGAGGAAGCCGCGGATTTTAGCACGGAAAAACTAATAAATAGTTACGGCCAAAATCTACTCATTGATACAACGAATCTTTTTGAGAAAATCTTGAAAAGATGCACAAGCGAAGAAAGTTTTACTAAATACAGAAATGGAGAACTCTCTCTAGAAGCGTTACAATTTCCACCTTCTGTAGATCGAGAAGAACTCGAAAAAACCCATAGAAAATTGGTGGCACGAGAAGAAGAACTCTTAGCAGTAAGAGCTGCAAAAAGTTCGACAATACACAATAGAATCCACACTATACAGGGCAAAATCCAACAGTTGCTTACCATTCTTTTCCGTGAAAATTTTACAAATGGCCCTGAGGAAATAGTCAATATTTTAAAAGAACTACGCCGCATGAGTGAACTCTATCCTGAAATAAAAGAACAAATATTATCTTACACACGTGAATTTCATGGACTTTGGGAATCTACTCAAGGAAAGACAAAGGACAAACGAGGGTCTTATATTACAATCTCGAAAAAAAGAGCAGCTTTAGCAAACAAAATTGCAGATGACAATCCGTTAGAAAAAAGAATAAAAGCTAAAAAACTCGCAAATATAGACATGGATCAAGGAAAAGATTTCTCGCCGTGAATTTCTGGAGGCTTTTTATTGAGCTCGTTAAACTCTTGAGAGAGGCGAAAGCTTTCTTCTTCTGTTGGACTTTTTCTCATACGCTCTAAGATCTCTTCTTTTTGCTGCATCCAATTGCGTTGCAAGATTTTTTTAATCGTTTCTTGTACATGCTCAGAGGCTCTTTGCTTATTGATCTTTTTTTGCAATAGCTCATGAAACAGATCTTGCTCTTCTTGCTTGGTAAGATGCCCTGCCAAGGTTAACCACTCTTTCCTTTCTTCTAAAGAAAGGCGAAGATAGGTCTCAAAAAACTCTGCACAGGCAGGAATACGAAAATCTTTTTTACAAAGATTCTTTTGAATCATCAGAAAATGGGAGGAAGTCGGGTCAGGAAAAACTAAAAGCCAACGCAAAAGATCCATTTCCAAAATACGGTCTGGCTGAATGGTGAGCGGCGTCTTGGGATAGTAACGTGGCGCTTGTATAGGGGGAGATACCATCTGAGACCCTAAAGCCTCTGGGGGAAGATCTGCCATTTTTGCCAGTTTTTTCAAGCTTTCATGTACAAGAACTGGGTGCTCCCATGCGCGAATCGTACTGGCTATTTTTTCTACAATCGTATTTTTTTGCGCAGGAGAAGTGAGATCCTGCGATTCTGAAAGGTGTCGATAATAAAAAGAAAGATAATCGATTCCATTTTCTAAAAGTTTGGCAAAAGCTTCTTTGCCTTTTTCTCGCAAAAAAGAGTCAGGATCGCTGCCTGTTGGCAAAGAAAGTAAAAGAACCTCTACTCCTTTTTTTTGAAATAGATCCCCTACTTTAACCGCAGCTTCTTTTCCCGCTCTATCTCCATCAAAAGCAAGATAAACCTGCTGGACACCCAACCCTAAAAGCTCTTTTACATGCCCATCACCAAAGGCGGTGCCCTGTCCTGCTACCGTAAAATCAAAACCCTCAAAAATTAGCCTTAAGGCATCAATTTGCCCTTCTACAATAATAGCTTTGCGCTCTTTAGCCATGCGATGGCGACTATAGCAAAATCCAAAAAGAACCTGAGATTTTTTAAAAAGAGGAGTTTCCGAGGTGTTGATGTACTTTCCCCCAAAAGTCTCTTCTTTGAACTTACGAGCAGAAAATCCGATAACAGCTCCCATGCGATCGCGAATGGGAAATGTGATCCGCTCTGTAAAAAAATCTTTCCTTCGGCTCGGCAAATAAAGTCCCGCTAATTGGAGGTCTTCATCCGGAAAACCCTCTGCTTTTAAAAGTTTATAAAGCATATCCCCTTGCTTAGGGGCATATCCAATTTCAAAGCGCTCAATAAAAGCAAGATCGATATCCCGTTTATACAGATACTGCAGAGCTATTTTCCCTTCGTCAGAATGTAAAAGAAAAAAACGATAGAAGACAGAAGCTCTTTCTAATACCTGTTTGAGCTTCTTTTTATCCGGACCTTTTTCTTCTTCTTCCACTTTTTCCAAAGACACTTGAAATCTTTCCGCCAAAGACTCTAAAGCCTCCACAAAGGTCATTTTCGCATATTCCATCAAAAAAGAAATAGCATCTCCATGCGCTCCACAGCCAAAACAATGATAGTGAGAATCCCCTTTATGGATTAAAAAAGACGGAGTTTTTTCCTCATGGAAAGGGCATAGCGCTTTATAAGAAGCGCCGCTTCTTTGCATAGAAACATAGGAAGAGATTACCTCGCCAAGGTCTATCTTTTGGCGGAGCCTCTCTAAGCTTTCTTTAGAATAGATAGCCATGAAAATCGATTGAGATCTATTAGTTGTTCTCTTACACTTTAAGCTAGGACCTTTCTCTACGTCAAACAAAATTAAGCGCAAATCTTTTCTTGACCTAAAGAAAGAGCTAAAGAAGGGAGATATTATGTTAGAATTCGATGCCATCACATCTCAGGAAATCCCACAAGATAGCAGCCTTAACCAACTGCAAGGGCAAATTAAAAACGTCATGATCCCGCTTTTGATCAAGATTTTTCAACTGCGATTAGAGGTTCAGCAAACAAACAGCCCCCCTTCTCGTCTACAAAATGCGAAGCCTAAAGCGAGTTTGGAAGAATTAATTGAACAACTCTCTCAACTAAACCAAGATCTTAAGCTCTTGCAAAACTGGAACCAAAGCTGTCAGATGCAAATTGAAAAAGTTTTGCAAGAAGCTAATGATAGGATCCCCTCTTCTTTTAGCACCTCGATAAAAGCCAATTACCCTGTACACCCAGCGGTACAAAAATCTTTTCAAGGGGCTATGCTCGCTAAAAAAGGAAATCATTTCACATTACGACCCTCTTCTTTCTGGAAACGACTTTATAGGAAATTTGTCCCATGACCTCTACAACACCTTACGAAGAAAAAGTCTCTCCTATGATGGTGCAGTGGCACGATTGTAAAAAACAAGCTGAAGGATCTCTCTTGCTCTTTCGTCTAGGAGATTTTTATGAAGCGTTTTACGCAGATGCTATTACTTTATCCAAGGAACTGGAACTGACTCTGACAAAAAGACAAGAAATTCCTATGGCAGGAATCCCGTTTCATACAAGTGAAGGGTATATTGATCGATTAGTCAGCAGAGGATACCGAGTAGCCATCGCAGAACAAATCGAAGATCCCAAACAAGTCAAAGGCCTTGTAAAAAGAGAAGTTGTACGTATTGTGACTCCTGGAACTGTCATTCAATCTTCTCTGCTTTCAGAAAAGTCTAACCACTTCATCGCCTGTCTTTCTCTGTTCAATCAAATGCTAGGGCTTAGCGTACTAGACCTTACCACAGCAGAATTTAAAATATGGGAATTCGAATCATTCACTTCTTTGTCAGACGAACTCTCGCGCTTACAGCCCAAAGAGCTTATCGTTTCTGAAAAAGCGATGAATTTATACAAAGAACCTATAGAAAACCTTTCTTGCGCTGTCCTTGTAAGGGAACAGTGGCATTTCGACCCGGAACAAACACACGATTTTTTAATTCGCCATTTTGGAGTACTTTCTTTAGATGGATTCGGACTGCAAGGAATGGATGCAGGAGTCCACGCGGCAGGTAGCCTTCTTTCCTATGTACAAGATCAGCTCCATGTGTCCATTGAGCATATCCAGACCATGCAAAAAGAGAAATCTGGAAAATACATGTGTCTGGACAGTATTAGCTTAAGACATTTAGAGATCTTAGAGCCTCTACACGACAAAGAAAGCAAATGCTCATTGCTGCACCTCCTGGACCAAACTCAGACTCCCATGGGAGGACGGCTATTAAAACACTGGCTAACCCATCCCCTGCTTTCCATTACAGACATTGAGCAAAGACAACAAGCCCTCTCTTTTTTTATATCCTTCCCTCAAAGAAAAATGCTCTCTCTTGCTCTATCAGAAGTGAGAGATCTCGAACGACTCATTATGCGAATAGAAACTGGCTTTGCAAGCCCCAAAGACCTTTTGGGCCTTAGGATTTCTTTAGAGCAATCTCCGAAAATTCTCGCTTTACTAGAAGGAATCGACTCTCCTCTTCTAAGCGAATGGGCAAATTCCTTATGCGATGTCTCTCCCCTTACAGAAAAAATCGCCTCTGCATTAAGCGATGATCCCCCTTTTCGATTAAGCGATGGACAGGTAATCAAAAAAGGGTTCCATGCAGATTTAGATGAACTAAGAAGGATCTGTGAAAATAGTCAAGAATGGATTGCTGAATACCAAAACACTTTAAGGCAAGAGACCCAAATCCGAACTTTAAAAGTTGGCTACACCAAGGCCTTTGGCTATTACATTGAGGTCAGTAGAGGACAGGCCGAAAAAATGCCAGCTTCCTTCCAAAGGCGTCAAACCCTACTAAATACAGAACGATTTATTACACCAGAGCTTAAAGAATACGAACATAAAGTCCTTTCAGCCGAAGACAAAATCTCTGCTTTAGAGACGCATCTTTTTCACGAACTGAGAAAAGAAATCGCAAAGGAAGGAAATACCGTTCGCAAAATAGCCTCCGCAATAGCGCATATCGACTGTGTTTTATCTCTAGCAGAAGTAGCCTTAGAACATAACTACACATGTCCAACTATCGATGAAAGCCTTCTCTTTCATATCGAAGGAGGAAGACATCCTGTCATCGAGGCGCATCTAAGATCGGATTCTTTTATTCCCAATGACGTTTTACTTAATGACGAGGAACATCGACTTTTAGTGATTACAGGACCTAATATGGCCGGAAAATCCACCTTCATTCGGCAGGTAGCTCTTATTGCTATTTTAACGCAAATAGGATCCTTTGTACCGGCAAAAAGAGCTCATATAGGGATTGTCGATAAAGTATTTACTCGCATAGGAGCCAGCGACAACCTTGCTAAAGGCCATTCTACCTTTATGGTAGAAATGGCAGAAACCGCGCACATCCTACACAATGCCACCAACCGATCTTTAGTTATTTTAGATGAAATTGGAAGAGGTACGAGCACTTATGATGGAATTTCCATTGCTTGGGCTGTTGCTGAATACCTTCTAACGACCACCGGAAAACAAGCCAAAACGCTGTTTGCCACACATTATTTTGAACTGACGCAACTCGAAGAAAAAATTCCCGGGGCGATTAATTATAATATTGCAGTGCATGAGTCGGAAAGTGGTATCGTCTTTCTTCGCAAGATTATGCGCGGAAGCGCCGATAAAAGTTATGGAATTCATGTTGCAAAACTTGCAGGCCTTCCGCTTCCCGTACTAAAGCAAGCTCAAAACATGCTTAAAAGCCTTGAAAAAGGGAACGCTCCTAAAGGGTTGCCCCCTAAAAAAGAAGAGCAGCTTTCACTGTTTTTAGCCCCCGACCCCCGCAAAGAAGAGCTTTTAGAACAAATACAAAAACTAGATGTAAATAAACTGTCTCCTTTAGAGGCATTACAATTACTATTTCAATGGAAAAAATTATTTTAATTTGATTATTTAATATAAATATTTTAACATTCGAAATAAGAGCAGTCAAACTAATATACCGGCACATTATGCTAAAACATATCCTTATTTTATCCTTCGTAACATTTTCTCTTTCTGCACTCCCCCATCAAAACGTATCCATAGAAGCACCCGAAGAACAATTAGAAAATGGAGAGACTCCAGAATCTTCCTGGAATGAGGATGAAGAGCTTTCTATCCTTCATAAAAAAGGGAGCAGGCCTCAAGTCATTGAAATCCCAACTAAGACCTCTCTATCACCTAACTAATGCTGTTTAAACCCCAAGAGTTAGACAACTACCCTGTGGATGCTGGCGTGTATCTCATGAAAAACAGCAAAGGGATCGTCATTTATGTGGGCAAAGCTAAATCTTTAAAAAAAAGACTAAAACAATATTTTGTTCCGGGACGGGACACAAGGCCGACCCTACCTCTTCTTGTAACAGAAATCGCATCTATTGAAACCTTGATCGTTCCTACTGAAAAAGAAGCGCTGATTCTAGAAAATGCTCTGATCAAAAAACATCAACCTAAGTTCAATATCCTACTTAAAGATGACAAAAACTACATTAGTCTATCGATCCATCCCAAAGAAAAGTGGCCGCGATTGCAACTGGTACGGTTTAAAGATAAACCCCCTGAAGGAACTTTACATTTTGGACCATACCCCAACACAGCTGCCGCGAGACAAACCTATGAACTCATGAGTCGCCTGTTCCCCTTAAGGCAGTGTTCTGATGAAGAATTAAAAAGACGGTCTCGTCCCTGCTTACTCTACTCCATGAAACGATGCATCGCTCCTTGCATGTCTTTATGTTCCGAAAAAGAATATGGAGTCTACGTATCTAGCGCTATCGATTTTTTAAAAGGCAATAATCAAAAAATTCTAGATGAGCTAATTCAAGAAATGGAAAAAGCCTCAGATGCTTTAGAATTTGAAAAAGCAGCTGCCCTTCTTCGAACAATCCAGCAAATCAAGCATGTTACACAAGAAAAAACCATCTTTCAAAAATCACAAGAAAGAAAAATCGATGCCATAGGACTTTATAGAGAAGGTGATAGAGTCTTAATCAGCTGTCTAGTTTTCCGAGGTGAAGATCTTTTACATAGCGAAACATTTTCTTGCTCGCAGATCTTAGAAGAAGAGGAAGAAATCTTGGCAACCTTCTTAGTGCAACGCTATCAAACAAGTACCGCCCTTCCTGAAGAGATTCTACTGCCGATGTCTCTTTCTCAAGAAAAAGAAATTTTCTCTCTTTTATGCGATATACACCCTAAAAAATCTTTTAAGATCCTCGCCCCTCAAAAAGGAGACCGCAAGGCGCTTATCGATCTTGCACAAAAAAACGCTAAGAGCACTTTTCACCAAAAAGCCTCTCTGCAAAGATCTCAAGAAGAGCTTTTATTACAGTTACAAGAAAGCTTTTCCTTAAGTCGTTATCCCAAAAAAATTGAGTGTTTCGACACATCCAACTTAGCAGATAAGCATTTAGTCGCAGCATCCTCTGTCTTTATCGATGGAAAAGAGGATAAAAAGAAAATGAGGCTCTATCACATCAAAGGTTTTGATAAACCCAACGACTACGCAGCTTTACATCAAGTTCTTACACGTAGAATCATACGAGCTAAAGAAGAAGAGGACTTTCCCGATCTCCTTCTCATCGATGGAGGAAAAGGGCAACTCAACATTGCTTTAGAGGTACTAAACGAACAAGAAATCATCCACGTCGACGTTATCTCTTTAGTCAAAGAAGATGGACGTCATGACAAAGGCATGACCCTGGAAAAGGTTTATATTCCAGGAAAATCAGATCCCATCGCCTTATCTTCCCACTCGCCCCTTCTGTTTTTTTTACAAAAAATACGAGATGCAGCCCATGAAAAGGCTATTTCGTTCTATCGAAATTCTCACAGAAAAACCACAATACAAAGTGCTATCGAAGAAATTCCCGGCATCGGCCCCATCAAAAGAAAGAGACTCTTACAAAGCTTTGGGAGTTTGCAAAATATCCTCTCGCAAACAGAAGCGGAACTCAAAAAAATTCCCGGCATTACCTCTAAAGACGTTGATCAGATAAAAAAATTTCAAAATAAGTAGAATTAGAATTGAAAAGCAGCGTCTAAACAAAGACCTTGAAGTCCTAAATTATCTCGCTCAAGTTTACTTCCACTTCCAATATTCCATGCAGAAGTAAGGACCAGAAGATCCCATCCAGCACCTATGCTCAGTTTAGATCGTCCGTTATGAAAACTCTCGCTCCATTCCATGCCAAGTATCTGAGAAAAAAAACCGGATATAAAATGCTTACGAGAACTAAAAGAGGAACTGATTTCGGAGGGATTCGATATGCTATAATTTGCAACCTGCGAATGAAGGTAACTTGCTAACGCCCCCCCTTTGGTTTTTCCCACAAGAGAAATTCCGCTTCCGATGATGTACTGCAAAGAAACTGCTGTTGACAACCCTATAGAATCCATACTAGAGAAAGATGTAGAAGAAGTCGGATGAGGAACAGTTACTCCATATACAGTTTGATAAAAATGTTGTCTCACAGTCATTCCGGTTAGCCCAAAAAAGATTTTCAGGTTGATTCGTTTGCTATTAAGGTAGTTTTTTCCAATATTTACATCGAAAGTATTTAAAGCGATACCAGAGGCCGATACTAATGAAGAAACTGTTGTATATTGCTCCAGGTCCGCAAGAGTCGGAGCAATAAAAGCTCGTAGATCGGGCCCCTGCTTCCACTTGGAGTTCATATGCATCCACTCAACCCCTAAGTCAAGATCCATTCCTTTTCTTCCATATCTCAATTCGACATCCGCACCCCAATTCATGTCTGAGTGAAGTTTTAAAGCAGACCCCGTGGAAATATTACGTTCTAGATTTGACTGTTTTCCTACCGTATTGCCTTCTGTACTTCCCTTCATATACAGAGCTCTTGCAGCAAGAGTAATCTTTTGGGTTTTAACAGGAATTGGCTTGGGGACATCTTTAAGATTAAGAGCTTTTTTTACCAGTTGAACAGAGCCCTTATAAGCTGTTGTCTCTTGCGCTGAGTTTGCTAAATATAAAGGTATATAACCTACTGACTCTTCTATAAGTTTTAAGGGATTGACATAAGAGAAAACACAGATTGCGAATAAAATCCATCCAGCTGTTGTAGCTTTCATATCTTTCTCTTTTTGTCGTTTCTATATAGAACGTGGAACTATCCATAACACGCTATTCGCAATTTGTGCAAATATTTTTTTTACAAAAAGAGCATTTCAACTTTTCACTTAACGGAAATATTTGAGATACAAACCGCAGAAACAACAATAAAATTATTTAAAAAGACAAACGCGTAAAAAGTTAATCACAACAAGATAACAAAAATATATTTATTAAATTTTATTATACCACGAACACATAAGAAGTGGACTTCACTAAAATCGCATAAAAAAACATTTAATTTCACAAAAAAAAAGGAAAACTTCATGTGTTTTTTACAGAACTAAGGCTTAAGAAACGTGTAAAATAAAAATTACCAAAAATACAAACTCGCATTAAAAGAACAAATGCTATATAATTCTTATTATTAACAAGCTGGAGAAGACAAAATGATTAATACACAAAGAAGCAACTACTCAAGAAATTCAGAACAAACTCCAAAAACAAATTCTACCAACACAAAAAAAGAAGAAAATTGGCTATCAAAGAATGCACAGCTACTCGGAGGCATAGCTCTTGGAGTCATTGCTGTAGCTGTTATTTATAAATTAGGACAATCAGCAACAACTTCCACAAATCCTCAAGAACCAAAGTGGAAACCATTAACAGATGCTGATAAAGCGCCTGTCGCAAGTTTTGATCCAGTAGACTATGTATCTAATCCTCAAACAAGCCGATTTAAAACTGAAATTACAGACGCTCTACTCAATTCTCCTGAAAAAAAAGCAGATCTCACGACATTGTTTAATTTCTGCGTGAATAATAAACTAACAGCCAGCTCGGATGGCACACCCGTTGATCTGAACAAAACTTGTGCAGAACAGGCCTTCAATGCCCTCCCCTACGACCACACAACCTGCCCGGAAAGCGGACGACATCCTGACGGCATTCTCAGCGCATTTCACCTCGAATTTCCTACATTATGCTATGTAGATAATCAGTGGGTAAAGAAGGCCTAATAGTTTTTCGATTTTCAGGAAATTCACCTCTTTACTGAAAGAATACGAATTACAAAAAAACTTGAAGGAAAATGGCATGTACGTGCCACTTTCCTTCTTTTCAAAACTCAGCATCTAGATTAGCCTTCCACTAAGAACTCCAAGCCCAAAAATCCATAAAAAAAAATTCCATAAACAGTAAATGCTATTTGCTTTTTACTCATGCATTTTTCATGATGTGCGATGCTTTAAATACTGTTTACTAGAATAAGGATTTTTTTATGAAAAAACTGCTGTTAACTCCCCTACTCTTTACTTGTATAGCGTATGCAGACTCTTCCTATGATAACGAAACGATCATTCCGGAAGGAAAACTTATCGACTACCCTAGCATCTATCATGATGTTACTCCCAGCGCAGGGCCGCGCGTGATTGATGGCTGCGGTGTATTTTTGACTGGAGATTACATCTATTGGACGGCTAGACAAGATAACATGGCCTATGCCTCTACTGGATTTACAAACAATAATCTCGTAAGCACTGGATCTGGAAGCACCGCTGAAATGAAATACAAATTTCGTACAGGTTTCAAAGCGGGGCTCGGTTTTAGTTTTGGACACGACTATTGGGATTCCTCTTTTAATTACACATGGTTTCAATCCAACCATAATAAAGGATCGGTTCAAGGTGGAGAAGGATCTGGCCTGACTCCTTCCTTTAGTCCCTATATTACCTTGGCTCCCACAGACTATTTTACAAGCGCTAGCGCCGTGTGGAGACTGCACTTCAATGTGATAGACTGGGAACTGGGCCGTAATTTTTACATCAGTAAATTCCTCTCTTTAAGACCATTTACAGGACTAAAAGGAACTTGGCAAAACCAACATAACAATTCCGCCTACTCAGGCATAATAAGCTCTGATCCTTTCCAATACACAAGAAAAATGAAAAACAGCTTTATGGGAGTTGGCATTCGCTCAGGTTGCAATATGGGATGGCACATTGCCGGAACATGGAGTCTTTTCGGAGACGTAGCAGTTTCAGCTCTTTGGGGACAATTCCACACTCATAGAACAGATACAGCAAATCTTCCTACAGCAACGGTTACTCCAGTTTCCTTTTCTAACCAAATTCATACAGCATCTCCTGTACTGGAACTTGCTTTAGGATTGCGCAAAGACCAATGGTTTTATAACAATCGCTTCCACTTTTCTGCACAAGCTGGCTGGGAAGAGCAAATCTGGTTTAACCAAAACCAATTTTCTTGGAATAATTCTTTAGCTCCAGGAGGAAATCTCGTACTACAAGGATTGACTGTACGTCTACGATTTGATTTCTAATTTTCAAGAAATTCCAGGGGGAGGAACTTCTCCCCCTTCTTAACCTCTCTTTTTCCTCCACCTCTAAATACTGAATCAACGCTAAAAAAACTGAAACATCTCGCGCCCCGTTTTTTTTTCCTCATTCTTTTCCTTCCCGAAAACTCCAATTTTTTTTAAAAAAGACAAAAAAAACCGGCATAGATCTCTGAAAAAATTAGAGACCTATGCCGGATTACGTTTCTTACGAATAAAAAAATACCAGACTAGACTTCAACGCATTCCAGCTCTTTCTTAGAGGAATCTTCTAGAGATTGCTTACACGGAATTAAGTTTTTAAAGACCACATGTACTGACCCCACATGAAGACCAGTAAAACAGCTAACTTCTTCAGCTATCTTTTGCTGCACTTCTTCCGCTTTTCCCGGAATTGCGACCCCATATGCCACGTTAATTTCAACTTTGATTTGCACAGAATGGTTTTTAGAGTCCTGATCTACATGAATTCCTTTAATCCGCTCGCTAGAGTCTCTTCCGAGTAAACTATCAATAAAAGTGCCTTCAAGAAGGGAAACCCCTGCAATTTTAGAAAGACACTGTACAGTAATGGATTGAAAAACTCTGCTTTCAATATCTCGAATAAATACTGTATCTGGAAGTTCTATTTCTTTCGTATCTATGTGCTTCAGTGGGTTATCCATAAAAGGCGCTCCTCGTGTTTAATCCTGCTTTTTGGTATTATCATAGCCGAAAAACTTATTTGAGAAAAGGTAGATCATGGAAGGAACACGCTTACTTTTAATTCTTGCTATGGCCTCATGCGGGGCTTTCCTTGCAAAAAAAAGAAAATTAAATCCATTTTTTTGGTTTGCAATTTGCTTTTGCTTAGGCATTAGCGCTCTTGTTTTCCTATTTTTCCTCCCTAAAATTCAAAAAATTCTTAAAAAGAAAAAGAAAAACACCACCACAGAAATCCCTGTCATTATTTCAGCCCCCACACCCCCTCTACCTTTCCCCATAGAAAGCCTTTGGTATTATCTAGATGAAAAAGAAACGCAAAAAGGACCAGTCAGTTTACGCAGACTACAACAGATTTGGGAAGAAAGAGAGATACACAACCAAACATACGTTTGGACTGAAGAATTTCATGATTGGAAAAAATGGGAAGAAATATTTCCCTCTCGTAAACAAGAGGGATCAGAACCTTAAAATCTACCAGCTGGCTTTGAAAATTCCAGGGATTAATCCTCTGTTCGCCATCTCTCGGAAGCAAAGACGAGAGAGCTTGAATTTTCTCAGAGTCCCTCTGGATCTTCCGGTGATTTGGCAACGATTGCGCAAACGAACAGGAGAAGAATTTTTAGGAAGTTTATTGAGAGTTACAACAGCAGCAGAACGCTCCTCTTCACTCTTAGAAAGGTCTAAAATTGTTTTTTTCAGCATTTGGCGTTTATCCCACTTAAGCTGAACCATTCTCTCTCGTTTTTTCTGCCTTGCAATTGAAGATGCTTTTGCCATAAAACCTATACTCTTTTGTTACTTTTTGCGAGCAGGACCTTTTTGTCTTTGCTTGCGATTTGGATCCGTTTTGTTAATGACGTAGACTCGACCTCTGCGTCGTACGATTTTGTCCCCTTTTGATGGGTCCGCTTTAATAGAAGCTCTTACTTTCATTTGTCAAAATCCGTTAAAAATTTAAAAGCTACCACCAGTTATAAGCTGAGAGCGAATTCTTGGCAAGCGAAGAATTTACATTTTTCTGTTGATGGATAAGAAGCTTTCGGATAACCTAGAGCCAATTTTTTTCAAATATTTCAGGTGTACACTAATGAAAAGAACATATCAACCAAGCAAAATTAAGCGTCAAAAAGCATGTGGATTCCGCAAAAGAATGAAAACAGCCAAAGGACGGCTCATAGTAAACCGCAGAAGAAGAATCGGAAGAAAGAAGCTTACCACCGCGTAGGACTTTCTTTTCCCAAAGCGCTTAGACTCCTTTTCCGAGGACAGTTTCAAAGAATCAGCAAAGAAGGCAAGCGCTTTGCAGGAAAAACGATCTATTTTCAATACCAAGAAGGCGCGCCTCTATACGCCGACAGAACTCGATTAGGGATTACCGTATCCAGAAAATACGGAAAAGCACACGATCGAAATCGGTTTAAAAGAGTTGTAAGAGAAGCCTTTAGGGAAAGCTATGACCGCATTCCCAAAGGTCTCAGTCTACACATCATGCCCAGACTCCCACGCTCTGAGGTTTGCAAACAGACTATACTAAGCGAAATACAAGACCTTTTAAAGCACCTCTCATGCTAAATTCAGAACAAAAAAAAGCTGTATTAGCTACTAAAGGAAAAGTCCTAGTATTAGCTGGGGCCGGAAGCGGCAAGACTACAGTATTAGCTTGCCGCATCGCCCATCTCATTCAAAAAGAAGGGGTTCCCCCTACAGCAATCTTAGGCCTCACTTTCACCAATAAAGCAGCAGCTGAAATGCGAGAACGCGTCGGCCGCTTTACCGACAAAAACACAGCCAAACAAGTTACACTCTGTACCTTTCACAGTTTTTGCATGAATGTGTTAAGACAAGAGATCCACTTACTGGGATTCACCTCAGAATTCAGCCTATACGACGAAAAAGACGTAAGACGCGTTTTGTCGCAAATCGTTCGCCACGAGCTGGAACAAGATGGAGACATCCCCTCTCTAGAAAAAACAATACATAAAATCACTCAAGCAAAAAATCAAGGACTCTCTTCCTTAGAAGAAGAGGAAAACCCATCAAGCTGGTATGCTTCTTTTAGTAAAGACCTGCTTCACAAACTACACCTCTGCATGAGAGGCTACAACGCAGTAGACTTTGACAGCCTACTCACTCTCACCGTGCAACTCTTTGAAGAACACCCGCAAATTTTAGACCGTTTTCAAGAGCGCTTTCAATACATCATGATTGATGAATACCAAGACACAAATCCAGTCCAATATAGACTAGCCCAACTTCTCTGCCAAAAATATGGCAATTTATGCGTGGTTGGGGACGACGATCAATCGATCTATGGATGGCGGGGAGCTGAGGTAAAACACATCCTACACTTCGAATCCAATACAAAAATAAAACTAGAGCAAAACTACCGATCTACCCCCAACATTTTGCAAGCAGCCAATCACGTCATTGCGCATAACGTAGAAAGACACCATAAGCAGCTATGGAGCGGAAGTACAGAATCCAATGATCCCATACAAATTTTCCACGCCCCTAATGAAGTAGAAGAAGCTCAGGCTGTCGTACAAAGAATTCTGTACCTACAAAAGCACAAAAACTTACAGTGGAAAGACTTCGCTATCTTATATCGCTCCAACGCTCTTTCTCAAAATTTTGAAACAGCTCTTTTAGGAGCCTCTTGGGAAGAAGATGGACAGTGGAGACGAGGAATCCCCTATGAAGTCTTTGGAGGCACTGAATTTTACGAAAGAGCAGAAGTCAAAGATTTACTGGCGTATCTAAAAGTTTTAGCCAATCCCTTAGATCAAGAAGCTCTTTTACGCATCCTAAATGTTCCGAGAAGAGGAATTTCTGACGCCTGCCTCGACCTTCTCACTCAATACAATCGAACTGAGAACATCTCTTTATGGGAAGTGTTAGAGTCTGTCAGCTCATCTTCTTTTGCCCTACAAGAAAAACTGTCTTCAAAAGCTTTTTCTGGAATCCAAAAATTTACTGCGATTCTAAAAGAAGGAAAAAAGCGTCTTTACGAAGAAAAAAAATCGCTTCATGAAACAGCACATTGGCTTTTAGAAGAAATTTGTTATAAAAAAGCTATTCAAGAAGACGCCAAAAGCGAGAAAATGAGAGCTTTTAAATGGGACAACGTCGCGCAATGCTTAGACGTTATACGAAACTATGAAGAAAAAACAGAAGACAAAGCCTCTTTACAGGATTTTTTAAGCTCAATGCTCTTATCTTCACAGGACTATACAGGCTCTTCCAAACAAGAAAGAGAAAACAAAGTCAATCTCATGACCATTCATAGCGCAAAAGGACTTGAATTTGAAGCCTGCTTCCTCGTTTGCTTAGAAGATCACATTATGCCTCACGAAAAAAGTTTAGGATCGGCCGGGCTTGAAGAAGAGAGAAGACTTATGTACGTAGCTATGACTCGAGCTAAAAAACATCTAATTTTAAGCATGTCTAGACAAAGAAAAAAAATGGGAAAACAGACACAAACAATCCCTTCCCGATTTGTATTTGAAATCCCCAAAGAAATCCTGAAAGTCACTTCCTATCAGACCGTGGAATTTTCATGAAATATCCCCCAACAATTATTTATCGACACAGACGAGAAAATTTAAAAAAATGTAGCCTTAGAGGATTGGAAACCAGAGAGGACATCCATTTTTACACATACCCACAAAACCCTCTTCCCAGTCTTTCGGGCTACCTGCTTCTCACATTAGATGCACCTCTTTTACAAAAAGAAGACGATTCCTTAGGAATTTTTCTGATAGACGGGACATGGAAACATGCGGAAGTAATGTATAAACAGATCTCCCAGCCGCATCTTTTTATAACAAGAAGCCTTCCCAAAGAGATGCAAACAGCCTATCCTCGCAGACAAGACGACTGCCTTGACCCCTCCAGAGGACTTGCTTCCGTCGAAGCTCTTTTTGCAGCCTACATTCTATTAGGAAGAGATCCTAGCGGTCTTTTAGACAACTATTACTGGAAAGACGCTTTCCTTCAAAAAAACAGTTTTCTTTTGTAAAGAAAATATTCGTTCCCATTTATTGTATTTTATGCCATAAAATGCCTTTCAAGCATTACCCATCGATAGCTATGCAGAGCAAACAGCTTCTTTTAGGCCTGATCTGTTTTTCCTTCGCACTTCCTCTATATACTGAGGAGGCCGCAAACCTTCCTTCCGAGGAAGAAGAAGAGTGCTCATTACAAAATCCTTCAAGCTTTCGTATTTCTGCAGCTCAACGCGAAGGCAGAGGTATTGGATACAATGAGGGCTATTCTTCTATAGATGGATTTTTCACTTTTTCAAACATTCGTAACTTCCACCCTTTTTTCGATGCTAGAGCACACATATTCAATAACGGGAAGCTCGCTGCGAATGCAGGGTTTGGAGTTCGTTACCAACCTCAATCTCTACGCGCTATTTTTGGAGTTAACGGTTTTTTTGACTTCCGCCGCACATACAGCTCCACTTTTGAACAAGTGGGTGTTGGATTGGAAGCTTTAGGAGCCAAATGGGAAGGAAGAATTAATGGCTATTTTCCTATTATCTGCCGAAATAACCTCTACGGAACTTCTTTTACAGGGTTTTCTGGTCACAATGCCCTATTTTCTGTAAAAAGAGAGTTAGCCTTTAAGGGAGTTGACGCTTCCCTAGGAAGAACATTGCTGCAAAAGCAATACTACTCGCTTGGCGCAACCTTAGGCGGCTATATGTTCTTTGCGGATTACAATAATTCAGCCAAGGGCGGCCTTTTCAAACTTAAAGCAGCGATTTCTCAATACTTTTCGATCGAAGGCCAAGCCTCTTATGATAATTTATTCAAAGGGATTGTACAAGGTCAAGTAGCTTTCAATATCCCTTTCGGGGGAAAAGTAAAAGCAAGAACCAAAGGGATTTCTTGCCCCGATCGGCTTTCTTTAGCTAGTCGAATTGTAGAATCAGTCGATCGCTTTGAAATCATCGTAACAAATAAACATAAAACACAAACTGTAGGAAAAAATCCCCGCACACATGAAGATCTTGTGATTGTCTTTGTCGATAATATGACAGCTTCTGGCGGAGATGGAACTGCAGAAACTCCTTACAATACCTTACTAGCAGCACAAAACAATTCCACTCCAAACGAAATGATCTATGTGTATGCAGGAACGGGAACTCCTTTAGGAATGAATGCAGGCATTGCCTTGCAAGACAGTCAATGGTTACAAGGAAGCGGACTACCCTTCTTAGTCTTTACTACTTTTGGGCTAAGTGAAATCCCCGCTCAAACAACCAACTGGCCAACTATCAGCAGCACCACCGGCAATACAGTAACTTTAGCTAATAGTAATATTGTTCAAGGATTTAATATCATTTCTAAAGGACATGGCATTTCAGGGTCTAATGTTAGCGACATCCAGTGCATATCCAATAAACTCTCAGGATCTAGTGACTTCGATATTTATTTGAGCAATGTTGCAGGGAACATTAAAATCGACTCTAATACTTCCCTCTCTCAAAACGGCCTCTCTCTTGCTACTAACAATGACGCCTTGGTAAATATAAAAGGAAACGTTTTCCGAAATGCAGTTCCGCAAACTTCAACACCACCAACTCCAGGATCCAAGAACCTCAAACTCTTATTTCAAGGCAATTCCAACAGCACCGCTATCATTGAATTCAACGATTTGAGCCTCTGCCAAGACGGATCTACCATTACTGCGAGAGATAATTCTCGACTCTCCCTCTCGTTCGAAGGAAATGACATCCACGACATCCAAGCTTCCGCGCCATACGCCCTTAGCTTTTCCGCTATCTCTAATTCCTTGCTTATAGCAGTCGTAAAGGACAATCTTTTTGAATCCCCAACAGATCAGGGTCTTAATTTCACGACCTCTGTCACCGCAAACTCTCTTCTCTACGTCTTGAACAACACCGGAACCTATTCCGCTAGTGAATCTGGTACCCCATTCTACTTTAGTGTCGATACGACAGCAACTTCCACCCTTTCCCTAGAAAACAACGTTGCCAATAGCGACGGATACCTCCTTTCCAACAGCAACACCTCTACCTTTAATGTGGGATCCTCCGATCTTAGCATCACAGGAGTACAAAATATTAACTCTGGAACAATTCAGACAAGCGGCATAATCACATTCATCTCCCCCCCTTCGTCTGTGCCAGAAATCGAGTAAACGGAGCTCTTGCATTCATTTAAATTCCGCTTTAGCTATTGACTTTTACAAGGCAACCCCCTACCTTAGACAGAGAAAATGCATTTTAAAAAAATCTTCTAAAACCGAAATACTATATAGATCGCTGTGCAGCAAAAAATTTACTCTCAAGACGCCCACCAGCTCGACATTCGAACCATTGATAAAGACGCTTTATACGTCTTAGACAAACTGACAGCTTCTGGCTACATTGCTTATTTAGTAGGAGGCGGTGTTCGAGATCTTCTGCTCAAGAAAAAACCTAAAGATTTTGATATCTCCACCTCAGCCGAGCCTGAAGAGATCAAAAAACTTTTCCGCAACTGTATTTTGATCGGAAGAAGGTTTCGCTTAGCCCACATCCGTTTTGGAAGAAAAATCATTGAAGTCTCTACGTTTCGCTCAGGAGATAATGAGAATGATGCTTTAATTTTGAGAGATAACGTATGGGGATCTCAAGAAGAGGATGTGCTTCGTAGAGATTTTACCATTAATGGTCTTTTCTATGATGCCGCAAAACAAACCGTCATCGACTACGTCGGGGGATTCCCCGATCTAGAAAAAGGGCATTTACGAACTATAGGACAGCCCTTCATTCGATTCAAACAAGACCCTGTACGAATGATTCGCTTGCTCAAATTTCGAGCACGATTCGGTTTTGAGATCGACCATGACACACGCCTTGCTTTAATTGAATCTAAGCATGAAATTTTAAAAAGTTCTTCAGCTCGAATTTTAGAAGAGCTTCTTCGAATGCTCGAATCTGGAGCTTCTGAGCCATTTTTCCGTCTTATGATCGAATATGGCCTATTACAATTGATGTTACCAGCTCTTGCTTCTTTCATGGAAATGGAAGAAGGAGAACAGATCTATTCTTTTTTACAATCCATTGATGAGCATACTCTCACAGAGGGAAATACGCCTTTAGACAGATCTCTTTTACTAGCCGTATTAGCCTTCCCTTTATTAGAAAAACGGCTTGAAGTGCTCTATGCTGGAAGAGATAAGCCTCCACATTTAGGAGAAATTCAAAAAGAAGTCTTACACATCGTGAGAGAAGCTTTTGGCTCTTTTTTTCTCATCCCGAAAAGGCTAAAAATTATTACTACTACCCTGCTCTTTCTCCAATTTAAACTAAATGCTCCAGATAAAAAGCGCTCAAGACCTCCACGTATTCCACAAGATCCAAGCCTTCCTATGGCAATAGAGCTTCTGGCATTGCGATCCCATATCAACCCCTCCTTACAAAAAACTGCTGAGTACTGGCAGACTCTTGTAAAACCACTGGACCCCACAGAAAATCCTCTTCCCGAAGTACGAAAACGAAGAAGGAGAAGACGCTCCAAACCCTCGTCCCCACCTTCTGATGCCACTTAAACAAGTTGATTTTCCTACACCTCTACCTCTTTTTTATGTAGGTCCTGAGATCGACGAAACATCGAATCTTCCTTGCCTAATCTATTTAGCGCTTTCTGCTAAAGAAAGCCTGCAAGTCGACCCCTTCTGTCAAGTAGTTACTTTTTTAAACTCTTATCCAATACGAGTTTTTTCCGTAGACCTCCCCTTTCATGGGGAAGGAATGCCATCTAGTGAAGGAATTACAAGATGGGCAGAGGCTCTAGAAAAAGACGAAGATCTTTTAACGAATTTTTTAGATGATCTAGAAACCTCTCTTAGGATACTTTTTTCCCAAATAAAGCCCTCTTCAATAGCAATTACAGGTCTTTCAAGAGGCGGTTTTTTAGCAAGTCACATAGCAGCGCGCATAGAAGAAATCTCCTCTTTGATCACCTTCGCTCCCTTAACAGATCCTTCTCAATGTCTAGAACTAATCCCTGTTCAGGAATCTCCCCTACTCTCCAAACTCGAGCTACGCTATTTAACGCCACGTCTAGCCTCTAAAAAAATACGCATCTATATTGGAAACAGAGATCAAAGAGTTCATACCGATTCTTGCTATGCATGGGTCCGATCACTGGTAGAAGAAGCATTTTCTCAAAAGATTCGATCTCCTCAGATCGAGCTTTTTCTTAAACCTTCGATCGGCTATTTAGGGCACGGAACCTCGAAAGAGAGTTTTGAAGAAGGAGCCCTTTGGATTCTAAAACAATTAGGCCTATGAAACACGATCTATTCATCTTTTGTGGAGAACCCAGTGGAGACCTACACGGGGAATCCTTAATTCAAAGTCTTTTAAAACAAAATCCCCGCTTGAAGATTTTTGGAGTGGGAGGGCCTAGAATGCGCAAAACGCCGTTTCGCACGATTTTGCCCATGGAAGAATTTCAAGTCATGGGATTTACCGACGTTTTTTTTGAGCTCCCTAAAATCTTACGCCATTTTTACTCATTAGCCCATCTTCTACTAAAAGAAAAACCTCCCGCCGTAGTTTTCATTGACTACCCAGGTTTTTCTCTTCGTATAGAAAGATACCTTCGTAAAAAAGGGTATTGCGGAAAGATCATCCACTACATCTGTCCATCTGTATGGGCCCATGGAAAAGGAAGAATCGCTCTTCTCGAAAAAAACGTAGACCTCCTCTTAGCAATATTCCCTTTTGAGCCGAAACTTTTCCCCCCCTCTTTTCCCATTCACTATGTAGGACATCCTCTTGTTTCTCGATTTCAAGAAAATCCCTCCCCTCATCTACCTTGGGGCAAAGACAAAAAAATTATTAGCATATTCCCAGGGAGTCGGAAAAAAGAAATTCTCTTAAACTTTCCCCTACAGCTTAAAGCTTTTCGAGCTGTTTGTTCAGAGGACGTTATAGGGGCCATTTCCGTGTCAGAGCCATCCTTTCTCCCCTTACTAGAAGAGTGCATTCTCAAAGAAGGATTGCAGATAGGAAAGTCCTTAAAATGGGTCTTTGCTCAAGACACTTACGCTTTAATGCAAAGCTCTTACTGCGCAATCGCAAAATCGGGAACAGTAACTCTAGAGCTCGCCTTACACAAAATCCCAACAGTTGTCACTTATGGGATCGCACCTTTGGATCTTTTTATTGTAAAATATCTATACCGCATATCTCTTCCCTTCTACTGCATCGTCAACATCATTTGTCAAAAAGAGGTTTTTAAAGAACTCTTCGGCCCTTTTCTTACAGAAAAAAACCTTATCCAGGAGTTGGAAAACCTTTTACTACCTGAGCACCATGCACAAAAACAAAGCCTATGCTTAGAAGTGGAACAAATTCTGGGAAATAAAAAGGCGAGCCAAGAATCGGCTCGCCTCATTGAACTTCTACTTTAACTAAACTTCAATATACAATTAGACAACGTCAAAAAGAGCATTTTGCATATCTGTCACTCTCATGAAATCTTGCTCTGTTAACATAGCATCGCACAAATCATCGTCCTCTTCTCCAATAGCTAAGTACTCGTCTAAAATAGCATCATTGATTTTAAAAACTGTTGATCTAGCGCTAATTCGCTGTTCTTCCAAAGGAAGAACATAAGCTAAAAGTCGATAAATTTGCTGTTTATCTTCTGGTGTTACAGTAACTGGGGCTCCAGCTCTATATCTATGACCATCTCCGCTACTAGCTTTACGTTTAACAGCAAGTTTATCAATCATTTCACTTAAAGCTCTGCGCATACGCTCACCGCATTTTTTAGGATCATGCTGCACAACATATAACGCTTCATGGTACGCTCTAAAGACTTCTTTTGTAAGAGCAAAATCCGGATCTGTTGCTTGTATAACTTCTAATCCATTCATCGTACAATCAGCTTTATAAATAGCATTTTCTCTCGCCGTTGGACGAGCTGCTCCAGGAACTCCATTTTTAAAATTTTCTACAGCAAATCTAGCATCACTTTTCTCTTCAGGAGTTACACCGTGAAGAGCTCTTTCTGCAGCAGTCCATTTTGATTGGAGATTCTCTACAGCGCTTTCCGTCTGTACACGATTCTTACTCCAGAGCCATCTGTACACTCTTGTGACTTTTTTCCCACAAGCATATAAGTTAATCATCATAGGAATAGGACCTAACCAATGAGCAATTTTACGCGTTCTTCGATGTCGCATACGAGCAGCTAAATTTTGTCCTACACTCTCAGATAATCCTATATCAGGAGTCGCTTCATTTAGATATTGATATAAATTACTAAACTTTTCTAGGTCAATTCCTAAACTACGTAATGATGCACGTGAAGTAAGACATCCGCCAGTAACGCTGAGAATACCATCAGCCTTTAACTGTCTAAACATTTCTTCTGCGGTTAATTTTCTAATCTGGCCATCTGGTCTCATTCTCTCAGAAAGCAGTTCCGCAACTCTAGCTTTAGCCTGAGCCTGATTATAATTTACAGCTCCACCCCTTCTTCCAGCTACTGCAGCTGGCATAAGAGTATTTGCATACAGCTCCTCTAACTTGCCTTTGTTTAACTGTAGGAACATGTAAAGGTTGTCTTTTAAAATTTCATTCCACGTCGCCTGCATTTGATTGAGGAACCCTTGCAACTCCGGCGTTTGGACTTTAACTTCCATCACAGTATTTCCTTTACGAGCCATAACCACAAATTTCCCATTTTGTGGATGAATTTCATATCCGTCAGCGGTCCTAAATTCTTTACGCAGAAAATGCTCTGCATCTTTCTTAAAATCGTTAAGTAGCAGTTCTTGTTCCCAATTTATGCATAACGTTTGTCCACGAAATACAACATGCTGATACCCGATCGAATGACCAATACAAGAAGCCAAAGTCTTAACGCCAGGGAAATTATAAAAAAGACTAGTAACACCTTTTATCTTTCTATATCCCAAAGCTAAACTACTAGGCTGAATTTCAAATTGTAGCGCATGAGTATCAATAACTCGTGAGGTATTACCATGCCCTGAGTTCCTATTAAATACTGTCATAAGTTTTACACCTTTATTTAGACTATTTAAATTAATAAAATTAACTAAGAAATATAGATTATACATCAAACTAAAAAAATAATCAATCGCACAACTAATTTTAAACTTCATTAATAATTAACTTGATACAATCAAAATTTACATTTAACTTAAAAGCGTAAATAACATTATAATTAAAAATAAAAACAACAACTTTTACCATTCATTAAAATTTAAATTATAAACAAAAGAAAAAACAAGAACATAATAAAAAATAAAACAAACAACAGAAAAACACATCTTTCCACACTAAATTACACAATACAACCGAATGAAACAAAGAAACAAAAAACATAATTTAATTTTAAATTTTACAATAAACATAAAATTAGTGACGCTTTTCTCGTAAAAATCAAGAATAGCCATGAATCTATCAATAACTAATGAATGTTTGTTCCTAGAAGGAATTAGGGAATCTGAGCACTGTTTCTAAAGAACAACTATATATAAAGAGTTAAAACAAAAAACACTTGCCCATTTTAGTAAAAATTTTTTTTTTAAATAACAGGAAACAATATCCGCAAAAAATAAACACATTAAATATGTTATATTTCGATCAGTCGCCTAAGTAAAGGCAAACATATAATTTTATTTACAATTTATAAAAAAAACTTACACACTTTTAATGCAACAGCGGATTCTGTTTAAAAACATCTTGAAATGAAATCTTTACAGATAATAAAAAAGACAAGAAAACTATAAAAAAAATATCGTAAAACCAGACGTCACAAGTTCGCAGGTTTTACGATACACACTCTTAAGAAAAATTATAAATAACTATGCCTGCCGCTTGGGTCGTTTGGTCCGTCTGTTATAATCAACAACCCGAGGAGAGGATTGCGTTAACTGATTTTCAGTCTCAAGATTTGGGCGCGCTTTTCCGAAACCTAAACTCTGATTAAGACTAGATTTAGGCGAATTTGGATCTAAGTCCTCTTCTAGAAGATCTCGAATAGGAGGATTGCCAGATCTCGCTTTCATAGCTTCATCTCTTTCAAATCGCTGCTCCTCAGCCGCATTTCTTATCTCCTGCCATCCATGAGGCAGAGTATATGAATAATTCGAACTTTTTCCTAGAGCTATTACAAATTCTTCATATCTAGATTCACAACCTGAGGGAACAACAAGAGTAAACGAATTGCAAAGAGCTTGGATTTTTTCATGCTTATCACCAGACATTCCTAGTTTAGCTTTCGCCTCTTCAAAACACTTCTCAAACTCTGCCCATCGAGTCTCCTTAACATCTCCAGACTCAATACGGTGACGATAGTTTCTACAAACCCATTGATTCATAGGACTATTTATATACACATCTGTTAGAGCAAAAGCGCTTTTCTTTTTTACCGCCCCAGAACCATCGCTTTTTGACAAAACTCGCCTTATGATTCTTTTCTGCCTTTTTCGCCTTTCTTCATGTAGCGCCACATCGGAAGCGCTTACGGCCACTATGGATTTGATCTCATCGTCAAAACACTCTGTAACAGAGCGATCCCCTTTGAGGAATTGCGCCTCAATCCGGTTTAAATAACTAAACAGTTCCGGTTTCATAAAAGCGATAACAGAGTTAATATAATCAGTAACCTGATAAATATCCTGCCTTGGTCGTTCTATTAACTCTTTCCCTTTACTTTCCTCGTAATCAGCTACCAGTTTATCTTTCCAACTAGGGTTGCCGTCCACACTAGCATATATAGTTTCCGTTAAGATCGGAACTATTACCGATTCCGCCGCAGCTTGCGATTGCGAATCCACTGCATGAATCACCGCTTCTATAAACAGACTACTTTTACGCTTACTTACTTCCTCTTTTATTTCTTTTATACTTTCCGACACAGAACGGCCCTGCTTTATCGATTCCTGAATTTTAGGTATATAAGATTCGATGTCCTTTAAACAGCCCTCATATCTTTTTACAAATGCTTCACGTCTAGATTCTTTCTCCCTTCGACCTAATTCTGGGGAGATAAGAACATCGACTGCTTGTTCAAGTTTTGATGGAAGATCCTTGGGATCAAACGCAGAAGCAGCTCCTGATTCTGCTTCAGTTTCCATTAGTTTTAATATCTCTAGCGAGAGCTTTTGAGCATTAGTCTCAAGCTCTTTAATCCCACTCAAAAGAGACTTTTCCAAATCAAGTCTTTGCCTCAAAAGGTTATCCGAGTACTTTTTTTGGCTATCGGCTAATTCTAAAGTTTCTTTTGCTGTCATTTGCTGACCTGGGACTTCACTTGTTAAAGTCGCACTTGGCCAATAATGATTCCACCAATTGCAACTACTTAAACATTTTTGCGCAGGATCTTTTAGAGACCCAACTCTTCCCATAGGATGTTTTTCCTTTTCCGGATCATCTGTAACTGTAAATCTATCAATAGATTCGCTTTGCTCTTTAATTTCTCGTCGAATTTGCTCTAAACGCTCTCCTAGTTCCGGCGCAAATTTACGGGGTTCTTTATCCCCCTCTACTATGTAGGTTCCATTTAATACATTTACTGTAATCTTATCTGCAGGGACTTTTCCCTCCAGCGCTTTTACAGCTTCTGCTAACAATTCCCCTTTTCCAGTATTTGCTGCCGAAAGCTCTTTACAACACTCTTGAAACTCATGTATAGCCTCCTGAACTAACGCAAATCTTTCTGGCGTATAATCTGGATGATGTAGGGGTTCAAAATGTATATCGAATTGTCTTTTAGCTTGAGATCGATCGGCAACCTGATATTCCCCCTTGCCCGTTTTGAAATTGATCGTCATCGTAACATCTTTTTTTTCCATCATTCCACAGTCTTTCAGAGCATTTTTGACCTTGTTAAATAATGCTTGATATTTTCCTTGATCAGTTGGATCAAGACTAACCGCAACACCACCGACGTACATCATAGCAACTCCAACAGCTGCTGAGGTGGCCGCTCCACCAGATCCTCCGGTTCCGCTAGTTCCACCTGCGCCATACTTTGTTTTATACTCATCAAAGCCGGTACAGCCCTTAGGGTCTGTATCAAAGTCTTCTCTAAGTTTTTTTGTTGCTTGATCTTCCTCAGCGCCAAAGAGAAACGAATTAACTGCCTTCGCTCCATCTGTAATAACTTTCTTTCCTCCATCTGTAATGAGATCCACTCGCTTATCTAATGATTCTGCTGTCTTTCCACCAGCTCCCCGCCAAACAGCATAAAGAGCAGCAGCAGTACAGAGATAGCTTGCAGCGGGCATATTTGAAGAAAAATAAGCTACCGCACCAAGAACGCTTGCTGACACAATTCCCCGGACAAGACTTCCAACGCCATTATTTGAGCTCATAACAATCCCACACATTTAAATAATATATACTTCAATTATATTACATTTTTAATAAAAAAACAAACTATATATAAAATAAAAAACATATTTTCACACAAAACTCACAAACAGCTACTTAAAAATAATTGTCATTTAAAAAGACATCTACCAGATGAAATTTTAGAAGCATAAAATACTAGAAACAAGAGCATTAATAAAAAAAACACCCCCAGAAAGGGGGTGTTAGGAATTTTTCTTAGATACTTTGACTTAATCACTTAGATTAAAACTTAAGATTAAATCCTGATACTTTCTTCTTAGCTGGAGTCATAAGCCATTGTACAGCTTTAACTGTGACTACCGCAGCAACAACCGCTGCTACCACAGTTCCAACATCCTTGCCAGTTACTTCACGTCCAAAGATTTTTCCTGAGAACATACCTTTGAAGCTTGCCCAAGCAGAGCTTGCGCTAGCCATTCCTGGAGTAATATAACCGTCGTTTGCAGCTTTAGCAAATCCACAGAGTCTATGAGGACGGTCAATTGGACCTTCTTCTCCAGCAGGCAACACAGATCTGCCATAATCTTCACCTTCAGCAATACACGCGTTAGCTGCAGCTTTAGCACTAGCATAAGCGGAGCTTGCTTTTTCTGAAGAATCTTTAACAAATCCACATACAGCACTAGGCTCAGATACCGTAGCACCTTTTAATGGACCCTTTGTTACACGAACTGTACCATCATTGACACACTCATTAAAGCGCTCAACTACAGGAGTAGTAACTTTCGTATAAGCATTAGTTCCTGCGGAAATAAATCCATTAAACGATTTCACTACTTTTGCCCAAACAGTTTCCACTGGAGGGGTATACCACGAAGGTTTTTGTCCTGCTGCAGCATCTTCCGCCCAATTTGAAGCTGGACGGCCGCTTACGCCTGGAGCTATTGAAAAATTGACTTCTGACATTTTACACCTCTTTATATTTTTTATCTAAACCATGATACTTAATTAATGTTAATTCATTGCGTAATCAGTATTATAGCAGAAAACAAATTAAAACAGAACTATAGAAATAATTAAAAATCAACAAGTTGTAAAATAAAAAAATTAGATCGCAAAAAACCGAGGAAAAAAAATTTGAAATATAGATTTTTTGCGAGATATCGCAATAAAAATTGCTTTAGACTGGAAAAGAACCAAGAAAAAGAATTATTCTTCGGGGTCAAAAAAAAGGACTATTTATGGAACTCATTGTTTATGTCGATCGATTAAAAGAAGGAAAAAAAGAACTTTTTTCCGGAGAAATATCTACAGATTTCTTGGAAGATAAGAATCTTTTTGAAAACACGCTATCTCTGGCAGGAGAAGCTTACGTATCAGGAGATCACTTAATCCTAAGACTTCGAGCAAAAACTACAGCCAAGCTCCCCTGCTCTATATGTAACGAATCTGTTTCAGTACCAGTGGAAATCGACATCTCCCATGTTGAGCCCTTAGAAGACATTCGTTCCACATTTCATTTCGCGGCCCTTTTACGTGAAGATATTTTTTTACAACTACCTAAATTCACAGAATGCCAAGAAAAATGTCCAGAAAGAGAACAAATTAAAGGCTTTTTAAAGGCCCCAAGCGCCAAGGTCTCATCTGAAGATTCCGCAGGTACTCAGTTCCCTTTTGCAGGGTTATAATTTTTCCCCTTTAAGAAAAATAGATTCTGCGCTATAAGAGTAGCCTAAATTGTAAGGAGAAGAATTTTTATGGCAGTACCTCGTAACAGAACGTCTAACGCACGGAAGAACTCACGCAGATCTCACCATGCAAAAGTAGCAAAACATTTTGGCAAATGCTCCAATTGTGGAAAGCCTACCCTCTCTCATCGTATGTGCCCTCATTGCGGTCATTACGATGCAAAGCTTGTTGATGGAAAAGCAGAATAGTATTCTACCAACCATCGGGCTCGACTTGATGGGAAGCGATGAGGATTCAAACTTCGTTTTAGCCTCTCTGCTTCCCATCTTACAGAGCCTTAAACACTCCGCCCACTTTGTTCTATTCGGAGAAGAAAAAAACAAAGAAGCACTAGATGCCACCCCCTTCATCTCTTATCAAATCGCCTCAAATGCTATTTCCATGGAAGAAAACCCCCTTACCGCAGTGCGGCAAAAAAAGGGATCTTCCCTACATTTAGGGATGCAAGCCCTAAAAAACCAAGAAATCCAAGCCTTTATTTCCATGGGAAATACAGGAGCTTTAATGCTCGCTGCAAAACTGCAACTAGACACCCTCCCCTCTATTACGCGCCCAGCTCTTCTGACTCTTTTACCTACTAAAAATCAAGAAATGGTCGTATTAGATGTTGGAGCCAACACCCTATGCAAGGGCTCTCATTTAGTAGAGTTTGCTGCTATGGGCATAGCATATCAAAAAGCTAGAGGAATAAAGCAGCCCAAAGTAGGGTTATTAAACATTGGCACCGAAGCTGTAAAGGGCACTCCAGAACTACAAGAAGCCTACCAAAAACTGTCCGAGCTCAACACAAACTACCAATACCCTTTTTTTTGCGGGAATATAGAAGCAAGAGATGCCTTTCAAGGATCCGTAGATGTTTTAGTCACCGGCGGATTTGCGGGAAACATTTTTTTAAAAACCTCTGAAGGTATTGGAGAGCTTTTACTAAACAAGCTATCCAAACATCCACACATCGAAGAGCTTCAAGAGCAACTTGATTACAGCCAATATCCCGGAGCCTTATTATGTGGGGTCAATGGTCTCGTGATCAAATGTCACGGCTCTGCCAGGTCCTCATCTTTTTCTCATAGCCTAATCTGCGCAATCCGCCTCTTAGAAGAGCGCTTTTTAGATCGAATCAAGGAAGAGGTTTGCAGGTTTTTCTCCTGAAGATGAAAATGTGTGGAAAAAGAACTTTTTTTCACTTAGTATGATCGCAAGTCAACAGATACAATCCACTCGGGAGATCCATGCAAGAAATTCTTTTGAATGTTGAGTCGAAAGAAACCAGATACGCCGTACTAAAAAACGGTATTCTCCACGATCTAGTCGTGGAACGCAAAAAAAACAGACAGCTTACGGGCAATATTTACCGAGGCAAAGTCACCAATATCTTACATAATATTCAATCCGCTTTCATCGATATTCATGAAGGAGAAAACGGGTTCATCCACATTTCTGATATTTTAGAAAATTCGCAAAAGTTCCAAGAACGCTTTGAAATGGACTTCGACTGGTCTCATGACCTCGCAGCAGACGGAAGCAAAAGCAAAGAGACCGACATCACGAAGATTATGAAAGTCGATCAGCCTGTCTTTGTACAAGTCATCAAAGAACCTATAGGAACAAAAGGCGCAAGACTTACTTCTAATATATCGATTGCAGGAAGATATTTAGTACTACTACCTACAGCTCCTCATCGAGGAGTCTCTAGAAAAATTGCAGACCCCGCATCGCGAGATCGGATGAAAAAGCTCATCAGAGCTTTTGAAATGCCTAAAGACATGGGGCTCATCTGCAGAACTGCTAGCGTAAACGCCTCTACAGAAATGCTTGTAGAAGAAGCGACCGAACTACTGGAAACATGGCAAGGGATCGTAGAGAAATTCGATAAAGCCACAAAACCTTGCTGTCTTTATGAAGAATCCGACCTAATTAAAAGAGCTCTCCTTACAGCTGTAGATAAAAAATATGATCGTTTACTTATTGACGATTACTCGACACATCAGCTCGCAAAAAGGCTTTATCACAAATACAATAACGAGCATCCACTAAAAATAGAACTCTATCGCGATAAAGCGGCCATGTTTGAAAGGTTCAACGTAGAAAGAGAGATCGAAAAAGCCTTAAGAAGAAAAATTTGGTTACCTAGCGGAAGTTATTTGTATTTCGAGCGTACAGAAGCTATGTATACAATCGATGTCAACTCTGGAAGAGGCAGCCTTTCTTCTAAATCCAGCGATGTAGAAGAAACCTTAGTCCAGATCAACATGGAAGCTGCTGATGAAATTGCAAGACAACTTCGCTTGAGAAATCTAGGTGGATTGATTATCTGTGACTTTATCGATATGCGTTCGCGCAAAAACCAAAGAAGAGTATTAGACCGTCTGAAAGAAGCCATGAAAGACGACTCTGCCAAATGCACTATTTTGGGAATGAGTGAATTTGGACTTGTAGAAATGACTCGGCAAAGAAGCAGAGAATCTTTAATGCAAACACTGTTTACTTTTTGTCCCTATTGTAGCGGAAGCGGACAGATCAAAACACACGAAAGTACTTCTATTGAAATCGAAAGATCTTTGAAAAAAGTCCTCTTACAAGGGCAACAGTTCGGCATCGAGATCACCTCTCATCCCGATCTAGACCACTACTTAGAGCACCATGACAAAGATTATTTGCAAAAGTTAGCGGAAAAACATCACGCTACGGTATCTTTTCAACGCAGCGAGAATTTACACTTGAACGACTATCTATTTTCTTCTTCAGTCAGTGGAAAAAAAATAGAAGTGTAGCGTAGGGAGCTATGGAATTTTTATCGCGATTACAGCAATCATTTGCGCAGAATCTTCTTCCTGAAAAATACTACAAGCTCCTAAAGCAGTTTTATACCGGCTATAAAACTGCTTTGTTAGCTCATCATATGAAGATCGCAGACTATGAACCGGTCTTCTTTTCTTTACTTGAAAAAGTAGAAGAAGAAATAAAGTCTCCTTATGACTTTGCTCCTTATCATAAGCAAATCCTTTCCCCCTTTAACTACTACCAACTTGGCCTAGATTTTATGCGTCCCTTGATTGATCGTGAAGGATCAACAGTCCAAGGAGAGGAATACTTAAAAGAAATCACAAAAAAAATTGCTAACCAAGAAAATGTGATTTTTTTAGCCAATCACCAAATCGAAGCAGATCCTCAAGTAATTAGCATCTTACTAGAAGACAAACATCCCAAGCTTGCTCAAGAACTCATTTTTGTAGCGGGAGAAAGAGTAGTAACAGACCCTTTAGCTATTCCATTTAGTATGGGTCGCAATTTACTTTGTATCTATTCAAAAAGATATATAGACCATCCTCCAGATTTGAAAGCGCAAAAGCAGCTGCACAATAAAAAAACCATGGAACTCATGAGCCAGCTCCTCTGTGAAGGAGGACACGCGATCTATGTAGCTCCAAGCGGAGGCCGCGATCGTAAAGGGCCTGAAGGGACCATAGAAGTGGCTCCTTTCGATTCTCAAAGCATTGAAATGTTTTATCTGATGACACAAAAAGCTTCCCGTCCCACTTCTTTTTATCCTATGGCTCTTTTTACCTATGATCTACTTCCTCCTCCTGAAGGCATTCAAATTGAGCTAGGAGAAGAGAGAAGAACTCAAAGAGGAAGCGTGCACTTAGCCATCGGGCCTGAAATTCCTATGGAAAATATTCCTGGATTAGACGAAAGTGACAAAAGAAAGAGAAGAGAGATGAGAGCGCATTTTATTTGGTCTGAAGTGTGCAATAAATACAAACAATTCCCCATCTAGTAATAAGGAGAGCTTTTTTTTATGCTGAATCTACGAACAGCTATTTGGATTTCTTGTTTTTCTTGCACAATCTATGGCAATGTCTTACTTGCTGAAAAAACACTTGCCCCTTTTACAAATGTAGAAAATGAAGTTCAATACCCTCTTTTAACCCCGACACTTCAAGAGAGACAAACTGCAAAAATCCAACTAGAAAATGGACTGCAAGTCTACTTGATCTCAGATCCTGGCATAGATCAATCCGCAGCTTCCATGAGTGTAGAAGCGGGATCTTGGCAAGATTCTGAGGAATATCCAGGTACAGCTCACTTTCTCGAACACATGCTTTTTATGGGAAATGCAGCTTATCCTGACGAGTCCGAGTACATGCAATACATCCAAGATAACGGAGGCCTTGTCAACGCCTTTACAGCATCTGACCGTACAGTCTACATGTTTTCCATTAATAACGACGCATATGAAGGTGCCCTAGACCGATTCTCTCATTTTTTCATTGATCCTCTTTTCAACCCTTCCTGCATTCAAAGAGAACTCCAAGCTGTCGACCAAGAAAACTCTAAAAATATCGAAAATGATAATTGGCGCGAATACATGGTTTTTAAAGAAACCGGCAATCCCAAGCATCCCAATCGAAAATTTAGCACAGGGAATGCGAAAACTCTTTCCGGGATTCCTCAAGAAGCTTTAAAAAACTGGTATCAGACCCACTACAGCTCTGACTCAATGCACTTGATCCTACTTTCTAATCTTCCCTTAGATCAGATGATCGCTCAAGCCGTAGACCATTTTTCTGCTATTGAGAAAAGAGAAATAAAACATGTAGATTTTTCTGGAGAACCACTTCTTTCAGAAGAGCAAAAAGGGCATTTTATTTACATCAAGCCTGTTAAAGACTTAAAAAATCTCTCGTTAACATGGGAGCTGCCTACTCAGTTTTCTCAAACTCGAGAAAAATGGACAGCAGAGCTGATCTCATATGCTTTAGAGCAAGTTTCTGAACAAAGTCTTGTCCAAGAACTCAAAAGAGAAGGCCTTGCAGAATCTCTATCTGCCTCTACAGATCGTTTTAGCAAAGAAAACATGCTTTTCACTATAACGATCAAACTGACTGATCAAGGGCTATCTCAAATCGATACAGTCATTTTACGATGCTTTCAAACTATTGCCCGCTACGCACAAAACGGTCTATCTGTATCCCTTTTTCAAGAAATGCAGACGATGGCCCAAATAGATTACCAATACCAGTCCAGACAAGAACCTTTTAGCTGGATTTCCAAGCTTGCCTATGAAATCGTCGATGAAGATCTTTCTACCTTTCCGGAAAGAACTATGGTCCCTCAAGAATTCAACCCCCAATCCATCAGTCAATTTTTCAAGGCACTAACTCCGCAATCCTGTACATATTTTGTCATTGCAGATCCTGCCAAACTTTCTCTAGATAATCTTTCCAGAGAAAAATGGTACGGCGTTGAGTATAAAGCAGAAGCTATTGCTCCTTCTAAACTCATCGCACTAGGACAAGCAATCCCCTTTCCCGGGATTCAAAACCCTCCTGCAAATCCTTATGTATTAACATCTCTTCCTGTCATAGAAACTACACAAGAACCAAACAAAGAAATCTCCCCTAAATTATTAGTAGATTCTGATAGCTGCAAAATCTATTTTGCGACAGACACTTCTTACTTAGTTCCTGAAGCAGCCCTTCTCTTCCGAATCAAAACGCCTGCTTTAAATGGATCTGCTAAATCTTTTGCTTTGATGGACCTTTTCTTGAAAAGTTTAAAAGAAGATCTTGCATCTACTCTGTTTTTCGCAGAAAAAGGAGGCCTCTCTTCGGGTTTTTCTTACAAAGCTATGCAATTTTCCTTACAAGTCATTGGCTATAGTGAAAAAGCGCCAGATCTTGCTAAAGCTATCTTTTCTAAATTTAGCAATTTAGACGTCTCAGAGGAACAATTTAATCGCTACAAAACTTCTCTACTTACACTGTATGCCAATAGTTCTTATGAGCTTCCCGTAAAACAAGCGCACGAGCTTCTAGCCAGCACGCTTTTAAACGACGCTCCAACGCCTCAAGATAAGTTCAAAGCTTTAGAACCTGTGTCTTTAGAAGAATTCTCTACTTTCTGTAAAGAATGGGCCTCTCAAATCTTTGTCGAAGGAATGCTCTACGGTCAAATTACAGAAACCCAAGCGGAAACTTTTACTGCAGGCCTACAAGAAGAGCTGAGTTCTTATAAACCCTATCTTGCTAAAGATCGTAAAAAGCAAGAAGTGCTCCTCTTACCTAAAGAGCAGGGTCCATTCAAAATGCTGCAAACAACCGATCGACAAGGGTATGCAGCGTTACTAGCCATCCAAGAAGGATCTTTTTCTTTTGCAAAAAAAGCATCGCAGCAAGTGCTTTCTAAAGCGCTTCAAGAAGCTTTTTTCAAAACGTTAAGAACGCAACAACAAACCGGTTATATAGCGCAGTCTGTACCTTCAGAAATAGAAAGCCAGCTTATGCACACTTTTGCCGTACAATCCAGCTCTCATACAGGAGAAGACCTCTTATCTCGCTTTGAGATCTTTTTATCAGATTTCACAAAACGCCTTTCTGAGATCATTCCTCAAGACCGGTTTGAGCACCTAAAAAAAGCGCAGATCACCACATTAGAAATGCCCCCAGAAAATCTCTTTTATATGGCACAAAGACTCGAGGCTTTGGCTTTTGACTATGATGGAGATTTCCAGCGTATTGCCAAAAGAATTGAAGGGATTAAAGCTCTTGATTATTCCGAGTTTGTCAAGGACGTTCATCTTTTCCTATCTAAAGAAAACAGTCAGCGTCTTGCCATCTTGGTAAAAGGAGAAAACTCCACAGCAAAGCCGTTCCAATATCAGGAAATTACGGCTGAACAGCTTGAGAATTTGGGAACTTTTACTTCAGGAGCAAATTAGCCCCTTCGCCACTAAATCCCCCTTAGATCGTTTCAGAACCATCTAAGAGGGATTTATCACTTTTACCATTCACCTCCATCAAATCTCTTTTACCTTTCTAAAACACCACTACGCAAATGATTTTATGTCTTTTAATTTTAAGACGTTAAATTTTCTCAAAATAAAACACTTGAATTCCCCCCCCCGAAACGATAAAATAAAACTAACGAAACGAGAGAATAAAGCTCGCGAAAAGAAAGGAAACTAAATGGCTCAATTCGACTCAGTAGCACTACACCAAGCTCTCACAGTTTTGGGAAACGTACTCTCTGATAGACATTTACATTTTGAGGTAGTCGCAATAGGCGGAGGAGGCCTCCTCCTCCTGGGAATGATTTTTCGCCCTACAAAAGATGTAGATTTAGTAGCATTAATTGATAATGGCTGTTTTATTTCAGCAAAATACTTGCCAATCCCACTACTTGAAGCAATTAACGAAGTGGGTTCCGCTCTTCAATTGGGGGAAAACTGGGTTAATACAGGCCCTTCCGACTTGTTTTTGATGGGTTTACCTGAAGGATTTGCAGACCGGATGAGCACACATCAGTACAGCGGGCTAATTCTACATTTAGCAGGCAGATTTGACCAGATTTGTTTTAAACTATACGCATCGGTAGATCAGGGACCTCATAGCAAACATTTCGAGGATTTGAAATCGTTAAAACCCACCCAAACAGAGCTTGAAACCGCAGCAAACTGGTGCAAAACACATGATGTATCAACAGCGTTTGCCACAGATCTTTCCAAAGCTTTAGTTGCACTAGGAGGTTGCTAATGATCTCATCACTAGAACAAATGGATCGTATATTTACCAATTTAGCTTGGCGCCTTTGGACCACCTTAGGAGTGGCAGGAGATAGCGCTCAATACCAAGATTGTTTTATAGACTTGGAATCCCTTATCATACTTACAACAACTCTTGGAAAATCCGACCCACGACTTCTAGAAGAAACATTAGATTGGTGCTCAAAATTTCATAGTTTCATTTCCATTAGTCGCTTACGAACACTACTTGAAGAACTAGGACCACAAATCCATACTCCCTTTTCTGCATTTGCAGAAACCTTAAATTCTATTTCGCAATCAAAATGGCCCACTTTCACCAAAATAGCCCCTTTGAAGGTCAATCTAAAAGGAAAATCACTAACACCCAATTGCACAATACCAGCTCTTCTAGGACTTCGCTTACGAGCTCTCTTTGGAGTAGGCGCAAGAGCTGATCTAGCCACATTTTTTCTAACACAACAATCAAAACCGCTTACTGCAGCTGACACGGTAGAAATTGGGTATAACAAACGAACTTTAGCCGACACCTTAGACTCTTTTTTTCAGGCAGGATTACTAACCTGCTTTACAGTCAGAAATCAAAAACAATATCAATTAGCAAAAAAAGAGCAACTAACCAGCTTAGTCGGAGAACTACCATCGCTCGTCCCAAACTGGCGCAGCATTCTCGTAGTATTTATTACATTAAGAGACACATTATCAAAAAATCAAAATCTCTCTACAGTCTCCACTGTAGTTGCCATGCGCAACGCATTAACATCCCTGAAAGACCATCTGCAAAAACTCAACATTTCCCCCCCGCCACTATCTTCTGATCTTGCAGACTGGGAATTATTTATTCAATGGACCTTCGACATTTTAAAAGACTTAGTAAATGAAGGACGCTTCAAAAAAGCAACACCAATTACTAATAATTTTGAAGGAACTCTCTCTTCATTCATGCAACATTTATACAAAGCAGATGATTGCATCGATGGATTAGAGTTCATCATTAACAGCGCTGCAGAACATCCCATAAAACACCAAAAAATTTTTAAAGAATGCTATCAAATGAGTTCATGCTATCTTGAAGAACTTCAATCTCGATTGGAAGATTTGCTAAAATTTCCTATTCATTTGTTTATGGACGTTAAGCTTGCAGAAACAATGTA
This sequence comes from Rhabdochlamydiaceae bacterium, assembly GCA_019745395.1. Taxonomy (GTDB): domain Bacteria; phylum Chlamydiota; class Chlamydiia; order Chlamydiales; family Rhabdochlamydiaceae; genus CAIJXB01. Next base: position 65,644 of record JAIETG010000013.1, on the reverse strand, counting down.
CAAATATTCACAAGAACAAATGCAATCACTCCTACTTTTCGCTAGAAACACCCCGCCTTCGATCGAAATTTCCCTAGCAGGTGTGGCTATAATTTGGTATAAAACCCTAGAAGTAGAGTTAAACAAAGTACGTAGATTTATATATGAAATAAAAGAACGGTTAAAAAAAATACATTTTCTAAAAACAAACACTCACTTACTCTCCCAATCTACAGCACTTCATAAAAGACACACTGTATTAAAGCTATTTGCCTCCGTTTAATTTATCCAATAAGCTCGAAATAAGAAACATTTCTAGTAGCACCTTTCCCAAACCTAGCATGTCTAAAGGATCAAACTCACAACTCCATAATATAATACGAATGTTGAAAAGCACTCTCCCCCGCCCTGAAAGACGGAGGATGGCGCGTATCTGATGAAAAAAACTTCTATTGGAATAGAGAATTCTTTTAGGAAGGATTCACAAGTCGTGTAACAATTTTCTGGATATTCTCTCGAAAATCAGGAAGCGGAAATGCACCGGATACAACCGGGTGACCTAAATCTTCATGAAGAAGAACACGAACAAGTGTCGTCATTTCTGAAAGCTGATAAAACACGTCCCCTAACCCATGCTTGCGAACAAAATACAGGTTAAACGTTTCCCAGAAAAGATAACGAGCAGAAGAAGTATCTGTATTATCTAACAAGAGCTTTCTTCCAAGATAGATGCCTTCATTTACAGAACAAGACCCTGTCTTGGTAATAATTAGATCAGAGCCCACCATGATCTCAATCAGATCTTTTGTAAATTTACGCAAATGAAAAATCAGTCCATTTTTAGCTTTGACCGTTGTAAAAATCGCATTTTCAGAAAGAACAGATCCTCCTTGGTCTAAAAGCCACTGTAAAATGGTTTTACGGATCTTTTCATTGCGTCCAACACAGATATTTAACTGTAATGGCAAACAAAAATCCTCATTGGATAACTTAGCAAGTTCTTGCGTATATTCTAGGAGCATACGATTTCCAGTGGTCCCTAAAATGAGCGTAATGGAAAGGTGTTGATCTCTCATTCCATGTTTACACTTTAAAAGGCGAATTGCTTCTGGAGAATACTCTTTTTGGCAAGCTCCTCGAACAGGAAAACCACTGATGACGATTTTATCTCGGGGAATAGGAGAGTTTTTCAATCCTTTTTTCCTTAAATCCACATCATCATAAGGCAGAGCAAAAGCAATCGGATCATCTGTTTTAAATTGCTTCTCTGTCATACCTGCAAAAAAGGTAGAAGTATCTAAATCTGTCGGAAGAATGAGAAAAGGAATTTTTCTTTTTTGTAGAGCTTTAGCAATTCCACTATTAATAAAAGGAACTGTAGAAATAACTAAGTCGTAAGAGTCCCAAGCTTTCACAAGATATTTTTCAAAAAGTTTCTCTATTCTCATACGATTGGCGCTCATGTACTTGTTGCCGACCGTTGCATACACATGAACACCTTTATGATACCCTTTACGGAGCATAAAATTATAAAAATCTTCTGCCGTATAGAGACCAGAGGTAATAGCATTAAGCCAATCTAAGGGATAGATAATTTGAGTAAAAACATTGACAACTTCTACGTTGTATTCCGAGGAGAGAATATCTTTTAAAGACTCTCCAGCCATTTTATGGCCTCCTCCGCCTTCGCTAATCAGCACAAGAACGCGCTTTTTAGCAAGCTTGGGTTTCTCCACATATACCTTATCTACAGAGGCCACTTGCATTGATTTTCTCCCATACCTCTCTCCGTAGAGAGAATTGTTGAGTAATTAACATCCCCGCGAACCGACACAAATCACAGCATTCCAGAATTGCGGATTATAGAGAATACAAAACTTTAACTGATACACTCTTTCATATTATGATAAACAACATCGACATCATCAAGCTCTTCTAACCACTCCATCAAAGCTTCATTTGCTTTGACATGCTCTTCAGAACATTCTACATAATTTTTAGGAATCATTTCCAAGCTAGACTCTTCTATTAAAACTTTATGTCCCAAGAGCATTTCTTTTACTTCATAAAGAAGATCTGGAGGCGTTGTGATCACATATCCATCTTCTATTGCTTCAAAATCTTCAGCTCCAGCTTCTGACGCCCACAAGAAAAGATCATCTTCAGAAAATGACCCCTTAGGCAACCGTAAAATCCCTTTTTGATCAAAATTGAACTTCACAGCTCCGGGACTTGCAATAGTTCCCCCTCTCTTGTTGGTAGCGATGCGAATATCGGATGCGATCCGATTTTTATTATCCGTCATAATTTCTACAAGCAACCCAACTCCGCCGTAACCATATAGCTCGTATTGCATTTCTATAAAATCGGCTTGGTCTGCAGAGGAGGCTTTTTTGATATTGCGCTCTATATTGTCATTAGGAAGATTTACCTCTTTAGCTTTTTGCAAAGCAACTCGCAATTTGGGATTGGATTTAGGATCAGGGCCTCCTTGTTTTACTGCGCTGATGATCTCTTTTGTCACCCGAGAAAACATCTTCCCCTTTTTCAGATCAGCTCTTCCTTTCCTATGTTTTATATTGGCCCATTTGCTATGTCCAGCCATAATCTTATTCCTTCCTAATGAAATGGTGTTGTTTTTAAGATCTTTTGCATAAAAATTTTTGAGCGGTACCCATCCCCTTCTTTAGTAAAACGCTGCTGCTCTCCAAAGACTTTAAATCCTTCTCTTTGATAAAGCCTTATAGCAGGGTTATCCTTGTAGACTTCTAAATGAAGAACTTCAATATGAAAGACGTCTTTAGCAAGGGTTGTGAGCTCTGATAAAAGTATAGTACCTATTCCACAACCTCTCTTTTCTTTGTCTACAATGATCGTCAAAATGCAAGTGTGCGCTAGTTTTTGAAAAGATTGCAGATTCAAAAGAGCACAGCCACAAGGAACTCCATCCCAAAGAGCCGTTAAGCTGCTTTTTTTACTCACATAACTCATCCAAATCCGTATTGCATCATCGATTTCTTTTTCGTCCTGCAAAGGGAATCCCTTTAAAACTTCCGCATCACTAAGCCAGGTTTTAAGATAAGGAGCATCTTGCTCTTCAGTAAAACGAATAGTTAGAGAATTTGGCCATACGCTCATAAACTGGGCCCCTCTTGTAAGACAGCCTCGAGCAAAACGCGAGCCAAATATCCCGTTTCTGTCTTCACATAATTGTCTTGTTTGACAAATTCATGAAAATCAAACTTTTTCAGCAAAGGAATCAACGGGTTGCCGTCAAACGATTCAGCATAAATCGCTTCCATATTAAACTGCGTTTTGGCTAAGTGTTTAATATTTTTGATCAAAGCGCTTCCGATCCCCCTTCCCTGATACTCAGGAGCCACGCAGATCTTAAATAGGCAATGATGAATCGTCTTTTTATAGTATGGTAAAAATAGTGTCGCAACTCCACAGGGCTCGCGATCAATTACCGCTGTTAAACTGGCATTGTAGCGAGCAAAACTCATCCATACCGCCAGAGCCTGTTCAATTTCCTCTGGAGTGCTCATCGAGAACCAACGCAGAACCTTTGGATCTTGAATCCACCTTCTTAGATAAGAAATATCTAAAATTCTTGTGTAACGAATATCAAATGGTTCTTCGCTCAACCGAACTCCTTTAAATAAGCATGAACAAAATCATCTAAATCCCCATCCATCACTGCTTGCACATTGCCAGATTCGTATTTTGTTCGGGTATCTTTGACCAAAGTATAGGGCTGAAATACATAATTTCGTATCTGACTTCCCCATGCAATCTCTTTCTTTTCTCCACCTAAATTTTCTATCTTATTCTGTCTTTCTTGCATTTCTTTTTCGTATAACTTAGCTCGCAGTAACTTCAAACAAGTTTCTTTGTTTTGCAACTGACTTCGCTCTCCTTGGCAAGACACAACAATTCCTGTAGATAAGTGTGTTATGCGTACTGCCGAGTCCGTCTTATTTACGTGCTGACCTCCAGCTCCAGAAGCGCGATAGGTATCGATACGAATATGATCTGGTCTAATTTCAATTTGAATATCATCTTCTACTTCCGGAGAAACATCAATAGATGCAAAGCTAGTATGCCTTTTAGCATTACTATCAAACGGAGAAATGCGAACTAAACGATGCACTCCTTTTTCCGCTTTGCAGTATCCATAGGCAAAAGGACCCGAAATCTTTAAAGTGATACTCTTAATGCCTGCAACATCACCATCTACAGTATCCAAGATCTCTACTTTCCAATCTCTTTTAGCCGCCCATCTCTGATACATGCGAGAAAGCATCAAAGCCCAATCACAAGCCTCCGTGCCTCCGGCCCCCGCATTAATGCTTAAATAGCAATTTTTCCCATCCATTTCTCCCGAAAGCATTTTCCGGATTTCCATTTCTGAGAGCAATTTATCGATAGATATAAGCTCTTGGTATAGCTCTTGAACTAAATCCTCTTCCTTTTCTGCAATAGCTTCAGGAAGGAGAATTCGTATATTAGAAAAATTTTGCTTAGCTTCCTCGTAAGGAGCTGTCCACATTTTTAAAAGCTTACATTGAGAAATGAGCTTTTGCGCGGCTTGGTTATCATCCCAAAAACCACTTTCCTGCATTTTCGCTTCTAGCTCTTCTACCTCTTTCTCTTTTTGAGCGAGGTCAAAGATACCTCCACATGTGGAGAAGCCGATCGTCAATACTTGAAATTAAAATCTGAATTTCTTCTTGCATGAGTGGCTCCTTTTCGCTCAGAATAACATGTATTACGACTCAATTGCAATAGAAAGGTTTTTTTTCTCATTGAACTGATACTTCCAACGCCAAGTAGGCGCTTCTATTCTTTCTTTGACAAAAGAGAGTTTGCCTTTTTCTTGCTTTGCAGTCACTCTCCAGCCATCTTCTACTACAATCTGGAGATCTCCTTCCAAAGTAATATTTTCCGCATAAAATTCGGAACACCCTTTCAGCAAAATATGACAGCTCTCTAAACGATACAGTAACGGCTTCCAAAATATATTCTCTTGACTGTAGTCGATTCCGCGATTGACAACGGTGACATTTTTCAAGGTACAGCGACCGACTAAATCACTATACTGCAAAATACCCGCCTCATCAATTTCCCCCATGACCCTTTCTGCTTGAACCCACAAACTCCCCTGAACGGAAATATTTTTTATCTCGCATTCGGCAATCTGCAACCGTAATTCTCCGCCTTCTTTAATAAAACCTTTGTGTAATTTCTTCGCAATTGTCGAATACATCGGCCCTAAAGCTGGATGGTAGTGAAATAAGAAAGAGGGGCGCGCAAAGTTTTCAGACTGGCCCTTAAGTAAGGGAAGTTGAAACTCACAATAATCTTCTAAAAGATCGCGCGTGTTGGCAAGCACATCAGAAAAACACCCTTCCGGAGTTTCTAAAAGAGAAGATCCTAATGCAAACTCTTTTTTGGTGGCCGAGATCGTTTTTTGCCGTTTATTAAAAGTAATATAAGAGTCCAACCCAGAAAACTCTTCTACAGAAAGCCTAGTCGGAGAATGCTTTTGAAAAGAATCAGCTACGTTTTGCATTGTGGCCTCTAAGCGAGCCACCTCTTTTTCTGAGAACTTGCCTTCTTGGCTCGCAACTTGAATTTTCTTCATATTCACAAGCATGCCGGGCAAGGGAGACTTTTCTAGAGCTTCTAAAATAGATGGCAAATCGACAAAAAGCAAGTTTGTATTGGAGGGGAATTTAGAAAATCTTCCTCCTGCAATAGCGGGCTCATCCTGAATATTATAAGTAGAAAAGTCGCAATATTCGATATTAGTCAACGTATAGGAAAATCCTTCCTCTTTTTCCTCTTCCACCAGAACATTGATACCTTCGGAAGCTTTCACCTGTCTTTCACAAGAAGCAAAACCAAATCTTTTATCTTCCTTGAGTCCATAACCACTAAAGGCCATTAAATGATAATCTTCCGAAGAAACAGGATTATTGATCTGCCGTACAATCGCTTTGGAAGCTCCCTGCTTAGCGAGCCAAGAAATCACTCCACTATCGCGAGCCAGCTTCCAAATTACCCCATGGCCACCTGGCTTCATCAAAGGTCTCATGGAATCAGGAACGATCCAATTTCCTTCTCGACTTACCACAGGAACAAGAGGCTGACAAAAAAAAGAAAATTTTTCTTTCGGACGAAAAAACCAATGACTCTTTTCACAAAGCTGTAAAATTTGATCGTGATTATTTTTTTCCTTAGAAGTCATCATAGCCACTGGAAGCAAGATCTGTTTTCCCTTGATCTTAAAATACATATACTCTCTAACTTGCAAGTCTTCAATCAACTTCCCCAAGAGAGTCTGTCCATTAAAAGAGAGCATAGCGGCAGGGATAAGCGTTCCTGTTTCCGGATCTTGAAGCCTTAAACGATCGGCAGCACCTCCAACAGGATACATCTCAGCGAGCTGGTCCATTTTCTCAATAGAATAATAGATCATCTCATCAAGGTCTTCTGAGGGAAGGGAAAGATCTACCCCCGAAGGAGCATGACAACGAGACTTATCGACAAGAAACCGTTGCTTGGGCTGATGCAGAAACTGAAGAAGAGTGAACTGATACCCTACAATACCACCAATCTCTTCATAAAATGTCTCGATCATATGTAAAGAATCTAAAAGCTGCTTGCTACGTATCTCTTTTTCTTCTGCTGATAAACCCATCGGATCAAACGCTACCTCATACTGACCTATTGCCATAAGAGACTTCATAACAAACTCAGTCTCCACAGAAAAGCCCGAGGGCATTTTACCATTTTGAACTCTAGGATCCGCATCTAAAACTTCTAATTTTGAGTGTATACCTCGAGCCATTTTGAGCGACTCAGTAAGAAGAGCTAGCCTGTCAATTTCCTCCATGAAACGCATCCCTTCTAGAGGTACTATATCCGGGGTCATATTGTTGCTCAAGAAACCTTCCTAATCGGTTTGGGCTTAAAAACTCTGTACATTGCCAGGAGAGTTGGTAAAACGCAAGTAAATCAGGCAAAAAGAGATTCAGTGTAAAAATTTTCTCTAAGCGAAACGATTTTTTTTGACTATAATATCTGTAGAGGGATACAAATGGTTCTTCGAGGACATAAAAAAAAACCGCCTCGATAGTCCATCTAGAACCGGCTATCAAAGAACTTTAGCTTAAGGAGCAAGTCAATGGCAAAAAAAGCAGCAACAAAAAAGAAAGCAGCGGCACCTAAGAAGGCATCTTCAGGAACTTCTAAGTTTATGGCACCTTTATCGGTTAGCGAAGAACTAGCTGCGATCGTAGGAAAAAAATCCATGCCAAGAACAGAGGTTACAAAACAGCTGTGGGCCTATATTAAGAAACACGACCTTCAAGATCCTAAAAACAAACGCAACATCAATCCCGATGAAAAACTAGCAAAAGTTCTTGGAAAGAAAACTATCAACATGTTTGAAATGACAAAACTTGTCAGCAAGCACCTTTCCTAAGAAAACCATAGCAGAGCGCAATCTCTTTTGCGCTTTGCTTCTTTACTTTACTTCTATATGATTTCAGCTATTTTACTCTCCGGTGGTCAAGGAAAACGCATGAAGGCCGAAAGACCTAAGCAATACCTATCCCTTCAAGGGAAACCCCTAATTTTACACGCTTTAGAAGCGCTACTTTCCTTCCCAAGTTGGGCTGAAATTGTAATCGTGTGTGAAGAAGAATACCAACCTCTTTTCGCTTCCTATCAAAGCAAAGCTTCTTTGCATTTTGCTCTTCCCGGCAAAGAGAGGCAATACTCCGTATTTTCTGGGCTACAAGCTCTCTCCCCTAACACACAATGGGTTTGCATACACGATGGGGCAAGGCCCCTTCTTTCAAAGCAAGACCTTGCATCCGTTATATCGCAGGGTAAATCATTTGGAGCCGCAGCTTTAGCAGTTCCTGTAAAAATGACGATTAAAGAGACCGACGAAAAAGGCATTGTCCAAAAAACAATCCCCAGGTCCCACTTATGGGAGATACAAACACCTCAAGTACTCGCATACACTCTTCTACAAGAAGGACATCAAAAAGCGATAGCAGACCAGTACGTTGCAACCGATGACGTTTCTCTAGCAGAGCACCTAAACCATCCTGTATTGCTCGTAGAAGGCTCGTATAGCAATCTGAAAATCACTACAGAAGAAGATCTGCTCTTAGCAGAAGTTCTTCTCAGGAAGCGTCATGCCTAAATATAAAATAACTCTAAGTTACGACGGCACGGGATATGGAGGATGGCAAGTACAACCAAATTCCACATCCATTCAAAGCTTAGTACAAAAAGCGCTTACTACTATTTTACGAGAGGAAACTTTCGTCACCGGTTCTGGAAGAACCGACGCTGGAGTACATGCTTTAGGACAAGTTGCACATTTTCAAACAGACAAAGCATTCAAACTCTCTTCACTACAATACTCCTTAAACAGCCTACTGCCCGAACAGATCCGCATCTTGCATCTAGAACCAATCGCAGACTCTTTTCACGCTCGTTATAGCGCTACCGGAAAAATCTACCATTATCACCTACATTTAGATCGAACGTTAAATCCGTTTACACGCCTATATTCTCTACATGTCCATCACCGTGTAGATGCGACTCTTCTACAAGAGGCTGCTTCATGTTTTTTAGGGACAAAAGATTTTAGCGCTTTTGCTAATGAGGCGCATCGCGGTTCTGCTTCGATAGACGCAGTGCGAACCCTTCAAAGGCTAGATGTTGTTCCTGAATCTGGAGGCGTTCGTTTAGAGCTAGAAGCTGATGGATTTCTTTATAAAATGGTTCGCAACATCACAGGGACTTTATTAGATATTTGCGCTGGACATATTTCAATCTCTGCAATTCCAGAGATTTTTGATTCTAAGAATAGAGGAGCCGCCGGAAAGACAGCTCCTGCTCACGGGCTTTTTCTGATTAAAGTTCACTATTAGTAGGATTTCTCGCTTTATAAAGAGCTTTAAACAGTTCGCAGCGCAAACTATTAAGCTGCCTTATCTTTTGTTTAGAGGACTCTTTTACAACCATGTCTTGCATCGAATAAAGCATTGTTTGACAGCAAGCCAAAAGCTCTTCTGGAGTCTTCTCCCCGCTTGGCTGAGCATATCGACCTCTTTCTATACGAGATACTATTGATCTTATTTTCGACATTTCTCGCTCTATATCCGAGCAAAGAACCTCATTCAGAATCTCTGCAACTTCACCACACTCTTCTCTAAGCTGTATCAGTTTTTTTTGAGAGGACTGCCTCACTACAATTTTCTGCATAGTTTGAATCTTTTTTTGACAATCAGCCAAACGCTCTTCTGGACTCAGAGCCCCTCTTTGTAAAACATAGTTGCCACTTCTTATATGAGATAGTGCACTTTTTATTTCCGATATTGTGTTTCTAATACCAGCTCGAAGAGACTTGCTCACCAGTTCTGACACCTCATTGCACTCAGCTTCCAATTCTCTTAACTCTGTTTGAGAAACATGCACAACAATGCTCTTCCTCTCTTTCACAAATTGAATAAAGGATTTACATATCTCCAATTTTTTTTCTGGATTTTTGTGTTTCTTGACAGATCTTCCCAAATCTGCTTTTATTTCCGATAATATTTGTAATGCACGCAACCTTTCAGCTCTAAATTCTAAATATTGCTTCACCCCACTCTCATACTCTTCCATAGAGTACAGAACCTTTGATATGTCATGCATTTCGCGAGACTCTTCAGGGGTAAGAGGAGTCCTACTTGTACCAAAATGATATGCGGCATCTTCATCAAACAATTCCGCTTGTTTTTTAGAAAGGTGACTGTTTTCCGAACCCCCAATGGCCACCCGAAGAGATTCCAGCTCACGACCAAGAAGCTCAATGCTTTTTCCTGTAGGAATGTCAATCTCAGATCCCCTCTGATAGACTTGAGAAAAATCTCCTAGGATTTTATAAGACGGGGCATCTGCAGGGAACGTGTTACGTAATAGTCCAAGCAATCTCATATATTGAATATGACATTGATTTTCTAGAGTCTCACTGTCTCGGAGGGTTTTTACATTCTCGTATATACTCTTGCATTCTGCCTGCAACTTTTTAACGGTTTCATATGTAGAAACACCTACCGTTTCCTGCTGCCCAATAGCACGTTCTAAACTTGCCAACTTTTTAGAACACTCTTCTTTTTGAATTTTATACTCTAGCATTTGCAACTGTTCATATTGCTCGTCGCATTCAGCGCAAATCTGCGCTTCGATAGGAAGTCCTTCTGATGCATTTCGCAATGAATCACAACTTGCTTTTAATAGTTCAATACTTTTCAAACAAAGATCTGTCTTTTGCCACTCTACACCATTTTTCAAATCAATCATATTCATGGCAATCTCTTCTTCCGGAGAATACGTCCGACGAATCACTAATGGGCTCATTCGATTAACTTCCGTAACAAAAGAGCTATTACTCAATTCAGGGCTACGACGCATTACACCACAGACTCCTTGTCCTATAGCTTCTCGAACAACAGACATTGTCAATCTATCTATATCCATAGAAATAGGCGTAGAATTACTAGAGCTCATCCCATCTTTTACTGTTGTTGCTTCAGAGCCCAGTGCTGTCAATTCCTGCTCACTAGAATAGGATAAAATCTTCCCTTTGAGTGGCGATCCAGACAAAGCCCCTATACCACCAGTATCTGCTGCAGCTTTTTCTGCCATCTGTCTAATAGCAGTAACTCTCGACTGTCTATTTCCTTCAGAACCTGATGCAACATCTCCTCTAAAACGGTTTATAAACGAGCTTTGCTGAGTAGGCCTTGGCGGCACTTGCGTATTGTTAACAGAATGCATCATCCCTCAAAAGTTAAAATATAATAATAATAAAAATACTATTATACAGCATAAATTAAAATTTAACATTAAATATAAAAAAAAGAAGTTACATGCGAATTGATTTACAATCGCATATTGTTAAATGTAAAGATGCTGCGATTATAAGAAAGAAAAAATAAAAGTCCATTTATTTAAAAATGCAAAAGAATAAAACTCTAACCAAGGGTTCTATTCTAAAATATTACATAAACAAAAAAAACAAGAAATTATCGCAAGCAACTAACTACAAGCACATTGCATTTGTTAAGATTATATTAAATAACACAGCGCGCAGAAAACAAAAACATTAATTTAATTTAGAGTGCTAATGAAGAAACTTCATCGCACAGTCTTCTAAGTCGTCGCAATTCTATTTGGGATATATGTCCTACAATATTTTTGTTATCTTCCATAAATTGAATAGATCTTCGATACTTAGCTAACTCCGCTTCTGGATCTCTCTTTGTTATAAGGATATCCTGGAGAGATTGCTGCTCTTGTTTAGTTACTCGAACTTTCCGCTCTCTCTTGGGATCGATTTTTTCAAAAAAAGTGCGCTTCCCCCTCCTATCCGTATCATCATAGTAAAGAAAGTTTTTTGGATATTTAATGCCTGCCACATCCCTTGGAGGCACCCCCCCCCTGCATTAATTGCTGCTGCATTTCTGATAACGCTTGTAACATACGTAAATTATTGAGCCTGAACTCCAAATATTTTTTCACGTCACTGCTATAGCTATTGACCGCGCTTATTTCTGCAAACACTTCCGCTAGCTCTTGAATTTCTGACTGAGAAAGAAAAGATTCTTTCGTAATGATCAATCTCTTCCCCTCCTCGGTCTGCCCTACCTCTTTCAGTATCTTCGCTGCATTTTTCACAGATCTTTTCGACGTCATTTTTCCCACTGCATCTATCGCATCGGCTTGCATCTCTGGAGACTTTTTTTCTACTATTTGTAACATTTTGATCGTCTCTATCAATTCTTCTATCTCTTCTTCTCTTGCAAGCAACTTCTTTTTATCAATAGCAATAGAACTTTTCTTATCGCCAGCCGCTACAATGAGCTGAGAAAGAATTTTACATCTTGCCTCTGAAGGCTCTTGAAAGGAAGATCCTGTTCGAAAAACATCTGACAACCAACGCACATCTTTTCGAGGAAGAATATCCCCTTCCAAATCACACAAAAGCATATATCGCTTATGACAATGATCTTCTATCTGAGACCTGCCAACGCGCAGCTTTGCTTGATCATATACAGAACTATATTTCTGTTTTATCTGTGTTATTTCAGCAAGCTAAGGGGGAGAGGCTTTCATGACTCTAAGCATCTGAGCATCCAATACCGCAACTTCCCTTTGAATCTGCAGGCAAAGCTCTGATTCCCTATGGAGCATTTTACATTGCTCCTTACACTGAGATTGCATGCTCTGCTTTACCAAAGTATCCGGCAATGAATCTATCTGCTTTTGTAATAAACGATATTCTCGATGTAAATTAACAAATTCTTTCCCAGGATCATCATTTTTTAGAATCGTTTCCAATCGATCGTCTAACGCGCGCAAATCCAAAAGTAGCTTGTCTTGTAAAATTTGAGCTTCAGCTTGAGAAGATACAAAAGACCGCTGAAATTCTTGTAATTTTGTATGTTGTAAACTGCATCTATCTTCAATCATTTTTCTTTTTGTATTTAGATGAGGGGGAAGAGTCTTTGCCTCATCAAACAAAAAGCCATACATTTTTTTTAGACGCTCGGCTAAGTCCAATAATGAGCTAGGATTTGCTAATGAAGGTACAGTCTCTAGAACTTCATTGGTACATACAGCTAACTTCTCTAAGCTCCTTACGAAAAATTCTAACGGATCTTCTTCTGTTTCTATAGATGGATTATCACGTGGAGCAGCCTCTGAAGCCAAAATATCCCGCTGAGACAAAGGACGAATCCTATCGTTTAGTTTTTTTTTAAAATCCAGTAGCACGGAAGAAGGCGGCGCCGTATTTACCTGAAATGTTTTCAAAAAATCTTGGTTGGGAAGTTTTGGTTTTGGACTTACAGAATACCGAACATCATTACTCAATTGTTTGCCACTACCAACAATCATCATTCTCCGACAATAAAAATATTAAAATTGAAAACATTACAGATTATTTAATGAAAAAATCGAAACATAATAAAAAGAACTGGCACAAAAAATCCAGACAGTTTTTTGTTAGGGCTTGTAAATTTTCTGAAACAGAGCCCCAATACAGGCAAAAACGCAAAGGCACGCAGCGACAAGGAAAACTTTGTGGGATTTTGCCTTCGAACCCGAAAGCTCTGCTACGGGATTTTGAGATCTTACTACATCCTCTGCTACAGATAAAGCTGCTGCAAGGGTTTCTTTTTGTTTACTCAAAGGAGGCAAGTAAGTCAGCTCCTCTTTCACTCGATCCAATCGGTTCTCTTTCAAATCGATCCAGCATTGAACAAGACCTTGATAGGAATAATCTGCAATTTTTTTAGCTGCAAACAAAGATTCCAAAGTATTTATAGCAATGAGCTGATCGCAAAGCCTTTGTTTATCTAAATCAGAAAAACCCTGCGCAATTTCCACTACTAAATCAAAAACCTCAGCCTTCATAAGATCTGGCACAAAATCTTTTTTCCATGAATCAGGAAGCGATGGAAAGGTTTTAGAAACTGCATCCCAATTCTGCTCTTGTATGTCCGTGCAGCATTGCGTGAGTAAACAATAAGGAGAATCTGGCATAGTAGATGCTATTTTTCGAGCCACTTCTAAAAATAGAGTTTCTCTATTTAATAGACGAGGTCGAAGCTTTTCACAAATCTGTTCTTTTTCTAACTGGGTATGGTTTTGTATAACACAATCTGCAACAAGAAAAGCATGATCGCTTAAATTATTTTTAGCAAAAAAATCACAACCATTTGCTCTCAAACGAACCATTCGATCTCGATCTTGACACTCTTCTGGATAAAGATATTTTTTTGGGTGTAAACATTTATCCAACAGTTGATCTATGTACAATTTCGGGCGTTCACTTGCGGGAATACCCTGTGATTTTACAGGAAAATATTTACTTGCAACTGCTCGCAAGTCGCGATTTTCTGTCTCAGGAACGGGATCCCCCTTCCATGAATCTTCATATTTTTTACTATAAGGATCGAATGCAACAGAAACAATCACAAAAACACACAATACAGACAAATAACAGACACATTATAGCAAATTCGATATAATTACTCAATTAGCAATTACACGCACAAACAGCTAAATAATAATATCTTGAAACGAGCTGTAATAAGACACCTGTTTTTGATCAAGCTCTTTGAGAAACTCTGAAGACAAAATCGAAGAAATAACTACAGAAGGGATGCCTGCAGCTTGTAGTGCAAGATATCCTCGAAAACTATCTTCAAAACCCAGAATCTTATCCCCCTCTTTCCCATAAAGGCGCATGGCTAAAAGATACGCATCAGGATGAGGCTTGGCAGAGGAATATTGCTCTCGAGTCACCCAATAAGGAATTGTTTGTAAAATGGGAAGTTTCCGACATAGGGCCTGCGTAAGTTGAGAAGAAGAATGCGTGACAACGCACGAGCGTTTGGATTGCAAAGGAAATTTTTGCAGCATTTGCTCAACGCCTGGCATCAGAGAAACCCCCTCGTCTGCGACGATTTCTAAAAAAGCCATTTGCTTTTCTTGGTGAAGAACTCGCCAATTTGGTTCCTGAGCCTTAAGGTCAGGAAAAGTTTCGTAGACCCCCTTTTCTAAAAGATCCGATCCTTTATGGGCCAAATCGCAATAGGCAGCATAATCCCAAGTGAGAGAAAACCCCCTAGCTAAGCACATTTTTTGATACGCTTGATAATGAACTGGTTCTGTATCGACAAGAAGCCCATCCAAATCAAATAAAAACAGATCGCACTCTTGGATTTTTTGTACAATATTTTCCAATATAGCCCTTTGACAAAGATTCATTTCCGATCTATACTACACCAGCTTAACTTTATTCTCAAAAAGACAATGAAAAGAATCAAACTATTTCTGTGGATCGTACTGACAACTTCGAGCATATTCCCATTATATCGATTTCTTCACAAACAAACGGATGGATTTACTCCGAGCAAAATCCGAACAGCGTTTCTAAAAGACACGATCCCCCACCTCTCTTCTTCTCTTTCCGTAGAGCAACAAGCAGAAATTCAGAGTATTTTAAGCCAACCTCTACATTATATAGGAAGAGGAGGTCAATGTTATGCATTTACTACTTCCGATCAAAAATACGTCGTTAAATTGCTTAAATACAATAATAACTACCCTAAAATCTGGTTTCAGCTTTTTTCATTCCCTGGCAACTTAGAATTGTATCGCAAACAGATCCTCGAACGAAAACAGAAAAAGCTAGAAGGAGAATATAAAAGCTACCAAATCGCTTTAGAAAACTTGCAAGAGGAAACAGGCATTATCTATATGCATTTAGATGCAGGATCTCTACCAGAGGTACAGCTAGAGCTTTTCGATAAAATTCGGGTACGTCACCACCTTTCTGCCGACGCCTTTCAATTTTACATTCAAAAAAAGGGAATTCCTTTCTACCCTAAACTTGAGACTTTGATCCAACAAGGACAATTGCAACAGGCTAAAATAGCTTTAGATGAAATGACCGCATACCTCAAAAAAAGATGCCAAAAGCAAATTGCTGATAAAGACAATGGAATTTGGAGAAATTTTGCATTTTGTGAAGAACACCCCTTTCAAATCGATATTGGGCAATTCGTCTACGATCCATCCCTAAGCTCCGAGAAAGGCTCTCAAGAAAACCTGCTTCTCTTCACTCGGGAGTTTCGCAATTGGCTAAAAAACCTTGATCCTACTTTAGAAAACTATTTTACACAGTCGTTGTCATGCCCCGAAGCTTTATAAGAAAACGGATATACATCTGTGCTGCGATTATCTTAAGCCTCTTTTGGGGAGAGCGGCTTTTATGCCGTTTTTTGTTCCTACAAACAAAAAGTCAATCTACTTGGGATATACCCTACAATCCTCAAGAACTAGAACACATAAAGGCCATCCTAAAACAGCCTTTGCGCTTTTTAGGAGTAGGATCACAATGCTTTGCTTTTGTTTCAAAAGATGATCAATATGTAATCAAAATCTGCAAAGCTCCACGCTACAAAAATCCCCAAAAAAAAGAAGCAGATTTTCTAAGTTATCTTCTCGCTTTTCAACAAATCCCCACCCAAAGCCAGATGATTTTTCTCCACTTAAACCCAACAGAGACTTTACAAATTTCCCTCAAAATCCTTGATCCTTTAGGCCTCCCCCATTTTCTAAAAGCAGACCACCTATCTTTCTATATTCAAAAAAAACTCACACCTTTTCGCGATTACTTAGAGCCTATTCTACCTACACTATCGATTTTACAAGCTCGAAATATTGTAGATGAACTCCTGGAACTTTGCGCAGCAAGCTGCAAAAAACCTATTCAAGTCCGAGATATCCAACTCAAAAATATTGGAAGACAGGAGGGTAAATTCTTTTGGATGGATCCTGGTCGAATTCGAAAAAAGAATGCTCTTCCATCATTAGAAGAACAAAAAAAGGAATTTAGCAGACTTTCGTCTCGTCTAAAGCCCTTTCTGACTGCTCTTCACCCCATATTTGCATCGGTCTTGGAGGAAGCGATTCCAAAGAAACTAAACGATCTTAATGTACTTGCTGAATCCCCGGATTTTCCCAAGTCATGACTTGCACGGGATCATTGTAAGAAACAGACTCAAAATCTGAATCCTTCAATTGCGATAAGCTCGCTTGAAAATTGGTATATCTAAACCTGTGAACAACTCGACTATTACTCACTTCATTATCTAAAAATGCGATAGCATTTTGAGAAAACTGCTCTGCATTCTTATGTATAACAGCTTGCAAACGTAAAATCTGTCCTGCATCGTACACTTCTATGGCTGCATGTAAAAAAGAGAGAGTTAACCATTTTCGAAGAGCTTGCAATCCTACATCGCTTAATTTTGATGAGCTCAAAGGCTGAAAGCCTAATACATCTAATACAGACATCTCTTTAGAGGAAAAACCTATACTTTTCAATAAAGCCTCTCTTAAAGTTGCTCTTGCTTTGTTATGAAACTCATTGGGAACTTGGGTTACATGAAAAAAAAGAGGATTAAGTAAAGGAATTAAAGAAAGCTGCGGAAATTTTTTAAGATTTTTTTGGATGAAACCATCTAAAAACACATTTTGCTCACGCTTCAAGGAGTGACCTAATTGTAAATCTCTCATACATGACTGCAAAGCCATAACATCTGAAAAAGTCAGACCAGAAGAGAGAAGCTGTTTTACACGAAAATATTGCAAAGCATAAGAATCTAACTCTTCTGAATGCAACTCTATATAAAGAGGGAGAATGTTTTTAACATATCGAGGCAATTTGTTCATTTCTGGTGTTAAGGGATATTGCATGTATAGATTTAAAAATAAAATCTGCTTTTCTGTTAAAGGATCTGAAAGAGGACTCATATCCCAAGAAATATTTGCCCATAAGGGCTCTCTTTCCACAGCTTCTAATACGCTCCCAACTAACGTCGCTATAAAAAATGCGACAACCGCTTGAAAAATACGCATAAAAACACCTATAGCACATAATGCAACACTGTATCTTTACAGTTAGTTCAAGCAATACATTAAGTCAATAATTCAACAAATAAATTTTGCAACTTTTTACAATGTATCAAGGAATTCGCACTACAAGTGCGGACAGATTATCTTGAGATCCGGCTCGATAGGCAGAAAATACTAGATTTTGAGCAACCGAAATAGGACTTTTTCTAAAGAAACTTTTTTGACGTAATGCATGACCAACTTGCCTTGTGCTGGCTACATCATAGATTCCATCACATGCTAATACAAGATGACTGCCTGAATGTATCTGGGATAGATCGATCTTGGTAATTTTAGGGCGTGAACTAACTCCAGGGCCAACACTACCATCTCCTACAGCCCTTCCTACGGCCAATATCCCATTAATCCGAGGCGTATCACCGTGAAATTCTACAGATCCCCCCCTCTTTTCAATCCCTTTTTTATATCGAGGATCCGAGGGCTTGGCATCTTCACTCAATTGAAAAGTCCCTTTAAAGCTATCTTCTAAAATCGTTCTAGAATCCCCTACATTGGCAGTCCATAACTTCCCATCCAATATCATAGCTACCGTTGCTGTAGTTCCGCTATTCTGATCTAATTGTTTAAATCGATCGCTCAAATTTACAAAGGCAAGTTTTAAGGCATTCCAAATCCCTTCATCAGTAAGTTTCCCTTCAGGATGAAAGTGTATCAAAGTTTTCATAAGCTCATTTTGTAAATGTTTTTCCATATAGAGGGAGGCTTCAGAGCCTCCATGGCCATCAAAAACCCCAAAAAGCTGAACAGGGTAGATTTTCCCTTTTGGCAATCGGAGAGAAAATGAAGTAGCTAGATGTTGATCTTCCTGCGAAGGCCTACGCCCTTGAGCATGACATACGCCAATTTGATATTTACCTACTTGTAAAGATTGGGTATGACAGGAGTTAGGAGCTTGAAAAACATTATAAGATCGATACTTGAAACGGGATCCATCGAGCTCTTGTTCTTTTTGCTTTTGTGCCAGAGCCCAAGCTTTTTTTAGCTTTACATCTACAGGCTTTTTCTCTACTCGATGCTCTCTATCAACATCCGGAAAAACAACTTGCACATCTAAAGGCTTAGAAAAAACATTATAATAACCCATAAAAGCAAACCGAAAATTTAAACATTTACATTTTACACAAAACATTAAATAAACTAAACAATTAAAAAAACAAACACATGACCATATAAAAAAGCACTAAAATATTAATTTGAAATATAATTATAAAAATTTCATTTTACATTTTAGAATTTCCTGATCATGCAAAAAAATACTACAAGAAAAATTAGACTCTTAAAGTATATAGGGAATAATAGCTTTTCGTTTTTTGGGGTATTTACTAAAAGTCATTTTATACCATTGATGATGTCGAATAGCTCTAGGAACGAGATTAGCGGCTGTCCATAGAGCAAAAGCAAGCCCTGGTAAAGACCAAGTCATAATGGCAAAACCCATCCATTGAATAATTTCAGCAAAATAATTGGGGCAAGAAATCAGATTATAAAGCCCCCCTTTAGGAATAAGATAGCCTTTATCTTTTTCTTTTAACAAAAAAAGAGTTTTATCGGCGATTCGGTTGGTGATAAGACCTGTAAAAAAAAGAGAAATCCCCAAAATAAATCGAGGATCATAGAACCAAGATAAAGGATAGAAAGCTTTTCCGAGATACTCCCCATTAAAATAGCCATTCATAATATTAAAGAAAAAAGCCGAGCCAGCGACTATGATAGGCATCATTTTTGATTGGGTTTTAAACGGAAAAATAAGACTTCTATAAAAATAGTGACCCACCCAGCAAGCAAAAAAAACCCAACAAACAACACTATTGCTTTCTTTGGGGAAAAAGAAAGCAATAAATACAACTAGAGCAGGCAATTCCATGATTATCCAAGAAAAACGACTGCTCATCATGGGGCCCCATTTTACATCAGTATAACGGCCATAAGGAACTTTAATTTTAAAAAGAACAGGAAAAAGAATAATCGGCAAAAGAGTCCATAAAACAAGTATCATTTTATGAAATTCCTTTCTTTAAACCATGTAAACTCATCGCGAAGAATTTCTTCCATAGATCTAGAGGAATGCCCAAGCTCTTGCTCCGCTTTTCGGGCTGTAATATGGGAATTAGAGTATAAAAGAGTGTCCATAGCCTCCTTCGTATAAAGAGGCGGTTTTTTTATTAATTTGCCATGCAATCTAATAAAGGGTAATCCTGCCTTAGCAAGCCATACTGGAGATGTAAATTTCGGGGCCTGTTTTTCCGTAATTTCCGCAAATAATTCCATCAAATCCCGAACTGACATCCAACGTCCCGAAAGTAGATAGCGCTCTCCTTTTCTTCCTTTTTCCATTGCGCAAATAGCAGAACTAACCACATCTCGAACATCAACCCAATCAAATCCTCCGTGGACCAGGGCTGGAAGTTTTCCATTATATAGATCAAGTAGAGCTTTTCCCATAAAAGAGGGTTGATAATCAAATGGGCCTAAAACTCCGGTAGGACTTAAAATCACAGCATCCAACCCTGCCTCGACTCCTTTTTGCACCGATTTTTCCCCAAGTGCTTTATAGTAATTGTAGCAAGAGTCATCAGAATCTACAAAATCACCTTTTTCACTTAGTTCTTCATTAAACGGCGCTTGTTTATACGCATGTATAGAGCTAAAATGAATAAGTCGTTTTACGTTGGTTGCAAGACAAGCCTTAATAACATTTTCAGTTCCTTCAACATTGGTCCTCAAGAGGCTCCCATCCGGATCTCCATCTATAGAAATTTTTGCAGCCAAATGGAATACAACGTCACTCCCCGCGCAAAATTCAATCAGAGAATCGGAATTTAAAATGTCACCATGAATTCTTTCCAAGCTCAAATCTTCGATGGAATGGGAATGTTCTACATTATCTGAATGAACAAGAGCCCTGACTTTGTGACCCAATTTTAACAACTCTCTGCACAAAACATTTCCAATATGTCCGGAGGCACCTGTTATGGCAATCTTCATAATTCTCCAAATTTAATGTGCTTTAGATCTGAAATTTCTATTTACACTAAAAAGACAAATAGAGGCTAGCTTTTTAAATAAATACACATTAATAAAATAGAATCACATAGAAGAAACCTTTAAAAAAAACCATTCAAACAGACAATCCTAGTATTTAATACGGTGAAATATATTTCGATCTCTTCTCTATATTTTTATATGAAAATGACGCAACTCTCGTTCCTTAACATAAAAAGGCTCTTACAATGATCAACAAATATCTTCTTAAGATTATTATCTTAACTGTCTGTTTGCATAACTACGCACAAGCATCACCCACGCAAGAACACATAGAACAATTCTTTAACTATTTGACATTTCTGGGAGACCCAGAACATGAAATTGATTTCTATTCCGTGCAGTCATTTATGACTTGTGACTGCACCATTCAAAGCAACAACATTATCATAAGCCAAGGAATTGAAGAATTCATTGCATACATCCATAGAATGCAAAACAAATATGAGAACGTCTCTTATTCAAGTTTTTTAGAAAATCTCCTTATTTTTGAAAACAAAGCCGCTTTTCATTTCCAAGTCCAATGTATAGAAAAAAACGGACTACAAAGAAATTTAGAAGCAATTGCCCTAGTGATTTTTCAAGAAGGAAAAATCAGCTACTGGAAAGAGGTCTTTTGTGAAATGCAGCCACAAAACACATCTAAGGAATTTTCCCTTAATCATCTCTATGAAGAGCCGCATTTTGATCACCATTTATATCCCATTACGGCCCCTTTCCGAGAAGGTTTTTTAACCGTATCGAAAATACACACCATTTTTTATGCCACTTATGGGAACCCAAAAGGCATCCCTATTGTTATCTTACATGGAGGTCCTGGAGAGGGATGCTGCGATGAACTCACTCAATTTTTTGACCTAAAGCGTTATTACGTAATCATGCTTGACCAGCGCGGCTCAAAGAGATCTATACCGTTTGCTTCCATGGAAGAAAACACACCAAGCCACTCTGTAGCAGATATAGAAACTTTAAGAAAACATCTTGGGATTGAAAAGTGGCTAGTTTTTGGAGGATCTTGGGGATCTACTTTAGCCATTTTGTACGGACAAAGTCATCCAGAGCATTGCCAAGGATTTATCCTTAGAGGGATATTTTTAGGCAGAGAGCAAGATTACCTACACCTCCTCTATGGAATGGGCAAACTTGCTCCTAATGGCTATGAGAAATTTCTAGGTCACATTCCTGAAGAAGAACATTCTGATCTTCTTTCGGCCTACTATGCAAGGATCATAGATCCAAATCCTGAAATTCACATGCCGGCTGCACGGGCGTTCATGGAATTTGATGCTGCTTGCGTTCGCTTTTCTCCAAATCCCCTGTTGGTAGAAAATGTATTAAAAAACGATCAGTACATTTACTCCGTAACAAAACACTTTTTACATTACTCTATAAATCAATTCTTTCTTAAGCCAGATCAAATTTTATCCAACATGAATAAAATCAAACATCTCCCAGCAATTATCATTCATGGAAAATACGATATTGTGACTCTTCCTGAAAACGCCTATGCGCTGTATCAAAAATGGGATAATAGCACTTTGTGGATGATTCGTCAGGGAGGACACACTTCCACGGAATACTCCAATGCAGCTGCTTTAGCAACTGCTCTGGATTTCTTCGCTGATAAGATAGCTCGTTAAAGAGCCTCTATATAATGCGATACTTTTCGAGTAAACGAGCATAAGCAAATAATTCTCTCTTGCTGAAACAACCGAACTTATCTTTGATATTTTCGAAATAATACTCCACAGTCCTAAAGGAAAGCTTCATATAAGAGGCTGTTTCTTTAGCTGTTTTTCCTAGCAATAGATATTTCAGGCATTCTCGTTCTTTTTCAGAAAGACCTGCGGCTCTTTTTTTAAGCTGTTGCATTTCTTCAACCTCTTCTGACAAAGAAATTATAGGGAGTACATCTGCAATCTGTCTAAATAGTCCAAGTAGGTCCCAAGCCTGCCAAACCTCACAAATTTTCTCTCGTACATTAAATTGATAAATTGTTTGACCAGTCAAATCAAAAGATCGCTGAGAGGCCTTAATAGTAAAGAAATTCCCCTTATGAACACCATTAAAGGCCCATCTAGCAAGAATTTTATCCTGTCCTATTATGAGATCGTGGATTTCTACATTTCTCATTTGAAAAGCTTTGGAATACTCTTGATCTATAACTTTAGAGCTTTCTCTCCCGCGCAGATCAGTAGGATAGATTTCTGGCCAGCTTGAGGGATAGTGAACGTGGACATCTTTTTCTACCAATTCATCATACTGTGACAAGTTGCCTTTCCCAAAAATTTCATATAGCACATGTTCAACGATCCATTGAGTTTTTTTAGTATTCATTCAAAGCTTTTGACTCCACTCAGCTTCTTTAAAACCCGTCAAACCAAACTCTTCTCCAATTAGAAAGGGGCGTTTAATGAGCATTCCATGCCCGCTCAATAAACTTAAAATCTCCTCCGTGGTCATATCTTTTAGTTTTTCTGAAAGGTTCATTTCTCGATACAGAAGGCCTGATGTATTTAAAAGCTTTTTAACATTCCCACCTTGCCACGCTAGCATTCTATGAAGCTCTTCGACGGAGGGAGGCTGCTTTGTAATTTCTTTGATAGTAAAAGCAATTTTCTTTTTTTCTAGAAAACGTAGAGCGTTTTGACAAGTAGAACACTTGTGGTATACATAGACAATCACAATTCCTCCCGAGTAAAAATAACAACAACGGTACAAGGATTTAGGGATTTTGTCGAGTATATGACTGATTCAAAATAAACTTGCTTTCTGAGAAAAGTTTAATTAAGAGTAGAGCAACTACAAGTAAATTGCCTATCTCCGAAAGCTTCATCGATTCGATTAATAGGGGGCCAATATTTTTGGATCTTGGAATGAGAAGAGGGATAACAACCCACGCTAATAGAATAGGGTTTATCCCATGAACGCAAGTCATCTTCTGTATGAGGGGCATTTTTCAAGGGGTTATTTAGAGGGTCCCATTCTTTGCTCACTACTTTTTGCACCTCATGCCAGATGGAAATCATCGCTTCGATAAACCGATCGAGTTCTTTTTTATCTTCACTTTCAGTAGGCTCTATCATCAGAGTGCCTGGAACAGGAAAAGACATAGTTGGGGCATGGAAACCATAATCAATAAGACGTTTAGCTATATCGATTTCTGTGATCTGGGTCTGAGCTTTTATAGGACGCAAGTCAATAATACACTCATGGGCCACATACCCATTGGATCCTGTATATAAAACAGGGAAAAAGTCTTTAAGTCGAGCAGCTACATAGTTCGCATTTAAAAGAGCATATTCAGTAGAACGTTTTAATCCATTACTACCCATCATTGCAATAAACATCCAAGAAATAGTCAGAATGGAAGCACTTCCAAATGCGCTAGCAGAGACCGCATATTTAGAATCAGGAAGAAAAGGTGCTAGATGTTTTTTGACGCCGATAGGCCCCATGCCAGGACCTCCTCCTCCATGAGGAATCGCAAAGGTTTTATGAAGATTCATATGCATGACATCGGCACCAATCTCTGCAGGCTTGACATATCCCATCAAAGCATTGAAGTTCGCCCCATCCAAGTAGATCTGTCCCGAATGATTATGAATAATCTCGGCAATTTCTTGAATAGCTGTCTCAAATACTCCATGAGTGGATGGATAGGTAATCATAAGACAAGAAAGGCGCTGGCTATAGTTTTCTGCTTTAGCACGCAAATCTGAAACAGACACATTTCCATTCTCATCGCAATCTACTGTGATAACTTCCAATCCCATCATGTGCGCTGTTGCAGGATTAGTACCATGAGCAGACTTAGGAATTAAGCATATATTACGATAAGATTCTCCAATAGATTCCTGGTAACGGCGAATAGCGAGTAAGCCTGTATATTCCCCCTGAGCACCCGAATTAGGTTGTAGAGAAACTTCATCAAAACCTGTCAAAGCTTTCAGCTGCTGTTGTAAAGAGTGCAGCATTTCTCGATAACCTTGGGTCTGGGCAGTAGGAGCCATAGGGTGCATTTGCCCTACAGATGTCCAAGAGACAGGAGCAAGTTCTGCTGCTGCATTCAGTTTCATAGTACAAGAACCTAGAGGAATCATAGTTTGAGTCAGTGATAAATCTCGATTTTCTAGTTTTTTAAGATAGCGCATCATCTGCGTTTCTGTGTGATAAGATGTAAAGGCAGGCTGCTGTAAAATTTTATTCTGGCGATACCAGTGCTTGTATTTCTTCAAATGTTCTTGTTCAGAATAAGATATTTCTAAAGATTTTCCTGTAAATATTTTGCAGAGTTTTTTTACGTCTTCTAAAGTAGTTGTTTCTGAAAAATTTATACAGATATGGTTTTCAAACAGGCCTACATTATACTCTTTTGTTTCATACTCAGCAGACTTTACAAAAGCTACGGTATCAAAAAGTTCTTCATGTAGTACAACTATACCTTCTTGAATCAGGGCAGTTTTAAATAAGTTAGCCAAATAGTGAACGCGATGAGCAATATGAGAAAGCCCTTTCTCTCCATGATACATCGCATAAAGTGTTGCCATGTTAGCCAACAAAGCCTGGGATGTGCAAATGTTTGAGTTGGCTTTTTCCCGACGAATGTGCTGCTCGCGAGTTTGCAAAGCCATTCTTAGAGCGAAGTGCCCATGTGTGTCTTTTGATATACCGATTATGCGGCCGGGCACCATGCGCTTGTATTCGCTTCTTGTCGCAAAAAAAGCTGCGTGAGGACCTCCAAAACCCATGGGAACCCCAAAGCGTTGAGAGGACCCGATAGCGATATCTGCCCCCATAGAGGCAGGAGAATGCAACAAGACTAAAGCTAATAAATCTGTTGCGGTAATGGTGACTGTATTTTTCGCTTTGAGTTGACCGAATAAAGAAGTGAAATTTTGTAAATTCCCCTCACAATCCGGATATTGAAAGATCGCTCCAAAAATCTCATGAGATAAAGCTTCTTTTGCAGGGCCCTTGACAAGCTCAAATCCAAAATACTTAGCACGAGTTTTTAAAACAGCTAAAGTCTGGGGGAAAAGTTTTTCATCAGCAAAAAACTTTTTGCGCTCACATCCACTGATTCGTTTAGCCATGGCCATTGCTTCAGCCGCAGCTGTTGCTTCATCAAGAAGAGATGCGTTAGCTAAATCAAAACCAGTAAGATCCATGACCATTTGTTGAAAATTTAAGAGCAGTTCCAGCCGTCCTTGAGAGATTTCAGCCTGATAGGGCGTGTAGGCTGTATACCATCCAGGATTTTCAAAGAAATTACGTAAAATAACAGGTGGAGAGATCGTTTCATAATAGCCTTGACCGATCATGCTTTTTTGTACAACGTTCTTGGACATCATAGAATGAATCTGAGCGATTGCAGAACTTTCTGTTATGCCTTCAGGTAGCGATGTAGAAGTCTTCGTCAAAATGTTTTTGGGAATGATTTTCTCTATTAAATCCTCCATAGAGCTGCAAGATAAAACGTCTAGCATCTCTTTGGTTTCTTGAGCGGTTGGCCCAATATGTCGACTTATAAATTCACTAGAATTTTCCCAATTTTTCAGCATATCTATCCTAAAGAAGCGTTATAAGCATCAGAGGTCAATAATACAGCAAATTCATCCGGGTTAGAAAGAGCAATACGGTAGAGCCAAGCTTTTTCACTAGAATCTTGATTTAGCATTCCTGGATTTTTGATAAGATCTTCATTAACAGCTATAACGGTTCCAGACATAGGAGAGTAAATTTCTGAAGCAGCCTTGACAGATTCAACAAATCCAATATTCGCTTTTTGAACAACTTGAGAGCCAACTTTGGGCAACTCTAAGTAAACAACATCACCTAAAAGACTGACAGCGTGTTTTGAGAGTCCGACAGATGCTTCATTTCCTAATACTAAAGCCCATTCATGGGTTGGAGCAAATTTTAAATTCATGAATTTTTATGGGGTTGCAGTTTTTTTAATAAAGGGTAAAGCTACGACTTTAACAGGTTGCCATGTACCGCGAATTTCCACTTCCCCAAGCTCTCCTGTACCGATGGGAACACTAGCCATTGCGATAGATTGTTTAAGACTTGGAGAAAAAGTTCCGCTAGTAACTAAGCCTACTGCTCCCTCACTGTTACGAAATGCCTGGTGAGCACGCATCACGCCAGCTCCTAAAAGAAGTAATCCCACCTGCTTTTTATTCAATCGCTCTCGCATGGATAAGATGGCAGATTGACCTATGAAATTACGCTTCAAATCCTCTAGATCAATGCACCAAGAAAAACCTGCCTCTAAAGGGTTGGTAGTCTCATCCATATCTTGCCCATAAAGGTTCATTCCAGCTTCTAAGCGCAAGGTATCTCGCGCGGCAAGTCCGCAAGGAGCGACTCCAACATCGAAAAGATCTTTCCATAAATCTTCTACCTCTTTCAAAGGGATCATGATTTCTAGTCCCTCTTCTCCCGTATATCCAGTACGAGCGATAAAAAACCCTTCTACCTCACATCCTTGAAAGCGTTTCAGCTGCGAAATTTGCTCTCGCCAACTTGGCTTAACTTGCAAAACTTTTTCAATGGCTTGAGGTCCTTGAATGGCTAACATCGCAAAGTCAGAACGTTCTTTCAGGGTTACTTGAAATTCTTGAGAAGTATGAGCAAGATAGGTTTTAACTTTACTACGAGTCCCCGCATTGCTCACAATGCGGTAGCCAAAGGGCATTAAATAGACGATTACGTCATCAATAATTCCCCCATTGTCATTTAATATTAGGCTATAATGAGCTTTCCCATTACCCACTTTTTCTAATTTCGCCACATCATTGGCTAGAAGCTTGCGCAAAAAAGCTCTAGCATCAAGCCCTTCTACATCGGTAATCATCATATGGGAAACATCAAACATTCCAGCTACACGACGGACTGCTTCGTGTTCTTCGATTTGTGAACCATAATGCAAGGGCATATTATAGCCAGAAAAAGGAGTCATCTTAGCATTATGAACAATATGAATCTGAAAAAAGGGTGTGTTTTGCATAAGTCAAATTATGAAACGTCTACACTATTTATGTATAGAAAATTTAGATCCAAAAAAAGGAGAAATTCTTCCCAAATAGCATACACCCAAAACGATTAAAATGGTTTGCTCGGAACAAAATGAGAGCTTACCTCTCCTGCGTATATTTCCCCGTTCGACAAGGGAAGTTTTTTTGCAGGAGCTCCACTGTTTAAATCTAATTTTGTTAAATTTACCCAAAAGACATTAGGTCTATCGCTGGCTTCAAAGTAATAGATTTGATGTTTCACATCGGCCACACTACGCCAAATAGTTGGAGCTTGATTAGGCCTCTCTGAATTGTCTTTCATAATCGGTTGTGAGACGTTACGAATGATAGAAAACGCAGTAGCAATCGATTGTTGCTCATTAGCTGTTATTGGAGCCTGACTTAAATAATAAGACGCTCTTACAAATCTGTCTGATGGTTCTGTTGTGCCCGGAAGAAATACGCCCTTTAATCCTTGCCAGTAATCATTCAATACAAGCTGCTTATCAAATGTAGGTTCGTTCGTCATGACTGTGTACTTTTTATTATGGTACACAACAAGCTGTCCCCCAACATATTCGAAAATGGCATTATCTCCTGTGGAATCCGATAAGGATAAATGAACACCAGGATATGTTCCGTTAGGTAACAATTTAGCTTCCATGTGGAATTGATTTTTCCCAAACTCCCTAACAGCCTCATCAACACTTGCATAATTATCCAGAACATATTGAGCCCAATTTAAGACAGAAAGGCTGCTTTGTCCTGGAGATGGAGTTCCATAGTCAGAGCTTGCTAAATACAGTAAATTAACATCCAATCCTTGAGTATTCATCCCATCAGTTGATCCTAAATTGTATCCACTAGCAATGACACTGCCGTATTTTGAAGTCCATTTAGCAGCTTTGGGCTGATCACTGCCAATACGAGCCATGCCCGCAGGAAATGCCCAAAGGTCTGTCTTGATATCTTCCATCCAATCCATAGACCGACCAATAACAACGTTGTTTTCAGAAGTTGTGTACATGAATCGACTGCAAGATTCAGCTGGAGATCCAAAGCCCAACGTAAAACAAATCGATGCGAGAGTAATTATTTGCAGAGATTTACATGTTTTCATAACTAGCCTTAATTTTTCATGTTTTGGTTATGTCAACACCATAATATTATTCCCTTAAAAAGACAGCAAATTCAGAAATTTTGTAGAATCAATCAATGAAATTCTGACATGCTATGATTTTTTTAGATCGAGCGATTTCCTTTTAGATTTACCCTCTCTCGTGCTAAACATAATAGATTAATTTAAGTCCAAGGCCCTATGTACAAATTGCATTTTTCACAAAAACTGCCTATAGATCTGGTTCAGGCTTGGGATTTTTTTTCGTCTCCAGAAAATCTAGAGAAAATCACTCCTGAAAGCCTCGGTCTAAAAATCAAGCATCATCATTCGGGGAGAAAAATGTATGCAGGACAAATCATCGCCTATACGGTTAAACCTCTTTGGAATATATCCATGCAGTGGATTACTGAAATAACGGCTGTACAAGAGCCTGCCTACTTCATCGATGAACAAAAAATTGGGCCCTACGCATTTTGGCATCACGAACATTGGTTCACTCCCATTGCAAACGGTATTTTAATGGAAGATATTCTGTACTACAAAGTGCCTTTTGGCCTCTTCGGCAAAGCTCTGCATTATCTAAAAATCAAAAAAGATCTTAAGATAATTTTCCAATATCGTCGTGAATTTTTAGAAAAACTCTTCGGACACTATCCAAACCAACAAAATTGAAAATGCCTGACATCACCCTGATTTTCCCAGATCAACTATTTCAAAATCATCCCGCGATTGCCGCAGATAGGACAATCTACCTCGTTGAAGAGTTCCTTTTTTTTAAGGTTCAGCCCTTTCACAAACAAAGACTCGTGCTTCTTATAGCCGCGATGCGAACTTATGCCCAAAGCCTTTTAAGGCTAAAAAAGAAAGTTGTGTACATCCATTCTAAAGAGCTTGCCAAACGCGGAGATCTTTTTGAAATATTAGCTGATAAAAACATTCAAACTGTGCATTTGGCAGAATTTGCTGACCAGTGGCTGCATGAAGACTTAATGAATGCTGCTCAAAAGTATAAATGGGAAATCAACTTCTATCCTTCACCTGCCTTTATCTGTTCCAATCAAGAGATAAAAACTTTTTTTGCAGGCAAAGAGAGCTATTCACAGGCTCAGTTTTACGCATATCAAAGAAAAAAGCTGAATATTTTAATGGAGGGCAAACGGCCTATAGGAGGAAAATACAGCTTTGACACGGAAAACAGAAAAAAAATACCTAAAGGCCTCGCAATCCCCTCCCCATTCACTCCGAAGCTTGATCATGACTTCAACCTTCTAATCGATGAGGTAGAAAAGGAGTTTCCTGAGGCAATAGGAGAAGCTCGCCCATTTTTATATTCATACACCCACGATCAGGCACAACAGGTGCTCAAAGAGTTTCTAGAGCATAAGTTGGTAAGCTTTGGAGATTATCAGGATGCTATTCAAAAGGAGGATTCAACCCTATTTCATAGCGTTTTGTCCCCTTTGCTAAATATAGGACTGATAACCCCTCTTGAAATTGTCAAAGCAACGCTTGCATATGGGGAAAGTCATTTATTGCCGCTCAATTCTTTGGAGGGATTTTTACGCCAGATCATTGGATGGAGAGAGTTTGTGCACGCATCCTACATCCTAGATGGATCATCGCAGCGTTCTGTGAATTTTTTCGATTATCATCACAAAATCCCCAAAAGCTTCTGGAAGGGAGCTACAGGTATTTTACCTATCGACATGCTTATTAAAAATGTTTTGCGCACAGGGTACTGCAATCATATCGAACGGCTCATGGTCTTAGGGAATTTTTTGCTTTTGACAGAGTCCTCACCCCACGAAGTCTACACATGGTTTATGGGGTACTTTGTAGATGCGTATGATTGGGTCATGGTCCCAAACATTTATGGGATGAGCCAATATGCAGACGGTGGCAAGATCGTCACAAAACCCTATGTTTCAGGATCAAATTACCTTTTAAAAATGAGCAATTATCCCAAAGGGGAATGGACAGAGATTTGGGATGGCCTCTTTTGGCGTTTCTTACAGATTCATCGCTCCGTATTTGGCGCTAATCCCCGGACTGGCACTTTATTGAAGCTTTTTGAGAAAAATCAGAGCTCCATCCTTCCAAAAATTCGCAAAGCTGAAAATTGGCTAGAAATTTATAGGAACGAACCCACTTCTACATGAAAAGAAAATAACCGACAAGGATATTTTAGAATATTGCCACAAAAATAGCTTACGCAAATGGAGAAAAAAAGCTTTTAATGAAGCCGAATCTTTATATGTTCATCGACATTTCCAATGCACCTGTCACAAGGAAAAATTCTCTCCTACTCAAATCAATCAGTTTTAAACGATGCAGAGCATCTTTTAACTTATCATTAATTGAAATGGAGAAGATTATGGTATTCGCAATAGGCTCTAAGATACGAATAGCTGCAGCGGTAAGAGCAATGCTTAGAGCGTTCTGAGGTTCGAAGATTCGTTAAAAAGCTCGGAAAATTCATGTAGTGACCTCGAAAGAGGTTTGAATATCCATTTCTTTGAAGTCTTATTATTTTGAACAATGGTCAAAGCAACGCTCTCTTCGCTAGCTCTTTTTGAAGCTGTTCTTGAGAATTAAAAAGGATAGCATCAAAACCCATTTTTTGAGCAGCTTCGACATTTTCTAGCCTATCATCAACAAATACGATGTCTTTAGCGGGCAAGTTCATTTTTTTTAAGAGAACATCGTAAATTTTAAGATCTGGCTTCTCCAACCCTATTTCGCAAGAGAGTAGGCATGGATCAAAGGGTTCATATAAACCAAAATCATGAATAAGTCTGGCCAAACGATCGTCAATGTTGGACAGCATTGCTACGGGGGTACCATTTCCCTTTAGTTGACTCACCAGCTCATACATTTCAGGATTTACCCCAATAGCGTCTTTCATAACGGTATTGAAGTTTTGTACCCAATCTTTTGGCAAACACACTTTTCTGTCTTTTGCGTATTGGAGCCAAAATTCTGCGTCTGTTTTACCCAGTTTAACAGCTTTTTTCTTGTCTTGGTTGATCTGTTCAAATCCTTCTGCAGAAAGATTAAAACTTGTGCATAGAAAATGAACTACCGCTTCTCGATTTGGTTCCATTGTCATCACTCCACCAAAATCAAAAACTATGGCTTGTGGAGCTGCAGATAGATTAGCGCAAGTTGTTAGCAAGAAAAGCATTACTTTTTTAATCATAAAACACCTCTTTTTTGACTTTTAAAAGTGGAAGAATATCACACTCGGGTCAAATGATTTCACCGTAAAAACTACGGTAGCAAGAGCCCATAATCTTGAAGTTCCTGTGCTTTTTTCAAAAGGTCGGGTTTTTGATAGCAATTCAACTTATGTTTAGTGCTCTCTAAATAGGATTCCACTGTTCGATGAGAAAGTTCCAAGGAATCAGCAATACTTCTAGCCGTTTCTCCGCTGAGATACAGAAAAAGACACTCTTTTTCTCTTTTTGAAAGAAGAGGAGCATTCACTTTTAATTGGGCTAGGAAATCAGCTCTTTTTTCTTTTCCTAAATGGGACTTGACTTCTTCCCTTCTATAAAATCTAGCACCTAGGAATATACGAATATCGATTGGATCGGATGCAAGTTCCTGCAAAGATTTCTCAGCTTTTCGTTGAAATTCAAAACAAAAACGTTTTAATAACGGCAGCTCATTGACAAGGAGGGCATAGTTTTTTTCATCAACATTTAACCCAAAGGAAAATCCCTGCAATTTCCCATCTTTTTTTGAAGTAAGGATAAGGGAATCCTCTATCCCAAAAGTCTTGGCTTGCTTCTTTGTTTCAAGATAAGCCGAGTCCCTCATGCTCTTCGTGAAGAAAACACCTTCTGGAATAAGTTCTGGAGCTTTTAAAAAGGGGTTGTAGAGGAATAATTCATGATAAAGGTAATGCTCTAACCATGCGGGGTGAGAACTTAGGCAAGCAGAATGCCCTTCCTGAGTTACAAAAAAGTAGCTGAAATGAGATATCCCAAAGGCGTCTACAAGAGGGTTAATTAGGGGACGTATTTGATCGCATAATTTATGATGCTTGCGTAATGGGTAATCCCAAAATTTATTTGCCATAGGTCACGCATTATATAGCACCCTGGAAAAGAATTAAAGGTTCGCTTGATGTTTTTCTTGAAAAGATCTAATAGCATTAATGAAAGTAAAGAAAAAATGTAAGTATACTTCCCTCAACTTGATCATTTTCTTGATAGCCACTAAGAATGCGAGTGATAATAAAGAAAAAGAACAAGCTGCACGAAACTCAACTCCTTCTTTGGTCAATATCAAATATTTACGATGGATGAGCTAACTGCTTGGCTGTCGAAGGAACCTGCTCGTTCTATCAACTATCCGACCCTCCACAATTCTTTGGCTTATCACCTGAAACAAAGCCATATCTTTCGGATTCGCAGTGGTTTGTATTATTCTATTCCTATGAGAGTGCTTGCAAGCTCTTATCCTGTTGATCCTTTTCCCGTTACCAGCAGAATGACAGAGGATGCGGTATTAGCCTATCCAACTGCTCTTGATTTGCACGGAAAACTGCATACTACTTCTAGCAAATTTATCTACCTCTCAAGAGAACGAGTACTGTCTTCTTTCATTTTTGAAGAGATTGAATATCAGGCGGATTCAATTCCAACAGTATTGAAGGCAAACAATAACGAGCAGTTTGGAACTCAATCCGTCGATCGACTAGGTCAAAGTATTTTAGAAATATCTTACCGAAAGCGGCTTAGAGGAACATCGAGAAAGAAGTTCATCAAGAGCTCAGCTAGCCCCACCGACCCGCCAATAATTAACAAATTTGTTAGTAAAAGGCAGGTGCAGCTTGCCAATAATTAACAAATTTGTTACAAATCAACAATGAACAAGCTACCAGTAAATCCTTTCAAATTTGGAGATCCGGTCGATGGAGACTATTATCTACCACGACCTGATCTTGAAAATTTCGTCTCTCAATTTCTGATTAATCGTATTCACGTCGTATTAATTGGACCGCGTAGATTTGGCAAAACATCTTTTCTATTAAATCTTCTCAAAAAGCTTAATAAGAGTTCAAATTCTTATATATTCATCGATATTTTCAATATCACATCTCACAAGGATTTTCTCCACCAAATGTTGCGAGCCTTAAAAAACAGAGAAGGTTGGGCTGATTCTGTCAAATCAACATTCAAAGCAATCACTAACCTGAGACCTAAAATATCTACCCAAATTGACCTAAACACAGGAACTCCATCATTTGATTTCACCTTAGATTCTGTTATCTCATCAGAAAAAGACATTAAAGAAATAATTCAGGACGTTCTTTCCTCTCTTAGCAAACTTGAAAAAGGATTAATCTTTGCAATAGATGAATTTCAAAAAATCACTGAAATCGATGATGGCGGATGGCTAGAAGCTACATTGAGAACCCATATGCAGCAATTACGAAACATCTCTTTTATCTTCACAGGTTCCAGAAGAAGCGTGATCTACGATATGCTGAACAACCCATCTAGGCCTTTATATAAGTTTTGTCAATCGATCGAATTTCCATCTTTTGGAGATGAGTTCACAGACTGGGTATTAAAAAGGTTCATGAATGTTGGAATAACATGCGAACGTGACGCTATACAGCACCTCAGAAAACTTGTCCAAGACACCCCTAATTACGTACAGATGGTGTGCTTTCACCTAGTAGCACTTGGAAAAAACAAAATTACAATTGAAGAAATAAATAACGCTCTGAAAATTGTGGTTCAACAAAATGCATACGCTTATCAAACGCTACTTAGCACATTAACACCCACACAACAGAGAACTTTAAGGCTTGCAGCAAAAGAAGGAAAACAAATCTTTGCAAAAGAGCTTTTAAGTAAATACGAAATCACCAGCGGAGCAGCTCTATCATCAGCCATTAAATCGCTGAAAGACAAAGAAATCTTAGATGAAGAAGGCGCCGGTCGAGGGACTGTAATCTTTGACGATCCCTTATTTGCAATCTGGTTAAGGACTTCGTTTGAATAAGACAACGAGAAGCATTTCAAATACTGTTTATAAAAAGACCGAATAGCCCTTTCGAACTATTCGGTCTGAATGCCGATGACCGGACAGTTATCGAACCATTTTGTCGAGGGAATGCGCAAGATCTATGAGCTAGAACCCTTTATAAAGGTGGAATCTTCCCTTGCCGATGAGCGCAGCAAAGGATCAAAGATCTACAAAAGGGCTGCTTAGCATGATTTTACACAGCTTTTGCCCCTTTTCCTTACCTCCTTCATATATATAGAACTTTAGCCGAGGGGGTTTCTAAGGGGGAGTGTGGAAAATGTTCATAACTCAGGTTTCAAAAAGGGAAGATTTTTTACACAGTGATTTTTCAAATCTGGAAGGAATTCGTTATAAATATATTCTGAAGACATTGCTTTGAAAAAAGAATAGGTGGCCTCTTCTTCTGAAATAATCACACCTTCTAGGGATTGGGTTATCAGTTCTTTGCCACAGTTGAACCTCCAAAAGCCAGCTCCGGAACCTCCAGAAATGGATTTGTTACTTGTATTAGGAATATTCCAATATGGTGAATCAAATGGATTATCGCGTCTTAATAATTCCCCTCCACCTATATGCACTGCTGTGTCTAATAAGCCGTCGGGCCTTTTTGGCGCAGCTCCCCTGAAAAATGCAGAAGCAATTTGTGGGTCATGAACCACTAAATCTACATGTGCATCCAAATCATAAAAAGAGGAGCTGTCAATAAGCTCATGCTTAGGTAATTGATCATCAATTCCTAATGCAATGAATGCGATATCCGGCCTGTAGGCCTTATTTGAAGTAGAATTAAAACCTTCAATGGAGGCGCAGGCATGAATATAAAAGAAAGGACAGGCACAGGCAACGGTATCTCCATTCAGTAGTTTTGACAATCCAACTAGTGCTGGCTGTCCTTTAATTCCAAATTTTAATTCTTTTACCACATGAGCTGCAGTAAAAATACCATAGACGGTGTGAGATGGAATAGTAAATTTGACAAATGTACCAGAACCACAAGGAGAAGGTAGAACTAAAGATCCTAAATAATTTCCAAGTGAAACGTGATAAGCAAGTACATGAGTTTCGATGTGGTTAAATAATTTTCTTGGAGATCTTGTAAACTCATGTTTGTAGACATAACACCCTTCAATAATGTTTGGAATAATAAACTAAATAAGAGCCTTCCGGAACAACATCGCCACGTGTCCTGCGGCCATTGTCAGGGAAAATTAGAAGGACGTCTGCATTGACTTCTGAAAAGTCAAATGAATACATTATCTTAGGGTCGCAGACAATTCGGGCAGATTTGTGTCTTTTATCGACTCCCAATCTACTTTCAAGCTGTCTTAAACGTTTTTGAACAGATGACTTCATAGCTTTTGTTTCTCTAAACTGGACAGTCTCTTTTCAATCTCATTAAGTTCTAAAGCTTTGATATGGGTATCAATTATGTGTGCAATTGATTCACCCTCAAGCGGAGAAACTTACAGAAAAAGAATGAGTTAGAAAATGAAAAAACCGGACAAATCCTCTTTGAAAAGAGTTTGTCCGGTGAATTGCCGATGACTGGACTCGAACCAGCACGGGATTGCTCCCAGTAGATTTTGAGTCTACGACGTCTACCAATTCCATCACATCGGCGGAAATGATGGTGAAAACATAGCAAATGCTAGCTTTTCTTTCAATAGCGCATATACCCCTGGAAAGCTTTTTCCCAAGAATAGGTGACTTTTTCGTTGAGATCCCGATCAAAACGTACCTGAAGACTAAGATAAGGATAGGGGTGCTGATTGTCAAAATCCCTTCCCTCACCCTTTTTATACAGCTTGATCAAAATTTCCTTATTATACCAAGGAGCCGTAGACACATTGATTTTGACTTGTTCTAAACGCAAAAACTGCAGGTATTCTTTACTGCCTTTGTAGGTCTCTTTTTCTGCATAATACTTCATAATGAGATCAACGATTTCCTCAGGGCGATTTTCCTTACCCTCTACATAAAAATCCACTTCCGCTCCAATCATATGCTTAGAGCTTAAATTATAGATGGATCCGTCTGCATAAGCATTATGCGCAGGACACCTATGCCCACAAGTAATAATCACAGGACAAGAGGTTTTCAACTGAATATAGTTTAAAAGATCGATCAAAATAGGATAAACGAATTCCTTCCCACCTCGTACTGGCAAGCTATGATTGAGTCTTCCCCCGCAATCAAGAATCAGCTGAGATGAGGAGTCTTCTTTGACTTTAGGAAGATGCTTGGCATCTCCCCTACAGCGAAAAGATTCCTTGGAAATCTTGGGATGCATTCCTGAGGACCCAAGTTCCCAAGGGTAAGGATCTCTGATCTGAGGGGTCAGCTGAGCTACAGGATATAGCTTTTCTTTACAAGAGCGATAAATGCGCTCTTTGCTTTCATTAGCTTGCTTAATTTTTTGATGTTGCGATTTTTCAATACTCATGCAACTCGTCAAAAGACAAATGGCAATCCCTATCCAAGCTGATTTCATAAAATCCCTTAATTATTAAGAGATAATGGTAGCTAACTTAGAGAATAGACGTCAATGTTTGTAAAAACGTTTGCAGCTTTTCTTGTGGTAGGCTATAGAAAGGGAAAAGGATCTTGGACATGCTCATGGAACAGGTACTACTCATCACAGAAGATGAGGGTGTAAAGCACTCTTTTCTCTCCATGCCTTTTCTACCCAAAACATGGAATATCTCTACCTGCACAACCCCTCTACAAGCCATGGAATGGATCAAGCAAACAAATTATGATCTTATTTTATGCGATTTAGAGCTCACGGGCTTTTCTGGAATCGACATCTTACAAATGACCAAAGAGATACATCCTCAAGCTCTTTTTGTCTTAATCACAGATTCTTTGCATAAAGATAAGGGAGTTACTGCAATCCGTCTAGGAGCTTTTCATTATTTAACTAAGCCTTTGACCGCGGAAAGCCTCGAAACCATAGTAGAAAAAATCTTAGAACACACATCTCTTCTTCAAGAAAACGAGTTGCTCAAGCAAGAAATTTCCCATCCTATAAAAATGGACCCCCTCTCTTTTATTGTAGAAAGCCCTTCTATGAAAGGGATTTTAGAAACGGTACAAAAAATTGCCAAAAGCAATGCCAGCGTCTTTATCAGTGGAGAATCTGGAACTGGAAAGGAAGTCATTGCCAGTGCAATTCATCACCTTTCCTTAAGATCTCATAAACCCTTTATCCGCGTCAATTGCGCAGCGATCCCTGCAAATTTACTAGAATCGGAGTTTTTCGGTCATGAAAAAGGATCTTTTACGGGAGCATTTCAAAAAAGACTAGGTCGTTTTGAGCTGGCCGATAAAGGAACCCTACTACTGGATGAAATCTCTGAAATACCTCTTGAATTACAACCAAAACTTCTTAGAGTTATTCAAGAGCAAGAATTTGAACGCGTAGGAGGAGACAGACCTATTCGAGTCGATGTAAGGCTCATTTCTACGTCTAATCGCAACATGAAAGAAGCTATTGCCGAAAAAATTTTTCGAGAAGACCTGTATTTTCGGTTGCACGTCATCCCTTTACAAATTCCCTCCTTAAGACAGCGCATAGAAGACGTCGTTCCTTTGGCGGAACATTTCTTATACAAATTGTGCAAAGATAACGCTAAAGCTCCTAAAAGGCTTTCGCCTTGCGCAAAAAAACGTCTTTCAGAATATGATTGGCCCGGAAATGTAAGAGAACTTTCAAATATCATAGAAAGAACCGTTATCTTGCATTCAGGAGATTGTATTGAAGCTGAAAATCTTATGATAGAGACCTCATGTCCTATTCCCACCTCGCCATCCAAGGCGATTAAAACATTAGCGGAACTAGAAAAAATACATATCCTTTCTACCTTAAAAGCTTTAAATGACAACAAGACACAAACAGCCAAAAGCTTAGGGATCAGCCTGCGAACTTTAAGAAATAAACTTAACAGTTTTTAAGAAAAGAAAGGCATTCCTTCGCAATTTCGCTGCCATGTTTCCATAAAAGCTCTTGCTTTTCCAAATGTTGAAGACGCTCTTTCCCAGATTCTAGTGGCGTCTCTGGGGTCCACCAATTTAAAAGCTGTTTGTGAACGGCAAATGTCCCATAAAGACAAACAGAGTAAGCAGGTTCTTCCAAAAGATCTAATTCAATAAGGTGAGTCTGCCCATTTTCCAAAGAAAAAGAATCCTGATGGACTGTCTTTTTTTTCTTTAGAATCTCTTCTTGCATTTGCTCAAACAAAGAAACACACCTTTCAAAACTCCCCCTAATTTCCTCGAAGGACTCTTGCAAAATAGGCTCTTTTTCCTGAAAGGAACCTGCCAATTGCGCTTCTGCATGCAGTTTGCCTCTAAGATCGTAATCTGTATGAGCATACTGATTCATAAACTGTTCCCAAGAAATCGCTGGGACCCCAGGAATGGGGAGACCTTGAGAGGAAAGATTGAAAAAAGATACAGGATGGTGCTGTCTTGCATAAGCTCCTAAGCAAGATGCTTCCATAACCCATTTAATTAAAGTGTGGACAAATCGCCCTTGTATATTTTTCCTTCGAACAAGGCGATCTCGAGATCTTGTAACCGATTCCAACTCTTTTAAAGAAATGGAGGATGAAGAAATCACTCCAGGGCAATATTGCTGGTTATTGCTATAAGCTAAATCAACTCCACAAAAAAGAATAGGATCACACCCCAACTCTCTTGCAAAAGCTGTTGCAAGCGTCGTTATAGAAAGGGCTTCGCTTCCAAGCGCTAGAGCAAAAGACTCGCAATGAATACCCAATTTTTCATGCATCCATTGTTCAAAAACTCCTCCCGTATTAGAGCAAAGATATCCCATCTGCATGTGGGTAGACGAAAGGATATCTTTATGCAAACGAGCAGAATAGAGAAAAGGAACTTCAAAGCAAGAACTAGTCCGTAACCGTTCATATTCCTCTTCATTGGGATCTACGGCCATAGCAATATGAGGTCTTACTCCGTAATGCCCTAGAGCTGTTATCGTGGATCCCCCTGCAATAACTAACGCCTTTTGATCTAATCCTTTTAATTGTTCCATCGCTTGAGCCAAAGAGTGCCCAGCCCCGCAAATTACAGCCGGGATTCCTTTAAATTTCCCTTTGAGATCATTAGCAAAAAAAGCGTCTTTAAGTTTGCCCAAATTGTTAGCTACATTATCCATAACTTTATGCTGCTGCAAGTAATCCGTTACTCTAGCTTGGATACATGCCGATCTGCGTAGAAACTTAAGTCTTAAAGCGCGCACTTTACGTTCATTATAAAGCATATACGAATGAAGAGCCGTCCATTCTATCCGATCACTCATCCAAAGATGCAAACATTCTTCTAAGATAGTGGGCCACTGTTTTTCTTCCGAAAGATAATAGATATGAACTTGTAAGTCAGATAAAACAGTCGAAGAGATCTCTTGTTCGAAAAAAGCACCCAATACGGAAAGATCATCTTCAAAAAAAATGATTTTTCTCTCCTGTTTTGCATGGAGCCAATTTTTCAGCTGACGATACCCATGCCCTAGTCCTATTCCATATACATATAAAACATCGATTCCTTCTAAAGGAAGAGAGCTTTCCCATTTTTGCATTTCTTCTTCTATAGAATCGGAATATAGCATTCCTCGTAGACCTTTCCCATTGAGCTGACCTCTACTGTCAAGACTGTAGGAGAGCTTTTCATAAGATCCATAACAAAGTTCTAAAGCAATAGATGGGAACCTTCCTTGCAAAGCTTCCCAATCAATGCCAGCAGATACGATCTCCATCCCATGTCCCCTTTTTGATGTGCTCTGTGCCTTCTGGCCATTTTTTTGTAGTCTCTTGAAAAGTATGCTCATCTAAATGGATTTTTTCATAAACCAGCTGTCCTTGTTCATTCCACATCCAACGATCGATACGATTTATGGCATGATGATGGGCTTCTTCTTTTAAAACTCCGTTTGAATAACGCCTCTGCTGCTTTCTTA
Source organism: Rhabdochlamydiaceae bacterium (assembly GCA_019745395.1). GTDB lineage: Bacteria > Chlamydiota > Chlamydiia > Chlamydiales > Rhabdochlamydiaceae > CAIJXB01. Next base: position 24,894 of record JAIETG010000013.1, on the reverse strand, counting down.
TAGGCTTTCCTTTTTCATATTCTCCTAAGTCAAGTAAGATACCCGATTCGCTCCATATGAAATCTTCTCCTTCTCGAAGACCTTTTTCAAAAAAAGCTCGCCTTTTCAGTTGTCCAGATGGCCAAAAAAGCTCGATCCCCCCATGCAACTCTCCTTCTCTATACATAAGAGAACTTTTCACTAAAGAATCTTCATAAAAATACTCTTGCTTACCATGCAACTGCCCTTTTTTATAACGCTGAAGGCTGTACAAAGACCCGGCCCGATAAAACTGACGAGACTTACCTACAGGCACCCCTTCATAAAACCAGGTAGTAGATAGCAAAACGCTTTCTTCAGAAAAAAAAGAAGAAAGGCCATAGAGCTTGCCTTCTCGATAAAAACATTCGCTTTTAAGCTTTCCCGAAGGATAAAACTGCAAATATTGTCCATGCAAACGCCCTTCTTTTTTCAAGAACGCTGCCTCTAAAATCCCTTGGGAATCTCGATTCCAAACTGCTTCATAATCTTTGGGTAGTGACGAGGCTTTTTCCGAAAGAGGTAATAAAGGAAGGGAAAAAGATTCTTGAATATTTACCTCAAGCTCTGGATCGACTATCGACAGATGCCCGCGCGCCATTTCATAACGTTCTTGCTGCATAACTTTCCTCTACTGATCTCATGTACTCTTTTAACACTCTCTGAAAAAAAAGCCACGGACTGATACTTTTTGCATAAGCATCTGTTAAGTTTCTTTCCATAGGAAACTGCCATATTTTCCAAAGAGGCTCTAACATGTGCTTGTACAGGAATTCCTCATAAAGCGCAAAGATATGTATTATAAAATTTCCTTGAGAGGAAGGATCCTCTGGATATGACTGGTGATAGAGCTTCAAAATATTCTCTACACAAGCGGCACTGCGCTGAAGACTCTGTTCTATTTCTGTTTTTTGTAGCAAACATGATTCTTCCTTTGCACAGGACTGTAAAAGATGCAATCTTCCTATTATATCTTGAGAGCAGATGGAAAGTGTCTCTAAAATTTTAGATTCTGGAAGATCTACAATCCCCTCCACCTTTAAACCGTAAGTGCCCACTCTATAAAAAGAAACACTTTCATGCTGCTGGGTAAGATATTCCAACCATTTCCCAGCAATCACCCAATCTTTTTGCGTATAGACTCCTTCGTAGAGCATAGCAGAAGATTTAGAATCTCTTGCAACTGGTGTTTGGGCATATTTTTCTTGCTCTTCGCCATAAGCAAGGTCCATCCCAACAAAAATAATAGGATAACACCCTAAATGGAGCGCTAAAGCCGTGCAAAAAGTAGTCACCGTCCCGCCTCCATCAAAATCAAAAAGCTCTTCCTCTAAACATAGACCAGAAGAGCTCGGCACTTGAAAAGCTGGCCCTTGGACATGAAAAAGAAGCTCATGAGAAAAACGGCTTTGATAAAAAAAAGGAGCCTGAAAACTTCCTATCATCTTGCATCGTTCGTAGGAAGGATTGGGATCAATACCTGCAGCAATATGGATTGGGACAGAAAAAGAGCTGAGGGCTTCTAAAGCAGCGCCTCCTGCAAAAACAATACCCCTTTCTGCGGCTTGCCGCAAAAAAGGAACTCGATCTTTCAGAGAAGGCCCAGCGCCACAAATCACCGCTGGAAGTCCTTGTAAACACCCTTTTAAGGAGGTAAAACTCTTTCGATCTGCTAGCTTACCTAAGTTGGTATATAAATTTCGAAATACCTGCACACCTAAATCTTGGTAATCCGAAGCTTCTAAGTGCACTTGCCACTCAATTTTTTGATAGGCATCTCGTAGAATCTGCATATTTACTAGCCGATCCTCTTTTAAAAAAGATGAAAATATATAACTAAATCGCTGAAATACTGATGTACGACAAGTTGATACAAACATCTCCATCTCAAAGGGAAATTCTGTGCCTAAAAATAGCAAGCTCTTTCCTGGGATTGTAAGCCAAGATTGCAATGAGCGTTTCGTTTCTTCCTCATCAAAACCGAAAAGACATAAAACATCGGTTTCTTGTAAAACTTTTTCAGGAATACTTTCCATGGCCTATCGCTTGCATAAGTTGTAAATACGAGGGAAGATGTGAGAGAAGACGTAATTCTCCCCCTTCTAGAAAACCAAAAAGCTCTCCTTCTGGATAAGCAACAGCCAGAAAACAAGCTTTGAGAAAAGAATTATACCCTTGCACTTGTTGCCACGCTTTTTCAGCCTCTCGTCTGTCTTCTTTACACTCAATCAATAGAAGCGGATAAAGAGCATGCTTTGGATGAATCTTTGGAGCAAAACAAGCAACATCGATACGACGCATGGGAGCTGGAATCGATGCAAAGAAAGGAATTTCTGAAAGAGCTTTTTCTACAGAAATGAGCTCTCTTGGATAAGAGAGCTCATAAATCATTTTTTTTAAAAGATTTTGGCGAACTACCTCTTCGGGAGTTGCCACCACCCAGAGATTTCTCACTTCATCATAAATGCGATCTCTACTCGGCGTGGATAATCCCATAGTTGCCATCTTCTCTTCGGTACATGACTCTAATTTTCCGATCTTCTTCCGCTCTATAGATTAAGAAATGATCTCCAGAGAGTTCCATTTTCATAATGGCTTCATCAGTAAGAAGATGCTTAAGAGAAATCGTTTTCTCTCCGCTCAAATGACCTGGCAACATTTGCTTTTCCCAAGCTCTCTTTTCTGCCAATTCAATCTCTTCATTGATCTCTTCAAGATCATCACGCGGTCTTTGTACGACATTGACTTTCAAATCAATGGTGGACAGTTTTTTGTTATGATGTTCTTGAATCTTATCCTTCCATTTGTGCAGCTGAGCTTGTAACTTGTTGACAGCTTGATCTATAGACACATACATGTCCGTCGACGTCGCATGGGATTTGATTTTGAAATGTTCGAACTTAGCTATTATAGTAACTGAATGTTCTACCTTCTGAATATCCATTGTAACATGTACATCCATAATACGGTTATGAAACCGCTCAATTTTGGACAGTTTAGCAAAAGCATGCTGCTTCATCGCCTCTGTCACTTGGATGTGCCTGCCGCTGATGTGGATGTTATATTCCTCTTCTCCTGAAAACTTACTGTTGGTTGACATCGTGGTCGCTGCTCCTCTATGCAATAGTTAGTAAAGGTGTGCTATCTATCTCCCTACAGTAAAGAAAGTGAGGACTTTGCACCAAGCTTTTTTTTCATTTCCACGTTTCCTAGCTGTCCACAAGCAGCCATAATAGAGCGTCCTTTTGTCTTCCTAAGCAGAGTTTGGTAGCCTTTTTTCTGCAAAACGCTGCGAAATTCTTGCATCGTTTCTTCTGTAGGAGGGCTCAAGCGTCCCTTGCTTTGCGCATTGTATGGGATCAAGTTGATCTTGACTCTCAAACCTTGTAAATAGTTTGCGACCTCTTCTGCCGATTCCACCGAATCATTGATACCCCCTAAAAGCACATACTCAATTAAAATTTGTCTTCTTGGATGCTTTAAATATCGTTCCATGGATTTTCTAAGCTCTACCAGATCCCATTCATTATTGACCGGCATCAATTTAGACCGAATTTTATCGTTAGGCGCATTTAAAGAAATAGCAAGATTCAGAGCAGGATCCGCTTCTTGAGAAAACCGATCGATCTCCGTCACTTTACCACTAGTAGATACAGTAATTTTACTCGGAGCAAACCCAAGTCCCGTAGGACAAGTCAGAACACAAATGGCCTGCATGACAGCTTCGTAATTGTCAAAAGGCTCACCCATTCCCATAAAAACAATATTACGAAGCTCTTCTTTCAAGATGTGTCTTGCCACAAATACCTGAGAGACAATTTCCGACGTACTTAGATGGCGAATTAGTCCCATCCTTCCCGTTTCACAGAAAGCGCACCCCATACGGCATCCCACCTGAGAAGACACACATATCGTTTTACCGAACTTCATGGGAATGCATACAGATTCTGATTCCAAGCCATCTGCATATTTTAAAAGAAATTTAGAGACTGCCCCTTCTTCCTTAGTGTAAGAAATCTCCGGAAGAGCCAGATCTGTTACCTGACACATTTCCCGAACAAGCGCTCTGGCTTGAGGTTCAATCCAGTCCGCCTCAGGATCTAAAATCCCCTTTTTAAAACCTTCTGAGTACAGTTTTTCCGCGTGCTTTTTTCCCTTTCCGAAAAAAAGACCTATTTTCTCTACGTACTCTGACTGCGTGCAAGATAATAAAGAGATGAGTTCCATATTGACATCGTAAATGTGCACCGAACAGGACTTGAACCTGTAACCACCCGGTTCGAAGCCGGGTACTCTATCCAATTGAGCTATCGGTGCATTAGAAAAGTTTGCTTCGAAAGAATACAAATTTCCCGAGAAAAATACAATCCATTTTTAGATTTCTCTTTTCTCTAAGATTTCACCCGCGCACAACTCGAAACAATTAAACATTTTACTTACATTTATTATTTTTTCAACAAACAGAAAAACAGACAAAAATAATATCACAGATATATAATTGATTAAATTAAACAACACGGAAAAAATAATGGAAATTCGAAACGAAGAACCTTTTTGCGTTTCTTGCCACATGTCAGGCTCTAACTGGACTCCCACTCAAACAGCTCTTGCAATTTTAGCAGGCCTTGTAACGCTCGTCGCCAAGAACATCATACAAAATGCAGCCGCAACCGTCGCTGCTTTTGAAAAATCACATTATTAAAAATAAAAAAAGGAAAACGCGTGTCAGCCTCCAACCTCAATCCTGTGGATTCCAATCCATTAAACGGGATGAACACCTGGGAAATTTTCTGCGATCATCTAATACGTTTTGCATAACAAGAAATTTACTCAAGATGCTCTTAGCCAACTTTATGACACAGAAAAATATTGGGCATATAACAGCGCAGAAATGCGACATCCTACTATGACAGAAAAAGCCTGCGGCCATAAAAGATGCGACGAAAGATACCAACATCCGACTACTTGGGCAGAATTGCGCCCCAGAACCTCAGAGTGAAGAACGCGAAATTCCCTTATTCAGAAATACTTTAGCAGACTCCCATTCAAGCAACCAGAAGCAACCAAAGAAGGATCAAAGAGCGAAGAGTCCAAGCAATTGTTCGAATCCAATGCGTCTGAATAAGTTTTTTGATGTTTTTTAGGCTATACCCATGAGCAAGTTCCGCATGCTGAGGAATCTGCAAACAAAAAGTAGAAAACCAGACAAAGAGCAGCAAGGCAAAAAGGACAACCGAAAGAATGCGGCACATCCCTTCTTTGGCAACCACGAGAAGCAAAACAGCAAAAAAGCACTCAAGGACAATGAGAGGAAAAAGCACGAAAGAAGTCTTTCGTTGGTACTTTTTCTCAAAATCACAAAATTTCTCTCGATCTATCCAAGGAAATAACGGATAGCTTACGATCTGAACGCACCACACAATTCCCGTTAAAAGAATTGTAAAAAAGGATTGAAAGGTCAAGATTATATGCCAAGCTCTCATATCCCTTCTCCTGTAGATTTTTGAACTTAACCCCACTGTATAAAAAAAATGTTAACTTGCCAAGACCTCTTATGATAAAATCACTTTTTCCAATCCGATTAGGAGCTACGCATGCAGCTACACTCATCTAAAGCAATCGTCCTCCGATCAGCGTATCTCAAGGAACAACAAAAAATTCTGACGCTTTTTTCCGAACAGTTCGGCGTAATCTCCCTTGTCATACAAAAACGCGCCAAACAAGCCCACTGTTTATCGGAACCTTTTTGCGAAGGGGAATTTTTCTTCTGGCCTGGGTCTAGTGATTTAAAAAAATACCATGACGGCTCAATCCTCGACCTGCATCTAGGGCTCAGAAATCAGCTTGGCTATCTAAAAACAGCGTCTGCTATGGCCAAAGCCATTTCCACCTCTCAAATGCCAGAAAAAGCCTCTCTTCCGATCTACGCACTCTTCAGCTCATTCTTAAAACAGATCCCCCGATTTCCCCTCCAAGAGACATTACTGACCTGCTTTTATTTAAAAATTCTACGATATGAGGGGCTATATCATAAAGACTGCGAATTTTCAGACATCTCAAAACAGAACAAAGAGCTTCTAGACAAAATAGCTTACGCGCAAAACTTCGACGCATTAAAAGAAGACTGCATTCCACCTATTCTTTTTTCCTACGTGGAGAAATTTTTCTTTGAGCATCTACACTTTTGAATTTCCAAGGAATCTGGATAAGAACTTTTAAGACATGCGAAAGGGGGGACTCGAACCCCCAAGAGGAAACCCTCACTACCACCTCAAAGTAGCGCGTCTACCAATTCCGCCACTCTCGCAAGATATGAAGTAAAAAACAAAGCAGGAGTATATTTTTCCACGCAAATAAACGCAAGAAAAAATCGAAACCCGGATGCAACTTCCTTTTTAATCTCTGATGATGTATAAGAGATTTATCAAGATCTACTCTAGAAACTTTATGAGATGTACCGGTTATTGCACCGCAGCTTCCTTCGACATTCCCAAGCTATTCCAATCCCTTTCCACCCATCATTCTGTGCAACTATTTCGCGATGTGGTTTACGTCGGAATCACCGAAGATAAGATCCACGTAAAAGATGTATTTTATTTTTCCTATGGAGTCGTCGTCTGTTGGGGCATGAGCGAAGAAGAAGAACAAAAAGCCCTTTTATCCACGCAATCCTTCGAAAAAGAATCAGGGCAAAAAACGCTCGACGAATTTACTTTTGTGTATGGAAATAGCATGAAAATCGAAGAAGACGAGATCATGCTGCACAATAAAAATATTTTAACGAAACTAGCCATCTCTCACGGAATTGCACAATCTATCAAATTGATCACCTTTGAAGAACTCATCCAAAAAACGATCGACCTTACCCGACACATCCCCGCAGAGCTGGCTCGCAAAGGAAAGATCCCCCTCTCTCGCAAAGAGATCTCGAAAAAGATGGGAGAACTTTTTATGGAACGCAATTTCATTAACCTTCACGCAGACATCCTCGACACTCCCGAGTTTTTCTGGGACTATCCTGAGCTCGAGCCTTTTTACAGAAAATCTGCACACTATTTAGACGTGGGAAAACGAGTAGATATTCTTAATAAACGACTCGCCATCATTCATGAACTTTTAGAAATTCTCAGCGCAGAACTCAATCACCAGCACTCTTCCAGACTCGAGTGGACAATTATTATTTTGATCGTTATTGAAGTCTGCCTTGTTATTTTAAAAGACCTCTTTCACATGATATGAAAACAGCACTTAAACTTCTCATCAGATTTTATCAATTAGCCTTAAGCCCACTGCTTGGGCCCTGCTGCCGCTTTTACCCCACCTGCTCTCACTATGCCCTTGAAGCCTTAGACAAACACGGCCTGTGCAAAGGAATTTTCCTTATCTTAAAAAGACTCATCAAATGCCACCCTTGGCATCCAGGCGGCGTCGACCTTCCCTAAGGAAGAGATTCAGGGATCTGCAATTTTTTCCCTAGTTTAAGGCGATCAGACTCCAAATGATTGAGCTTTGAAATAGCATCAACCGTTGTTTGATACTTACGAGCAATCTTCCACAAACTCTCTCCTGCTTGCACTATATGAATGCGATGCATCTGAATCGGCTCTTGTTTTGGAAGCACTTTTAACACAGCAGGCGCAGATCTCTCAGGAAAAAACCGAGTCAACGCAACCTGATGATCATAAGGCTGCGGCATAATTTCTTGCGCCATAGCATATAAAAAAGCGGCAGCCTTCTGCCTTACTTCATCGCTTCTAGGACTAAGCAAAAGCTCTTTAGCTAAAGGCTGTAAAATTTCTTCTTGCTGAACATGAAGATCTAAAAAAGCAATAAGCTGCTCATCGTTGAGCCGTTTCATAATGTATTCCGCATGATGCTGTACAAGAAGCCGTCCCGCTACCTTACTGTGGAAATTTAAGGCGTAAGTCATTAACACTTCACGACAAGAGTCCACATCATAACATTGGAGAACCCGAAGCTTTTCCGCGATTTCCTTCATTTTATCCCAAGATCCCGACTGCAAAAGATCCACTAAAACAGATCTTTCTAAAGCAGGAATTCCTTTCTGCAAAAGGATATAGATATGATGAAATTCGGAAGTAGTAGATAGAGCCTCTAAAAGAGAAGGATCATAAGGAGGTTGCGAACCTTGAACTGCAAGAAATAAGCCCTTAGCGGATAAAGGCCATTTTTCCGTATGAGCAAACTGAAGAACTGCTTCAAAATGCTCTGTTTTTAACCCAGGGAAAACAAGCAGCTCTACAATCTCATTTTCCCTGACAGAAAAAGAAATTTTTCTTTTTTGCAAAACAGCCTCCCCCAACACCTTAGTTAAAGGAAAATGATGAAAAGCAGTCAAACAAGCAAGAGCCAAATCTCTTTCAGTGTACCCTTCCTCCAAAAGCTCTTCACTTTTAAGCATCCCCACGAGCTCAGAAAAAGAAGATTGACTATAGCTAAGCAGAACTTGCTCATTAGTAACTGAAGGTTTAGAGGTTGCCATAGCAGAGGGAACTTCTTGAGACACTACAGATTGCTTATCCTTTAATGTAAAATAAATAAAAGTACTCACAAGCCCTATATTAAGCGTTCCGCTAATAATAAGAGCTTGAGTTAGCGCGCGAGCTCTTTGCATCCAGTGTTGTTCTAAAGAGGAGTTCATAGAAAAATTATCTTCCTGTAATATGGGAATTTCCGTTATAACAGTATATATTTTTTCTATTTAAATTGAAGATCAAACCGATGAAAGTCCCTCTATCTTGGCTCAAAGAATATGTGCCCCTTTCCTTTTCTCCTGAACAAATTGCAGAAGCTCTGACGTTGGCGGGATTAGAAGTCGACGAAATCCACACCCCTTCTTTTTCTTTTGAAGGCGTTGTTATTGCAAAAGTTTTAGAAACTACAGCTCATCCCAATGCGGATCGTTTAAAAATAGCTAAGGTATTCGATGGGGAAGAAGAACATCAAGTCGTCTGCGGCGCTGCAAACTGCCGACCAGGGCTTATAACAGCTTTCGCCAAGCTCGGAGCCACTTTAAAAGATCAGGATGGCAAACCTTGGAAAATTAAAAAAAGTAAAATCCGAGAAGTGGAATCTTTTGGCATGCTTTGCGCAGCAGACGAACTGGGACTTTCCATCCCCGGAGAGGGCATTTTAGAGCTTCCTGCCGACTCCCCCTTGGGAATGGATATTACTAATCTATATGCTGATACCGTATTTGATATCACTTTGACTCCGAATCTCGGTCACTGCATGAGTATTTACGGAATTGCAAGAGAGCTTTCTGCGCTTTTCGAGCAACCATTAAAAAAAATCATTTCAGAAGGAAAAGAGCCAACAGAAACACCTTCTTTTTCTGTAGAAATCGAAGATAACAAACATTGCTTGCAATATAGCTGCCGATTGATAAAAAACATCCAAGTAGGCCCATCTCCAGCTTTTCTTGTACAAAAGCTACAAACTGTAGGACTCAAAAGCATTAACAACGTCGTGGACATCTCCAACTATGTTATGATGCTTACAGGACAACCTTTACATTTTTTCGACGCTGACACGATTGAAGGGAAAAAAATCTTCATCCGAGCTACTTCCGCAAAAACAAATATTACAACTTTAGATAGCACAGAGAGGGAACTTCCCGAGGGAGCTCTCGTCATCTCCGACACAAAAAATATTTTAGCTGTTGCAGGAGTCATAGGCTCTTTATCTTCTAGCGTTCAAGACACAACTAAAAACATCCTCATTGAAGCTGCTATATTTCACTCTGGATCTGTCCGCAAAACGAGCAAAGCTCTTAACTTAAAAACAGATGCATCTCAACGTTTTGAAAAAGGAACAGACTCTTCGATGGTTCCTCTTGCCCTTAACTTAGCTGCTGATCTGCTTACACAAGTCGCATTAGGATCTAGCTCTGAAAAGAAAGCAGAAAGTATCCCACATCCTTCTACTCCTTTGAAAATTGTCCTTCGAAAAGAACGGGTCAATCATCTTTTAGGAACTCTTCTTTCTATAACAGAAATAACCTCGCTCTTAGAGCGCCTACACATCAAAATTACAAAAGAAGAAATCGATCATTTAGAAGCATTGATTCCTTTTCACCGCAATGATCTTAAAGAAGAAATCGATTTGATCGAAGAGGTTGCTCGGCTTTACGGATTTAACAACTTACCGAAAAAAGCTCCTTTATATTACACCTCCCCACTAGCGGATTCCCCTGTATTTTCTTTCGAAAATAAGATTCGAAACCTTCTTCTACAAGAAGGTCTTCAAGAATTTATGACTTGCGATCTCATCAGTCCTAAACTCTCAGAGCTTACTATAGGAAAAAATCAAGGTTCTTTAAAAACCCTTTCCGTCTTACAATCCAAATCCATTGACTATTCTGTACTCAGACATTCTCTTCTCCCTGGGCTTTTGCAAATCGTGAAATACAACGTCGATAGAGAAAGTAAAAACATAGCAGGATTTGAAGTGGGAAGAGTTCATTTTGAACAAAATGGTATTTATGAAGAGCATCCCTCTCTTGCAATACTTCTTTCCGGAGAAAGCACGCCACACCATCACGATCCCAAGCCTCGCTTTTTTGATTTTTTTGATCTAAAAGGAATGGTGGAAAATGTTTTACAAGCTTTGCATATAGATGCTTGCTCTTTTGTAGAATCTCATTTACCAAACTTTCAACCTGGACGACAAGCCTATATCGAAAAAGATCAAATTCGTCTTGGCGTTCTCGGAGAAATCCATCCAACTACATTGTCTTCCTTAGACATCTCTCCGAGAGTGTATTTTGCAGAATTACATCTTGAAGAGCTGCTCAAACATCAAAAAATCATTGAATCTATTGCCGATCTCCCCTTGTACCCCTCCTCAGAACGAGATTGGACCGTGTCGTTAAAAAAAGAAGTTCCTATCCAGGAAATTCTCTCTTGCATTCAAGAGCTTGCCCCGCCCCTTTTAGAAAAAATATTTCTCTTAGACCTGTTTGAAAGTCCTCAAATTGGAAACGATCGAAAAAATGCCACTTGGCGTTTTGTGTATAGGGACCCTAAAAAAACTTTAGATTTACCTACAGTAGAAGCTCTACACACGAAATTACTACAAATGGTAGCGGAAAAGTTATCTAATTGTATATGGTAGTAGGTAACAAGAGAACATCTTAACATTTTTCTCCCTCGCGAGGATAACATGAGCTATAGAATTTGCATAACCTTGGCCTTTGCGGCATTAGTAACATCAGCCTGCCAAAACAATAAAAAAGACGATCAAGTCGTTTCTCAAACCTATATCCACAAATATGGATATGCCGTATCCCAAGAAGAATGGGAAGAAAAAAACTATCCAGGACAGATCATTTCTACCCTCCGAAATGGGTCTGTGATAACGGCCACCTACGAAAACAATGAGTTAAACGGCCCTTGCACATACACTTATCCCCACTCTCAAACGATAGAAAAATACGTCCTGTACAACCATAATGTCCCGGTAAAAGAAGTTTTCTATGACATCAAGGGAATGCCAATGCAAGAAACCGTACAGCTTGCACAAAATCGTTCTTCTTTGACGATGTGGTACGCAGATGGAGTCCCTCGTAGTGTTGAAGAATATGCTAAAGAAGAACTAATCGACGGGCAATACTTTACGACAAACAACGAACTTGAAGCTCGCGTAGAAAAGGGAAATGGCCTACGAATCATTCGCGATTCCTCAGGAAATTTAGCCTGTAAAGACATCATCGAAAAGGGTTTTTTAGCAAAAAGAGAATCTTTTTATCCTAATGGCAATCCTGAGTGTATAGCCACTTACGAGCAAGGACAACTTCATGGAGAGCGAAAGACCTTTACTCTAGAAGGAGAACCTCTTGCTCTAGAAGAATGGATCAAAGGACAACTGCACGGTGTATCCACCTATTATAAAAATGGAGCTAAAGAGCTGGAAATTTCCTACCTCTACGGCAAGAAAAATGGTTGGGAAAATCATTTCATCGACGGACAAGCTCTCTCCAGACAAGTTGCCTGGGATCAGGATGTCAAACATGGTCCTGAGATCTTTTTTGTTCCTAATGGCAAAAAAATCATATGGCACTATAACGGCAGAGAAGTAAGTCAAAACCGTTACGAAGAAATGACACATCTTGATGATATGATCTCTCAAGCTCTTGACTAATTTCTTTCCTTTATTTTTCAAAAAGGCGCAAAGATTCTTTGCGCCTTTTTTTTTGAAAAATCTCTTTGCGAAATTTCTCTAAACTTGTTAAAAGGAGTGCGTTCTCAATCCATTATTAAGGAAGGTCTATATGGCTAAACCAGAAAAACGCACTGAATCTTCTGCTTCTGCAATGCTAGAAGAAATAAGAGTTACTCCTGTTGAACTCGCCTCTATGCTAACGCAAAATCCCAGTTTCGAACTCCAAGCAGACAAAAAGCTTGTGATCCAAAATATCGATACCAACGATTTTTTATCCGCTATCTCTGCAACGGATCAACCAAGAAGGCTACAGATTTTCTTACAAATGATGAGTAAGTTCTCCATAAATCTTTCGCTAGAAGGATCTATCACTTTAGGAGAATTCAGCATAGCAGATCATTCTTGGACGTTATTTGCTGGAGCAAGTGGATCGCTAAAAATTTCCACGAAGCCATCTCCTGTAGTTAAAAGCGTAACAGAACTCGTATCTGTTCTAGCTCTTACTCCTCCAGGAACAGGGTTTCCTCTAAAAGCAAACCAAGACCTCTTATTAACAGGTCTTTCTTCTGATGCAATGCTTGATTACCACCGTCTTTGCCAAGAAACAGAAGATCCTAAAGCAAGAGAACAAGGACAAGACACACTCTTTAGAAGAGCCTGTGAACTACTTGTACTCAAAAACCTCAACTTCCGTATTTATGGGCTCAATGTAGCTCAAGTCGATCGCAACATCGATGTCAATGCAGGAGGAATTCTCTTTAAAGCGGTAAGAAAAGATGACGAAACACAACCTCATCTGATCCTTACACTCTTAGAAACAGTCAAAGAGTAAAAGAGGACTATCATTTTTTTCAAAGGCCTGATGGAAACATCGGGCCTTACTTTTCTCCTTGAACGTACAGATTTCTCCGAAAACTAAACACATTCAAATAAATCAACGAGGATAAAACCCTTTCTTTTTCCACATGAGAAACATCTGTATCTCTAATAAAGCCTTGAAAATCTGGTAAAGCATCTGGATATTTCAATAAAATATTAGATATACAACTAGTCACCCACGATGGTCTTTCTTTGATGGTTTTTTGCAATGCATCCACAATTTGCTTTCTACAGAACAGATAAGTCACAGGATTGGGGGCAGATTTATACAAAGCATAATAAAATTCTATAAAATTCCCAACTGTTGATGCTAGTCTTTCACTAACTACTCTAAAATCACTCTCATGAAAGTTTTGATACGCTTTGGAAATTACGTCCTTGGAAGGCACCACATACTCTGCGCCCGGAACAGTTACTTCTGTAAAACCCTGCAACTCCATTTTCAGCGCTAATGTATGATGTAGGTTCATAAACGAATAAAAGCAAAACTCTGCCCACGGAGCGTGGAATGCATAATTAGTCAACCGAAGTACACGTTCAGATACAGGTTCTTCTTGCAATAAAAATTGGGCAGTCAATGCCATTATATGAAATAGCAGAGGGGTTGACTTACCATCTTCATGAATTTTCTGAACTGTTTTAGTAAATACTTCCATGATTTCGTCAAAAGAAGGAACTCCATCTGTTGGGGCTCGAGTTTTATGCTCCTTTAATATTTTTATAAATTCATCCGCACTGAAAATTCGTGGCTGAGAATAATCTTCAGGAATAATGAGATACTCAAGATATCTGCTAAGATCCTCTGAAATATTTACAGGCATTTGCTCTTGATAGAATTGAAGCATACGTTTTTTATGGACCTGTTCCATTAAAGATCTTGCTAACTCTAAATGCCCACATTTTACACAAACACCTACCAAATCTCGACTAAGCTTAGAAATATCTTCTTCTATAAAGCGCTCACTCATACGTATGGTATATTGCACTAAAGACTGCAGTTTCACAGGATCTATATAAGAAGATGGGCAATCTCGGGCAATAGCTAATAAAACTGGAATATAATATCTCTGAAGTAAAGAAACTTGCTCTAAACCACTTGTCTCTGCATCTAGTGGAGGACAAAGAGCATCCAAGAAAACACTTTCTTTATATTGATGTTGCTTACTGAAAGAAGCTATGGATTGCAAACAAATATACAATTCTTCCAGAAAAGGCATCCGAGCTTTCATAGCTAGAAGATAGGCTAACAGAGGCTCAAAAAAACTTTCGTTTAAAGAAACCCTTTGCTCGCTAGGCAACGCAAGTAAGGGAGCTAAACAATCTTTAAATAAAGTCTGCAACTCTTTCACTCCATCGCAAGAAGCATCTAAAGCAGGCCATAAAAGCGGAAGTATCTTGCTAGCCCACTGCCTATTTAGCATACTGCATACGACAACACCATCTATCTTACATTGAGAAAGAAGAGGATGAGAAAAACGACGTTCCATAGCTTGCACATATTGTGCAAAGGTTATAAGAAGGGATTCTTCTATCAATGTGGGATGCTTTTGAGCGAGAAAACATAAAAACGTCCATTGATGCTCATAAAAACTCTCTATTTCCCCTTCATCATCTAAAGAAGCGTCTCGGGGAGGCATCCATTCTTGGATCCAGACCTTTGCCTTTCCAGCTTTATCAGCCCCTATATACAAATTCACGAGATCAGAAGCACAAGAAAGTAAAAGCTTGTGCGTAAAACGTCTCTGCATTTGCAATAGATACGGTTTTACAGGATCTAAGAAAGAAAGATCAATATCCTTGAGATTCCTTAAGGGGAGTTTTCTTATGACTGCTAAGTAATTTTTACGAAAAAGACCAAACTTCCTTAAAGAATCTACACTAGCATCCAAAGAGGGACATAGACCAATAAGACAGTTTTGTACCATTTTAGGATCGGTAGATGTCATTTGCATAGCAAGAGTTAGAAGCTGATTTGTACTCTCTATTATTTTAGGATCATCTAATAAAGTATTTCGCCGAGAGATCCAGTGGCTAAGTCTTTGAAAATATTCTTTTTTTATAATCGTTGGATATTGCTTCCCTATCTCGGATGTAAAAGATAAATATCGACTCTGAAATTGTTCTACGGATATGACCTGTTCTAGATCTCTATACAGACATAAGAGAAGATCTTCCGCAAGTGTAAACTGATTGCATCGCAAGCATAAAAGGAGCAATTCTCTTCCCATTTTAAAAGAATCTTCCCCCATAGGAGATGACAGATCTTTTTGAAACCAAGAAATACATGTTTCTAAAGTCTTTGCATCTAGAGAGGACGCTACTTGTATATGCTTTTGCAGAAGCTGCTCAAAAGCTTGGTCTTTGGGTTTAGATACAAGTTGTGGAGCCATCTCTTGCAGAAACTGAGTAGATGCCCTAGGATCTAAGAAGCTCATTTTTTGGAATTTTTCTTGCAATTCCGCATCTCTTGGACGTTCTGAAACATATTTTGCAAGCCAAGAAAAGGAAGCAAAAGATCTGAGCTTTTGTATAGATAGAAATGCGACTTTAGCTCTTTTTTCTTGCCCTGTGGATGATACATTTTCAGGAGCCCTTTCTAGCAATGTAGCAATCGCTTGAATCTCTTTTTGTGAAAGTTTTTCCATATAAGTAGAGGCTAAGGAAATAAGTTTTTCGTACAAAGGAAGGCTATTTTGAACAATCGAAGATAAGGGAGTTGCTAGAACACTTACTAAAGAAGGTCTTTGCTTTCCCTTGAGAGTTCCTTCTAATCCTTTTTGCGTTTCATCTAATATGCCATGAACTGCCAAAGAAAGATTTTGCATAACTCGATCTTTAGATACTTCATCCATAAACGGAAGCATTTCATCTATCAAAGAATAGGATTCTATATAGTTAGGAATTCTTTCTAATACCGTCGATATAAACTGCTGTTTTTTCTCCAACGATATAGATCCAGATTTGATAAATTTCCACACCCTGAGTATCGATGTTATCGTCCAAGAACATTTCCAGTGACTTGGGGCTACAGCATCAAATATCTGCTGAACTATAGCAGTATGGGAAGTTGCAAGCTGAGTACAGGCTAAAGCGATATTTTCTTTTTCTTCTTCTGTCCCATGCTCTGCA
The DNA here is from genome assembly GCA_019745395.1 of Rhabdochlamydiaceae bacterium. Classification (GTDB taxonomy): domain Bacteria; phylum Chlamydiota; class Chlamydiia; order Chlamydiales; family Rhabdochlamydiaceae; genus CAIJXB01. The sequence goes on along the minus strand of JAIETG010000013.1, from coordinate 8,685 downwards.
TATTTACGTGCTATTGCAAGTGTTTCTGGAGCTGATATAACAACAAATTTCCCCAAATGTTCTGCAAACAAAGAAGAATATTGAGAATCTTGTGCCTGATCTAACAAAGTAAAGATCCAAGTATTCATTGGAAAACTTTTGGAAATCGGTACAATTCCCCTATTAGTGGTATGCGGGATCTTAAAATGCTCTATCAAATTTCTCGTCAAAAGAGGAGCTAACTTTTGCATTAAAACAACGATTTTTTGCCGCTCTTCTAATTGAGGACTCTTTTCAAAAAGATCCACTAATAAGCTGGCGACTTGGCTTTCCTCAGCTCCTAAGAAAGGCAAATAGGAGGCTAAAAGGCTAGCATTTCCCCAATCTGGCAGATCCATCAAAAGAGGAATACGAGTGAGTATTGCTCTCAAGCAAGATTGTTTTTCTTCTATTGATAATTCACTTGCATCACTCATCAGCTCAGGTTCAATTATGGGTAAAATCGAAGGCATAGATGCATAGTTGGAGTAAAGACGCCAAGGGTTTACTTGTTGTAATAAAGCCTCTTTTACCGCCTCCCTACAAAGGATTTCTACACGGGAAAATTTAGTTTTACGAAATAGCAGAACAAGCCAAGGTAAAGTCTTCTCAAGGCCCCATGCTTCTTTTTGACATTGCAGGAAAGAGATCGCGTCATCGATCAGCCCCTTATCTATAAGATCTTGAAACACCGGTTTAAATATCTCTATACCAGGAAAAGTGCGTTTCATCTCTTCGATGTTTTCTTTCGGCATCGGATTTCGCAAAGCATCTACTATATAAGTAGAATCTCCCAATAATATGGCAAGTCTCAGCGCGAAAACCCACACTTTTTCCTTACTTGGAAAAAGCTTTGGAAACTGGGGTCCTTTTACACAGAGCTTCCCATCTTGGACAATGCCGCTGTTACGGATTAAAATACGTAAACATCTAGCTTCAAAAGGAAATTCCATAAGACTGCGAATACCAAGAACTGCCCAATGCTTGCTTTTAGTTACGTGTTCGTTAAGTACAGATTCAAGCTTCGCCCAAAAAACTTGAGAAGCATTACCCAGTTGCGGAAGGAGCTCACGTAAAAGATCACAAACAAAAACACTATTTTTTTCTAAAGAAAGTGCTTTAATAAACAAATCTTCTCTCCTAGAAAAAAGACCGATCATCCAATCGTGAATTTCCAGATCGTCTCCTAGGAACGCCTTATAGTTCGCCCATAAAGGAGTAGTTTTGTCCATCTGAAAAAGAGACTGCTCTAAAAGGTGATAAGCAAAGGGCTTTTGTTTTTCTTGAGGAAGATTCCTATAAACAAAGGAAAACGCTTGAAAAAAGAAATCTTCTTCCGCTGGCAAAAGAGAGACTAAAAAGTTTTGGATCTCCAAATCAGATCCCATATGCGCAGTATACCTTGCTGCGAACGTAGGAGAAAAAACACATCCCTTTGATAAAAGCTGCCCCAATAACTTATTGCGAATAAACGTTCCTGCTTTTTCTTGAGGAAAAATCGCAAGTACAAAGGAAAGAGCTCCAAAAAAACGATCTTCACCCTCAGGGAGCATAGAAAGCATCCAATTGCAAATCTTTTTCTCACTCTTAGGAAATTCTTCGTATTTTTGCTGAAAAGCCTCAGACACACTCTCCAATTGAAGAAAGGTTCGTTCCAAGATTCCATAAATAAACTCAGTTTCTCCATCTAAAGAAAGTATTTCAAAAAACTTCTCCTCTTCTCTTTGAAAAAGACTACACATGAAGTCTTGGACCTCATTTTCAGATCCTAAGAAAGTCTTATATTGAGCCCATAAAGAAGGATTTTTTTTCAGATGCGGCAGGATATGCCCTAATAAATCATGAACAAAAGGCTTTTGTCTTTCTTGAGGAAGAGAAGATACGGCCCAGGAAAGTAGCTGCCATACCGTTTCTCCAGAGGAGTTAGCAATAAAAATCTCACGCATCCAAGGAAGTAAATCCTCTTCTGAAAGAGGCATCGGCACCAAAACTGCAAATTCTTTACCTTTATTAACAAAAGAACACTGAAGATGTTTTTTTTCGAGGTGATCTACGCATACAACAGCCTCAGCAAGCAGCGGAAGATGACATGATAGTAAAAAAAGAGCATCCGGTCTTAACTTTAATATTTTCACTTTTTCCGTCGACGCTCTTCCCCTATTTTCCTTTGCTACCTCTACTTCAGTATATAAAACCTTTTGCAAAGGTTTGCATTGAGGCACATTCTGCAATAGGTTATCGAAAACATCTTGCATTTCTAGCAAGGAAGAGGAAGCTTGATCAGATGGAGCATGAAAAAGAAAATTGCATAATAAAAAAAATGGATAGGCTGGAAACGTCGATCGCTTATCTACAACGATATCACAAAGACTTGGCCATAGATTTTTCAAAGTACCTTTTTTCTCAATAGATCCCTGATAAAAACAAGAAAATACGGAAGTCCCAAGTTCTGTCCATCTATCAACTATCCATATGAAATAGCGAGCTAGCTCAAAATGGCTTACATCTCTAGGATTCCAATCATTTTTAGAAGAAGTGATGACTCTTTGCTCTAGCTGAGACAAAATCTGCCCTACATCCTCGCCTTCTTTAGAACGAAGAATAAATTCACCAGCTCTTTCAGATCCAAGATCCCCATTAAATACCTGCAGAGGGACTTCCAGACTATCGACATTCGCTAAATGCGTTAAAGAAGACGCATTTAAAAAAAGCATGTTGATCTCGAAAGGCAGATCTTCTGTCTCTGCAGCCAGGCCAATCGATCCTAACATCATATCTTTAACAAAAGTGACGCGATCTTTTAGCACTCCTATGTCCCTTAAAGAGTACTCGGAAAATTTCGAACTATCAGCAATAACCTTGCTCTTAAAATATCTCGCAGCTATCCGATGAACTTTTTGATAAAGCAGGCTTTTATCGACCCCTTCTTGCACAAAAAAATGAATTTTAAAATCCTTATCATTGACAACAGGATGAAGAGATACGACCTGGTTGGCTAAGTAGCTACCAGTAAGAGATGCTTCAATCTTAGTACAAGCTTCTTGAATCTCTTGCGAAGCTTGGATTTCTGATAGAAAACCACGAACTACATCACCAATTAAAAGGGGCTGGTTCCACGGTTTACCTGGAATTGATAGGAATACTCGACCTGCTAAAAAAGCCGACACCTTATCTGTAATAATATAGGGAGAAAAAATGGTAGACATATGCCATGGATCTAAGAATAAAGCCGAAGAATATACATTAAAACGGACTATTTGAATAGTGAAGTAATTTATTAGAATTCAAATATTGATTGAAAATTTAAAAAAAACAAACAAACAATGAATCAATAAATCTTTAGCACAAAAAACCTTTCTACAAAAAACTAACGGTCGATAGAACCGTCAGTTTTGATCATCTTGTAGTTTTTACAAGACTTGCGGAGGGATGAGGAATGTGGTAAACTGCCACATATCTTCTTTAGGGGGAACTTTTTGATTAAAGTTATTAATATCCCTAAAATGATCCATAGGCGTCCAATCCACAGGTTTAGAAATGAATTTTCCTAAGTAGGGTTTGGCAATAGAGAGGATTTCTTTGTAATCAAGGTCATCTGGCGCGCAAAAACCTTCATTTGGATGCTTAATCATATAAACGGTGGCAGCTACGACAGAAATCGCAACTTGCAACGTCGTCGCATTTTGATGCGGCACAAGTCTTCGCGATTCATCGATATCTAGCAAGCTACCGATCCACCAGGATTTGAAGTCATGTCCCATCAAAAGACATCCTAGCTCATCTACACCTGAAATGATCTCATCATTGAGGATTCGCTGGTTTGGTTGAGGAACAAAGTGCTGCATTTCTAGTTCATGTAAAGAATTGATCGCACCATCACAAGGACAATAAGCATAATGGACTGTAGGGCGATAAACCGGTTTTCCTTTTTGAAAAAGTGTAAGGTGTCGAGAAATACTAAACGCCTCTCCGTGCTGTATTACCATACCCGTAATAGGCCCACTGGGAACCCAAGACTGCACCCATGTTTTAATTCCTCTTTGAGGAAGATAAATTTGATTTCGAGGACCTTTCTTATGCTCAAGGCCGCCTACAGGCAGACGCTTTTCATGCGTTCCCCATCCAAGCTCCGCAGGCTTCACTCCTTCTTCCATAAACCCCGGGACGCTCCATGTATTCACAAATTCCCTCACCTGCTTAGGTTTATCGGAAATCTGAGTATCACGCTCAGAAATATGAATAGTTTTTACATCTAAAAGCTGAGCTAATTTAGCGAAATTATTTGTTTTCATAGCCATTTTAATACCAGGGATTCTGGAATCTTTCGGCTTATGTTTGAGAAGATGATTTGCTATATCTACAAGGGCTTCTTTTGTGAAATGGGAAACAAGACCTGGATTTGCTCCATGATCTATAATAGCCGTTGGCCCTTTGCCCTTCCAAGATTTTGTAAGCTCACAAAGCTCCATTTGTTTGAAATAAAGCGTATGAATGGAAGGATCCTCTGTAGAGGGGCATACATTTTCCCAGTGCTCTACAGCTGTATTGACAAAAAGAACGTCATTTTTATGGCACCAATCTAGGAGCGCGCGCGTATCTACACCATAAGAAAGATCGATAAAAATGTCACCGGCCTTTAATTGCTCTCGTAAGATCTTTTGATAGTTTTTTTTATTCAAACGTTTTTGAATATAGCGCATTCCTTTTTTCAACTCTTTACTAATCCGAGATTTTTTATCTGTAAAATCCATAATCGTGATTTGAGATGGTTTGACATCCAAATGCTTAAGTAAAAGAGGAAGCGTACACTGAGCAATGCTGCCGCAGCCTAGCATGAAAATGTTGCCAGAAAATTTCACTTTCTTAATCTGTAATTTTTTATTGATAGCTGCCACAAAAAACTCCTTATTATTTTTTAAAAAACTAAATATTATTACAGTAAATACATTTAATTATTCAGAGAAAACAACAGTAGCCTATAAGAAGTCACGTTCAGAGAAAAAAACCTCATAAACTACTAGCCTTAATTAATCTCCTCAACTTATTAACATTAGTATGAAAGATAAAAAAGAGTCGGTCAAATTATTTTTTTAAAAATCTATTTTAAGATCTAATACACAAGAACATACTATAAAGAAAAAAACACAAAAAAACATTCGCGACAAGCTGAATACAAGCTCATTACGACTTTTGATTCGGATTTTTTACACATTAAAAATCAGAAAATCTAAAATCAGAAAGCAAGAGAAATAAAACTCAAGCAACTAAAAACGAATAGGATACGACTACAGCAACAAGATTTTGAAAAAATCACTCTTGGGCAATTTTAAACCACGTTAGTTCATGCTTATTATGAAATAAATGAACGATGTGACTTCCCGCGATCTTTTCAAATTCCTTAATAATATCACGATCACCTTCCCCTTGAAATTTCAAAGTACAGACAAAGTTAATTTTTGCGTTGATCTCAAGCCATTGATTGAGCCAAGCTAATAGCTTTTCTGGATAACAAATCAAATCACTGAAAATCCAATCAAGTTTAGGAAAATCCATAGGTTTTAAAGAAAATGCATCTTTTTTCAAACAAGTAACATTGGGAAGAGAGGAAACGGAAGGGTCTAATAAAGCCCTATCCACGGCTATAACCTTTGATCCAAGTTGCTGTAAAACCCAAGTCCAACTTCCCGGACTTGCCCCCACTTCTAAACAAACATCATCCGGTTTTGGAATTACCCCTATTCTCGTCAAAGCTTCCCACAATTTTAGATAGGCCCGGCTTGGTGGGACTTTAGACTCTTGAAAATGTACTTCCCCTTGAGCAAAGGAGCTAGAGCAAAGAGGCGATGCTAAGAGAGTATTTGGGTCTAAAAGAGTCCACGATCCTAATGGAGCTTTAGGAATACTAGAGGGGAAAATTATAGGCTTAGCAGAAAAGTAGGGAAGTTTTTCAGAAATTAACGTCCCTCTTCGAATATTTTTATAAGGGTAAAAAGACCAAAGCTTTTGCATCTCTTTCAGCTTTTTAGCCGCTTCTGAAATTGAGGTAAAAGAAATGACTTGAGGATCAAACCAAATGTTTTGCGCCCAATGAGCGGTTTGTGGAGGTCCTTCTGCAATAATTAGTCTGTCATACTCGCAGATGATATTTTTCAACTCTCGTTTCAGCTGTTGCTGTAAATCCGGTGGGGACAAATATCCAGTGGTTCGTCTCAAAATGGTGTTCCTAATCGCGTATAAAGGGTTTCATTTTACAACTTTTCTAAAGAGACAATCAACTATTTTTAGGACATTCTATTCGTGTTTTAAAAGATATTTTCTGCTCCTTGTAAGAATCACTCTGCAATTGCCGAGCCCAAGTAACAACGGGATTGTTTTTCCATCCATTAAAGTCCTCTACATCAAGCCAGGACCAAAAAGAAGAGCCTACAGGACGAAAAGTTTCCTCACAGTCATTAGATGTAGCTTTTGTATAACAAAGCAAATCTCTTCCATGCTCTGAATAAATGCCTGTAACTTCAACGTTCGTACATACATCGCCCTTCTCTTTGCACATTTTTTCTACAGCCCATTTGCAAAAAGGAGCCAAAACACTAGTAAGGCACGCAGGTTCATTATAACCCCTGTGACCGGACTTTCCTTCAAAACTTGAAGCCCCATATTTATAAAGCTCTCCGGCATCTTCACGACAAAAGTAATCATTTTTGTGTATAGGGACTTTTACATTATCTTTGGCAGACTTATAAAGAGTCCCAGTATTGTAAAGATAAACGGAAAGTGCAACTAAAGAAATCCCGCCCACTACTACAATCGATACAGTCCATCGATTCCATGAGCTAGTCTTCTTTGCATCATGCTTTTCTTCCTTTTTTACGGGAGCTTGAATGTTTTTTAAGGTAGTAGAAGTACTAGGAACTTGATTAATGGGCATAAAAAATCCTGTGTTTTGAATAATTATACCATTTAATCTTTTTTACATTCAAACAATGAAAAAAAGATTTAACTTCACAACTATAAAACACAAAAATAAAAATCCATTTACTATATGTATGTTTTTTAAAAATGACAAAAAAAATCCCTATAGACCCTGCGATCTAAAGGGATGAAAGAAAACCTTGGCGGCGACCTACTCTCCCACACTCTTGTGTGCAGTACCATTGGCGATGAGGGGCTTAACTTCTGAGTTCGGGATGGGATCAGGTGTGACCCCCTCTCCTTTGCCACCAAGAAAGATTATTTATAAAAAAAGTACGTGAAGAGATTCTCTTCACAAGCACATTTTCCTTACTTTTAAGGCACAGATTCTACAACTTTTCCGAAGAAATAATCAATTAAATTCGACAGTAGTATCATCTATTGAAAATAAAAAAAATCTCTCTAGACATTGCTATCTAGAGGGATGAAAGAAAACCTTGACAGAGACCTACTCTCCCACACTCTTGTGTGCAGCACCATTGGCGATGAGGAGCTTAACTTCTGGGTTCGGGATGGGATCTGGTGTGCCCCCCTCTCCTTTGCCACCAAGAAAGATTGTTTGTAAAATTTCACTACACTTCCATCTAAATTAAATTTCTTTGAGTATTTTTAAAGCACAGAGCCCCCAATCATACAAAAACTGAGGGGAATGCTCTGTATTTTCTGCCCAAATTTTCACATAATAGGACCAATCCTGTAAAAGACTATCCGATACAAGAGGTTGCCCCAATCTTTGTGCAAGATTCAATCCCATTCTCATACAACAAATAGACAAGAAAATGAGATTTGCTTGCTTACAAAGAAAATACCTCTGAGAAAATTCCGAAGAAGGATTTTTTGATAAGTAATGGCATAAAAACAATTTTTCCTCCTCTTCTGTATAATCATGCGTCAAACAAAAAAAACTCAAATCATGACAAGGATCATCCCAATTAACATCTTCCCAATCTACAAACAAAAGAGATTGTCCCCCAGTGAGAAATAGATTTCTCGGATGAGGATCTCCATGAATCATCACAAACTCATCCTCATATTTCATGATTGCTTTTTGGATTTTTGGAAGTCGTTTTACAGCATTTTCCAACTCAGTAGAAGAACTTACATCTTTGATTTCATGATATGCATTAAGAAAAAGAGCTGTCCGAGATTCCCCTATAAAGGGATTTTTAGACATTTTATGTAACTTGGAAAACCCCCGAGCTATTGATATCAAGCAGGTCAGATCTTTAGCTTGCGTTAAAGATAATGTGCTTTCAAAAACATAATCCATGACTGCAAAAGAAAAATCTTCGGACAAATAATGTACTTGAGGACAGACTCCCATTTTCGAGGCTTCTTCCAAAGCAAAAAACTCTTTTTTACGTAAAGAACTAGGCTCATCAGGATCTTTGACCCTAAGAACATAACAATGACCAGATTCTTCAAATAGGAAATTTTTTGTGGGTGCATAGCCTCCTGATAAAGGCTGTAAAGGCAAAGTTTCTGGAAGAGTACTTATACCTTGTAGTGGCGTTATGATGATAAGCAGAATAACTAGAAAACAGTTGGACATTTTATATGCGATCAAATTTATCATTTTTTTAAGACAAAAAAAAACCCTCTAGACATTGCTATCTAGAGGGATGAAAGAAAACCTTGGCGGCGACCTACTCTCCCACACTCTTGTGTGCAGTACCATTGGCGATGAGGGGCTTA
>JAIETG010000027.1 GCA_019745395.1 Rhabdochlamydiaceae bacterium | reverse complement strand
CTTCCGAGACAGTTGTATTTCCAAATTTAGACTTCCATAGATGGTAAGTTCCAGTCGATATGCCGTGTTTTCTACATAGCTCATTGACGTTCGCTCCTGCAGTTCCTTCGCTTAAAATTTGAATGATTTGCTCTTCTGTAAACCTTGATTTTCTCATGATTTGTGACTCCTTTAACCTTAAGTTTTATCACAAACCTTTAATTTCAGCTGGACCTATTTATGGGGAGCAGGTCAGCTCTCATTGAAAAAGAAGATGCAGATATTGTTATTTCGATTGCTCCTTTAATTAATTTCCCAGCAACTGAAGCTGCTCGAAAGAGGGACATTCCATATCTTTTAATTACTACAGATAATGATATAACTAATTGGATTCAGGATTTTGATAAAGTTCATCATCAGTTTTTTGAAATTACAACAGGAACAGAACTTTCTTTGACAAAGGATTTGCTGTTAAGTAAAAATATATCCCCGTGCAAAATTCATCCTATTGGGCTGCCCATTCGTGCCGATTTTTTTGAGAAAAAAAAGTGTAACAAAATCCGACAGGAGCATGGTCTTCATAATAAGCCCACGGTTTTAATTATAATGGGGGGTAACGGTTCTGAATTAGCCTATCAATATGCTAAGGATCTTGCTGAAGAAAATTTAGGGATTCAACTAATTGTCATAGCTGGGAAAAATGCAGATCTTTTAAATTCCCTTAATGAAATAGTGCCCCACCCTTCTAATGCGATTTATTCTGTAGGATTTACAGAAAAAGTATCAGATTTTATGGCTGTTTCCGACATTTTAATTTCCAAACCAGGGCCAGGGACAATTGCAGAGGCGATTCAAATGCGTCTGCCTATTCTTGCTGATAACACTTCTTCATGTCTATATTGGGAAGAGATTAATCAGAAGATTATCTCCTGCTATGGAATTGGCGAGATTGTTGAAGATCGAAGTGAGATATGCAATCAAGTGTTCGAATATTTATATGATAAGGAGGTTAAGCATAAAATAAAACATGCCTTAGATAATATGCCCCCTAATACATTTCACCGTGGCATTGAAAAAATTGTTGCAGACCTTGTGAAAAAAAACTTTCTTTATAAGTTTCATCAAAAAGCTTCATTTACAAAAAAAGGAAAATTTTCCAAATCTTCTCAAGAAAAATGGGAAAATAATGTCCTTATATTTGGTAGTTTAAGCAAAAGCAGCTAATGGCATACAAGGAGCATTCGAAGTTGGGCTGTAGCCCCTTCTTCGCAAAAAAAACGCTGATATCCTACGTTAACCCCGAATTTTATCTATACGGATGAATCATTCTTTTGTATGCTTAGATAACGATATCTTATGAAAATGATGGGAAGAAAATTTCGTTTATGGGTCAGATTGAAAATTCATCATTAAAAAGAATATGGCAACTTGTAGAGGATGAAATCTTTTCTCCTATTGATGTGTATTTTGCTCAAACTCTTTTAAAAGACGCTTCTTCAGAGGTTCAAAAAGAATCCTTATTTCTCTATGCTTATCTTTTCTCCGTCGCAAGACAAGGGCATTTTTGTTTAGAGATTTTTCCCGATGGGAAAATCCATCCATCACCTTCCTGGATGATTGATGAAGAAGGAATTGGAAAGGAAATTGAGCAAAAAGTATCAGCAGGAATTACTCACCTTTCTTCTAGTTTTTGCCAAGAAGTGACAGAGGATAGCCCTGCTCCCTTGACCCCTCTTTGTCGTTTCCAAAATCGTTTATATCTTCAAAAAAATTGGCTTTTAGAAACGAAATTTCTTTTTCATCTTCAAAGACTTTTAAAAAGCTCTCCGCAGTTTTGCCTGAAAGATCCTAAGATAGAAAATACACTTCTTAATCAGGAGCAAAGGAAAGCTGTAGCCCTTGCTCTTAGTTCCTCGATATGCTTTTTATCTGGAGGCCCTGGCAGTGGTAAAACATTTACTGCTGCAGAAATAGCAAAAACATTTCTTGCAAGCCTCCCAGAAGAAGAAAGAAAAAACGCATCTATTAAAATAGCAGCACCTACGGGAAAAGCTGCAGCGCATTTAGAAAAACAATTGGTATCTCAATTAGAAAATCTTGCAAAAATCGAATGTAAAACACTGCATAGTTTTCTAAAGAGTCCTATGAAAAAACATAGCCCAACCCTTTTTGCAGATCTTTTTTTAATCGATGAAGCATCCATGCTTGATGGGGCTTTATTTACTAGATTATTGTCGAGTTTTCAAGGGGGAGGGCGCCTTGTTCTCATTGGAGATAAAGATCAACTCCCCCCTGTAGAGTCTGGTTCTTTTTTTGCTGATTTGATGCAGGTAGCGAAAATAGCAGATCTTCCCTCTCTTTCTTTACAAGAATGCTTGCGTGTTGAAAAAAAGGAGCTGCTCACTTTTGCTAGAGCTATTTTAGATGGTGATGAAGAAAAAGTTTTTTCTTCATCTTTTGTTTCTTTCTTTTCTTCTTCTCAAATTTCAGAAATCCGCTCATGGATACAAGAGCAATATATAGATCCTTCTTTGCAAATTTTAAGCTGTATTCGCAAGGGGCCTTTGGGGGTAGAAAGTATTAATGAGATGATGTTGCAAAAATTTTTAGAAGGCAAAGAAGATGACGCATTGCTTTCAGTTCCCATTCTGATTACGAAAAATTGCGAAGAGATGCAGTTGATGAATGGCGATACAGGAACTCTAGTTGCTAAGGTTTCTTCTTTTAGAAAAAAGCGTTTTACCGCGGATGAGAAAGCGCATTTTTCTCAGCGTATATTTTCTGCAGTAACACTTCCTCCTTTTGAATGGGGATACTGTCTTTCAGTGCATAAAAGTCAGGGGAGTGAATACGACCGTGTGATTGCGTTAGTTCCGCCTGGCAGTGAGCGATTTGGGCGTGAAGTTCTTTATACAGCAGTTACTCGTGCTAAAAAAGAAATTCTTCTTGTTGGGGAAATGTCTGTGCTTTCAATGCTTTTACAGAAGAGTTCCCGGAAAATGTCAGGCCTTTCTTCCAGGCTTATCACAAATTTGGCATCTAAAGCTGAAGAGGGTTTTGTTTGTTCTTGTATAGAATAAGAGAAGGTTTTGATCGTGACGATAAACCTTCTCTTGTAGAGGAAAAGAGCAAATTATGCTTTTGCTGCTAATCTTTTGGTGATGCGTGATTTAAAGCGATTCGCTTTATTTTGTGTAAAAACACCTTTTTTAACACCTTTGTCCATTAGGCTATATACAGAATTCAGCTTTGGGGCCACTTCTGCACCAGGTGTTATCAGCGCTTTAACAGCTGTGCTGACTTTTGAGCGAAAAGCTCTATTGAGGAGTTTGCGTTTTTCGTTCTGCAACTCTCTTTTCACTGCGGTCGGAACTTTTGTCTTAGGTTTTTTTTTGTTTTCGTCTGCCATAAGTAACTCTTTGCCTTAAAGGAATAAAGATGGAGATTAATATACTTAATTTCCCTATAATTCGTCAAAGTGAGAATATTACTGGGAGGCAGGCGTGAGGAAGATTTGGATAGGCCTTTTGATTGTAACATCTTCAGTTACAGGCTTTTTCTTGGTAAAAACCACCTGCCAACTCTGTGCATATTTTTCCTTAAACCGAGAGACTAAAGCTTTATCGACTAAGTGGGACGTCTTTGAAAAAAGTCCCTCTTCTTTTGCTTTGCATGTTTCTTACCTGTTCGATCCTGTCAAAAAAGACCCTTTAGAAGGGGCAATGGAGCTTTCCAAGCCTTATTTTTTAAATCTTCCCTCGGCGCAGAGCGCGATGGAGGCTTTTGAGCAAAAGTCTTGGAGTGTTTTTTATAATGATAAAAATCCTTCAATAAATTCTTTGCAAAAAATATTCCCCTTTAAAGAGTGTCTTCAGTTTTTGTTAACCTTGGGGGTTCTTGTATACTTTTTATTTTTTAAAAAGATTGCAGAGAGAGCTTCTCAAGAGTGGTGATTTTGAGTCTAGGTAATTTAGCTGTCTAAAATTTTTTTAAAAAAACTGTAAATTGGGCGCGAAGAGCTTGGTTCAAGCGTCTGTCTCTTTTGAAGTCTTTGTAAGTACTCTATTTGCTGCAATCTATGAGTAGTGTCTCCTTGAAAACAGAAAGGAGTGTTGCGTCTTGAGGGAAATAAGAGGGTTTCTTCTAATGATTGAATCATGGGGCTTTTGAGGCGGGGGGAAAGACTTATGGATAAGGGAGGAAGAAGGTAAGGTCCTGAGAGCGTTTTTAGGTAGCGCCTGTCATGGAAAAGAAAGGATTTGTTTTTTTGAGGTGTCATGAAATATAAGGGCTGCAAAGTTAGAAGTAGTTTTTGTGAGGGTGGGCACAAGTTGTATAAAGGTTTTAAGTAAATAAGGGTGTGGGAAGTCTTTTGGAGGGAGAGGAGCTGTCGAATTTTTTCCTGAGAAATCCAAAAAGGAAGAAGGCAGAAAATGGGATCATTAGTGTCTCTCAGGAAAAAGGAAAGACTGCCCGTTTTTTCGAGAGAATATCCGGATAAAATACTCTTGAGAAAATGGGTTGGCATTTTTTTTGTGATCCTCTTTTTATAGGAAGAAAGGATGGAGATATTTTTTTTAAAGCGCAAGTTGTAGCAAAGAATTTGCCTATAACTTCTCTACCTGCTATTGTTCTAAGAAGGCTTTTTAATTCTTTTCTCGGGATATTATGTCGAAAGCGACCTTTAGTAGTTTATTCAGTCCTCAGCACCAACAGAAAATTGAAGAACTCGTAGCTATTGCCAAAGAGCAAGGGCATATCACATACGAGGAGATCAATGAAATTCTCCCTATGAGCTTTGACTCTCCTGAGCAAATCGATCAGATTTTGATTTTCTTAAGTGGGATGGATATCCAAATCCTGAACCAAGCTGAAGTAGAAAGACAAAAAGAGAGAAAGAAAGAAGCTAAAGAATTAGAGGGAGCTGTCAAGCGTACGGAAGGAACTTCCGATGATCCTGTTCGCATGTATTTGAAGGAAATGGGATCTGTTCCTTTGCTGACAAGAGAAGAAGAAGTTGAAATCTCCAAAAGAATTGAGAAAGCGCAAATTCAGATCGAGCGCATCATTATGCGTTTTCGCTACTCGACACGAGAAGCAATCTCTATCGCCAATTACCTTATCACGGGAAAAGATCGCTTTGATAAAATTGTTTCTGAAAAAGAAGTTTCGGATAAAGCGGCCTATTTGGTGCTTTTGCCTAAATTATGCAATCTCCTAAAACAAGAAGATGCTTTTTTAGAGACTTTGCAGATTCAATTAAAAGACCCCAGCCTGAAAAAAGTAGATCGTGTTAAAATTTCTGAAGATATAGAAAAGTGCAGAATTCGTACTCAGGCTTATCTTAAGAGGATTTTTTGTAAACACAATATCATTGAAGATTTTATTGAAGTTATTCTCACTGCGTATGATCGTTTCTTAGTGTTGGAGCGAGAAATCCAAGAGTTAATTCCTCGTGCAGAAAAAAATAAGTTTGCAGCTTCTAAATTGCAAGGGATCCGAAGGAAACTGGCCAAAAGAGAGCTAGCGGCCGGAAGAACTATGGATGAGTTCAAAAAAGATGTTCGTATGCTACAGCGTTGGATGGACAAGAGCCAGGAAGCCAAGCGCGAAATGGTGGAGTCGAACCTTCGTCTTGTGATCTCCATTGCGAAAAAATATACCAACCGAGGCCTTTCTTTCTTGGATTTGATACAAGAGGGAAATGTGGGTCTCATGAAGGCGGTAGAGAAGTTCGAATATCGTAGAGGATATAAGTTTTCTACGTATGCTACGTGGTGGATTCGTCAAGCTGTGACGCGAGCAATCGCAGATCAAGCAAGGACTATTCGTATCCCTGTACATATGATTGAAACAATTAATAAAGTCCTTCGCGGTGCTAAAAAGTTGATGATGGAAACGGGTCGAGAGCCAACTCCGGAAGAACTTGCAAGCGAACTTGGTCTCACTCCAGAAAGAGTCCGAGAAATTTACAAAATTGCGCAACATCCGATCTCTTTACAAGCAGAAGTGGGAGATGGCGGAGAGAGTCAATTTGGAGACTTTTTAGAAGATACGGCGATCGAATCGCCGGCAGAAGCTACTGGTTATGCTATTTTAAAAGACAAAATGGGTGAAGTTCTGGCGACTCTTACAGATCGTGAGAGAACAGTGCTCATTGAACGTTTTGGCCTTTTAGACGGTAAGCCTAAGACCTTGGAAGAGGTTGGAGTACGCTTTAAAGTCACACGAGAAAGGGTTCGTCAGATTGAAGCTAAGGCTTTAAGAAAGATGCGCCATCCAACGCGTTCAAAACAACTGCAAGCGTTCTTAGACCTTTTAGAAACTGATTAACATGTTACCAATTGAATCGATCTTCTCTTCGGAGGGCCTTCTTAGTAAAGCCCTCAAAGGGTATGAGATGCGAGCGGAGCAGCAAGACCTTGCTTTGCAGGTTATGCGTGCTTATAAAGAAGGCCGCTTTTTGTTGGCAGAAGCCGCAACTGGCGTTGGCAAAAGCTGGGCTTATTTAATCCCAGCTCTTCTTTGGGCTGCTTCTCAAAGAGAAACTACCATTATTTCTACTCATACAATAGCCTTGCAAGAGCAGCTTCTAAAAAAAGATATTCCATTTCTTTTAGATCTGCTAGGCCTGGATTTGCAAGTAACACTTGTTAAAGGAATGGGCAATTATTTTTGCCATCGCAAGCATGACGAGCTAAAACAAGAAGCCTTGCATCTTCCTGCTGAGGAGCAAAAGGATTTGCATCGCTTAGGGCAAATGGCTGAGACTTCCTGGGAAGGGACTTCTTCTCAGCTTTCCTTTTCTCTTACTCCAGGGATGTGGGAAAAAGTTGCGGCAGAGAGAGGTGCTTGTACTCACATAGAATGCCCTCATTTTAAAAAATGCTTTTTTTTTCAAGCTCGCAAGAAAGTAGCAGAATCACAAATTCTTATTGTAAATCACTATTTATTGATCTCAGAGCTGGCTATGCGCATGAGACCTGATTTTGCTGAAGAAAGATCTATTTTGCCAAAAACGCCTCGAATTATTGTGGATGAAGCTCATCACTTGGAAGAAATTGCTCTAGAAAGCTTTTCTGTAAGGATAGACCGACTCGACATGGTTAGACATTTAGGAAGAATTTATTCAGAGTTCCAACCTCAGAAAAGTAGAATCGCTTTATTTTCCCAAGACCTTTCTCAAAAAAAGGCAAAGTTTTCTCAGGAATGGTTGCTTCTTTTTCAAATAGAGATCCCGGCTCAAAAAAAATGTGCTTTAGAAAAAATGGAAGAGCTTTTTGCGAAAATTGAAGAATTTTGTGAGCAACATCTGTTTAAAGAGCAAGCTTCTGAAATCAGAGAGCGAAGATGGCGTTTTTCAGCTGAGCAAGCAGCTCACCCCTCTTGGCAAGAAGAGATCCAGCCGCTTTTTTCTCAAACTCAAAAAGAGTGTGACAAGCTTTTTACTTTGCTGAAAAGATTTATAGAAGAAGGTCTTTCTGGCCTTTCTGAATTAGATAGAGAAAGCCTGTCTATTCATACGGTAGCTTTCGATTTTGTAGAGAGTTATTTACAGCAAAAACTCGCAGAGCTTCATGCTTTTATTGCTGTCCATGAAGAAAAAAGTCGAGTGAGATGGATCGAAGCGACCCCGTCACTTGCGATAAAAAACATCACGTTGGTAGATGCTAGGCTCAATGTATCTAAATATCTGCAAGAACACTTATTTCAGACAAAGCAAACTGCCGTTTTATGTAGCGCAACTCTAACCTCTAATCAAAATTTTTCTTTGTTAAAACAGCAAATAGGTCTTAGTGATGAACTGCTGTGCCAAAGAACAGAAGAAAAGCAGTATGGATCTCCTTTTGACTTTGCTAAAAATGCGCTTTTTTTAGTTCCCAAAGATTTTTTGCTTCCTCATGAAAGAGGGTATGCAGATCAAGTGGCTGATGTAGTTCAAGAGATTATTCGTATTTCTCAAGGAGGCTGCTTTATCCTTTTTACCTCTTATGAAATGCTCCATACCGTTTATGAAAAAGTGCAGCGTTCTTCAAAAAAACCTAAAGCTTCATATATGAAACAAGGTGAGATGGCGAGGCCTCTTCTTATAGAACGTTTTAAGAAAAGTGAAGACAGTGTTCTTTTTGCAACATCTTCTTTTTGGGAGGGCATCGATGTTGCGGGCGATACTCTTCGCTGCGTTGTCATGACAAAGCTTCCTTTCAAAGTCCCTTCAGAGCCTTTATTTCAAGCGATGAGCGAAGTCTATGAAAAAGAGGGTAAAGATCCTTTTAGTCAGTATTCTCTCCCCCAAGCTTGTTTGAAATTTAAGCAGGGATTCGGGAGACTTATCCGTACAAAAGATGATCGAGGCTGTGTTGTTTGTTTGGATCGTAGAGTTATGACAAAGCCCTATGGAAAGACTTTTCTGAAAAGCTTGCCACCATGTCCTGTTCTTTATGAAGATCAAAAGCAAATGCTAGAGAAAATGGATCAGTTCTATCGAGGGAATGGAGCGTAGCGGGATCGAACCGCTGACCTCAACAATGCCATTGTTGCGCTCTACCAACTGAGCTAACGCCCCGGATAGATATAGAGAGATTCTATAAGAAAGAACTAAAATAGTGCTACTACAAAGTGACTCTCTAGCGACTTAACAAAAAAACAGATGAAAATATATGGAATTTAGTGGGACATTCCATTTAGTTAAATTTTTTCTTTCTTGCGGATATGTTATCGTACGAGTCAGTTTTAATATTTCTGGCTATGATTTATTGCCTGGAATCTTTAGAACAATAGCAGACAGGTTATCTTCAGATCCGGCCAGCCAAGCAGAATAGAGCATGTTTTTTGCAAGATTCGAAGCACTTGAGTCACGATTGTCATAAAGAATCTTACAAGCGTTTTTAGAACTTACCGCATCCCATAGCCCATCAGAAGCTGCTAAATAGATACCCCCTTCTGGCGGGATCGGGGTTTTTGTTATGTCAACCGTAGGATTGATTCCAGTAATTTCAGGATCTCCTAGTGCGCTTCCCATCCCGGTAATCCCAGAGATTCTCCAAGAGTTTCCTTTAAACAAGACTTTTCCTCCTAGATCATTGATGATTTTTTTGTGTCTGGGGTTGTCCGCTTCAGCATCTTCTGTAAGTTGGATGCCATTTCCTTGGTTGTCTACAAATACAGATCTAGAGTCTCCAATATTTGCAGCATAAATAGCATTGTTTGCAATCAAACCTATATTGACAGTTGTTCCATTAACTCCTGGATATTCTTCGTGAAGTTCTATTAAAGCGTGACGCAGAGCGTTATAAAGAACTTCATCCGTTAAAGTAGTTGCGGAAAGTTTTGTAAGAAAATGTTCGATTTTTTCTTTGAGTTTTGCAGGGAGTCTTTCATTTACATAATCAGAGGCCTTTAGAGCCTTTTCTGCACCCTGAGAGCCTAAGTGGCCATCAAAAACACCCAAGAGTGGAATGCGATGAATCTTTCCTGCTATTGAGATGTTTATTTCAACTACAAGAGATGCATCTTCCATATAATTTCTCTTGCCCTTTACTTCGCAAATCGCTGCATTTTTCGCTGGGATACACATCTTGTATTCAAAAGAGTCTATCGAAGCCTTATCCCAGCTAGTATCTAGGGGAATTGGGTTAAATGGACAATTTAGATAATCTAAGGCTCTATTGAATTCTTTTTCTGATTGCTTCTTAGCTCTTTGCTTTTGATCTTGCATGGCTACAATTACTTCAGTTATCATTAGATCTGTGTGATTTTCTCCATAAACTCGTCTTTTAGCTGTGAGTGAGCGAAGTAGATTTTTTTCGGCTCTGTTTAGCAGATTTTTTTGCGCGAGAATTTGTAGTTTATCTAGTAAACAACGTTCTAAATAGTTGATGTCTTGATGAGCAGCTCGCATTTCTTGTGCGATGTGTTCTAAATCCAACTCCAATTCTTCGTAGTATTCAGCTCTCAGGGTTTGTATTTGTCCTTGATAGGCAGAAAGTAGTTGCAGCTCTGTATATAGAGCTTCTAGACTCGGATTGTTTTGAATCCTATCTGTTGAAAAGATTAAGAGTTTTCTGGTTAGTACTTCTACAGGTTCTAGATTTGTAGATGAGAAAAAAATGGATGCAACTCCATCCCAAAATTCTTTTTCAAATATTTCTTGAACAGTGCTGCTGGAAGCACACAAGACCAGAGTTCCTAAAAAAGCTACGCCTGCAGCTTGAAGGGCTTTTTCTTCTCGGGGGCGAGCTTGTTGAGAGATATGATAGAGAGCAATTGCAATTGCAGCAGTCGTAAGAGGAGGGGCGATGTATTCGAAAGTTTTTCTAGCGGTAGTTGTGGCAGATTTGATCATAAGAGTGTAGAAAAGACCTGAAAAAATAAGAATAAGAGTAGACAAAATAACAAGATCGGAGCTATTTATCCAATAAAAAGAGAACTGAATCATCTTTAAAAATGTATTTATTTTTTGGGGTATTATGAAAGGAAAATGGCTGCTATCTTTAAGTGCTGTCTTATGTATGTTTTCTCTTTATGGCGAAGAAGGAATGTGGCCTTTTTCTCAAGTACCTAAAAAAAAAATCGCTAAAACCTATGGCGTAGAAATTGACGATCAGTGGCTCTCTCAGGTACAAAAATCAGCTCTTAGATTTAGTACAGGAGGCTCAGCTTCTTTTATCTCTTCTCAGGGGCTTGTGATGACCAATCATCATGTGGGAGCAAGAGTTATTCATAATCTTTCTTCCTCCAAGCAGAACTATTTAGAAGAAGGTTTTTATGCAAAATTGCAAGAAGACGAACTTCTATGTCCCAATCTTTACGTAGATCAACTTTTAGCGATTTCTGATGTTACAGAAGAAGTGCAGTCTCGGATCGCATCTAATCTTTCTTTTGCAGAAAAAGAGCAAGCTCAAAAAGAAATTTGTGCTGAGATCCAAAAAAAAGCTTTTAAAGATACAGGATTGCAACCGGAAGTGGTTATTTTATACCACGGAGCTAAATATCATCTTTATCTGTATAAGCGATATACGGATGTTCGTTTAGTAATGGCCCCAGATTCTCATGTGGCATCTATGGGCGGAGATATTGATAATTTCGAATTCCCTCGCTACTCTTTAGACGTGTGTTTTTTTAGGATTTATGAGGAAGGAAAACCGGTGCACCCAGAGAGTTATTTTTCTTGGAGCTCATCGGGTCCTCAAGAAGGAGAATTATTATTTGTAGTTGGGCATCCGGGAAAAACTCGACGAATGCTCACGTCAGATCATTTGCGCTTTTGCCAAGAAGTTGAAATTCCTATGATTTCGCATTTCTTAGAGGATAGACTTGAAAAAATCGCAGCGTTTGCAAAACGCGGAAAAGAGCAGGAGCGCATATCCTCTCAAGAGCGTCATTCTTTAGCAAATGCTTATAAAGTCTACCAAGGGCTTAAAAAAAGTTTTCAAAATGCATCTCCGATTGCCCTTAAACAGAAAAAAGAAGCGGCTTTTTCCAAGTATTCACAAAAGCCCAGGAATCTAGTAAAATCATCTTTAGAAGATAGTAAGTCTTATGTTCAGTCCCATTTTGTGTTAGAGGGCTTTGGATCTAATTATTCGAAGCTATATGGTCTTGCTAAAACACTTGTTAGAATGTCTGAGGAGTTAAAACTTCCCAATGAAAAAAGGCTTCCTGAATATGTGGATACAGAACTCTCTAAATGTGAGATGAAAATTCTTTCTGAGGAACCGTTTTATCCAGAATGGGAAACTATGTGTTTGGAGGCAGGGCTTGAAAATTTACGTTCCGTTTTAGGCGCAAGTCACCCCCTAATGCAGCAGATTTTACAAGATGCCTCTCCTCAAAAAACAGCTAAAAAAATTATGGAATCAACGAGTCTTTATGATCTTAAGACTAGGTCTTTACTTTATAAAAATCCAGATAGAGTCATCTCATCTTTAGATCCTTTGCTCCTTTTGGCCAAGGCTGTTGATGTTTATGCGCGCCAGGTACGTAAAGTTAAGGAAGAGACATTAGATCCTTTGCAAAGGGAGTGTTATACATCTATTGCGGAGCAAGAATTTGATCTTTATGGAGATGCAGTCTATCCAGATGCCACTTTTACTCTTCGTCTTTCTTTAGGACAGATGAAAGGTTATGAAGAGAAGAAAAAATTTATACAGCCTTTTACGACTTGGGGAGGGATGTATGAGCATGTAAAAAAGCATGGTTTTGAAAAACCATACCATCTTTTGTTCCCTTGGATCGCGGCACAAGACAGTATCTCTAAAAAGGTCCCATTGAATTTTGTTTCTACCCATGATATTATTGGAGGAAATTCCGGTAGCCCGGTTATTAATGCTCAAAGAGAGTGGGTGGGAATAATCTTTGACGGAAATGCGCATTCCATTGCCTGGAGTTATCAATTTGAAGAAGAAAAAGGAAGGGCAATTAGCGTGCATTCTCAAGGGATTGTAGAAGCTCTGCAAAGCGTATATCACGCCGATCGCTTAGTAAAAGAAATACAAGGCTGCATACAACCGTAAGAGACAATAAATGACTAAGAAACTTTCTTTATATTCGCTGGTCATGCTGATCATTGCTTCCATTGACAGCATTCGTAATTTGCCAGCTGCCGCCTTGTTTGGCAGTTCATTAATTTTTTTTTTCCTCCTTTCCGCGATAGTGTTTTTGATGCCAACTTCTTTAGTTGCGGCAGAGCTTACTGCCATGTATCCAGACAAAGGAGGCGTTTATCATTGGGTCCATTCTGCTTTTGGTGATAAATGGGCCATGGTAGCTATCTGGATGCAATGGATTAATACTATGGTGTGGTATCCAACCATTTTATCTTTTATTGCGGGAACGGCTGCGTACTTGATCAGTCCAGAGCTTGCTTCTAATAAAATGTATCTTATAAGTGTTATAATAGTTGTTTTTTGGTCGGTTACCTTTCTTAACCTTTTTGGGATTCATTTTTCGGTACGAGTCAACAATGTTTGCGCCTTGATTGGAACGATGACTCCATTAACTCTTTTAGTCGTTTTAGGGGCGATCTGGTTTTTTTCTGGAAATCCTTTGCAAATTCAATTGACTAAGGAATCTCTTCTTCCTTCTTTTTCTAGCTCTACCAGCTGGATTTCTTTGGTAGCTATTATGGCCTCTTTTTTAGGGATGGAGCTTGCGGGAGTTCATGTCAATGACATCAAAAACCCACAGAAAAATTTTCCTAAAGCTTTATTGTTTTCAGCCTCTTTTCTCTTAATTTCGATGGTTTTAGGATCTCTTGCAATTGCTTTTGTGGTTCCTGAAGGGCAAATTAATTTAGTCTCTGGAGTGATGCAGGTTTTTTCTAACTTTTTTCAAGTATTTGGGTTGGAATTTTTAATCCCTGTTCTTACGGTACTTATTGTAGTGGGATCTATAGGTGGTATTATCAATTGGCTGATTTCTCCTGCAAAAGGTCTTTTACATGCAGCAGAATTCGGATTCCTTCCTTCTTTTTTTATAAAAAAAAATCGCTGGGGTGTTCCGTCTCGTATTTTGATTGGACAAGCGGTTTGTGTAACTCTTTTTTGTTCGATTTTTCTTCTGGTTCCTAGCGTTAATGGGTTTTATTGGTTTTTAACAGCTTTAAGTACAGAGCTATATATGATCATGTATGTTCTTATATTTCTATCTGCCTTATGTTTGCATTATAAGCATGTTAATCGCCCTCAAATATTTAAGATCCCTGGTGGGTCTTGCGGGATGTGGATAACCTGTCTTTTGGGTATTTTCGCGTGTGTATCAACAATTGCGGTTAGTTTTTTTCCTCCCGGAAATATCAATGTTGGTTCTTCTTTTAAATATGTCATGATGGTTGTCGTGGCCAATATAATTACTATATCGCCTGTTTTTCTTTTTTATCTCTATCAAAAAAGAAGAAAAGGAGCTCGTTCATAATGTCATTTTTTGCTCAAGTTCCCAAAGCTCCTTTGGATGCTATTTTAGGTTTAACGGGACTCTTTTCTCAAGATGCCAGAAAGCATAAGGTTAATTTGGGAGCTGGGGTCTACAAGACTGAGGATGGGAAAACCCCCATCCTTTTTTGTGTTAAAGAAGCCGAACGACTTCTTCTCGACCAAGAAGAGAGTAAGGGGTATTTACCTATTGAAGGAGACCCTCTGTACTTGGAGAAAACGGCTCGCTTGGTGTTGGGTAGCCCTCTCTATGAAAAGCTTAGTGTAAATCTGAGCCTCATGCAGACGGTTGGAGGCGCGGGGGCTTTAAGGCTAGGTGGGGATTTCCTTCAAAAAGAACTAGCTTGCACAAAGTGTTATCTTTCTGATCCCACCTGGCCAAATCATCCAGCTTTATTTACTCAAAGTGGCCTTGCGGTGCACTCTTATCCTTATTATAACTTTCAAAAAAAAGAAGTTGCTTTTGAAGAAATGCTAACGTTTCTTTCAGCTCTTTCTCCTAAGAGTATTGTGCTTTTACATGCAGGATGTCATAACCCAAGTGGAGCAGACTTAACTCGTGCTCAGTGGAAGATCCTTGCGGATCTAGTACTGGAAAAGCAGCTTATTCCTTTTGTAGATGCAGCTTATCTAGGATTTGATATTTCCTTTGAAGAAGATGCTTTTCCTATTCGCCTTTTTGCAAGTCATGGCATAGAATTTCTCGTTTCTGTTTCTTTTTCTAAAAACTTCTCCCTTTATGGAGAGCGCGTAGGGCTTTTGATGGTGTTTTCTCAAGAAAATACAGCTTCAAATGTTCTATCACAACTGAGGGTCTTAGCTAGAAGAACCTACTCTAATCCCCCTCTTCATGGAGCTAAAATTGTAGCAAAGATTTTACAAACGCCTTCTTTAACAGTTCAGTGGCAAGAGGAACTTTCTTTGATGAAGGATCGAATCGATTCTCTGCGAAATCTTTTTGTTGAGCATCTTTCTTTGGAAAAGATGCAAACAGATTATTCTTATCTTGCAAGTGCCCGAGGGCTTTTTTCTTTTTGTAATCTCTCTAAGTATCAAGTAGATCGTTTAATTGAAGAGTATGCAATTTATCTGCCATCTGATGGCAGAATCAACGTGGCAGGATTAAGTAATGGAAATATCGATTATGTTGTTAATGCTCTTATTGCGGTAGGAGGATAAATCTTGAGAAGAGAAAAGCGAATCCCTTATGTCTTTATCTTCTTTGCGCTCTTTTGTTGTTTGAATTTTCCTGATTCTGTTAGTCGTAAAATGAGATCTGTAGCAGTCAGCTCTTTTGCTCCTAGTCAGTCTTTTCTTTTAGCCTCCATTATTCCTAAGCAAAATACAAATATTGAAAAACTTCTTCAAGAAAAGGAAGCGTTACATAGAGAAAATAGATCTCTCAATGAACAGATAGACCCTATTCGTAAATGGCTTTTGAGTGAAGATCGGCTTGAAGAGCAAATGCAAAGAATACGATCGATTGATCCTTTAGAATCAGAGGAAAAATGGAAAGGATACTTTCAAAGAAGAAAAACGCAGATGGCAGCGCTCTTAAAACTGCAATTGAAAGCCATTCCGGCAAAAGTCATTTATAGAGATCCTGCTTCCTGGAGTAGTTTTGTCTGGTTAGGAGTAGGCGAAAAACATAACCGAGCTCTACAAGAACCCATTATTGTTAAAAATAGTCCTGTAGTAATGGGCAATGTGTTGGTTGGAGTTGTAGAAGAAGTAGAGGAAATGAAATGCAAGGTGCGTCTAATTACTGACTCAAGTCTTATTCCTTCAGTTCGCTCTGTTCGAGGCGGGGAGCAAAATCTTATCTTTGTCAAACAAATGGAAGATCTTTTGCAGTTACTGCAAACGAGAAAAGATCTTTTTTCAAGTGTAGAAGAGGAGAAAGTTTTTAAAGCTTCGTTGCAGCAGCTTATGAATCGTTTAACGACCTCTCAAATTTCTTCTTACTTAGCCAAAGGTGAGTTACAAGGTAGCGGTCATCCTCTTTGGAGAGCGAGAGGTCAAAAGCTTAAAGGAGTGGGTTTTAACTACGATTTTGCCGATGAAGAGGGGCCTGCAAGAGATTTACGAACAGGAGAGGTGATTTCTGTCGCTACGCAAAAAAACACTCAGACTTTGATTCAAGAAGGAGATCTTTTGGTTACGACAGGATGGGATGGGCTTTTTCCTGAAGGGTTGGAGGTGGCTATTGTTTCTAAAGTTCATTGTCTAAGAGAAGGAGCATCCTCTTACTCGCTCGAAGCAGATGCTTTAGCAAAATTGGATGATCTTGGCTTTGTGTTTATTCTTCCACCTGTTTTAGATGGAAAATGATTCATTGCTTTGAGGTCGAAATTTTAAGTCGAAGGTATTTGTAGAAAAAATTTCATCTATTGCTTTTTCTCCGAAGATCTCTTGGCAAAAAACAAAGAATTTTGCTTGATTTTCCTCTGGGAGGTCTTTCACTAAAAGAGAATAGAGTCTTATATGTTCTGCAATGTTTTTATCCGGATTAGACGATGATTCTGTCATAGGTCTATCTAATATGTTTCTAGCAAGCAATCGGCTTCCTTGCCCCATTTCCCAGACTTTCTGCCCTAATTTAATCAGATCATGTGCATAGGGATGTTTCCAGTCTAAGAGACAGTGAAAAAGTATGTCGTGAGCGGTAACCGCTAATTGAGTTCCAGCTCTTCGATGGACAGTGGGAAGGTAGAATAAAGGTGATGCGTAGGAAATAGGCCTTCCGAAAATAAGGTCGTTTATTCTTTTTCTGAAGCCGAAAAATTCTTCATGTTCTATGGGGGGCGATCCTAAAGAGAAAAGTTCTGCATAAAGACGTTTCCATAACCATGGGGGAAGAAGAAAGAGTGAAACGGGAGTTTTTTGTTCAGAAGATTTTAAAAGTTTTACCCCTGGAGGATTTTCTCCACCTCTATTTACTATTGTTGTGTAAGCTGCGCGGTCTCCGTTTTGTTTTGACTCGTAAGAGATGGCGGTTCTCAAAATTAAGGATTTATTATCCAAATTTCGTAAACAGTGAAAATCTTTCGTTTCATTTTCTTTCGTAAGATAGAAATATTCTTTTAAATGAGCGTGTATATTTTCTGAAGAAAGAACAAAGAACTGGGCTGAATCGGGAGATTCTAAAAAAGCAGAAGCGAGCATTTGGATAACAAAGAGTTCTTCTTTTGTAATTTGTGAATCTAAATAAGCTGTCAGAGAAAGATACGCAAGCTCTACAGGATGGGATCGGTATCCTTCTGCCCATCTCGTATTACCAGATTGAATGACCTCCAAAAAGGTTTGATAGTCTGTTTGAAAATGAGGACGCGATTGTAATTTACACAGCTCTTGAAATACGTTGTGTTTTTCTAGTGTATTTGAAAAAAGAGGATGATGAATAAAGTCATCTTCAGAATATTGAGACCCATTGGGAAGTGAGAGTGTCTTTTCTTGTTTTATTTTCCGGTCTTGAGAACCTTTTATAAGAGATGTCCAATTAGATTCTTTGGGATATTGTATAGAATAACTTTTGTTGAAGTCGCAGCAGATGGATCTTTTTTCTGGAGAGTAATAGAATTCTCCTAAATGTTCTCTGTCCTTTTCTGGGATGTGTTGAAGAGCTCTATTGATGTGAACAAAGCTGCTATTTACGCAAAGGAATACTTCTGGGTCATCAGGAGCCTTTTCCACATCGATTCCTATGGACCGAAAACTGTCAATTATTTTCTTTTCCATCGAAGAGGTGGGGTTTAAAGGTGTAAATTTAGATGTGAGTGCTTTTTTTATATAAAAATAAATACTCATCGATGTAATCGCGATGGTGATGGCCGCAATCGCTATTTTTGTGATAGATTCTAATTTTTCACTAGAAAGAATCGGGGGGTCTAATCCAATTTCCTCGCTTGAATTCCAATGTGAAATATTTAGTATTTTTTGTATAGATTGCATTTTGAGTTTATTTTGTAAATTTCACTTTTATTTTAGATGTATTTTTCATTTATTTCAATGGAAGTTGTTTTTTTGTGGTGTCGTGTATTAATAAATTTTTGATAAAGGAATCGGCATTTTAGTGGATTTTTTCTGTAGACAACTAGCAGATTTAGGAGTATCACAGAATGCGTTGAAGGCGAATTTCCCCCCTTGTCGTATAAGAGGACTCTCGCTATAGTCTTTGTCTTTGACGATGCAATTTGGAATCTAGAGTACAAAACTACAACATAAAGGAAATTTTATGAGCAAGAAATGGATTATGATGAGCTTGATCGCTTGTGTAGCAGGTTTTTCTTCCGTATACGCAGAAGAAGAAATAACTGTACAACAAGAGAAAAATTTTGGCTGTCCTTGTAAAGATAAAAAGCCAGACGCTCCTTCTGCTCAAGAAGAAGAAAAGCTTTTGAGCCAAACTGAAGAAGAGGAAGCTGCAAATAAGCTTCTTGGTTGCAAAGACTGCAATGAAGAAGTAAGCAAATTTCTTAGCTGCAAAGACTGCAAATAAGATCAATTTTCTGAAAAGCATGGCTTTTCAGCCGTGCTTTTCTCTTAGTACCTCTAGGATGTCTTTTTTAATCTGTAAAAAATCTCTTTCTTTCCCAAAAGCATATTCATAAACTCTTTGTCTTTCTTTTTCCTTTTCCTTTTGATTTTTTTTCCAAGTATTTTGAAGAAACGTGTAGATGTTCCCTTTAGATGGAATAGTCATCCCACACCTATGTAGGTGAAAAGAGTGCCCATTTTCAGGTATAAGAAAATACAAGGGCCTATTGAAGCTTAAAAAGTCGTACCCTATAGAGGAGTAATCTCCGATATACGAATCACATCCTTGCAAAAGAGGATAAATGCAAGGAAACCTCTCTAAGAAAAATACATGGGGGTCGTTTTTGTGTTTTTCCATCACATAGCACGTTTCTGCGGGATGAAACTGAGCTAAAAAAGGGTGAAGTTTGATTATGAGGTTTACATGTGGAGTCAGATCTTCGATTAATCTACCAGTAGAGGCGAAAAAGGAAGTAGGGTTTTCCCCGTCTTGCCAAGACGGAGCGTAAAGAACGGTTTTTTTATTAGGATCTAGATGAAAAAACACCTTTTGATGCGCAGCAGCATCGTAGAAAGATCGATATTTTTGATAGAAAGAAAGTCGGTAGTTTCCTGTTGTAACAGTTTGTTTGATGTGATTTGAGGCTCCGGTGCTTTGTAATAAGTCAATCATGTGTCGCCCATAGACCAGAGAGATGTCTTGCTCTGCGAATTTTTGTGCAGAGTGTCCTTTATCCGAGTGTCCGTGAGGACAGTAAACACAGCGAATTTCTTTGTTGTAAAGCAGCTTGACATAAGAGGAAAGCTCTAAAGCAAAGAACTTTCCGCTTTCGAAAAGAACATCAAAATGTGAGGATAAAAAGCCTGCATCGAGTTCATTAGCCTCTTTTCGAATGCAGTCAATTTGAGGATAAAAAGTCAAAGCTGCTTGGTGGGTATCTTCTTCTGTAATGAAAAGTGGTATATTCATTATATAAGCAATTGCGCCTAGATGGTCTAAGTAGGTGTCAGGGCCTGTGACAATAGCTGCAAGTTTAGGTTGCATAGAAATTAAAAAAAGTTAAGGTCTTTATCGGGAAAACATGCATAGGACGCTTCTACCTCTTGTTTGATCAGCTGATCGTTTTTTTTTGGCCCAAATGTGTACATGTCAATCGTTTTGCGGATTTCTCCAAATCTACTGGCATCTTGCGGAAGGGTAGATCGGATGATGTCGTACAGGCTTTCATATTGATCAGGAAGGATTCCAGTTCCGCATTGATGGAGATAAAGGCCTTGATCTGTTTGAGGGTTTCTTTTTTGCTGATTTAGGAAGAACATGGGTTTATTCCAGCAAAGAGCATCGTATCCAATAGAAGAGAAGTCTCCAATATAGAGATCCATAGCAGCCAACAAAGGAGATATGGGTGGAAAATCCTGAAGAAAGAGCACTTGCTCTTTAGTTTCATAAGTCTCCATAAGATTTCTGTTTTTTTCTTCATTTTCCATAAGAAGATTGGGATGTGGTTTGATGATCAGGTTCCAGTTCGGAGGAAGAGTTTCTATAAGAATAGAAGTTGCTTCGAAAAAAGAAGAAGAGCTTTCAGCATCTCTCCAAGTAGGAGCGTAAAAGAGAAGTTTTTCTGCTGAAGGAAGTTTTCTAAGAACTTTCTCCTGCAAAATTTGATCGTAAAAAGCTTTATGCTTTAGGTAGTAAGATTTTCTGTAATTTCCTGTTACAATATGTTTTTTGAGCTGATGAAAGACTTCCTTTTGTTTAAGAAAATCGATCATTTTATCCCCATAGACTAAAGAAATTTCTTCTTTGTTCAGTCCTTCCATAAATACAGATCTATGCCCTTTATCAGAATTTCCGTGGGGACACCAGATTGTATGAACTCGTTTATTGCGAAGCTTTTGAGCAAAGAAAAAGAGTTCGTCAAAAAGCAGTCTTGGAGTGCAAACAAAAACAATATCAAAATGCTTTACTAGAAAATCTGGCATTTCAATGGAAGGAATACGATGAACTTTGACATCAGGGTAAAACGTGCGAAGTAAAGATTCTTCTTCCTCCTCTGTTACGAGAAGGGGGATCCCTAAAATGCTACAAAGAGGCGCCAGATGGTCTATATAGTGAGGAGCTGGGCCATAGATAAGTCCGGCGCAGGACCATGTGGAACTTTCTGTCATAAATTTAAGACTTCTCCTATTAAGGAATGGTCATAAGGAATCGTTTTTTTTCTTTGTTAAGGGTCACGATCTTAAGAGGTGGAGGATAGTCTAAGGCGTGAGGAATTGCAATAAAATGTTGAGAATTTTCTATAAGCATGTGATTGCGTATTTGTTGAAAGCTAATTTTGCCAAAAAGTGCTAAGAGTTGATCTAGGAGAAGAGAGATATTGCAAGGCATCTCTAAGCTTGATACTGCAAAAAGGTGTTCTTGTGAGGTTTGTCGAAAGATTTTAAGCTGCTGCATCAATTGAAAGCGCGTTTGCATGAGTTCCTGCCAGGCTGATTTATCGCAGTTGAGTAAGGAAGACTCTTCTTGTATCATGTTGGATAACACCTCTCTTAACAGATCTACCTCATTTTCTAAGGACGTTTGTACTTTTTGTAGGGGATCCATGACTTTTCTCCTTTTACTTATAGGTACTAGGAGTAAGAAGCAAGTTTCGTGCCAAACCATAACTCTTTGATTTGCAATGCACTTTCTTTTTTCGTCCTTTTTTTATAGAATGATGAGGAAAAAAATACCTAGGTCAATTGTGTCTAATTTTGCCTCAAAGCATCTTAAGGAATGGTTTTTACAAGAAAAAAGGTCTTTCCCTTGGAGGAATTCTCCTAGTCCCTATGGTGTATGGGTGTCTGAAGTCATGCTTCAGCAGACAAGGGCCTCTGTTGTGGTTTCTTATTTTAAAAAATGGATGGAGCGCTTCCCTACCCTGTCTTCTCTAGCACAAGCATCTGTAGAAGATGTTTGTAAAGTTTGGGAGGGGCTTGGATATTATAGTAGAGCTCGTAACTTGCAAAAAGGTGCCCAGCAATTAATGCAAAAAGGAGGAGAAATCCCCTCTTCCCTGGAAGAGCTTAAGAGTATTTCTGGAATAGGTCCTTATACTGCCGGGGCTATTTTAAGTTTTGCTTTTCATAAAAAAGCTGCAGCTATCGATGCGAATGTAGAAAGAGTCATTTCTCGTTATAAGGGAATCGAGGGAGATTTGAAAACCTCTGCGAATAAAAAGCGTTTAGAGCAAGAAACCCTTTCTTTTTTACCTGAAGAAGAATCTTGGGTGATTATGGAAGCTCTTATTGAACTGGGCGCTATGATTTGTAAGGCAACCCCGCAATGTCTTTCTTGTCCTTTAAAAGAAGATTGTAGCGCTTTTTTACAAAAAAAGACTGATCAAATCCCCTATAAGCAGAAAAGACAAGAGACCATTTTTTTGGAAAAGCAGGTGGTGGTTCTTCTCTATCAGTCTTATGTGCTCATAGAAAAAAAAGAAGAAGGGAAAGTTTTGGGAGGTCTTTTTGAATTCCCCTCTTTTCCCTATCTAGCTCATCAAAATATTGAAGAAGAAGTTTTTAAGCTTTTAGGGATTAATGCGCTTTTTTTAGAGGATCTCCCCTCTCAAAATCAAAGCTTTACCAGGTATAAAATAGATCTCTACCCCGCTCTTTTAGAAGTTCAAGAGAAAAAAGACATTCCAGGATATCTTTGGTACCCAATGGAAGATCTAGTTAAAGATCTTCCATTTTCCTCTGGGCATAAGAGGATATTGCAGCGTAGTTTACATAGGGTGTAGCATTTTTTGTTTATTTCATTTCACTTCATCTAAGTAGATGAAGTCTCCATGTAATTTTTAATATAGCTAAAACCCTGTTGCGTGGTTTTTGCTAAACTCGGGAAGTCGTTACCGCATGAGAACATCTTCGTTTTATCAAATCCAAAAATAGGAACGAGATTCCAGAGGAAGCTTTCATTCCAGCTAAAAATTGTATTCCAAGAATTCTTGTTAAGGCCTGCCAAATTCCAAAAGGAGAAGTCATCTCTCGCAGCTTTGCACATTTCGGACATTTGGCCTACTGTATTCGAGTCTTTGATCCAAGGTGTTTTGTTAGCTAACGCTGTAGTGAGGTACCATCCGTTTTCAAATGCTAGGTTAGCGATCAAATAGTGTGAAGTAATGGCTGCGGCCGTGTTAATGAAATGGACAGCAAAATTTTTAGCAATAGTAGTAATCGGGGCGGTTCCCAGATTGTTGTAACAAGCTTGCATTCCTTTCCACCCTCTTGTTATTTGTCTGCGAGTCAGAGGAATTCTGTTGATAGTTTGGCCTGGCGCTGAAATATTCCATAGCTTTCTAAAGAACCCAAAAGGATTGAAAAGAGAGGGAACTGTGACTTGATTAAAGACTGTTCCCTTCATTGTTGCAAATGCCATGAAAGATGGATTCATATGGCTTAATATTTTTTTAAACCAAGAAGGTACAATCTCTTCATTATCGGGGATTTGGTTTATTTGCTCCAATAACATAGGTCCTATTAGAGGTATTATCGGAAGGGACGCTATAAGCGGATTTACTAGACCGAAGATCCAGGGATGTAAAGTTTGTGCACCTGCGGTGAGGTAAGGCATGGCGTAAGGAATAGCTGCTAAGCATAAGCCTAAGGTTAGTGCAGCGTTAAAATTGGTTTCATCTTCTTTTGTGAGCTCAAACCCGTCTAGAGATGCTTTTGCAGGTTTTGGTTTTGGCTCTGATGCTCGAGTTGGTGTTGCCTTTTGTGGAGTAGAAGATTTCAATGTTCCGATTCCTTGCTCAGCACATTCCTTACTCCAAATTTTTTGAACCTGATCTAATTGCTTTTGGGATGGAGAAAATTGACTGATTTTCCAGGCTTTTTCTCTTTGAGCAATTATGGGATCCCTTTTTTTGTCAGCAGCAAGGACGATTGAGCCTAAGACGGGAATTTTTTCCATATTTCCGATTGCTCGGTAGTAGCGTCCTTTCCAGGGGCTACCTTGTTTGGTTAATATTTCCGCTTGTTTTATGCGCTCATCTGCAATGAAATTATTTCCGGTAATTGCAGAATTTGTTTTTTGCAGTTTAATTGCCATTGTAAAACACGAATTAATATTGATAATGCAATAATTATATTCTATATTATATTATTAGTTCAAATAAAATAATTACTATAATGTATTGATTGTGAGATTGTTATAGTTTTTAATTTAACTGTAACGTGTTGGATTAAAGGGGATTGCGTTGTTAGCGGGCGTGGAATTATAATTTTTATTATAGCGCAATGAGAAGGAGCACCTTAAGAGTCCTGTAAAGGTTGTTCTTGAAGGTGCCGAGAAGAGATTAAACTATTTTTTTTGAAGTTCCTAAAAGCTTGCCTCCGGCAACTCCTAGCGCGAAAAATGTGAGGAGGGGGAGGAATATGGAGAGAATAAGCCCTACGCATCCTAGTATAAGTTGGGTTACATTTTCTTGTTTTTCGCAAAAAAAGCGGATCGTTTCGATCAGTTTTTCCATTCTAACAGGAAACAGTACCCCTAAAATCCCGCCTACTGCAGCCAAAATCAAACTCCAAGCCGTGAAAAAGACGAAGCTGAAAAAGCAAGCGAGTAGAAAAGCTAGGCATAAGAAGAGTTTAAATCGATTGTGTTTGGCAAAGTTTTCGATCTCTTTGACGGAGATTCCCTCTTTTGGATTCTCATTCTGCATGGTATTACCCTTGGTAAGTGAGTCGTTCTATATTGCCTTAATTTCGTGTTCATGAAGTTTTTTGTCAATCGATTTTTTTGAAAAAAGAGAGTTCTTCTTTGTGTTTTTTTGGGAGATGATTTAAAGTGTAGGTTCTCATCGTGGGCGTTAAAGAAAAGAAGAGGTCCTTTTGCTGATCATTGTTCCTAACCGATTCAATGTAGAAAGAATGCTAATTCTTGCTATCAAAGCAAGTTGGTTGCTCACGCTTTTTTTATGCTTTTTTTATGCTATCTGTACGGCTATATCTTTCCATCGAGAAAAGTATGGGCAAGAAGTCTTGAAAAAAGAAGCTCCGAGCTTTCCCAGAGGGATCCCTATCCCTTTGGAAAAAATTGGCCAAGGCCCTCTTTCTCTGCAGTCTTCTCGAAGAAAGGCTATGCTCCCAGATATGAGTCGAGAGATTGCTTTACTTGCTAAAAATATTCGCCCAGATCGCAATACTAAAGAAATTGGTTTTCTTTTGTCTTTAAAAAGCTCTCAGGTAGAGCAAAAAGTGAAAAATGGGCAGCTAGTTTTTTTAAGTTGTGATTCTTCTTCAGGAGGCTCGTCTCCTGTGTATAGGTTTTCTGAACGTAAAACCCCTCTTTGGATCCGTCCTTCATACCTCGATAGAAACAAAGTCTTATTGGAAGTGGGATTGTTTATGCCCTCTCAAGAATCTGAGGCCTTTTTAGAAGAAAAAGCGCAATTTGTTCTTCAAGAAGAAGGTGGTCTCTATTCAGATAGATTTGAAAAAGAATTATGGTTTTCCTCTTTAGCTCAAGCTAAGCTGTGGGGGCAGGATGTAATGTTTTCTAAATTTGGGGGACAAAAGTACAGCAAGTGGCGGAATAAGATGAAGGTAGAGGTGCCAGGGAAAAGTGGATCAGTTTTCTGCTTTTTGGAGGCAGGTGACTATCTTGCTTGGAACGAAGGAAAATGGGTTCCTGTTGAATCTGCAGAAAAGGCTCAAGGGAAACCTCTGGCTCAAGTAAAATCTCTTTCCGTTAGAGATCTAGAATTAGAGGTCTGGAATGAAGATGGATTTTATCCTCAAAGCATCAAATTAGAATTGCAAAGTGGTTTTAAAGGCAAATCTTTAAAGCCGGACCAATTGCCTCAAAATGCGCGCATGAAAACGTTGCGTCAAGTTTCCTGCTCTTTTGCTAAACGCAGATATGTACTGAAGCAAGGAGACTGGATTGTAAAGACAAAAAGAGGATGGAAAGTATTAAAACGATCCGTTGATGTAGAGAGTTATTTGCATCATATTTTATGTGGAGAGCTTTGTATTTTTGAGTCTCTTGTTAGAGAGCACGGGAAGCTCTGCATGAAAGGATATTGGATCGATGAAATGAGAACAGAGGCGCATCCTTTCTCTCTCCCTGTTGTGGGAGATCGCTCTTTGCAAAAAAACGTATCTCGCGAAAAGAAATCTGGTCCTGAAAAAAAATCCAAAGGATCTGTTATTACATATCTCCCTTTTTCTTCTCTTCAAAACTCTAAGGAGATTTCAAATGAGTAAGGCCTCTTTTTTTCTAGCCTGTCTTGGGGTTCTTGCTTTAGCTCCTATTGGAGGAGAGATTCCTCCTTCTTTGCTAAAAGACCGAGAAGAAGGAATGGAAGTAATATTAGTGGAAATGAATCAAAAACTAGCCTCTTTAAGAGTTGAGCTCAAAGATTGTTATGCTCGAGTTCAATCTGCTCAGGCAGAAGAGTATCCAGCTCTCTTGCAAGCTTTGCAAAAGGTAAAAAGTTCGATTAAAGAGATCGAAGATCGTTGGAGAGAAACTGTTATACTCGAATCTAAGGAAGACGAAGAAGAATATGCTTTATGGGACCAAGAAGAGACGACATTAGGAGATCTTGTCTTGGAATATGGGGCTTCTGATTTTCTTTATATTATTCCTCCAGAAATGGCAGCCTTAAAGCTTCACATGCATTCCAGTCTTCCCATTCCTAGAGAGTCTTGGAGTGAAGTATTAGAAATTATCTTAGCTCACAATGGTGTCGGAGCTAAAAAAATCAATGCATATGCCAAACAACTTTATCTTTTAAAGCAAGATCCTTCTGTCATTCAAGCTATCGCTTCTAGACCTGAAGAGTTGCTTCTAGTGCCGAATCAGACGCGCCTTTTTTATGTTTTTTCTCCTCGAGCAGAGCAAGTAAAATCGACCTTTCAGTTTTTTGAGCGCTTTGCTGATGTTAAGCAAACTTTTGTGCATCAAGTAGGGACTAAAATTGCTATCGTTTCTTCCAAAGAAGAAATTGAAAAATTGTTGAATCTTCATAAAATGATTTGGCAAGACGCTGCAGGAAAAACCTCACGTGTAGTTCCAATTGTCAAGATGCCTGTTAAGGAAATGGAAAAGATCCTACTTTCATTTTTTGGGGATACGATTGAAAAAAATCGCCCACCTTTTAACAAAGTAGAGCAAGAAGGTTTGACTATTTTTCCTTTAGGCCAAGGAAATTCTCTTGTTTTAATCGGACAAGAAGAGATTGTAGAGCGAGCTGAGAAAGTCGTTAGAGATACGGAAGAGCAGCTGCAAAATCCTACAGAGATGACGGTTTCTGTATATTCTTGCCGTCATAGTGATCCCACGGATTTGGCCAAAGTTCTAGAAAAAGTTTATAGTGCGGTAGTTGCTTCTGCTCTAGATGTGCGAGAAAACGTTGATTACACCTACTCTCAACAAGGAGTTCCTTATAGAACTCCTGATGGATATGCTCCGTCTGCTCCAATGCCAGTTGCTCCCCCGCCTTTAAAGAATGGAACTGCTGTGCAGATGGAAGTAGAAGGTGGAACAGATCATTTTATTCCCGATCCTAAAACGGGCAATTTACTCATGGTTGTACGAAAAGATGTTCTAGCCAAAGTAAAAAGTTTGCTAAGAAAGTTGGATATTCCGAAAAAAATGGTTCAAATCGAAGTCCTCTTATTTGAACGTAGCATTCACAATAAAGACAGTTTTGGTCTGAACCTTTTAAAGGTCAATACTTCACATAATGATGTAAGGTACGCGTCTTTATTTAGCCCTTCTGGAAAAGGTGTTTTTGAATACCTTTTTAAAACGTCTCAAGGAAAGTTTCCAACGATAGATTTTTCTTATAATTTTTTGATGACACAAGAAAATATTCAGTTTCATGCAGCCCCCTCTGTTGTAACTGTAAATCAAAGTCCTGCAACGATCAATATCGTACAAGAGATGTCTATTAACAATGGAGCTGCTCCCATTAATACCAATGAAGGGATCGCTTTTGAACAATCTTATACTCGTGCGCAATACGGGATTACGATTATTATGACTCCCACGATTCATTCTGCTTGGGAAGTGGAAGAGGGTGGTTCTCCTGAAGAAAAGGCAGCCGTTACTTTGCAAACCAATATTAGTTTTGATACTCCAAGGCACAATCCAAACGATCGACCTATTGTTGAAAGACGACACATTGAAAACGAAGTTAGAGTTGCTGATGGCGAAACCGTGATTATTGGAGGTCTTCGTAGGAAAACTGTTCAAGATAATGAGGAGAAAATTCCCTTTTTAGGCGAAATTCCAGGTTTTGGAAAACTTTTTGGATCGGTAGAGCTTACTGATCGTAATACTGAGATCTTTTTCTTTATTACGCCCCGTATTATTCCAGACCCACAAGAGACTTTTGAAAAATTGCGCGCAGAAGAGATGAAAAAACGTCCTGGAGACATTCCTGAATTTTTACAGAGAATGGTCGAAGCTCAAGATAAAGAAAGTCGTAGATTTTTTGCAAAAAGCTTAAAGTTGTTTTTTACACCATGATGGATACACCTTCTCGTCTTATTTCAGATGCGCAACTTCAAGAGTGGAGTGATCGCTTTGGCATGGAGATCTGTTCTTCTTTGAAAGAGGCCGAGTGGGTACGTCTGCAGACCCCTCTAATGCCCTATGCTTTTGTTAAGAAAAAAGGCATACTTCCTTTGTCGGAAAGAGATGGTAAGGTTGTTATTGCTTTATCGAATCCGTTAGATTTAGAAGCTATTCACGAAATTCAGTTGGTATTAGGACGCGAGACCATTGAGGTTTTAGCATCAGCAAGTGATATTGAAGAAGCTATTGAATTTAGCTATCACCAACATGAAGAGGCAACCTCTCATCTGATCGCAAGTTTACAAAATTCGGAAGAGTCTTTAGATCTCCAAGAAGGTGAGGAATATGATCTTTTGGATTCTAAAGCCGATTCACCTGTTATTCGTATTTTAAATTCCATTCTTTTAGAAGCAATTCAACAAGGCGCGTCTGATATTCACTTCGAACCTTTAGAACATGGGATTGGAGTTCGATATCGTATTGATGGAGTGTTGCAAAAAAGACATTCCCCTCCTAAGGAATATCAGTCTCAGTTGATTACGAGGATGAAGGTTCTTTCTCGCTTAGATATTGCAGAGCAAAGGCTTCCTCAAGATGGGCGCTTAAAGCTTAAAATTGGAAGCCGTCATATCGATTTTAGGGTTAGCACTATCCCTTCTGTCTTCGGAGAGAGGATTGTTTTAAGGATTTTAGATAAATCCAATGTACTTCTTGGGTTACATAACATTGGTATAAGAGCTGATATTTTGCGCGATTTCCAAACCCTGATTCGTTTCTCGGAAGGAATTGTTCTGGTGACCGGACCTACAGGAAGTGGAAAGACCACAACGTTATATAGCGCACTTTCTGAAATTAATTCTTCAGAAGTAAATATTATGACTATTGAAGATCCTGTGGAATATAAATTACAGGGGATGGCTCAAATTGGGGTCAACACAAAGATCAATTTAAATTTTTCTACAGGGCTTCGTCACATCTTGCGCCAAGATCCAGATGTCATTATGATTGGTGAGATTCGCGATAAAGAAACTGCGGATATAGCTATTCAAGCTTCTTTAACAGGACATTTGGTTTTGAGCACACTTCACACTAATGACGCTCCCTCAGCGCTTACACGCCTTATTGATATGGGTATAGAACCTTATCTTTTGACATCTTCTGTTGTAGGGGTCCTTGCTCAAAGATTGGTGCGATCTCTATGCCCACACTGCAAAAAACCATACACGCCTTCTGAAAGAGAGATCCTAGATTTGCATATCACTCCTCAAGAAGTTGCAGGACGTTCTTTTTTTAAACCTATGGGATGTGACCAATGTTACGGCTCAGGATATAAGGGAAGATGTGGGATTTATGAACTGATGACTTTAAAAAATGCCATAAAAGAGCAGCTTTTGCGTTCCGCAGATGCTCATAGATTACAGGAATTAGCCCGCGAACTTGGGATGACTTCTTTGCGTAAGGAGGGAGCGTTGCTTGTGTTAGACGGCCAAACGTCATCTGAAGAGGTCATGCGAGCTACGCGTGGCTATGAAGGGATGTAATAAATGCCACTTTTTCAATATAAAATTATCGGTGAAGACGGAAGAGAATCAAAGGGAATTATTGATGCCGACTCTCTTTTCATGGCTAAAGAAAGGCTTAGAAAGCAAAGGCTTTTGATCACATCAATTAAAGGGGTCTCAAGGTCTTCTTCTCGGACGATCCTTAATCAATCTCAGCTTTTGTCGTTTACTCGAGAGCTTGCACAGCTTTTAAAAGCAGGTCTTCCTTTGTATGAGGGGCTAGTCACTATCGAAGAAAAACATCGGCAAAGCAAAATTCATGTGCTTTTTGCAGATATTTGCGATTTACTGAAAAATGGCTCGAGTTTTTCTAATGCTTTAGGTCGTTATCCAGAAACGTTCAATGAAATTTACATATCTATGGTAAAATCCGCAGAGCAAAGCGGTTCTTTACATGATGCGTTTGCTCAGCTTACATTACTCATTTCTAAACAGCAAAAACTGAAAAAGCAACTCATGTCTTCCTTAGCCTATCCTGCATTTTTGGGCTCATTTTGTTTGATTGTCATTGCAGCTTTATTCTTTTTTGTTATTCCTTCCATGAAAGAGCTCTTTGAAGGCAGAGCCTTACATCCTCTTACCTCTATCGTTATTGCTCTAAGTAATTTTTTACAAACGCAGATTCTTTGGTTAGTTTCTTTTTTTATTTTGAGCGTTTCTTCTTTATATGCACTTAGCCGTAGAAAAAGCTTTCGAGTAAAAGTTGGTTTGTGGCTTTTAAAAGTTCCGTATATCCAAAAAATTATCATGCAATCTGCTTTGATTCGATTTTTTCGAGCCATGTATATGCTTTTGAATGGAGGAGTTACTCTTGTAGAGTCTCTTCACTTTGCGAAAAAAGTTGTTAATAATAGCGCTTTTATTTCGCTGATTGAAGAAACAAGCAGTCAAGTTGTTGAAGGGAAGAAAATCAGTCAACTTTTTGCTGAGGCTCCTTTTATTCCTCCTCTAGTCCTGCGTATGATTGCAATTGGAGAAGAGACGGGTAATATGAGCTTAATGATGCGGAATATGGCCGAGATTTACGAAGAAGAGCTCGATAGAGATTTGCAGCAGCTGGCCACCTTTCTCCAGCCTGCGGTGTTATTGTTTTTAGGAGTTGTCGTTGGAGTTGTGGTGTTATCGATTCTCTTACCGCTTACGGACGTAAGCTCCTTTGTGTCATCAGGTTAAAAATAGGTTTGATTTATGTTGAATAAACGAAAAAAGAAACAGGCAATTACGCTGCTTGAGATTATGATTGTGATTTTTTTGATCGGTTTGATCGGAGGGGTCATTGGATATAACGTTAAGGGAAGTTTAGAGGAAGGAAAAGCCTTTAGATCTGAACAGGGAATTGAAAAATTACACGATCTTCTTCTTATGGAAGTGGCTAATGGTGTTCCTATGGAAGAGTTGCTAAGGGAACCTGCTTACTATCTAAAGCGCACAGGTCTGGTAGCGGATGCAAATAAACTGTTAAAAGATGGTTGGGGACAGCCCTATACTATGGAAGCAGATGGGCTTTATGATGTTACTATCACTTCTGAGGCTTGGAGTAAATACAAGGCAAAGAAAAATCGCGGAGCTCCAGCTAGTGCTCAAGAGGCTAGATGAGCAAACCGATCAAAATTAAAGCATTTACCTTATTAGAATTGATGGTATGCCTTTTTTTGATCAGTTTACTTGGAGCGTTAATTGGCATCAAAGGGATCGATCTATTGGCTCATCATCGATTCCGTAGTGCCTTGCAAACGTGGTTGCTCGACATGGAGAGAGCTCAAATTCTTGCGATGCATCAAAAGTGTGATGTTGTTTGTGTTTTGAAAAAAAGAATGGATGGGGGGTATCAAGCGATCTTGGAATCAGATTCCCCTACTTTTTCTTCTAGCTCGTATACATGGAAAGACGTGGAGAAGATCTCTTTTCAAGGGAAAGTTATTGATACACTTCCTATTACATTTACCCCTTCAGGGAGGATTTCTCCTCAGGGGATTTTAGAGATAACTCCTTATAAAAAAGAAAAAGACTCTATGTTTTTAGATCTTTCTTATCCTGTAGTTTTTCATTCAAACCCTATCCGATTTTCTTCTTCTCCCCCACCATTTTTCCCTCTGAAGGAAAAAAAAATCGCAGAGCTTGTTGACAAATAATTTCTTTAATCACTAGTGTGAAGAAAAGTTCACCTAAAGAGGTTATGATGGAATCGCAGATTGCAGCACATTGGGCTCAAGTGTTTGCCCCTTTTCTTTTTCTTGTAGGGCTTTCAATGCTCTTGTATAGAGATAATTTTGTCAAAATAATGGCATCACTTAAATCTTCTCCAGCTTGTTTTTACATGTTAGGATTGCTTAACCTTTTAATCGGGTTGATTTTAATCACTCAATGTAATGTTTGGGAGATGAATAAAATTATTTTAATAACTCTCTTAGGATGGTTTCTCACTTTAAGAGGAGTTGTTTCTTTGTTTTGTCCAGGACTTCTCATGAAGTTTCTTGGTAAAGGGAAGTTGACCAAATTGTTAGGTATCATTCCTTTGGCTTGGGGTATTCTTTTATATTGGGCGATCTTAGCTTAATATCATTCTTCATAAAAAAGACAAAGCTCGGAACTCTACATTCCGAGCTTTGATTTTTTAGTCTTCTTTTTTCGTAATTTCTCAAATATTTTTTTCAAAAGTTGCTCTTGTCAGAAAGAATCCGTTAATCTATCCTGAGCTCTTTATATTTGAGAGGAGGTTTGATCCCTATGATAAAGAAACATCGATTGTTTTTGACTTTGGTTTACTCTACATTGCTATCGCCTTTTTGTTTGTCTGCAGTAGAGGAAATTCGTCCGGTAGCTCAGTTTTTAAAACCTAGAGAACTACACTGGAAGCCCACGATCCTGTCTTATCATGAGGAAGGAGTTCCAGATATTGTTGTTTTTTCTGAATCAGATGCTCAAGGAAATCAAATCCCAGTAAAGCAAATTAATTTCTATCCGAAAGGACAGCCACATGTAGAAATGGATCTTATTCTTTTAAAAGAAGAAGAGCCGGCATATAAAGATTGGAAAAATGGGATGGCACCTCATGGAGTATGCGTATCTTATTATGA
The DNA here is from genome assembly GCA_019745395.1 of Rhabdochlamydiaceae bacterium. Classification (GTDB taxonomy): domain Bacteria; phylum Chlamydiota; class Chlamydiia; order Chlamydiales; family Rhabdochlamydiaceae; genus CAIJXB01. The sequence goes on along the minus strand of JAIETG010000027.1, from coordinate 186,005 downwards.
AGATGGCAAAATCGAAAAAGTCCTCCATTATGATCGTGGCCAGCTTCATGGACCTGTAAAAACAGTTTATGCAAATGGAACATTGCAATCGGAAGGGACTTTTAACAAAGGTTTACGAGAAGGGAAAGTAGTATTTTACTACGAAACTGGAGAAAAAAAGGAAGAAGGCTATTTTCAGGAAGGGAAGCTTGAGGGAGAATTTTCTAGATATTTCCCCAATGGCATGAAATCTGCTTTAATTGTGTACAAAGCGGGGGTTCCTGATGGGACAGCTGTAGAATGGTTTGATTCGGGGGTAATGAAAGCCTGTCTTCGTTATGTCGATGGCGTCCTACATTCTGATGGGACTAATCCAGCTGTTGTTTTGTACAATACAGATCAATCAATTGTAGAAGTTCAAGATTTTAAGAAAGGAGAGCCCATAGGCACCCATATTAAATACCATGAAAATGGAAAAGAACTTTATAAGGTTTCTTATAAAAATGGTAAAAAAGAAGGGAAAGAGCAGTTTTTTGGATCCGATGGAAAGCTCATAGGAGAAGGAAAATATAAAGGCGGGATTGCCATTGGAAAGCATTGGAGAAATTATGAAGACAAAACTCCTGCTTTTGTAGCAAACCACGATGCTAAAGGTGTTTTATTAGAACCTGTGAAAGAATTCTATCCAAATGGTCAGCTAAAAGCGGAATACACTGTTACAGAAGGTAAAAGAGATTCTTCTTTTAAAGAGTGGTATGAAAATGGACGCCCAATGACTGAATATACTTATGTGATGGGGGAATTTGAGGGTCCTCAGACTGAGTATTATGAATCTGGACAAGTGAAGAAAAAAACAAATTATCAAGAAAGACAAAAAGATGGTCTTTACGAAGAATGGTTTGAAACAGGCAGTCCTGCTGTTCAGATCCATCTCAAGAACGGCAAAAAACAAGGCCTTGCAAAAATATGGCATCCGAACGGTCAATTGCGGATGGAAGAAAACTTTGCTGACGATGAACTGGATGGAGAGCGTAAGGAATGGCATGAAAACGGCGTACTAAGATATGTAGGAAACTTTAACCAGGGTAAAAAAGAAGGACTTTTCCAAGAATGGGATGCAGAGTCCTCTTTAGTTTTACAGATTCGATATGAAAATAATTTTCCTATTGGAGAGGTAACAACTTGGTATACAAAAGATAAGATCAAAGAAGTTTTGCACTATGCTGCCGGTAAAAAAAATGGAAAAGTTGAAGAATACTATCTAAGTGGTCAGCTTAAGGCTCGTGCTACCTATCGTGAAGAGCAATTTGATGGCAAATTTGAGAGCTGGTATGAAGATGGTAGCCCTTGGATGGTTAAGTCCTTTAACAAAGGTACACCTGTTGGAGAACAAAAAGAGTTCTATCCGAAAGAATCTGGTAAAAAAGAACAACAAGTAGCCAAGTTATTCTGTCATGATGAAGATGGAAATATGGATGGAGTTCAAAAAACGTTCTATCCTAATGGTACATTACAAGCTTCTATTTCTTACAAAAAAAGTGAGCTGGACGGCCGCAAAAGTTTGTGGAATGACCAGGGAGTTTTATTAGAAGAAGCAGAATATAAGCATGGAAAACTTCATGGGAAAGCTTTTCAGAGATTAGAAAATGGACGTGAGATTGTCTGTCATTATGCTGATGGTAAGAAACATGGTTCCCATGCAATCTACTTTCCTTTGCATGAGACCTATGGTCGAGTAAAAGCTCTAGAAGCTAGCTATGTTAATGACATAGTAGAAGGAGAAGTTTTAGAATTTGCTGAAAATGGTATTCAAATTGCTATGACTCCTTATGTGGCTGGTAAAAAAGAAGGGATAGGAAAGATTTTTGGTCCTAAAGGACAAGATCTTCTTGTTATAGAATTTCATAATGACCAAAAGCATGGCCCTTACAAAGAGTATTTTCCTAATGGATCTCTTGCTAAGGAAGCAAACTATATCCATGATCTCGTAGAGGGAGAGCTAAGAACTTACCATCCCGATGGTAAACTTGCTAGCTTGGAACAATACAAGGACGGAGAACGCAACGGTATTTATCAGCAGTGGAATGAAGATGGTACTTTAGTGTTTGAAGCTGGGTATGTTCATGGAAAGCGTCACGGAAAAATGAACAAATATTCTGATGATGGTAAGCTTTCTTTAGTACAAAACTTTGAAAATGATGAACTGCACGGAGCTAAATACTCTTATGATGCAGATGGTCAGTCTTCTGAAAGTTTTTATGATCACGGTAAAAAAGTACGTTAGTCTACTAAAAAAGCCCGGAGAATCCTCCGGGCTTTTTTCTTTATAATCATCCCCATTTATGACAAATCTCTGCCGCTAATTTAAAGTATTACTTTTTGGTATGTTGCTTTTTGATTGCGATATAGGAGCCATACAGAGTTCACTATGGACGGTAAGACTCCGATAGGTATCGGTCATAATAGCTCTTAGAATTGGTTCATGGGAAAAATTGGGGGCGATCCTTCAATCGGAACAGTTGATAGAGATATCCAGCCTTTTACTCAGTTTATAATCGAAGAAATACAAGAAGGAAAAAATCTTTAATTTGAGTGATATTCCCACTGATGTAGCAAAGAGGATCCAAATTGCCTGGTATTTTTATAGGCTAACTGTGTAAGGGGCATCCGAGGAATCTGAGTTCCTGGGGCTCTTTCTTCGATAAATACGAGGCTATTTTCTACAAGCAGGGAGCTTTGGTCAAAGAAAGTTAAGAGCTTTTCTATAGGTCTATCAGAGCTTTCTGTAAGAGGATAGGGAGCATCGATATAAAGGATGTGATAGGGAGCTTTTAATCGTTTGAGCTGAGTGAAAACATCTCCAGCTAAAAGAGTGGTTTGTTTTTCTAGCTCGAGCGTTTTAATATTTTCGATCAGGTAACTTATAGTTTTTTTGTCTTTTTCTATGAAGGTAGCATGAGCAGCTCCCCTGCTTAATGCTTCAATACCCATGGCTCCACTACAAGCAAAGAGATCGAGAAAATGAGCATCTTCTATAACGGATTGACAGATATCAAATACTGCTTTGCGCATTATAGACATTGTGGGGCGAGATAAGGGACCTGTGGGAGCTTTTAAAAGGCGTCCTTTAAAAGAGCCTCCTATAATACGTAAACTCATTCTCCAAAAGCCCTTCCATAGAAGGCTTTTAAAAGCTCTTTCGCATGTTTTAAGTGGGCAGGTTTCGGTTCTTTGACAAATTTCTCATAGTAGCCAATCTTTTGCTGCATAAGCCATTGTTTTTTTATGGAGATAAGAGCGTCTGTTGCTTCTTCAAAATGGATTACTTTTTTTAAGAAGATTTGATCTTCTGCGCTTTTTCCTTGTAAAACGAAGTGTAGATCGCATAGGCGATCCATTTTTCCCATAATGATAAAAGGCTCTTGATTATACAAATTTGGCATCTGTTTCGGTAAAGAGATCGTTTCTATGCGAGCTTTAGGATGCGTTGGATGAAGGGAAACGGTTAGGTTTTTCGCTAGAGGCTCTTGTAAGCTTTTTACGAAAAGGGCAAGTTTTCTAGGAAAGGAAGCGTTTGTATCTGAGTAAAAGAGCTTGCCTCCACTGAGACTGCCTATCATGTCCAAATTCGTGAGTTCGTTATTTTGTCCAACCGCTGCGGTAAATAATGTAAGCTTTCCTTGGTTTTTTTCTAAGAAGTTTCTTAAATCTGGAGGATTTAATGAGCTCTTTCCATTAGTGAGTAAAATGGCTGTATGCACTTCTTCTTCAGTTTCGATATGTTGCAAAACTTCTTGAAGACCTTGAGAGAGATTTAAGGAAGCAAATAAGGGTTTGTCTTGTGTTTTTCTTTCCAGAAAATCTTCTGCTAACTGAAGGTTTTTAGGAGAAACGAAAACATTATCAGAGCTGAACTTCGTAACTTTTTTATCTAATAAAAAAATATTAAACGAGTCTCCTTGCTGTAAAGAGGCTAGTGCTTTTACAACAGAGCGTTTGAATACGGAGAGTTTATGTTTTTCTATATCGGAAGAAATATCGACCAAAAAGTAGAAGTTTTGTCGAATTTTATGTTGATGAAGATCTTGATTGGGTGTTACAGCGAGGGAAAAGACATATCCCCCTTGTTCTGGAAATATCGTAGCCTGTATTTCAAAATCTTGGTTCCATTCCATAGCTGCGATAAGCTCTTCAGGAAGATAGTCGTTTATATTTGCCAAAGAGCTTTGGGTTAAAAATCCTGAGTGATCTTGAATGTATGAAAAAGAAGGTTGCAGGGTTAAAGCTGCAGATGGGTCTTCTAGAGCTTTGGCAAATGTTGTTTTAGTTTCGGGAGAAGATGTGTAAGTGTTTTGATAGGGGTCGATTTCAGCGGTAAGAGGAACTGGAGCCTCCATAGGAATGGACTCCACGGATGGAGTTTTAGGAAATAACGGGTCGGAGATTCTGTCGAGAGGAAGAGGAGCTGAACCTTCGGGAGCGATCACTTGGAAAGTTGGCGCCGCGTAAGAAGGTGTCTGTGAGGAAGTACGGAGAAAGGGAGGATTTAAAAAACTGTCTTCTTGTTCTTGATAGGAAAAAGAAGGATTTTTTGATGTTCTTTTAGGTGCAGGAGTTTCTTTTAAAAGAAACGAGCTCACAGAAAAAGTAGTAGTAATTTCAGGTTCTTCTTCTATAGAAGGCCGTAAATATGCCAGAGGCATTAACGAAGTGGGTTGCTCTTTTTTCTGAGGCGAGAATTCTTCGAAAAAATGCTTTAATACAATGCCATCAGTAGCCCAGCCCTGTTCTACAGCAATGTGTTTGGGAGTGGGCTTACTTGGAGAGAAAAGAGTCTTCCAAGATTTTTCTAGCAATATGGGATGTTCGTAAAGTACATAAATCAAACCTACATGCAGCGAAAGCGAGACACAAAGACATGTTGTCCAAAGAGGTATCGGTTTTGAGCGGAAAGAAGAAATCATAGAGTTTGGCCCATTTCTTGCTGACATAGTTCTATTCGTTTTTTCAAGGATTCTGGAAGCTGGGTTGATTGTTTTAATAGAAGCTCAATGTTGGAGTGTGCTTTTTCTATCAAAATTTGAGCCTCTGAAGGTACTTCTATTAGACTCGCCTCTAAACGAAGAATCTCAGCTTCTGCAAATTGAAGATAAGATGAAAGGAGCATCTCTTTTTCTTTAGTAGAAGGATCTGCCGCATCTTTATTTTCTGTAAGGAACTCTGATTGGAAGTTTTCTTTAAAGAGTTGGAGCAAATGAATTTGCTTTTTCTTTCGAGCAGAATCTTCTTGGGTAAGATCAGATTTCCATCGAATATATTCTAAACCAGCTTCCAAATGAAGCGGTTCTGAAAGAAGGCTTCTTTGTATTTCTAAGTCTTTTAGATCATTCAGATTTTGTGCATAAGTGGGGTTCTCTTCTGTTTTCTGATCTTCAGGAAGATAATATGTAAGAAGCTTAGAGCGTTTTAAGATTGCAAGCGCTCTAATTGAAGAGGATGGGTAGTTTTGAATAAGTAGATTATAAGAATCTAATGCTTGTAAGAAATTCCCAAGTATATGATGCGCTTCTGCAAGCTCTAAAGCCAATTGTCTTTGAATGAGGCTTTGCATAGAAATTTGTGGCTTTATAAAGCGCTCTAAAATAGCTGCTTTTTTATCGAATTGACCTGATAAAGAAAGAAGTGTAGAGAGCCTAAATAAAAATGTTTCTGAAACTTCTGTAAGGTCCGTATTTTCAGCAGGTAGAAGAGCTTCAAAAAGCGATGCTGAGCGATGAAGATGAGATGTAAAAAAGTCTCGAGACGCTGATGGATCGGTTTGTAAGTTTTTTACAATATCATAATGGTATTCTGCTAACCATTGTATGTTTTCTTTTTTTAAGGAGAGAGGATTTTTTTCAAAGAGCTCGTAGAGGTGGTATGCCGCTTTTGCTAAAGCATTGTCTTTATCTTTATCAGAAGAAAGATCTGCTTTTTGAACATATGCATTGAAGAGATGGAGCCTTAGCTGGTCTCTTTGAGCAAAAGCAGTTGATTGCTCTAAAAGAGCCTCTGCATGTTCGATGAAAAGTTCAACATGCTTAGGATCACTTAGGAAACAGAGTGTTTGCAGAAGCTTTAAATCTTCTAGGAATCGCGTTTGGGGAATTTGCTTTAATAGTTCTTGGGAAGTACTTAGAACTTCTTCAAAGCGCTCTTGTAAAAAGAGGTTTTTTATTAGCTCAAAAGAAAAAGTCTCTTTTTCTGCGGAAGTAAGAGCTTCATTTTGAAGTAAGATGATCTTTATTTTATCGATTAAAGCTGTTCGATACGAAGTTTGTTCTTCTAAAGAGCTCGATTGCATTTGGGAAAGAGCGCAGTTGAGGCTGAGCCTCCATGCATTAGGAATAAACTTGCTACCGGGATGAGTTGTAATTAATGAAGCAAAGAGCGCGTCAGCTTGCTTCCATTTTTTTGATTGATAGAGGAAATAAGCTGTATCCCATAGAACTTGCTCTTGTTCTGGATGTTCTGGATTTTGCGCCATGAACGCTTGAGCCTCTTCAATGAATTCTCCATAGTGTTCGCGTTCTTTTAATAGCTTTATGTAAACAAGATGAGCTGTTGTGTAGTTTTCATCGTTAACAAGAGGAGCTGACCCGTTTCGGAAGATTTTTTGATATAGGTCAATGTTTTGGATTTTGTAAGCACATTCTAGCAGCATGAGTTGCGCAGTTCTTTTAGATGAAGGAGAAGAGGAGCTCCCCATAGTTTCTAAAAGAGGGTCAATAGCTTTTTCAAATTCTTCTAAATGGAATAGACTTTTTCCTAATAGGTAGTTCGCAGCAATTTCTTGTTCTTTATTTAAGATATGATGATGCGTTTCATAGGTGGAGATGAACTCTTTAAGTTGCTTTGTTTTGTATTGCAAAAGTAAGCAGTTATAAAGAGCCTCAGATTGTTTAGAAGATGCTGGAAAAAGTTTTTTGAAAGTTGTGATGGCAAGTTCAGGAGCTTCTTCTGAGCGCAAAAGAGCTGCTTGAAAAAGAAAATGCGCATCTGCATCAGGATGGCATTTGGAAGCCGCTTCATAATATGATGCCGCTAGTATGTTTTGTCCTGTGATTTCATGGATGCGTGCTAAAGGATATAATGAAAGGGGTTCAAAAGAAGTTCCTGCACAGGAGGTGAACAGTTCTTTAGATTTTTCTAAAAGAACAAGATCTTTATCCGCAGCTTTCATGGCATTTTCAAAAAAGTTGGAAGCGCATAGGTAGCGTATGGAATTTTTTTGCTCTAAAGAGAGAGACGAATGTGAAGGAAATGTTTCTGCTATTTGAATTAGCTCTTGTGTCTGATCTGTCTCATAAAAACAAAGGGTTTTATTGTAGAAAATTTTCTCTTGGAGATCTTCTTTTTGTAGCAGATTATATTCTTCTAAGGCAGAGAGGTAGTTGCCTTCTTTGAGGTAGATATCCCCTAAAAGAAGATGCATTTCTTCTTGTAGATCACCTGTAGAATCTTTTTCAAGATAGGAGCGAATTTGTCGTTTCGCTGTTTCTAAATCGCCTTCTTTCCAATACTCCTTCATTCTTTTAAGAAATTGCGCTCCTTGTGATACAGGTTGAGCAGAACAAAGAGTAAAGGATGCGCAGAGTAAGGAGAGCTGCATTGCAGCTTTATAAGGGAATCGTGCCATAAGAAGACCAGATAATGGGTTAATTTTGTTCCCGATTATACAGGTCTCTTATTATTTTACAAAAAATGTTATATTTTTTGAAAACTTCTCTATGCAGATTTCTATTTTGGAGATCTGTGAAATAGCTTAACGATGGCAGATCCAGTTTTTACAGGAACCATAACAACGGCTTTTACCCCATAAAAAGCCACTTTTCCCGCGGTGCATACGATAGTTGCAATAAATCTCGCAGGGACAACAACACAAGGTCCTATGATGGGAATGCAACTAGCTGCTCCTAAAGTAATATCTTTAACACCGTTTCCTACAGTTCTGAACATAAACGCTCCTTCATTTTATTGATTTTTTGTTAAATTTTAAATTAGTCGCTTAATGTTTTGTTAATACGACAAATTTTATAGAGCAAAATCTCACATAAATTTTGTTGTTTTGCTTCTTTATTCACTTGTTTTGTGTGTTTATTTTATTTAGTTTGCTTATTTTAGTAAACTCGAAATCTTTTATTTGTTTCGATATTATATTTGTATTATCTTTCTATATAAGCATTTTTTAGATCGAATCGACCTGTAGAGGGTGAGTAGAGAGCTTTTCTGAGGTGTCTTTTTTTGATGATTTTTTCTTTTTCATAATACAAAGGAATCAAAGGAGATTCTTCTATAAGCAGTTTTTCTGCAGCAGAAAGGTGTTGGATTTTTTTATCGGGATCGAGTTCTTGTTGTGCCTCTTCGATCTGCTTGTGATATTCTGGATGGAACCATCGGGGGAAATTGATGACATCATTACGGTATTTGAAAATTTTAAGAGTGTAAAGAGGGTGATCAATGAAAGACTTCCAATGCATTGTCAAACATTGAAAATCAGCTTTCATGATTTTGGAAAAGAATACGGAGTGTTCACATTTTTCTATACGGCAAGGGATTTGAAAGAGAGATATCCATCTTTCTGAAAGATATCGGGCTGTTTTTTCTCGTAAAATGGTATTAGCAAATGTCACTGTAATCAGCGGAAATTGTTTTCTTGTGAGTCCAAGTTCTTGTAAGGCAAGCTCGAAAAATTCTAAAGCTTTGGCTTCATTTCCAGTACAATGATCTAAATTGTAGTTCATCGTGTGGGATGGGGGGAGCGGTGCGCTAGCTGGGAAGCATGTGTGAGGTAGTCGTGATACTAATTCTTTCTGGTTGATGGCTAAAGCGAAAGCTTTTCTCAAATTGGTGTTTTGGAAGGGGAATTTTTCTGTATTGAAAAGAGCCCAATGTACTCCGGAAAGAGTTGGATGAGTATCTGCCTCTATGTGCTCTTCGAAAAATGGTTCCCAGGGTCTTAAAGGCATCCCGAGCCAGTCAATTTCCTCGTTTTGAAACATTGAATGCGCGATAGTACTGGAATCTTTCGAGAGATTGATTTGCTGGATTTTTACTTGCTCTTGATCCCAATATAAGGAATTTTTAATGAGTTCGTAGCGTGCGTGATGAGAAGTTTTTTTGAGTAAAAAAGGACCATTGCATACAAAATCTTCAGAATCCCTAAGGCCCCAATCGGGATGCGTCTTATCGATGTAATGAGGAACTGGAGAGTAGATGGGAAGGGCTACAAGTTCTAGAAATTCTGGAGAAGGGTACTCTAGGTCTACAGCTAAAGTTGAAGGGGTGAGCGATGTAATCCCTACATGTTCTATAGGGCACAGTCCCTCTTTGGCAGCTTGAGCATTCTTAATGACATGTAGAAAGTGAGAGAGAGGAGTGGAAAAAGATGGAGATAGGATTTTTTTCCAACTGTGCTCAAAGTCATAGGCTGTGACAAGAGATCCATCCGTCCAGTAGCATTTTTTTAACTTAAAAAGATATTGTGTTGCGTTTTTCAGGATCTCGACAGATTGGGCGATTGCTAAAGAGGGATTTCCGTTTTCATCGAGTCTGGTAAGGCCTTCAAAGAGCATTTTTGCAAGAGCTGCAGAGATTTCGTCCCCTTCCATTCTTGGATCTAAAGAAGAAGGAAGGTGGGAAAGGCTTAATCTTACAATTTGCTGATTTTTGATTCGATTTCTCCAGCTATGGATCGCCTCTTGAAGAGCTTCTATGAAGATTTGATGTTTTTTCGGATCGAAATGAAGCAAAATGCAGCCAATATATAAAGAGCCTTGTAAAGAAAAAGAAGTGTGGATAAGAGATTTAGACCATAACTCATAACGTATGAGAGTTGCATGTAACTCTTCTTTAAATGCTGTATCTTGAATGCGTATCATCGCAAATAACATGTCTTTCTTTTCTTCGATCTTGAGAAAATAGTGTTCTTTTTTTGGTAGTTCAATATCTCTTGCTTCGAGAAATTGGCGGAATAAGACTTGTAAAGAAAACAAAGGCAGGGTTGCTTGCATTTCAATGGGATTTAAGGAAAAGAAAAAATTCTCTAATAGTTCGGAATTTTTTTGCGCTATCGAAGAAAACGATTCTTTAAACTGGTAGAAGAGCTCTCCTTGTTTTAGGATCATTCCCCCGTTATAATCTCGAAAAGGTCCAATGGCCTCTTGTAGTACGTTTGCTACTTTTTCCCTTGCTAGGTAGAAATTTACGGAGTAATCGGGTCTTAGTAAGCTGGAATCTTTGGGAAGCTTTACGTGAAATACGTTAGCTTCTTTAGGATAATTTTTTCGTAAAAACCCGACATGTTGCAGTCGATCAGGCACAAATACAGCTTGTGTTTTTATTTTGTGGAAACTTTGCGAAAGAGAGGGTTGGCCTGGTTTTACTAAACGTACAAGAATGACAACAAAAATCATCTCGGAGGAAGTTTGTTTATCTAAAGAGATCATAACTTGGGGAAGATCTGAGAGATATTTGAGCTCTTCACTTAAGAGTAAAATATTTCTCATGATTTCTTCTTCGTTGCGAATCATGAAGATGGAGGGAACTAGTTTTTCAATTCTTCGCTTGAGCTCTGATTCGAAATCTTTTTTTAGGAGATGGATTTCTTGAAAGGAAAACCGGGATCCGTCTTTTTTTTCTAATTCTATATACAGAGTGCATAACGGATCTTCAACGCCTTGGTAACTGTAAAAGGAACCTTGCACACTTTGTACATCGGGGAGTAAAGATTGGGCCGCTTCTAAAATATGACTCTCTTCAAAAAACTCATGTTTGTCTAAGGGAGCAATAGCGATAGCAAGTCCGAGAACAGGTTTAGATCCGAAAAAGAAATTCAACTCTGTGCGTATATAATGCAGCTTTAAGTGTCTGCGTTCTGGAAATAGAGAAAGTTGTCTAACGAGATTGGTGCGCATAAGGAAATGGGATGTGATGATTTTAGTCACATGTCTTGCGCTTCTAGGCGTGGAAAAGGATTTAGGAGATAAAGAAAAAAAACGGCTCATTTCCAGGAAGATGGAAGTGTCGAAAAACGAGGGGAATTTCTCTGTAATTATCCCTAAATTTTTATGAATTTCTGCGTTTTTTATGTTTTCTAGTAAGGGATGTTCGGAAAAGAAGTTTCGAAAAATTAAGGGGTTTTTTAAAGAAGAAAGCAGATGTGTTGATAGAGATGGGAGGTGTAAAAGGGCTTTGCTTAATTCTTTGCTGTTTTTCATGAGAAGTTTAGCTTGTAAAACTAGGAAAGTCTCGTGAGGGAAAAGATCCCACAAAAAAGGCAGAATTTGTGATGAGAGCACGGGGGTGCATTTCCCGGGGATGATCCAAGCTCTTAAGATGTCGATAATTTGATGCCCTAGAACATCTTCCTTTAAAGAAAGCGTGAGGCAGGAAATTTCTATATATCCTGGAGCGCTACTGGGCTCGCTCCATATAAGCAAAGGGAGGTTCGAGAGAAAGTTTTTTTTAAATTCTAGAGCGGAAAGTTTTAAAAGATTTTCTGGAATGCATTTCCTTACCACCTTTTCCATTGCCGCTACGTGCTGGGTGATTTCTGGAGAAAGAAATCCATAAGCTACGGTAGGTTCAATGTGAAAGGGGGTGCAGACAACATTCTCGAGTAAAAGGGGAAAGTCCGACATAGCCGTTTTCTTTTATAAAATATCTTTCAAATTCAATACGGTCACAGACTTTACAGTGTGTTAACAAAATTTTCAACACGCATTGATGATTTTCTGATTTTTTTTCTAAAATTTTTCTCATATCTCTCTGAAATAAAAAGATCTATGCGTTTGGCTTTTGCTGCTATCTTTACTTATTTTATAAAAATTTATTACAAAAAATGAAAAATGTAACTTATGTCTTCTGATTTTTTTTCTATTGTGTTGCATTTCTATTTTAGTTGATCTTTTTTTTCATTTAATTAATGCTTTCTTTACTTGTAGTTAAATTGTAACTTAGTGATGGTGTTCATGATAAGTAGCGTTTCTAATATTAATTCAAATGAGGTGTCGAATAACTCTATTATAGATAAGTCTTTTTGGTGGGATTTAGGTGGACGGGTAGCTGTTTTAGCCCCACCTTTTCTTTGTTTGCATGCTCCTTCAGGAAGAGTTATCAACATAGGGTTGCATGCTTTAACTTCTGTTGATTCTTTAGTAAAGCTTTCTCACACCAAAGAATTTGGTCAAATAGCTGATCTCTCTTGCCGGGCATCTTTAGCTGCTGCTGCAGTTTTTTTCGCTCTTACTGGTCGTATGTTTTCTATGGGGGTAGCTGTTTTAGGAGAAATGATCTTAGATATGCATGGTTTATGGGGCGCTCATCAAAAGAAGGATAAAAAAGCGGTTACAGAGCTGGGATTTTCTTTGTGCTCTTCTGCTTTATATGCGGGGATGTTATTTACAGGGCTTCCTGAAGTGATTCTTTCCGCTCTGGTCTTGCAGGCTATTTTAGAGCTCAGGCATTCTTACTCAGAGTTCCATGATGGAAGACAGTTAGAGGGATATGCGCACTTAGCGCTCTCTATGGTTCGTACTTTCCAGGCAATTCCTAGCGCAAAGCTCACTTATACAAAATGGTTCGTCCCGAAAAAAGAAGTTAAGATCGTTACATTCAATATTCTTTCCGACACTACTTTGAAGTGGTTCGGAGATGAAGTGGAAAAAAGGCCTGATGACTTTGCTTGGGATCAAAGAATTGAACGAATTGCGCAAACTTTACAAAGCACCGATGCTGACGTGATATGCTTGCAAGAAGTAGAGCCTAAATCGTATGAGTACTTATGCAAAGCACTGGGTGATAAATACCAGCAGTCAAACTTGGCGCTAAATCAAAATGGCAAGTTTGGTGTTGCCATGTTTGTGAAAGATAGCGTGGTGGATGTAAAGAGTATAACCCCTTATGCTTATCAAGATACTACAGGAAGAGTCGCGCAAATTGCAGACCTTCGGATCCGAGGGGAAAAATATGTCGTAGGAAATACGCATTTGGATCAGCCGAGAAGAGCTATTCAAGCAAAAGAATTGGCTGATACAATGCATAAAACACATAAGACAGGTTCTTTCGTAGAGTGTGGAGATTTCAATGCGAAGCATACAGATGATGTTATTCGTGTTTTAGAAAAAGAAGGCCTGGTTCATGATTATAAGGCAGGTCCAACCAATAATCATCAAAATCAAGAAGCTAAGACCATTGATCACGTTTGTCATAGTAAGGACCTTAACTCCAAGGCTGCACCTTTAGCAGCAATTGATCGTGAAACAGTTTTACCAAATCCTGTCGTTGGGTCAGATCACGTTCCTTTGTTAGCCAGGCTTTGGCCGAATTTCTTAGAAGATGGATTGTTTTTCGATCGTTTTTGGAATGGATATAAAGCTAAAAAGTTAAGGAGCTCTGTGTGATTAGAAAATTGATTTGTCGAAGCATTGTTCTAGTTTTTACTTTTGTTGCAACTTTTGGGTTGGCGATCGAAAATTCGATCATCCCTAGCTTAGAGCATTTTGAACGTTTAGAAAACCTTTCTGAGCATAAATACTCTCGTTCCCAGTATGAAGAGATACAGTCTGTGTTAGCTCATAAAGAACAGCGTATCAGATTGGTAACTTATAATATGCTGTTTGATCTTTACGATAATGGGATGGAGAAAGTTAATCGCTGGCCTCAGCGTTTGCCGCGTATTGTAGAAGTTATAGAAGAAATGAATCCTGATATTCTTTGTATTCAAGAGTTATATGTAAATCAGCTGAAAGAATTTATGCCCTATATGGAAAGTAATTTCTCCTGGTATGCGAAGCCTTGCGAAGATGGGGAATTGAATGGGATTTTCTATCGAAAAGATCGCTTTGAAGTTATCGATAGTAAAGTGTGGTATATGACGGACACTCCTCAGCTTCCTAGTTCAGAAACCTTAACACAGCTTCAGTTGAAAGATCTAAAAACAGGTAAGTCTGTAGCTGTTTTTAATACGCATCTTGCGTTTTCGAAAATAGAAAAGAGAGATTTTCAGGCTCGATTTATAGCCAAGCATCTAAAGCCTATTGCGGAGAAAATGCCTGTAATTTTAGCGGGCGATTTAAACATTTTCCCTCATCGTTTAGAGATAGGAAATTTGCCTTTTTATGATGGCGATTATATTCATCGCATTTTGACACAGGACACTTTAAAAGATGCTAAAGAAGTATCTGTTTTGGGTCATTTAGGCCCCATATCGACATTTACTAATCAAGAGGGCTATGGAATTCCTTTTAAAGGTACAGGAACTCCGGGTGTTTTTTTGGACCACATCTATGTTTCTAAAGACGTGAATGTGTTAATTCATGCCGTTCAACCTGCAACAGTACAGGGATCTTTTCCCTCCGATCATATGCCTGTTCTTGTGGATTTCATCCCCTAGTAACCTGAGCTGGATCGTTTTTTTTTACGATCCTGCTCAGTCTTCCTTGTTATCTGTTTTCAGTTGATAGAATCTCAATTTTCCTTTAACTCATGTAAGTTATTCTTGCTTCACAATATTTGGAGAAAATATGGGAAATAACATGTCAGCTTGGGAAAAAGTACAAAGAGTGGGTTTTTACAGTCTGTTTTTAGGGAGCTCTTTTTCTTTGTGTAGTTTTTTGCAGGATATTCCTATTCCAAGTTTTGAAAATGTAATGGCCCCTCCGACATACTATACTCCAAATCCGAATGACCCTACGGGGAATTGGGTTGTCTATGAAGGTTATTATCAGCCAACATCAAGCCGAATTTGGACCCCGCATCAGTCTCAGCAGTTTCCAGGCATAACTTTCAATCCGACAAATGACTGGTTCCAGACTTTGGCTTCATGGCCTCAGGGCGGAGTGATGAGTTCTACTGGTTATTATAACCTTTTTTGGAATGGGACAGCTCAAAATGGCATGAGTTTTTTATGTCCTAAAGCGTTTAAATATTACCCAACGCCTAATGTTCCTGCTTCTGGTCATTTTACGATCGATTTAAGTGTTAATCCTGGATCCTTTTCTATAATACCTCCTAGTTCTCAACAAAATCCGACAGTCCACTGGCTAGAGTCAGAAACAGGAAATATGCTTAGATCCATTCATTATTCAGAAGACAAACTGATCCTCTACTTAGCTCAAGGTGGAGTATTTCAGGGAGCTCAATTTCAGAGCTCTGCAGTGAATATACAAATACCTAATGGGCAAGCAATGAGTTCATTTTCTGTGGGAGGGATGACTAAATACCAGGTAACGGATTCAAACGGCTTTACGTATTTGATCTACACTCCTGATGCACTACAGCTATCTTGGGCTAATCAATCTTTGATTTCAGAGAACCCTTATACTGGATACATAAACATGGTTTGTATTCCTAGCGATCAACTTGCTTCAGTAAGCGATCTATTGGATATTCATGCGAGGGCTGTTATTATACAAGCGGAAGGATCCTTTTCTGTAGATCCTCAAAATGCATACGACTATAGTTTTACGTATTCATGTGCGGATCTTTTAAATGCAAAGGAATCAGGAGAGCCTTTGGTGCTTTTGATGGATCATCAAGTCCATAAAGCGCATCTTGTATCTAATGAACAACCGACAAATCTGTCTTTGCTTTGTTTAAAAGGGAAATTGCGGGCTTATGTAGGAAGCGTATTTCAGTTTAAGTTTCCACAAGCATACGATGATTTAAGCGTAAGTCCCCTCCCCGCTCCCGGAATCACACAGACGCAAGCGATTGCTTTAATAGATGCTCAAGTATTGGATAGAGGCCTTGATGCGGCAATCAGCTCGCCTGCTCCGACGTTATCTATTCCTTATAATAAATTTCTCTATCAAAAGGCTTTGACTTTAGTCTATGCCCAAGAAGTCGTAACTGTTTCTGGGCGTCCCAATCTTTGGCAGTCTAAGTTAGATGCGCTCCATCAAAGTTTGATTGAGGGAATCAATAACCTTTGGATGGGAACTTCTACCTTCCCTGAAAAAATCGATGGAAAAATTTTACAAGAATCTTCAGGAATTAGAAAAGATGAGAACTGGGGATCTATTGTTTTTTTTCCAGATTCTTATGGATCGGCTATTACTCTTAACGATCATATCGTTCAATATGGGTACCCTCTTTATGCTTTAACATTATTGGACCAGTATGAAAGCAAGGTTGGAATACAGTCTAAATATTTAGACCAAGACTCGGTAATTGCTTCTTATAAAAATAGAGATTTGGGCAATTTCCTGGCGGCAGATATGGGACAATCAGGAGGGGATAATTTTATCAATCACAGAAACCTCGATTTTTATGAAGGGCATTCTTGGCTATCTGGTCTTGGCAAAAGTTCTGATGGACAAAATACAGAAAGTGAATCGGAGGCGCTTTTTGGAAGCATGAGTATTGTGGCCTGGCTTAAGCAAACAGGAGCTGATAAAGAGAGTATCCAAGTGGCTAAAAATCGCTGGGCTTTAGAAACCTCCTCTTATCAATCTTACTGGCAGGTAGATCCTAGGACTACAGCTTATAAAGATGTTTGTCCGGAGTATGTTTCAGATCACCTTGTAGCATCTATGGTTTGGCAAAATAAAATAACTGCTGAAACCTATTGGGGATTAGAATGGGATCGCATCATAGGCTGCGTTTTCATGCCGGCGTCAGCCAATCTTATGGATAATTTTTTAGGAAGAGCTTCTGATATTCAGCCTATAGTGTCTTTGGACTATGTCCAAAGCATGGCTGACTATGTAACAGCCAATTGGGATAATTTTGACACGACTAATACCATTCAAAGCATTCTTATTCCCTTAGTTGCCAGATGTGCTACGGGAGATGTTTGTCAGCCTTTAGGGCTACCTGTATCTGTGCAAAAGATGATCGATGATGTTAAGAGCAATAAAACTCAGTTCGATGCAGGGACCAATGAACTTATATTGACTGTGATTGCTATGTATGCACAAAACCAGTTAAACTAATGACTGTTTTTTTGAAAACACAAGAGGAGCCATATGGATTTACAGCAAATGATCAAACTATATATCGGCATTTTCATGATATGCAGTCCTTGTTCTGCTATTCCAGCTTTTTTGAGTTTGACAGAAGGGCGGTCAATAGCGCAAAGAAAGCGAGTGAGTATTATAGCGTCTATTGCGGTTGCGGTTATTTTACTGGCAATGGCGTGGTTCGGAGGTTCTATTATGGACTTTTTTGGGATACGATTAGCTACGTTTCAGGTAGCTGGTGGAATTATCCTTTTTTTACTGGCTCTTGCGATGTTGTATGGCGATACCAGAAAGATAAAGTGTAGTCCGGAAGATTTGGAAGAGGCTCAGAAAGAATCCGTAGAAATTGTGCCTCTTGCTATTCCTTTGATGGCGGGGCCCGGTGCTATTAGTAGTGTTATTTTAGCTGCAGGCAATAATCCGGGTATTGTCGATCATATTTATCTTTCGATTTGTCTTTTGGCCGTTGCTGGAACTCTTTATCTTTGTTTGTATTTTGCTAGTTTTTTAGAAAAAAAACTGGGCAAGACGGGGCTGAAAGTATTCAATCGCATTGGAGGTTTGATTATTTCCGTCATTGCAGTTGATGTTTTTTCTAGGGGAATTGGGGAGCTTTTTCCCGGACTTCTATAATTTTTTTGATGAGGATTTTAGGACTGCACGATCTTGATCTTGCAGTCCTTGTTAGAAGTTAAAATTTATCAGCGTGTCTCATTTTATCGAGTTTTTTAGCTAAAAGAATTAAGCATGCTGCGCCAATAAAAGAAAGAAGCACGTAGATGTTAAAAAAGGCAGCCAAGCTAGAGAGCTCTGCCATCAAAGTTGCAAAAAGTCCTCCTGCATAAAAACCGATGCCGATGCATAGATACCAGACTCCTACGAGCATGGCTGTATACTTGCGAGGAGAAAGATGCGTCACTAAAGAAAGCCCAATAGGAGAAATAAGCATCTCTCCCAGAGCCATTAATAGATATGCTCCCATCAAGTAAAAAGGACTTAAAGATCCTTCTTGAGCCCCTGGAGCAATTTTTGAGGCACCAAAAACCATAATAAGAAAGCAAAGCCCCATGGCCAAAAGCCCTAAAGCACATTTCATTGGAGGGCTTGGGTCTTGTTTTCTTTTCGCTAAATAGATGTATAATGCAGTCAAAGGAAATGCAAAGAGCACGAGGTATAAGGATTCAAGGGAAAGTAGCCAGGAAGGAGGCATTTGAAATCCAAATAAGCTTCTGTCAGTGTAGCGTAGAGCAAAGAGAGTCATAGAAGATCCTCCTTGATTGAAGGCTAGCCAGAAAATAATCGAGAAGAACGCTAGAATGCAGATTACGATGATACGATCTTTTTCGTGTTTTTTGACGGGGTGAGAGATTTTTGATTTTTGCAATATGTGATTTTCCTGATGTATGGATCCTATTTTTTTCATGACCTTGAAAAAAGGAAGCAACCCTAGGATCTGAATAATACCTGCTAGAACAAACGCAATAGACCAGTGTTTTGTTTGACCGATCCAACCCAATACAATCATTGCCAAAAAAATTCCGACATTCACAGAGCAGTAATAAATGGAAAATCCACCTTCTCTTAGATTCTGTTTATCGTGATATACGTGACCTAAGATGGTATAAATGCCAGGAGTGAAGATGCAGCCGCCTGCTGCTGCAAAAAATAATGCAACATAAAGAAAAGAAACACTACCTGTAGCCATTAAAAAACAGCCTATGGCATTTAAAATAGATCCCCATATGACCGCCAGGCGATAGCTCGTGCGATCTGCAATCCAGCCTCCAAGAACGGGAAGAACAAAAGCGATGCCCGTAAAAAGACCGAAAAGTGTATCTGCCTTTGCATCGGCAAAATGGTGATGTTCTACGAGATAGAGCACAAGTAAGTTTGCAATACCCCAAAAAGCAAAACGCTGACACATTTCTGAAACAGCCAGTAGATACATTTCTTTTGGATGTTTAGTAGAAAAAAAAGATTTCACAGGGGCCTCGTAATATTATAAATGTATATTACTTTTATCTGTAAAGTCTTTCTTTTTAAAATTCAAGAGCGAATTAACTGTAATATTGGATAAGTTGTTCTGCTTTAGTGGAGGAGTCTCTTTGTAAGAGTTCGTAAATTTTAAGCCCTTTGGAGGCATGGCCTTTCTGAAAATAGAGGATGCCCAGCTGAAGAAGCAGATCGGAATTATCAGGAGTAAGCTCTAAGAGCTTTTCACATTGAGAAATTTCTTCCTCTGCTTTCTCTTGTAATCGATAGATTTCGGCAAGGCCTGCAAGAGCCCATGGATCTTGAGAGGAAAGATCTTCTAAGATTTTAAATTCTTCAACAGCCTTTTGAGAGTATATCTGAAACATCCCTTTTAAGTGAGGCCCCACGTATTCAGGAGAGACCCAGGAAAGATTTTTGGGCGGAAGATAGAGTTTGCATAGTTTTGTATATGTTTCAGCAAGCTTGCCGTGAACTTCGAGATTTGTAGGGGTTTTTTTTACTAAAGAATTAAGCTCTTGGATGCTTTGTTCTAAAAGAAGCTCTTTCATCTGATGAAAGTGTTTCCAATGCATCCAAATATTGAATTTTTGTAAAATAGGAGCAAGTGCTGGGATCGGAATGGATGATTTATAAAAGACAGGTTCTTCAGATGCTAAAAAATGTGTAAATTCTTCGAGAATTTGCGAGCGTGAAAAAGCATCGTCTTGCGCAAGAAAAGATAGAAGTTGGTTTTGAAGAGAGGAAAATTGTTGTGGTTTTTTTGCTTGAAAAAAGAAAAGGAGAACGAAGTAGGAAAATAGAGTTAGGAAAAACAAGGCAAGCCCACATGCTGCCATAAGAGACTGACTGAAATAGGAGAAAAACAATAAAAAAGCTACGAGTTGTAGGCATAGAAAAGAGATAAACCCTACGTGGAAAATTTCGTAAAAACGAATGCAGGATTGGAAAGAGCGGTATTTCTCTTGTAAGATAGGGATAGGCGTATTGTACATAACATGGTTCTCTCTATTTAGGAGCCCCCAATGTAAAAAGACGCTCCTTTTTTCTCAATGAAAACCGTCTAGCGATGACCCGTTTGGATCATGGCATCAATTACCTCTTGAGAAACTCCTTGGTTTTTGAGGTCAACAATTTGATCTGGAGTTAGACTGAAAACACTGTTTGTTGCCTGAATCTCATGAATGATTACATCATCTTTAATTCCATTTTTTACCATGTTTTCTATGTCGTAGACGTAAAGTTGTTGTTTTGCTTCGATTCTACGCATTGTATCTGGTGCATTTTTCTGCATAACTTCTTTGTCGTGCTCATCCATTGCATAGCCGATAAGGGCTCCGCCAGCGGCTCCTGCAGCAGCTCCGATTAAAGCTCCTGTACCACCTCCTGCCAGGCCTCCAATTAAAGCCCCTCCGCCAGCTCCTGCTAAAGCTCCTGTTTGTGTTTTAGTTTCGCATCCTGCGCATAGCAAAGCAAGCGATCCTGCTATTGTCCAAAGTTGTTTCATGAATAGGTCCCTTTTTTGATTTGTTGCATTTAATCTCATGATATTTTTTTGTTTGAATAATGCAAGCTATTTATGGGCTTGCTTTCTTAAGAAAATAAAAGAAGCGAATACGCAAGCAGCGCTAAAAACAAAGATGAAAGAAGGATTTATAGCTGCAAAAATAGCTCCACCTAAAGATGCTGTTAATGTGGCCAATGCTGCAAAGGATTGATTGACTCCCATGATTCTTCCTTGAATCTCTTTGGGGGCGCGCAGTGAGATGTTCGTAATACTGTTAACCCATGTGAGAGCTGCTATAAAAATGGCGATACTAAAATGGACGGAAAAAGAGATGTAGCTTTGAGGTAAAAGAGAGCAGAGAAAAAAGAGAAGTAAAAGAGGAATAGTTCCCCATAGGATCTGTGCGCTGGTAAAATAGCGAATGAGGAATCGTTGAGCGATACTGTTAGCTAAAAACCACAGTATGCCAATTGCAAGAAGATTGTATGTAAGAGAGAGTGGGTTCTGATGATAAACAACAATGAGATTAGAGGGATAAAATTGCATGACGGATATCCAGCTAATAGCGAAGAAAAAATAAAGGAGGTAAGCTGGTTTTAGTGTTTCGTTTTCTAGGGTGGAAAGGATGTGGCGATATCCTTGAGCGAGTTGAAACTTCACTTTTCTTTTTATAATTATTTGCTCATGAAACAAGAAAATCAATAGGAAAAAAGCTACTAGTGAGAGTAATGATAGCATTGCGAAAGGAAGAGCTGGCGCCCAATATTGTGGAAAAATAGTTAAAAAATATTCCCCTAAAGCAATAGAAGCAACAAAGCTTAGTCCCCCTAACGAGGCCATTATGCCGAAATTTTTACTGCGATTTTGATCACTAGTGCTCATATCTGCAAGGCTTGCAAAGCATATCGAGGTGTTTCCTGCAAAGAAGCCTCCGCAAAGCCGGCTTATGCATAGTAAGGTAAAAGATCGGTAATAGATTCCTGCAGCTGCCAAAGCATAGCCAAAAACAGATCCGAATAAGGTAAAGGTAAACGTTTTTTTTCGCCCGGCTTTATCAGAATAATCCCCTAAGAACGGAACTCCTATAAATTGCGTTAAAGGAAATAAGGAGAGCATAAGTCCAAAGAAAAGTACTCTATAAAATTGCGGATCGCTTGCGGAAAAAAATGGGGAAATATCCCCAAAAAATAGAGGGGCAAATACCGGATAGGCAATGGCAATGCCGAAAGAATCTAGAGCATAAATAAATAAGATACAGATTAAGTTTCGTCTGTACGCTGATGTAGATAGCGGTGTGTATTGTTCCATAGGCTAACCATAGGCATCCCTTTTGATTTTTGCAAGAGGGATGCCTAGATAGTTAGCAACAGCTTTTTGACAGAACTTCTTCTTTGAAGCGATATCCAACGCCACGGACTGTTTCAATCCATTCGAAATTTGGACCGAGTTTTTTGCGAAGAGACGCGATATGGACGTCGATATTGCGGTCGACGACAAAGGCGTCGTCATTGTGAATGTCATCAAGAAGTTGACTACGGCTAAGTACCTTGCCTCGATTGGCGAATAATCTTTTTAAGATTCCAAATTCAGACAAAGTAATAGGGATGATCTTATCATCTTTTTTCAGAAGATAACGATCTACTTCTAAAGTAAACTCTCCAAAAGAAAGAATTTGAGGGATTTTTTCTGGTTCTTTAGATCTACGTAAAACTGCTTTGATGCGAGAAAAAAGCACTTTTGAAGAAAAAGGTTTAGAAATGTAGTCATCAGCACCGAGCTCAAGGCCTAAAAGAACGTCGAGTTCATCAGATTTTGCTGTTAAAAGAATAATGGGGATGTTTTTTAGGTCTGAACTGTTTTTCATTTTTCTGCAGACGTCTAGTCCATTTTGACCTGGAAGCATGATGTCTAAAATCACTAGATCTGGTTTTTCTCTTTCTATTGTGCGATATCCGTTAATCCCATCAACCTCTACATGAAGTTTATATCCGGAAAGCTCAGCTTGTAGTTTGATCAGTGCCGCGATATCTTCTTCATCTTCGATTAAAATAATCCTTTTCTTTTGCATCGTCCGAACCCATAATTTACATTTGCTTTACTATTCAAACAGTTTTTGTCTATTTTTTCACGTTTTTTTCTTTGTAGCAGCAAGAAAAACTTCTAGAGCTTCTGTTTATAGGTTATCTATGGATGTGAAGTTTTTTCGATGGGGTAGGATAAATCGTAGGAGCTCAATTTTTCTCCTACGAATATCGATGAAATTAAATCAAGTATCGCTCTGTTCTTTATCTGTAATTTTTGTGCCAAGTATTTTATCCCAGAACGAAAATGTGGAAGCATAGTTGCCATTTAAGCGAGAATGATGCGAATCATGGTGTTGAGTAGATCCGTAGAATGGTAACCATTTAAAAATTATAGACTTAATTCCTGAGTGTATGTCTGCTTCGTGTATGATTCTTAATATAGAATATCCCCAAAATGTGTATATGCTGATGTCTCCAAATATTAAGTAAATTACTACGTAGCCTAGGAAAAGACCAATACATGAAATGGACGTTTCTAGGGGATGACTATATATAAATTCGAGGGGATATGGTGCGGAAGCTTTGTGGTGAATAGAATGGATATGACGGTAGAGGAATTTATTTTTGTGCAGCAATAAATGATAAAAATAGAAGTAAACGTCATCAAATATCAGCAATATAGAAAGTTGTGCAAGAAAAATCCAGATAGAGGGGAAGGTTGAACTGAAGTAGTCACGGAAAAAATAGATAGCTCCAAATCCATAAAGTACTCCAAGAGTCATATTGAATAAGATCAGCGGCAACCGACGATATAGAAGTCTCATGGGGGTTTTAGATTTTTGGATTCGTAGGTTTTTGAATAATGGGACAGTTAAAACGATGCATGAGTAGATGAATGCATAAATATAGCATAGTATCAGTATTATTGATGTTTTTATTGCTAAGTCCATTTTATTTTCCTTTTTCTGTTTTTATTATATTCTTTTATAAATTTATTGAATCAATTTATTGTTTATTAGTTCAATTGTTTTTTTTAAGAGAATGATTAAAACGAATTGTCGCTTTAAGGAGTAATTTCTATGCTGTAATTGGTGTTTTTTGTGTTTAATTCTTTGAAAATGAAATGTTTAGGTCTGGTTTTTTGCGTTTCGATTTTGAAGGGAGGCTAGTTTTTAAGAAAAAAAATTAACCGAGAATGGCTTTTGAAGAAGTGGAAAAAACCTGTTTCATAGGATGAGAGAAGAAATTTTTGCCAAGAGCTTGAAACCGTTCTGGGTCGCCCGAAACGTAAAATTGGTATTGGGGCGTCGCTTGCTGGTTGTTTTTCAAGTTATTTAAATTCAATAGCTTGTCAACTTCCTGAGCGCAGCGCATAGAGGGATCTATGAGTTTTGTACAAGGATCTAACTCTTTTTGGATAGCTCCTTTAAGCAATGGATAGTGGGTGCAGGCAAGAAGAATTGCATCTATAGAAGGTTTTTTTTGTAAAAGAGGCTTCAAGGTTTTTTGGACAATGAGGGGTGTTAAAAAAGGGTGATTTGTATAGCCCCCCTCTACTAAGGGAACAAAAAAAGGGCAAGCTAGAGCAGATATTTCGGCTTGAGGGAATGTCTTAAGGATTTTTTGCTGATAGACTCCGGATGTAACCGTCCTTTCAGTAGCTAGTAAGGCTAGGTGTTTGTTTGTGGGGAGAGATGACAATTCTTTGATTCCACTATCTGCAATGCTAATTATTGGAAAAGAGAAGTGCTTTTGTAGAGATGTAAGGGCTGTTACGCAAGAAGTGTGACAGGCAATTACTAGAAGCTTAATAGGCAGTTCTTGCAAAAAGCAAATGCTTTCATGAGAGTACTCTATAATTTGTTCTGCAGTTTTATTCCCATAAGGGAGATTTGCCGTATCGGCAAAATATGCGATGTTCTCATAGGGAAGAAGCGTTGTTATGGCGTTCATAACCGTTAATCCGCCAAATCCTGAATCGAAAACACCAATGCTGGCGGTTTTCATGGCGTAGGCGGAATGATCAGCTCTTGCCCAATGAGGATTTTATTCTGTGAAAGCTGATTGGCTTTTTTTAATGCGTCGGTGGAAACTTGATGGTTTCTTGCAATTTTTTCTAGAGAGTCACCGGATTTAACCGTGTAGGTACTCGAAGTTTCTTTAGCAATAGATGTTTTTAAGGTTTTTAAACTCGATTTAAGATCAGATAAATCGTATATCATCTTGTTTTGTCGTTCTACGTTTTGTTCTAGACCAGAAATTTTTGCACTATATTGCTGTAAGCAAGAGCTCGTTTGATTGGCATGGGATGAGAGCTGCTTGAGATCTGCTTGGATTTTGTCTTGAATTTGTTCTATCGCAAAAAGACGTTTTTCCAAAGATGAGGCTTTGTTGTCCAAAGAAGAGGAAACAGGGCCTGTTTTCGTCTTTTGGATTAAAGCCTCTTGGCTTTGTAGGCGTTCTTCTAGAATTTGAATCTCTACTTGGGCATTACTTACCGCATGTTTTAGGTCGGCAAGCTCAGCTCGAACCTCATGATAAGCAACAGAGCTTTCATGTTTGTCCTGTTGCAATACGGCCATATGAGACTGGCAGCTTGCAAGAAAGAGCATAGAGGTTCCAAGGATCCAAGTAGAGAATTTTTCCATGTATCTTACCTTGTTTCATAAAGTTTAAACTGTGCGCGTCTGTTTTTAGCCCAAGCTTCTGGAGTGTTAGCAGAGTCAAAAAGTCTCTCTTTTCCATAAGAAATTGTATGGATCTGGTCTCCATTTACGCCTTTTTCTATTAAAAGGTTACGCACATAGTTTGATCTTCGTGATCCCAAAGCGAGATTGTATGCTTCAGGCCCTCTTTGATCGCAGTACCCTTCTATGAAAATATATGTTTTGGGGTGATCTTTGAGGTAGTTGGCTACTTTGTGGATAGTTTGTACATACTCTTGTTTTTTGAGTGTGAATTCATCTGTATTGAAATAGACGGTTTGGAAAACTTGAGCTAGCGCGCCTATTGGAATACGGAATCCGTCAATGCCAGGAAGAAAACTTCCCTCTTCTCCAGGAGAGTCTTTAGGTTGAGCAAAAACGACTTCTGAAAAAGATTGTTTAAGATCTTCGTCTTGTAAAGCGATAAAATCGTCATCTGAGCCAAAATTATCTTTAGAGTTATTGGAATTATATGCGGTTACAGAGTCTTCTCCTTGGCCGCTACCCCAGAGAACTCTGTCTTGTGCGCGTCTGTAGCTTCCCATGCTGGTAGTGCTGTCATCCCATACGTCATTTTTTTTGCCACAGCTGTCCAAGATGAGCAAACTTGAACAAGATAGGACCAATGTCCAAAGTAAAGATTTTTTCATGCGTTCCTCTTTTTTTCCTTTTTTGAATATTAACGTAAACCCCAGGTTGGATAGTGTTTTTTTCCTGGCCCTTTCGTAATTTTTACGGCTTCAGGCTGGTTTAAATTCACAATATATAAATCAGAAGAAATACCATCCGTAGAGTTAAATACAATGTGTAAGCTGTTGTTTGCCCAGCAGGGATTTTCTTTATTCCCAGGGCCATAAGTTAACTGTTTTTCGTCCCCTGTCGAAAAGTCGTAAATCCATATCTGCCTCGTACCCTCCGTTTTAGCACTATAGGCTAATTTTTTGCCATCAGGAGACCAGGAGGGGCAAGAACTTTCTCGACTTTTTTTAGTAATAAGGTTAGCTGTAGGCCGGCTGCTACCCGCTTCTGTAGGGATGGTATAGATGCGGGCTGCTCCATCTTTGTCGGAGACAAAAGCGATTTTACTTCCATCTGGACTAAAAGTGGGAGAAGCTTGTGTAGATTTAGGATAAGAAAAAAGCTGTTTAGGAGTTCCTGTCCGTCCTGTGTCTGGATGAATGGGCTGAACGAATAAATCAGTTCTTCCAGTTGCATCGCAAATAAATGCGATTTTATCTCTTTTTTTAGAGATGGCGGGAAGGATTTGATTTCCTCGAATGTCGACTGCTTTTTTCCCTTTTCCTTCTTCTAAAGAAGCGATGAAAATTTTAGGTTGTCCCGTTTTATAAGATACGTATAAAAACATTTCTTTGGTCATCCCTTCCCCTTTCGGAATGAGAACAGGAGTAACGCAATAGCTTTTTTCTTCAGTAATGACTCTAGAGTTTTCCCCATCCCAATCACATTCGATAATTTCAGATCCCCAAGAACCTTCTGAAGATCCATTTTTGCGTTGATAGCTGTACAAAATGCGACTATAAGCGATTCCGTCTTCCCGAAAAAGTGTTTTATGGATGGCATCGCTGAGTTTGTGTAGCTTTTGTCGATCCTGAGCAAGTGAGCCTGTTAAGTGGATTTCAGCAAAAGATTTTGTGTGTCCTTCTAATAGGGAATAAACTCTGCAGTGTAATCCTTTTTGTTTTAGAGAAAAAGACAGAGCAAAAGGAGCTTCTATTCCTTTAAGAAGAGCTGCTTGTTGATCTGAAGAGGTCAATAGCAGTTCTTTTTCTTTCGTTTTATTAGAAACTTTAGTTTTTCCATTGTGATCGAAATCAAACTGGAGGATTTTTTCTAGTTCTTTTATATAGTTTGCTGGCAAGGAAGAATCCGTACAATGTATGTAGGATAAATAAATGGAAGAAAGAGAGCTTTGCGTATCAAGAAGTACACGAATTTCTTGAGGAGATTCTGCTGTTAAAAATCCCGTAAGCATTACGGCTATTATGTATATATATTTCATGAACAAATCCTTAATACTATTTATTGCAAAACGTAAGTAAAAAACTGCGGGAAGAAACCCCTTCTAAAATGGACGAAGGGAAAGAAAGTTTTGGAAGTTGTTCTTCTAAATACTTTCTGTTTTTTTCACTTTCTGTTTTAAGTACTTTCATGCTGTCTACTTTTCCATCTTTTCGCAAAATTAGCTGAATCTGCACTTCTCCAAGATCAGGTAATTGCAAATATCCTTGCAAATATCCGATTAAAGAAGATACAGCATCTTCCATTGCAAAAGTCTGGTAATTAGCAAATTCCAAAGAGTTCTGAGGAGGAATTTGAGAGCTTAGAGTAATCGTTGTAGGGACTGCTAACTCGGACTTAATAGGCATTCTATCATTTTTAGCTTCTATTTTGGCAATCCTTTCTTCAATCTCTTGTAGATGTTTTTGCGCTACTGATGGTGTTTTAGCAGATTGCTTAGGTGCAGGCTTTGGATTTATAGCAAGTTTTTCCTTTTTGGGGGCCGCGGTCTTTTGCGGATCTGCCGTTACAGTCTTGTTTAATGGTTTTGCGGCGGGAGTAGGTGTTGGAGCTGGTGCTGCCTTAGTTTTTTTAGGAGCAGCGGGAGGTGCAGATGTCGTCCTGATTTGTTTTGAGGCCGGGGCGGGAGGTGTCCAAGTGTTGATGACAATGGGCTTTGAAGAAGATCTTTTTAAAGAAGGGTGAGAGACCAAAGAGACTGCTATGATCAAAAGATGAATAGCAGGTATTGCTATATAAAGCGTTCTTTCCAAAGGGGATTTAGAAACCCACAGAGAAATGCTCATGAGGATCCTGGTTGCAAGATAACATCTAGTTGCTCAAAGCCTGCCATTTCTATCGCATTTTTGACCGTTTGATATGTTCCAAATTGTGCTTTTTTATCATGAAATAGCTGAGGCGTTTGCAAAGGTTTGGAAGCTTTTTCTTGTTTAAGCAAGACTAGGAGTTGTTCTATTGTGATTTTTTTAGAGCGAACCCAAATAGAATTGTCTTCACGAACATGGATAGCAATTGGCCCTGCTTCTGGAAGCGTAGATTTATTTTCTTTTACAGCGGAAGATGCAAGTTGTACTTTATCTATATCTAGCATCGGAGCGATTAAAATAAATAGGATGAGCACAACGAAGACGACGTCGATTAGCGGCGTAAGATTCAAGGATGGTTCTTCTTCATTTCCTGAAAGAAGATGAGATAAAGTTCTCTTATTTCTCATGAAGGGGCCTCTAGCCTAAATCTGCTTTTCTGTATTGAAGTTCTAAAATAGACAGGAGTTGATATAGAAAGTTTTCCATGTCTGATGCAAAATGTTTCAAGTGGTTTCTGAGGTAATTGTAAGCGATGAGTGCTGGAATTGCAATGACAAGACCCATCACAGTGGTGGATAGTGCTGTAGAAATTCCTCCTAAAATTGCTGCATTAGATGCCGAAGCGGGGCCACCGTTTAAAGAAGCAAATGTAACTAAGATTCCCCATACTGTCCCGAGTAATCCTAGAAGTGGAGCGAGAGTATAAATGGTAGAGAGAAGAAAGAGGTTTTTTTCGAGGATTTTATACTGCTCAGCTACAGTGGATGAGATAGTTTGTTCAAGTAGTTCTAGGTCGCTTAACGTTAAATAGACTTCGCTAGCGCCATCTGTTTTCCCTAGGAAGAAAATTTTTTTATTTAAAATTTCGATCGCTTTATCTTTTAAGCCAAAATAGATTTGGGGAAAAGGATGCGGAAGATGTGCTGGCATAAAAGGGGAAAAATGAGCAGGCTCTAAATGAAGAATTTGTTCTTTATTTTTTTTCACTAGAGAACATACTCTTTTAGAAAAATAGGTTACTTTGCGAGCTTCCCAGATTTTATAAATAAGCAGGATCCAGCAGATCATGGATAGCAGCATAAGAAACCAAATGATGAGCTTCCCGAGAAAGTCGGATTGCTGGTAGGCGCTTATAAAAGGCTGCATGGATGCGAAAATGTATAGCATATGTACGACCGTGACATGAGTTCTCTATAGAGATACAAGAGAAAATGGCTATTTGTCAAGCTCGAGCGTAAGGAAAGAGAATAGATGTGTTGTTTCGCCCCTCTTTAATCGTGAGCAATTATGCTAAAGATATTCTCTATGAATAAGAGGCGCAAAAGCTTATCGATTTTTATGGAAAATCTGACATTGAATATCTATTAGAAACTTATAGATGACTTTGAGGCTTATGAAGAAAATTGGGGAATTAATTCTAGGTTCTTTCAAGGAAATATGCAGGTATTGCAAAGATTGCTTCTTTGAGGAAAGGTTTATGCTCGGACTTTGCTTTTAATTTCTACAGAAGTGCCGATTGAACGTCATCAAGCTTCCAAAAAATGGAAACACAAAAGGACTAAACATGTGGATTGATTCTCACGCGCATTTAGGTGATGATGCGCTTTTTTCTCATTCTCAAGAAATTTTGCAAAGAGCGCATCTTGCTCAGATGGATGCGATTGTTAATATTTGTACTGATCAAAAAACGTTAGAAAGAGGGATTTTTCTTCAAAAGAACAATCCTCAGGTTCCTTTAGTTCTAGCTGCAGCTACGACACCTCACGATGTGGAAAAGGAAGGCGATGCATTTTTTATTGAAGTGGCAAAAGCCGCAGCTCAAAAGCAGTTAGTAGCTATTGGGGAGACTGGATTAGATTACTACTATGAGCATTCTCCCAAAGAATTACAAAAAAAGCACTTAATTCAGTATTTTCATCTAGCGAAAAAAGAGCAGCTGCCTGTGATATTTCATTGTAGAGATGCTTTTTCTGATCTTTTTTCTCTTGCTGATAGTGAATATCAAAGCCCTCGAGCTGTACTCCATTGTTTTACGGGAACGATGGCAGAGGCAAAGCAAGTATTAGACCGAGGTTGGTATCTTTCTTTAAGTGGGATTCTCACTTTTAAAAAGTCTGACCTTCTTCGAGAAGTGGCTGAGTATGTGCCGTTAGATCGCCTTTTCGTAGAAACTGATGCGCCGTATCTTGCACCTCAAAGTAAAAGAGGGTTGTGTAATGAGCCTGCTTTTGTTGTGGAAACGGCTAAAGTTCTTGCGGAGCTTAAGAAAGTTTCTTTAGAAACCGTTGCTAAGCAGACTGCAGAGAATGCCCGGTCGTTTTTTTGTTTTTAAATTACTCGTTTTTATTTTTTTGTCCTTATTGTTAAGCAGAATATTCTCCGATTCAGTAAGTCTTTAATTGTTTTCAGAGGCGAGCTTCCTCTACTACTCGCCTTGTTCTTTTACCTATATGCATTTTTTTCTTTTTGAAAACAGTCTCGCGTAGTTTAATACGAGAAAAACAATTTTTTAGGTGTAGTAGTTATGGTAGCAGCAGCAATTCCTCGAGAGTTCGTGTGGAGAAGATTGCATTCTTTAATGGGGCTATGGCTCGTAGTTTTTCTCGTAGAGCATTTGCTGACAAATTCTCAGGCGGCTTTATGGATTGGAGAAGATGGATCCGGATTTATTCGCATGGTCAATGCGCTTCATAATTTCCCCTACTTACAATTGATTGAGATTTGTTTGTTGGGAGTACCTATTTTGATCCACATGGTCTGGGGCGTAAAATATGCTCTAACAGCTAAGAGCAATTCTCGTAAAACTGCCGGCAATACACCTTCTTTGCCGTCGTTGAAAAGAAATAGAGCCTATTCTTGGCAGAGGATTACTTCTTGGATCTTGTTAGTCGGATTGATTTGTCACGTGGTTAAATTTCGTTTTCTAGAATATCCTCAAAGTATTTCTCAGGGAAGTCAGTCAGCCTATTTTGTTAAGTTAGATATGGATGATGGGCTTTATACGCTTGCTTATCGTTTGAATGTGCGCTTATATGACGCGGCAGCTCTTCAAAAGGTAGAAAATGATTTTCAGCAAAGAGATGAGGAAAAAGCTCTTTTAGAGGCAGCTTCTTTTTTTCAAGAAGAAACCAAAGATCTGATTACAGGAATACGTCCCACTGCTTTTGAAGCTCAAAAAGAGATGATTTTACAATCTGCGCAAAAATATCGCTTTGAAGAAAAAGAGATTCAGATATTGAAAAAGTTTTCTTTGGGACCTCGTCAAGTGGTTGCAGAGAGTAGCAGTTTTGGAACAGCGACTCTTTTAACAGTAAGAGACGTCTTTAAAAGCCCGATCTATATTGGCCTTTATACGATATTTGTTGTTGCTGCTTGTTTTCATGCTTTCAATGGCTTCTGGACATTTTTGATTACGTGGGGATTTGTTGTTCGAAGAGCAGCACAAAAATCTATGCTCGCAGTATCGGTTGGACTCATTCTTCTTCTGACATTTTTAGGTCTTTCATCGGTTTGGGGTTCTTTTTGGTTGAATTTAAGGCATTAAAACGGGGCGTTCATGGGACATATTGGTAAAAAAAGAGAAGTGATTGTGGTAGGAGGCGGACTTGCCGGACTTTCTACTGCCATGAAGCTGGCTGAAAACGGATGTCATGTCAAGATTGTATCTGTCACGAAAGTGAAAAGGTCCCATTCAGTGTGCGCACAAGGTGGGATCAATGCTGCGATGAATTTAAAAAATGAAGATGATTCTCCTATTATCCATGCTTACGATACGATCAAAGGGGGGGATTTTTTAGCAGATCAACCTCCCGTTCTTGAGATGTGTCTTGCAGCTCCAGGCATTATCCGTATGATGGAAAGGTTCGGTTGCCCTTTCAACCGTACTCCTGAAGGGAATATGGATTTTAGAAGATTTGGTGGGACTCTGTATCATCGTACTGCTTTTTGTGGAGCCTCTACCGGGCAACAACTTTTATATGCTTTAGATGAGCAGGTTCGAAGATATGAAGCTCTTGGTATGGTAGAAAAATTTGAGCATCACGAGTTTATGCGTTTAATTCTCGACGATCAGGGAGTTGCTCGTGGTATTGTCATGATGGATCTATATACTTTGCGTTTAGAGCTTTTAAAAGCAGATGCTGTAGTTTTTGGCACAGGAGGCCCTGGTCTCATTTTTAAAAAATCTACGAATTCTACTTTCTGTACGGGTGCAGCTAACGGTCGACTTTTTAAACAGGGAATGCATTATGCTAATGGAGAATTTATTCAAATTCATCCTACAGCGATTCCAGGAGAAGATAAGCTACGTCTTATTTCCGAGTCTTCCCGAGGAGAGGGTGGGCGTATGTGGGTCTACGGGGATTCTTCTAAAACGATTCAAGATCCTCAAGGAAAAGAGATCCCCTGCGGCAAGACCGGAGAGCCATGGTACTTTTTAGAAGAGATGTATCCTGTATTTGGGAATTTAGTTCCTAGAGACATTGCTTCTCGAGAGGTATTGCGAGTTTGCGAACTAGGTCTTGGTATTGATGGTAAAGACCAAGTGTATTTAGATGTGTCTCATTTACCCGCTCAAGTGCAGCGTAAGATTGAGTCTGTATTAGAAATCTATCAAAAATTTACCGGAGAAAATCCTCATAAAGTGCCGATGAAGATTTTTCCTGCGGTTCATTATTCTATGGGTGGCGCTTGGGTAGATTGGCCTGCTGCTGATGATGCAGATCGAGAATCTAGATTTAGGCAAATGACAAATATTCCTGGATGCTTTCAGGTTGGAGAGTCAGAGTTTCAATATCACGGAGCTAATCGGTTAGGAGCCAACTCTTTGGTAGCGTGCATATTTGCAGGTCTTGTTGCAGGATCAGAGGTTCCTAGATATCTCGATCAGTTAAGTGTTTCTTATGGTCAGCTTCCTGGGAAGATTTTTTCTTCTTCTTTAGCTTTAGAGGAAGCTGCAAAGCATGAGATTCTAACAAGAGATGGCCCTGAAAACATTCACAAGTTGCATGATGAGCTGTCAGATCTGATGGTTAAGCATGTAACGGTCAAAAGAAATAATGTCGAATTACAAAAGACGCTACAGGATATTTGTGCTATTCGTGAACGTATCCAAAAAGTCGGTTTGGATGATCGGGGCACAGTAATGAATCAGACCTATCAATTTGCAAGTCAGTTTTCTGCCATGATAGAAATAGCTCTGGTTATTACGAAGGGAGCTCTTCTTCGTAATGAATTCCGAGGAGCCCATTATAAGCCAGAGTTTCCTCAAAGAGATGATGCTAACTGGCTAAAGACCACAATTGCCGCTTATGACCCCAATGGGTTAGAACCTATAATTACATACCGGCCTATAGATCTAAGACATCTTAAGCCTATTGCTAGAGATTATAGCACGGCTAAAAAAACAAAGCCGACACTAGAAAACATTCCTAAAAATATTGTACTCCCTATATAGAAAGAAATAAAAGGTGGCTTTATGGATCGCAGCTTTGTTTTAAAGATTTTTCGAGGAATTCCTGGAGAGCAATATTGGGAAGAATTCGAAATGACTTTGACTCCTTTTTTAAATATCACTAGCGCTCTTTTACAGTTGCAGAAAGATCCTCTTACCCGGAAAGGGGAAAAAGTTACACCTGTTGCTTGGGAGCAGGGGTGTTTAGAAGAGGTGTGCGGTTCTTGTACTGTACTCATTAATGGACGCCCTAGGCAGAGCTGTACGGCTTTAGTTCATTTGCTTCTGGAAGAAACAGGAGGAAATATCATCACTATTGCACCTATGAGCAAATTTCCTTTGATTAAAGATCTTGTAGTCGATCGAACAGCAATGTTTGATAGCCTGAAAAAGGTAAAAGCTTGGATAGATGTAGATGATTCTTATGATCGAGGATTTGGACCCAAGGTGAGTCCAGATGTGCAAGAAACTCTTTATGAGCTATCTACTTGTATGACTTGTGGATGCTGTTTAGAAGCATGTCCGCAGTTTAGTAATCATTCTAAATTTATCGGCGCTGCTGCTATTTCTCAAGCGCGCCTTTTTAATGCACATCCTACAGGTAAGTTACAAGCTCCAGGTCGTCTTCATGCTCTTATGGAAGAAGGTGGAGTAGCTGATTGTGGTAATGCTCAGAATTGCGTGGAAGTGTGTCCTAAGCATATTCCTTTGACCGAGTCGATAGCTTTAATGGGAAAAGAGGTTACTAAACAAGCTATTCGAGATTTTTTAAATACTCCTGATGCATAAGCTTATTTGCACATTAACGGACTTGAGATCTCTATGAGTTGAAAAGGCCCATCTTCTTTGCTAGGACAGTAAGAGATCTGAACGATAGAGCAGTTGGGTAGATGCAGATTTGTCTCACAGGCGCCAATGTCTACAAGAAACACTTCTATTAAGGCCCCATGTGTAACTATGGCTACTTTTTCTTCCCGATGGATAGTTCCAATTTTTTCTAATGTTGATCGAATGCGCAAAGCGGCCTGCTCATATGTCTCACTTCCTGGTACCTCAGAAATTTTCCATCTGTCTTTTCTATCAGGGAATTCTTCGTTTAGCTTCTGGGCTAGAGTGTCGTATAGTTCTTTTTTCCCAGTATAGGTAAGTCCTTCTGCGGCACCTCTGCTTATTTCTCTTAAAGAACGATGCTGTGAGAAATATAATCCTAGTTTTTTGGATAGATTTTCCGCAGTCACGCTGGCTCTTAATAAATCAGAACTGTGTACTGCAGCAATATCTGGGTGATTTTGCGTAAGAAAGACAGCAATTTGTTCAGATTGCAGTAGTCCATTTGCAGATAAGGGGATGTCGATTTGTCCTTGGATTTTTTGTAAAGCGTTCCACTCAGATTCTCCATGACGGATTAGAAGAAACGTAGTTTCTGCTGCGCTGAGGCAGGAAATAAGATAGAGGTTCCATACTAAAAAGTAGGGAATAGTTCGGTATAGCGCCATGATTTTCTGAATTTAAAAAAAAGGAATTCTACAAGATTTACTTTTTTTAATGGTACATTTATTGTACTTGTAGCGGATGAGTGTTTTGAATTAGACTGTCTCGTTCTTCTGTTAATAGTTTTAACTCTTTTTTGATTTGATTTATTTCGTTTTCTTTCCGAGCTCCGACTTTTTTAAGTTCCTCTTTTCTTTCGTGAAGATTTTGAATCCTTTGATCAAGCCCTTGTCGAAGGTTTTGAATAGTATCTGTTGATAATAAGCGGTTATATGGATAAAGAGCTTTGCAAAGCACGATCATAGAAAGACCGAAAAAATTAGCTATTTGTAATGGTTCTTTTAGGCAAAGATCTGGGTGCTCCCAGATGTGGCGAGCCATTGCATGAAGGATGCTACATGTATCGTTGATAGATGGCGTGTGTTCTATCAATTGAGAAAAGGTGAAAACTATAAATGTTTCAAGAGTGTATGGATGAATTTCTCTTTTAGTGATTTGATTGTAGTTTTCAGATATTTCCATGTCGATTAAAGAGTTATATAGTCTGTCTAACATTGGATCGTCTTTTTTTATAGATTTAACAAATTTTGCTATCTCTATAACGCTTTTTCGAGTTTCAGGGGAATTTAAAGACGCAATGATTGCATGAAAAAAATCATGATAAGTAAAGTCGGTTTCCAGGGCAGCATGCCCATCGGCTGTCTTAACAAGTGTTGTTCCTGGAAATCTTAACGCTGCATCTCTGCTATCTTCGCTTCCGTTCATTTCTATATCATCTGTAGAAGATAATCCTAAAACAAAGTTCATTCGAACTGCATTTTCTTTAAATTTTATTTTTAGAAAAGTTTGCATCATCTCGGCAGACGGAATCATAAAATGATTCCCTGTCTTGGAAAAAACATTTAAGCCCTTATACTGCTTCAAGATCCCATCTCTCACACTTAGAAGAGAGATTGGATCCTCTCGAGTTTTTTCAAGCCAAAAATGTTGCTGAAGTTTGGGTCGATTTTTCATCTCCTTAAAAAAATCATTAAGTTCATCTTCAGAAAGAATAGGTTTTCCTTTGATCTGTAGAGTGCTCTCAATCATTTCCCTAGTCTTTTGATCTTCGTATTCATCACCCGTAAAAAGGGAGACGCATATTTTCTCATCATCATTACTTGCCCATGGGAGTACGATTGTCGCAAAGTCATTTTCAAGAAGATTTCCTTGTTGCACGGCGTAAAGAGCGTGAAGAGGATAATCTGGCATTTCTACGATTTCAGAGAGGTTTCCATCTCTTACTAGATCCAAAAAGAGTTCGTGATCACAGGGGGATAGAGTTTTCATTTTGATTTCTAAGGCTTGTAGTTCTTTTTGATCAATTCGACGTGTGATTTCATGATAGGTAGCGTTGTGTGCAGTTGGAGCAGTAGATTTTGTTAATGCTAAAGTTTCTGAGGATTGTAGCGCTTTTGAGGATAGATCTAAGTTGAGGTGCTCAGGTGACTCTTGAGGGCTTTGGTTTTTTGTTTGAACCAATGTTTCTTGGAAAAGGGTAGCTGTTTTTGGTTCTTGCTTTTGTTGCTCCACTTCGCGATTTCCCATAGATCCAGAAGATCTCCAAGACATAGGGGGCATACCAATGCATGGAGAGTTCCCTTCCACGAGAGTAGCTATAGGCCAAAAGAGCATGCGATTTTGGGAACTAATGCTTAACATAAATCTCCTTTAATAAGTGAAGGCGTGAATTGGTTTTTGCCGAATTTAATGTGTTATAGTTTGTTTGATTAATTATTATAATATAAATTTTATTATATAGTCAACTAATTGATTGAATTAGTAAGGTTGGCGAAGTTTTGCAACCTATTAAGCTGCAGTTGCATAAGTACATAAAACGATGAGATTGTGGATTTGCTGGATTTTTCAATAGAGTTGGGTTATGATACGTCTTCTGTCGTTTGGGGTTTCCGAGCAGTCTTATATGCTCTTTAACGTATTTATTCTTTAAGGGACTGTGACGCTGAAACTAAAGGCGAATCTACTGCTTATGCCTTAGATTCCATACTTTCTTTCAGGAAGCGGTTCCACCTTAACGCTGGGTTAATGCGGCTGACGCTTGTCCCCTTACGACGGATTTTCTTTTTTCTATTCTCGCTTAGACCTTTATGGTTTCTTTGCATTTTCTTTATATATTAAGATTGCTTAATATTGTAAGTTGTCCCTATCCTATGCAGCCAACTAGAATTTTTGGCGGCACTTTTATGAAACAGTGTGATCCTCCCTTTTTTGATTTAAGCAAGCTGTCTTCAGAGACTCTTAAAAAAATTCCCAAGGAATTGCAGCGTCACGTAGCAGATTTTCAGCCTTTTCTAAAATATTCATCTTGGGATCAGATTTGTTCGACGTTAACAAAGATGATTCGTGGGTGTAAGAAAACAGTCCATTCGTTCGATCCCCACCTTAAGGAATCTCATGATTTTACGCGGGTAAGGGCTTTAGACCAGAAGGAGGTGTATTTGCTTTCTAGGCAGATTGCAGAAAGAGCGACTGCTTTATCTTTGTCTATACCATTGGAGTGGAAGTCTCATCATGTAGAAAAAGGACGAGAAGTTCATCCTGCTCTACAAAAGGTTCTATCTGGTAGACGTCGTTATTCTTCTGTTTCTAAAGAGCTCAAACATTCTACATGTCTCGTTTGTCTTCGGCTTTCTGAAGAGGAAAGTGGCAAGTGATCGTAAGGAATTACGGTAAATTGTTTACTTAATCTTTGCTCAATCCGTTCAAAAAAGGTCTTTTTGGAAGGAAGATGTGCATTTAACGTACATAAGAAATCTAGATGAGACCTACCTTCTCGATATTGGGGAGTTTTGCGAGGCAATAGTAGACTTTCCATTTTTTGCGGGCAAAAATTCCATAAAAAAGAAGTATGCTGTAGCCAGCGTTCTTTTTTAATGTACTGCGCATTGCCACCACATTTTAGATTTTCAATGACAAAGTCGTTTTCTTTCAAAGCAAATCCGGGAATTTGTAATGCCTCTTGATACAAAGTTTCGGACCATCTGAGAATTTGTTCGGGATATCCGGGAAACGAACATTCATTTTTATTGAATAGCAACGTGACAAACAAAGTGTCTTCATCGACTACAACAGTTCCTCCCCCGCTAAATCTTTGGATAATAGGAAATCCTAAATTTTCAGCTTTGGGAATGTGGATGAGTTCTTCAGGCTTTCCAGAGATGCCCATGACAATAGCTGGAGATGATCCTTCGCTAAGAATGCAAAAATTTCGAGAATCATCGCGAAGAAGTTGTTCTTCAATCGTAAGTTGGTCGAAAATGGACATGCCTTTTAAATGTATAAGATGAACGATCATTCTAAGTAGCCGATATTGATAATGGATTCAAGTTCCACTATTTGGAGTTTAATGCCTTGAGGAGAATTGTAGCGAAGGAGGAAAAGGGTGCTATTTGCCATTCTCTGCATTTCAATGATCTGAGAAAAAATCGTGCCATTTTGTAGGGTAATACACACTTTATGAGCAGGTTTTTCTTTGCGTAAAGCTTCAAAAGCTTGCTGATAGTCTTGAGCTCTTAAAGCGGGATCAATTTGTAACGTGTTTTTTTTACTTTCCATGGCAGCTTTTATGCTTTCTTCTCCAAAAAGAGGTAAGGCAAGTATACCGAGAAGGAAAAAAACTGTCTTCATATAATGATATTTCCTTTTTTCTGGGCACGTACTAAAGATTTTTTTGTTTTTTCTAAGCATTGGTCAAACTGTTCAAAATCTTTTCCCGATTTAGACAGTTCCTTTTCAAAAGAAACAATTCCTATGGATACTGTAACTAGAGCTTCTCGGCTTTGGGTGGAAATAGTTGTCATGGAAATTTCTTTGCAAATATCTTCCGCAATAGCTCGAGCTGCGCTTTGAGAGGTTTTGGGCAGAAGGATCAGGTATTGTCCTGGTGCTTCTATTAAAAAGGTGTCGTATTTGCGAAGTCGACTTTTTAAAAATTTTTCAATAAACGTAACGACCTCTTCCAGTGCATTGGCCCCTAAATCGTCTAGCAACTTAGGGGAGTTATCTAAATGTATAAGTAGAACGCTTAAAGGAATAGCGCCTTTTTTAGCTGCCGTAATAGTCTTTAAGGTTGCATCTCGAAGAAGAGTTTTCTCGTGTAGCATTTTTACGTTGCGGGGGACTAAAGAAGAGGGTTTAATTTTATTTCTTACAATTCTCATTTTTTTATTAATGAGCCGAGAATGTAAACAGATGGTGATTCTTTCGTGTATTTCTGATGCTTGTAATGGTTCGTGTAAAAAATCTGTTATCCCTGTTTGCAGACAATCTAAGATGAAAGATTTTTGCAGAGAGTTTGCGATTAAAAGAATGGGAAGGTTTTTTCCCTTTGTCAGTTTTTGTGCCCCAAAGCAAACGTCTTCTAAGGATTTTAAAACTGATGGGTAGTCTAGGAATAAGATTTCTATGGGGGAATTTTTAAGCCAATCAAAAACGGCCTCGGTATCTTTTACAACAACTACGGAAAAGGTTCCTTTTAAAGTCTCTTGAAGGAAGGAAGTTTTTTCAGGGTTTTTACAGAAAAAAAGAACAAGAGGTAAATGAGGGCTCATGCAAGATCGGGGGTTTTTCCTCCTTCATGCAGGAAAAACATTTTAAAGACAAGAGGGTGAGGGTCTTTTTTTAAGAAAGATCATGAGCACTGTCACATCTGAAGGAGATATTCCTGAGATTCGAGAGGCTTGGCCTAAGGAGGCTGGTCTTAATTTAGAGAGTTTGTCTTTAGCTTCATTTGACAGTCCTGTAACTTCGCGAAAGTTTATTCCATCGGGAATTACGATTTCTTCAAAGCCGTTGAGTTTAGAAACTTCATGATTTTGTCTTTCGATATATCCAGCGAATTTGAGTTGTAGTTCAATTTGCTTTGTGGTTTCTTCTCCAAAATCGATGAAATGCTCAGGGAATAAAGTGTTCAGTCGGGCATATGTAAAATCAGGCCGGCAAAGTAGTTGTGCAAGCGAACTTGTTTTGCCTTCAACGGTCTTAAAGGTTGTTGAAAACTTTTGGATTTGAGTTGCGATAATCTCTTTTTTCTCTTGCAATCTTCTGTATTGCTCTTCAGAGATCAGGCCTAAATCGTATCCATATTGTCGTAGTCTAAGATCGCAGTTGTCTTGTCTTAAGATGAGTCTGTGTTCAGCTCTGCTAGTAAACATGCGATAGGGTTCATCGAGCTCTTTCGTTGTGAGCTCATCAATCATCACTCCGATATAAGCATCAGAACGTTTGAGTAATAAAGGGTTTTTGCCAAATACAAGACATGCGGCATTAATCCCCGCAATCAAACCTTGTCCTGCGGCTTCTTCATATCCTGTAGTTCCATTGATCTGCCCTGCGAAGAAAAGACCTTTGATGAGCTTGGTTTCCAAAGAGAGTTTTAATTGGCCACTTTTTACATAGTCGTATTCTATAGCATAGGCCGGGCGTAAAATTTCTGCTTTTTCAAGCCCTATGATGGAGTGGATCAAAGATAGCTGCACATCAAAGGGTAGAGAAGAGGAAATGCCATTAACGTAGTATTCTTCTGTCTGAATTCCTTCGGGTTCTAAAAAGACCTGGTGTCTTTCTTTGTCAAAAAAGCGCACGATCTTATCTTCGATGGAAGGACAGTATCTGGGGCCTACAGAGCGAATTTTTCCAGAGTACATTGCAGAACGGTGTAAATTTTCTTGTACAATCCGCTTTGTTTCTTCTGTTGTGTAAGTAATATGACAAGGAACGTGGCCAAGGCTGGGAGATTCTGCTGGATCGTGAGAGAATCTGACTCCTAGATCGCCATCTTGTATTTCTAAATCGGTGAAGTTGATGCTGCGTTTATGAATTCTGGGTGGGGTACCGGTTTTAAGTCTTCCTAAAGAAAAACCTAAAGATTCCAAAGAGGCCGAAAGACCTACAGATGGTTTGTCTCCAGCTCTCCCTCCGCTATACTGAGTATCTCCCATGAGGATCATACCCTTCATAAAAGTTCCTGCAGAGAGGACGACTGTTTTTCCGTGGTAGCCGATTCCTTCGAGGGTTTTCACTCCTAAAATGCGACCGTCTTGAACAATCAGATCTTCGATTGTTCCTTGTTTGATAAAGAGATTTTCCGTTTTTTCTAGACGGTGTTTCATGCGAGATTGGTAGGCAAGTTTATCTGCTTGCGCTCTTGGAGACCAAACGGCAGGGCCTTTGGAGGCGTTGAGCATGCGCATTTGAATAGCTGTTTCATCAGCTACCTTGCCCATGATGCCTCCTAGAGCGTCGATTTCTCGAACGATATGGCCTTTGGCTGTGCCGCCAACGGCTGGGTTACAGCTCATTTTGGCGATAGTGTCCAAATTCATCGTCAATAGAAGCGTTTTAGCTCCCATGCGAGCAGCTGCATGACTAGCTTCGCAGCCAGCA
Source organism: Rhabdochlamydiaceae bacterium (assembly GCA_019745395.1). Classification (GTDB taxonomy): domain Bacteria; phylum Chlamydiota; class Chlamydiia; order Chlamydiales; family Rhabdochlamydiaceae; genus CAIJXB01. Next base: position 144,562 of record JAIETG010000027.1, on the reverse strand, counting down.
TGCCCTGCTCCTACTACAATAACTTCAAATTCTTCAGGGAAAATCCACATGGAAGGAGTTTACTTTTTGTGACGGTCTCTTCTTCTTCGTTTCTTTCTTTTGTGTAGAGCAATTTTCGCTCTTCTTTTCTTTTTAACTGATGGCATAAGTGTCCTTACTAAAGGTAAATTGAAACTTTAAGTTGTTGCAATTCGTGGAAATTTTAGGGTAATTCGAATATAAAGTAAAGACGAGATTTTTTTTGAGGATTGGAATGCTCTTGGAGGCAATGATATCAGTGAAAAATCCCCTCTGATGGACTGTCATTTAGTAGGAGCTTAAGGGGCCTTAAACTGCTAATCTGAGTAATGTTAACTTGCTGCTAAATGGAAAGTCCTGAGCTTATGTGGTGGAAAAAGCACGTTGAGGCTGTGTTATTTTTTCTTAGAGAGATCGAGGTTTTTTTATTTTTCGATGAGGGTATTACAGCTGCATTCTGCAGGGTAAGAGGTTGTAAGCGTGCTCGGAGATTTGCTTTTTTCCGCTATTGCAGCAATTTAACGAGCTGTAAAAGCGGAAAAAGCCTCGTCGTTTGGAGGTTGTGCATCCAAAGAGCCTGAATAATTGGCAAATTGTGCAAGTTCTTTGCGGAATGTGAGAAAAACGCTTCCAACTCCGCCGTGACGGTTTTTTGCGACGATTACTTCTGCTTGACCTGGTTTGTCGTAAGGATCGTAGTATTCTCTTCGAAGTAAAAAAACAACAACGTCGCTATCTTGCTCAAGTGATCCAGATTCCCTCAAGTCGCTCATCATCGGACGGTGTCCGGGTCTTTCTTCCACTTTACGAGAAAGCTGGGATAGGCAGACGATTGGAACGTTTAGTTCCCTTGCTAAATTTTTAAGCATTCGAGAGATTTCAGAGATTTCATTTTGTCTATTTTCGGCAGATTTGGAAACTCCAGATCCGGAAATAAGCTGCAAGTAGTCGATGACGAGGAATCGAATTCCGTGAGTTTCTTTCATTCTTCGAGCTCTTGCTCGTAAATCTGTGATTTTAAGTCCTGGTTGGTCGTCGATAATCATAGTCGATTTTTGCATAGAGCTTACGGCGGCTACAATGCGTTGAAATTCTGCTCCTGTTAAGTTGCCGTTGCGGAGCTTGTCTGATTCGACTTCAGCTTGAGAGCAGATAAGTCTATGAAGAAGCTGTTCGCTTGTCATTTCCAAGGAGAAAATTCCTACAGGAAGACCTGATTTAAAGCAGATGTTTTCGGCAATGTTAACAGCAAAAGCGGTATTGTGAACGATAATATCGCCAGCTACGAAGTTGTGAGTTTGATCGACGGTGAGGTCAAACACCTCTTTTTGCCCAGTAGATTCAATGGAGGTAATTCTGTCCCAATATACATCGGATTCTGCGATTTGTTTTAGTTCTAGATCGTCTAAAACGTAAGCGAGTTTTGCTAAGGTATCTCGGCGAGGAGCTCTTTTTCCTGCGTGTAGATTGGAAGGGGCGGGTAGGCCTTTTGTTCGGAAAAGGGATTTCCATGATCTATTCCCTTTTTTAGCTCGAATAAGATCCCAAATTTCAAGAGGTATGGTGTCTTTTGTCCAACCAGGTGACGTAGAGAGGACGTGATCTAAAACTTTAGAAACTGCTTCTTCTTTGCCAAAAATTCCAATTTCTGTGCAGAAAAGGGTTAAGTTATCTCGTCCATGGATTTCTAATTCAAATGAGGGGAAAACTTTCCCGGAGCTGGTAGTGTTTTTTTTGCGGATTTTAGAAAGGATGCCAAAGCGCAGTAAAAGATGTTGTATTTGATAGATTAGTGTCTTGGATGTCGAGGCGTATGCAATTACTGGAAAGGGTTGTCCGTCGCAGTTTGCTACGTAAGCTGTGCCATCGCAAGAAAAGAGCCTATTTATGAGCACGGATATATTGGGTTTTGTTAGTTCAAATATGTCTTTGGGGAGTGTTTTTTGATGAGCATTTTTTCCCATGAGCTCTAAGCTTTCTAGCCATTCGGTTACAGGGTTATTTCTTGTGGCTTCAGAAAAAGAGGGAAGTTCTGGAAATTCTTTTTCTAAAACGACACAGGTGGAAAGAGCAGGCATGGCTGTTGCATTTGCCCAAGCGCATACATTTGTCTTATTAAGGCCTAAATGTTCTACAAACTGATAAAGCTGTTTTTTTCTGGTGGTAAGGAGGCTGTTGATAGCGGTGGCAAATTTTGTTTTGAGTTCCTGTAAAGGTTCTCGATCTAAGGATACGTAATAGGAGGGAGCTTTATGTGAGTCGTTTTCTTCTCTTACGCGTACAGGACCAAACTCTGAGATAGCATTTTTGAAATCTTTTACAATTTGAATGTTTGTATTAGTAAAAGAAGGGTTTGCTTTTGTGAGACATCCGTCTGCTATAAAATAAGCGAGCGCTATGAGTTTGCTTTCTGCCCATTTTTTGCTGCCAAAATAAGGTAAGGCTCTAGGAACTGCAATGCGATCTCCTACTTTTAGTTCCTCCACGCGTTTCCAGCCGGCAATTGTGAGAAGAGGGTGAACTGCTGTAGCTTCAATTTCTCTGCCAAGAGCCGTTGTAACTTGAAAAGTCGGTTTAATACCATCTGCAACAAATGCGCTAGGAGAAGTAGTGGAAAGGGTCCAGTCTTTATTTAGCGTCAGTATTTGATCCATTTTCTGTGCAACAAAATCTTTAATGCTGTTTAAGGCGCCGGTAAGAGGATTGAGAATTTGTGTGTCGCCTGAGACGCATTTTCCCATTGCGGGCCTTGCGGCTAAGAGGATGAAATTGGAGTTGCCAAGACCGTTAATCATTTTATCTAGATCTATGAAATGAGTAGGAAGGCCTGTGATGGCTATCTCTTGAGGGCCTTTTAGTTGAAACTCTTCTTGTCTTTGTTGCAACTCTTTGAGAAAGGGGATTTTTGCGGCGGCTTTTACTCCAGAAAGAAGGTCTCGGACGAGCACCCCGCCTTGTGAATTGGAGGCTTGGCTAATGGTGAAAAATTTTTGTTGCGCTTCGTCGAGTAGTGCATGCACGTCGCTGGGATCTGCTGCGGCGCTTCTTTCTATATCGTGAGATGCATGGATCATTCGCCGTAAAATGGCTTTGTTTTGGACGATTTCTGCATATTCTTCAATGAATGCGGAGGTTCCAGCATACTGGGCGAGAGATGTAACGTAAGCGACGCCGCCTACAGCTTTCAGTCTGTCTTGCCTTTTAAGTTCTTCGCAAACAAGGTGTACATCGGCTGGCTTATCGTTTGTGTAAGCTGCTTTTAAAACGTCAAAAATAATCTGGTGTTCTGAATGGTAGAAGTCCGAGGCGTTTAGAGAGTCTGCTGCTGCGTTGAGGCTGTTAACGCTAGTTAACATGCTCCCTAGCACCATCATTTCAGATTCTTTAGAATTGGGAGGTATTAAGACTTTTGTCTGATCTGCCACGATGAGAGCTCCAGAATAAAGAATTCATTTTAAGCGGCATTAAAATTCGGAAAGGGTGGGATTTGAACCCACGGTACCCTTACGAGTACGCGTCCTTAGCAGGGACGTGCCTTAGGCCACTCAGCCACCTTTCCACGTAGAAAAGTGAACATTTTATCCGTTACGCTTTTTTTTAGCAAGGCTCAATCTGCAGCATGCGAATATAAAATGCGTTTGCCATTTAAAGCGTTCCAAAGACTCGTGTGTAGAGATCCGTCTGGATTTTGTACGACAATGCAGTGCACGGGAAGGTAGACGTCGGAAGTGTGTCTTATGGCAAAGTCCTCTCCAAAAGCGTATTGGGCAAGTCTTTCTACTTGGCTCAAGGAAAATCGTTTAGAGACTTTCTGCGCTTTTTTCTGTGTCTTGGTTACGAGTCTTTCATTAATTTTTGTTTCAGGTAAAGTTTTCAAGTGAGGTTTTTGTAGGTGTAGTCGGTATTTGTTTCCTGAAAAGACGAGAAGTTGTTTTCTTCTTAGGCTTTCAATCAATGGATCGAGCATGTGGCTATCTAATCGAAGTCCTTGGGTAAGATCTTCTCTATCGGCTATCCCGCCTTTTTTGGCTAAAAAGTTGATTACTTTAAATTCTTGACGGTCAGTTTGCGCTCGGATGCAATCGCCAAATCCATGAGTTTTTTCCCATCCCCTCGTTTCTAAAACCATTTCTCCGTCACATAGATCCCAAAGGATTAGACTTTCTTGTGTTTTTTTAGCAGAAGAGCAGTATTTCACTTCCATGAGTATATAAGGATAAAATCTCAGCTGAGATTCTAGGTATTTGTGTTGGTGACTTTTTAACAGACCTTTTTGCTGCGTATTCATGATCTGCTCTGCAGTATACCGGATTTCTAGGGTGTGAATGGCTTCACTTGGTAGGAATTGTTCTACATGCTTTGTGAGTTCTGGATGGGATAGGCTGATCTGCCATCCCCCATATCCTAAAGCTCCTAAAGTAAGAGTTGTGATAAGCCATCTCATTTAAGCAAAAAGTCCTCTAAGTGTCCTTATTGTCTTTATAGCATAAGGAGAGTTTTTTTGTTATTTATCTGTGACGGGTGAATGATTTCTTAAAATACTCTATCGATCTAAAGTGGGGTGGTTTCCGGGGAGGGCAAGGAAGTCATTGCCGAAAATTCTTTGCACTCGGTATCCGATTTTTTCCAAAAAACCAATAATTTCATCGTAAACTGCTTGCTGCTCTATATTGCAATGATCTAAGTCAACTCCTCCTAGGATCTCAAATACAATCACTGGATTGTTTTTCCGAAGGGTTTTTCTTGCACCTTTTAATACATTCAATTCGTAAGATTCGACATCCATTTTGATAAGAGAAATATTCGATAAATTCAGGCTGTCTAAAGTGATCATTTAAGCGCGATCTCCTCCCTTCCCAACGGGAGTCCCGCCTTCATTAGTCGGATCTGCTTTACACATTTCTACTGTTTGTTTTCGATCTCCTAGAGCATATCTAAGTGTAATGACATTTTTCTGACAATTGTTCAAAAGGAGGTTGTGATGAAGCTCTCTGTAAATTTTCTTTTGTGGCTCAAAGGATATTACTAACCCCTTTGCTCCGATTTTTTGTGACATAAGTAAAGTATGTATGCCGATATGGGCTCCCATGTCGATTGCTACTGTATTGGGTTTTATGTACTTGTTAAGTATTTCTGCAATTCCAGATTCCCAATAAATCCCCTGTTTTAAATGCCACTTAATTCCATCTGGAATGTTGTCTACGTAAAATGATCCCAGTGATGGGACTGTTGCAATGGTGTATTGATCATAAGGAAATTTGCTTAGGTATTTATTTAGTTTTTTGTTTTCATTGTTAGCTTTTGATAAAGATTCAAGCTTGTTTAAGCCATTTGTAGGTGTTAGGCAATTGTATGAGAACATGCAAATGAAAAATGTGATCAAGCATAGGGGTAATATGTAATGTTTTTTCATTGATATGCCTCAGGTGATTATTTTTGAGCATCTAGTTTCTCTTCAGGAATAATTGTAGTTGAAAGATCTTTTAACAAGAAAGAGTATTTTAAAATTGGTAAATAAGGAGGTTCAATACATCCTTAGCTCAGAAAAAATTGACCGTATTGGAGGGGGGTATTTTATGAGTTTGGTACAGGGGAAAATAAACGACTTTTTTTTGTTGTTTTTTTATGTGTAGGAGAAATGTGATGTTATAAATATCTCTCCTACACTAGATGTGAATAATCTTATTTTGGAATGATTTGAATGCTATCGACTGCAAAGGATAGTTTGCGATTATCGGCATGTTCAGGGTATAGAGCATTGTATTGGAATGAGCATGGAGAAAAAAAAGTAATTTCGGTCTCTTGATCAGAAATCAAATTGCTAGGGATTTCACAATGATACCTAGAAAAAAGCTTGTTATCGAGTCTTTTTGCTATGATTTCTACTCCATTGATTAGAACTCGTGGGTGGATTTCGGGCGTTATTGGCTGTGCTGTAAATTCCATGGTATAGGCGTAATTTTTTTCTAAGTTAAAGTTGATTGTTGCGGGCTTATCCATTACCCATCTATAGATAGGGTACTCTGCAGAAAAACGATCAACATTTTCTCGAAAACACCAGCCGGAGCCTTTTAAAGGCATAGAAAACTCATAATCGATATGATTTTTCTTGCTAAGTAGTTCTTTATAAGAAGAAGACGAAAACTGGTAGGTGGAATTTATAGTTTTTTTATTTTTTTTTGCGTACTCATAAAGGTCGATATCTAATTTGTTTAATTCTTTTATTTTTTCAAGTAGTTCAGGGCTGACATATTCTGCTTCCGTAGTATTCGTATGAGGCAAAAATTCTGTATTCCATTGGATTCCTAGGGCTTCGAAAAGTTCTTTTGTGTCTTGTTCGAAATTATCTAGAAAAACTACAAAATCCAATTTATTTAAAGTGTCTTTTGCGTTTTTTAAAACATCTTCTTCTGGCAAATCAGGTTGACTTGTTAAAAAAGAGATTGTATTTTGCGTCATATCGTTTTTGTGAGATTCATTGTGTATTAGAAGTTCAAAGATCTCATCTAGATTCATAGACCGTAGATTCGGCCTGTGTTTTTTTGTGTAACGCAATAAGGAAAGAACTCTTTCTACTGGGTCTCGTAGTATCGTGAATTTAAATGCTTGATCAAATTCTGGGTCCAGCTGAGCGCAAAACCAAAAAGGAAAATGACCTGATACGAACTCGTGATTGACTGGAATATTTGCCATAGAGGCTTTTCTCGGAGGGTATAATTCATTCAAGTGGATTTGGTTTTCTAGAACAGTATGAATTGTCGTTCCCCCTGTTTTAGGAATGTGGAGAAAATATAATCGGGCATCTAATGAAGTGCTTATTCCGTATAGTGTAAAAAAAGATACGAATATCTGGGTACAGATTTGAAGTGTTTTTCTGTTCATTTTTTCGTTGTTGTTTTAATTTTAGATGTTTGATTTTTTTAAGAAAAGGAGCTAGAAAAGCTCCTTTTCTTTGTCTGCTTTAATTAGATACTCGTTTTAAAACGGAAAGACCGTTGTTATTCGCATATCGTTCATGCAAAACCCATTCAGGATGACGGGCGAGAAAGTCTTGTACGGCAACCCACAATCCATGTTTATTGCGATCAATAAACGAAGGGTATTCTGAATAATCTCCAGTATAGCTTAAGCAGTCACGATATTCAAAAGTTTGGCTAGTATCGTGCATAATGATGTATTTACGCGCTTTAGGGGAGAATGTTTCAAGCTCATAGGTTAACTGAGCATATATGTGAAGCGTGTCGAGAAAAAGTAGATCTGTGGATTCAATTTCTATATTCATATCATTTTCTGCCCAGAAGTCGAAGGAAATATTATTTGCTTCTGTTAGTTCCTTTACTAGTTTAAAAATATGAGCTGGTGGATAGCCTATGTCCACTCCTAAGTACGTGTGTGGTAGGTTGGGGTTTTCTGATAATCCTTGAATGAGGCCCCAAGAGGAAACGACACTTCTAACTCCGATCTCTACGACAGATTGGCATTCACTAGCTATTCTTCGTAATGTTGGCAAATGCTCGTTGATGTCAGAAGGTAGATTGCAGTGGAGGTCATACTGATTTTTAAGTAGTATTTTTGCTTCTTCAGGATTTGTCTCTGCAGACGCAATCCATGGGAAGAGGGAAAATAGTGCAAAAAACGTGCATTGAATAAGTGTTTTTTTCATTATGAAATTTCCTTGTTTTATAGAGCGTACTGTTCTTGTTGTTTTTTGGAATACTCGTTTAATAGTCTGTATAGATATTCGTAAATTGCTTCTCGAGAAAGGACGTTATCTGCCAAATCTCGTGCATTTCGAGAAATTTGGAAGCATTCTTGAGGGTGCTCTTGTGCCCAAGACATTTTTGTAAAAAGATCTGATAAGTCTTCTTTGATTGGGATGAAATGAACATTAGGTTTTAATGCTTTATAGAACCACTGTACTGAATTTGTAATCGCCTTTAAAACAACGCAGTTTGAGTGGAGGATGAGACCTAGCCTTGGAGCAGACGCACAATTCCCATCAAGATCTATAAGGTATTTGTACTGTATGTATTCTTGCATCGAGACATAATCTCCTATGAATCCTTCCGCTTTTGCCTGCTCGAAAAGGTGACGACAATGCAATCCTAAGGCAAATTTTGCATCGATTAATTGTGGATATTTGAGAGACAATGCAACCAGTTGCGGTCTTGGGGATTGTTTCCATGTATTAAAGCTGGAAGAGTCTTGAATTCCAGAGTCTCCTCCACGAAAAAAAAGAATGTTTTTTTTATATTTCCATGGATATTTATTATTTCCAGATAGAACCATAGATTTTTCGGGTTCATATCCGTGTAGAGCAAACCAATCAGGGATTAGGATTACACCTTTGTCTTCTTTACATTTGGAAATTGTAAAAATAGGAAACGCTGGACCGTTAGGATGGCAGCCAATGCCATCTCCTGCAGAAATTAGAATGTCTAGATCTGGTAAGGGAGCTATATGGTGAAGTCCTTGAAAATGGGGGATGATGCTATTTGCGGCCCCATGAATCATGCAGCAGTTGCCTTTTTGAACAGTCATTTCTCCATTGACTACACGAATTCGAAATGTGCAAAATCGATCTGCTTCAAAAATCTGATCCAGATTTTTTTTGCTGAGTTCAGTAGTAAATGGTTTTAAATCTTCATCAATTTGTTCTTTCATCCATTTAGGTATAGGATTTTTTAGTTTCTCGTAAAAAATGGAAGAGTCAAGAGCTCTAAGTGAAGAGGTGAAAAAGAATATGATAGCAATGCATGAAACAATATAAGTTTTTTTTGGATGGGTATTGAAGAATTTAATGTTCATTTTTTTCCGTAAAAATGTGGTTGTTTTTGTATCACTTTGAAGGTAGTCTGAAATTTTTGAATACATTCGGTGAGTGTATTCAACATATCCTTTTACGAGGAAAAAATGATAGTTGAAACTATACATTTTTTTTGGTTTTAAAATTTCAGAAATAGGTGCTGGAAAATTCTGACTGAAGATCCTCAAAAAATATTAGCACCATATTGGAAAAAGAGTTAGCGTATAGCCATTTTAAAAATTTTAAGGAGAAAAAAATGGTTAAGTGGTTGGGGGGCATAACTAAGGTACCTTACTTTATGCTATGTAAAGGAATTTTATGTTGTTCTTCATTTCTTTTTGCTGATAGTTTTCAGATCTTATTGAATAATCCTACTCCTGAATGGATGTCTCAGCAAATTCATAAGAGCTTGCTTCCTTTTGATCAGGAGTTGAGTAAAAGTTTTCTTGATGCGCTATTTGACGAATCGGGAAAACATTTTGCTTTGATGAGGGTTCGGTATCAAGAGGGAGTGTTGTCATTTCAGAGTTCTATTGATCATGAAATTATGAATGAATGGCAGAAAATTTTTCGCAGATTGGACAGTTTACATCGATTACCCTCTAGAAATTTTGATTTTTTGATTAGCTGTCATGATAGCTTATGTTGTCCTTCTTGCTGTGATGTTAAGGTGTCGAACGGTGTACATATTCACTCGAGAAACGATGATGTTGCGCTAGATTTTGACCATTTACCAATTTTTATACAAACCGACTGCTCCCATAGTCGCAATATTATTTTCCCCGATTTTTTGTATTTAGGAACTGTTCCTTTAGGCGAAAAGATGACTCTAATTCATAGAAAAATCTGGAATCGTAAAAGACCTACAGTGTTTTTTCGAGGAAGTGATTCAGGGATTTACGACGTTAGTATGTGGAGGTCATGTCCGAGACCTGCATTAGTGACTCTTTCTTTGCAAAATCCTGACTTGATTAATGCTAGGTTTTCTTTGGTTTTGCATCATAAAGAGTGGGAAAATTTTGCTCTATCCCAGGGGATGATAGGAGATTATATTCCTTTAATAAAGCATCATCAATATAAATATTTAATTGATGTTGATGGTAATTGTGCGTCTAATCCTAGGAATCAATTAATTATGTTTTCCGAGTCTGTTATTTTTAAAGTAAACTCGGATTCTAAGTCGTGGTATTATCCGTGTATAAGACCTTATGAGCATTTTATTCCGATTCAGGAAGATTTATCAGATCTAATATCTCAACTAGAATGGGCTAAAACCCACGATCAAGAATGTCGAGCTATCGCATCTAATGCATTTGAACTTGCTAAACAGCTTTTTACGCATGATAATATAGACTTGTACATATATCGACTTTTAGAGGCTTATTCCGAAAAACAGTTGGGCTATTATCAATAGTTAAACTGCAGATGAGTAGAGCTCTCTAGATCAAAGGCTGCAGTTTTTCAGAAAGAGGGCTCTGTGTTTCCTATTGGATTGACGTCATGTTTTTTCTTAATCTATTATAGTCGATTGTAACCACTTTAACAGCGCAGTCGTTCTCTCCACAGGAAACATGGAGTAGGTGATTTTTCCCTTTTTTTTCTATAGCTATTCCTGCTGGGTAGATGACTCTTTTAGAAGCATCTGCAGTGTTAATTAGTTTGGAGTCATAGATGCCTGGAAATACGATTGGATAGGGAGTGATGGCTGTAATTTTATGAGGAGCATTTCTTTCAAATGTATAAGCCCCCATCACATACCATCGCATTCCATGATCATCTTGAAAGTTGCTGTGAAAAAAGGAAATGTACTCGTTGTCAACGAGTCTTGCTGTTGTTCCTCCACATATATGCCCCCATTCCTGGATCCAAGGTAATTTAGTTAAGGCGGAATCGCCCTGAGAAACCAGGTGGATGACTTCATTTTTTTTAGGGGTAGGTACGTCTATAATTTTATGAGGAAGCATCGCATAAACGAAACTTAAGCGAGGTTTATCATTTTCCCATCTTTCAAAAGGAACCCAGTTTTTTTCAACGAGTCGAATATGCTGATCTAGATTTGTGACGTATTCTAACTTGCCCCTTTTTGGATCCCATTTTCCTGAGTGAATTGTTCGACATTCGATTTTGGATTTAATCTTGTCATTCCAAGATAGAAATAGATCTTTCCCAACCTTTACTATTCTAGGGTCTTCTGAAAAATGGCTTCCAGTATTTACTTTATTAATCGTTCTTATTGGAGTAAAATTCGCATCGAGATCTGCATATCCAATGTAGGTGTAAAAAGGAAGCGGCTTCCAAAGCTCTTTCGGTTTGTCGTATCGGTAAAAGAGATGATATCCACCTTCTGTATTTTCAATGATTGATGGGTTGTATGCGGGAAATTCCGTATCTAAGGAAAGGGTTCTTACTTGCTTAACAATCCCTAGTTGTTGAGCGCAAGAGATTCTAGCAAGTTTTTCAGGGAGAATGACTGTATTTTTCCCAAAATCCAGCATGAGTTGGTGGAGTGAATTTGTAATAGTTTTAAGGGCTAACATTTCTGCGTTATGGCCTTTAGCAAGAAATTTTTCATTTTGCGCAACGCGGTTTACTTTATTCCATAAGATTGCAGTTGGGGCGAGAAAGAGTAAACTAAGACCAGCAATACAGAAGACTGTTTTTTTGTTCAAAGCCATGGGATCGTCCTTATGCAGTCATGTATAGAAAGTTTAAAATAAGCACATTTTACCCATATGCGTTTTAAGTGCGCTTTCCGGGAGAAGTGGTCAGTTTAAGAAGGGGGGGGTATTTTGAACAAGAAAAAATTGAAGGAGTAAAGTTGTTTTTTTAGAGGCTTAGTATTTAGATTTAAGTTGGATATTTTCTATCCCCTGCAAATTTGATCAGGGGATAGATTTAACTATCATAAAAGAAGTCTAGTTGTTTATATAGCGGAACTGTAGCCAGGAACGACCTCCGCATTTGCCATCGGAAAGAAATCCCCCGTCTAATACAATAAATTTTGCTTCTACAAGCTCCTTGATAGCTCGTGTTGGCCCTTCAAAAGTACAATCATCAAACCAGACAATAGTGTTTTTGTGAGCGAGTTGTTTGCAGTTTATGATATCCAGATAGCACTCTTCATATTCATGAGATCCATCAATATAAATCAAATCGAATGTCTGTGAAGGATTTGAATCATGATATTCGGGAACACTTCTTTGGGATGGTCCTCCAAAAAACTCAAACATCTGGCCATAATTGTCTTGAAAAAATTGCACTGCGCATTGGGTTTCTGGATAAATTCCCAGATCGAAGGATACGAACTTTTTAAGGTTCTTGCATTGTTGAATAAAATGGAAGGCACTATGCCCTCCATTCAGGCCAATCTCCGCAATAGAAGTTATACGATGGTGCTTTAAATGTTCGGTAAATTGTTTTTGTTGTTTTGTGGTCATATACCCTTCATTGGTATAGTTCCCGTCCCGTCCGTTAGATGTCATGGGAAATCCATGACTGCGAAGATACAAGTCTAATGCATTGTGGTTGGCAAAAGATGTAGACGCTACAATTAAAAACAGGGATAATATTCTTTTTGGTTTTTTCATGTATCTCTCGTTGATTAATTTTGTTTTAATTCTCTGTACAGGACAAGAAAATTGCAAGCCTCCTAACATGCTAACTCGCAAATCGTTAGAAGCTTAATAATTTTCAAGAATTCACGCATTTTCTTCTCTATGAAGAAGATAACTGATCTGAAAAAATCCAATCCTAGACGAAATAGGCTTTTAGACATCCGTCCATGACTCTTTTTAGGAATGGGATTTTCCGTATCGTTGACACCTCCGAGCTTGTAGGCCCAACAAAAAGCTATAGCTAGGACGAAGAGCAGTTTCTCTATTTTTTCAGGAGATGTGATATGAGTATCCTCCATTCTAAATCCTCTGCTTTTTAAGCAGCCAAACAAAGTCTCTATTTCCCATCGCCTTTGATATAGGTTTAGAGCATCTTTGAAAGTCTTATTGGAAACTACGATCATGGGTTCTTTTGCTCCTTTGCTCTGACGTATCGAAACGTATAATAAATTACCCCAAATGAGCACAGGTGCATTTATAACTGATTTCGATCTTCCTCGATTTTTTCATAGCTCTAAAACAGGAATTGCATAGGCGCGGATTCCTGTTGCCAGTGTGTTTTTTTTAATGCGAATGACGAAAGGGATTTTGCTCTTTTTTAAAAATCTAAACCAATCATCACCTATGAATTCACCATCTGCTAGAAAGGCTTGTATTCTTCTGGGGCCAATTTTCTGTAATACTTGTTTCAAAACATGAATCTGTTCTGAAGTAGAGGAAGAACCTTTAGAGCCGGTCACACTCCAGAAGAGAGGAATGCCAATTCCTCGATAGGCTACAGAAAGAAGTCATATGTTGATTTCTTTCTTGCCCCATTGCCAATTTGTTCGATCCAAGATCAGAATCAATTGCCCGTTTAGAGAAAAAAGAGAAAGAACAAAAGGAATAAGGATTGTGATATCGAAGGAGAATTCGGAGAAAAACCTCCGAATTCTCCTATAAGAAGACTCTTGTTTGTTATTAGTCTGAAAGAAAGAAGAAATCTGCGTAAGATTCACGGTTCACACGCAAAATAACGCTTGCAAAATTTGAGCTAGGCAAGCAATCCTTGCCTTATTCCAATTTAAATTCTGAAAGAAAAGTCTTTGTAACTCGTTGACGCAATGCATAACTGCTCCTAATTTGGGTAAACTCAGGCAGGTATCATTCAGCTTCAGCGAATTCTTTTCATCATATTGAATTTTGTCCTGTACAGAGGTTTTAATTAGTGATCTGCTATCCATCCAATAGATTTGTAATAATTTAGATTTTCTCGTACAAGTTTAGGAAAGCTTTCGTCTACAGGAATTGGCTTGTGTCTGAGAAGGAAATCATTATAGTTTTTCTTAAGAGCTTCTTCGTCAATAATTCCACTGTTTGCGAAATCTACATTGTGACATAGCCATTTATCAATAGCTGCTTTCCAATCTCCCATTGTATTAAAATGCCATCCGGCGTTTTGCATAACGAAAAGATCAGAATGTTTATGGTGAAATAAGTGAATATCATCTACAGAAAGCACGCTGAGTACCCAATAAGGGACCGCTTTTGCAGGACCGATCCATCTTGTTTCTGCAGTCCGGTTCAGTTGACAGGAAAAGTTAGGCATGTCAAGAGTGACCATGTTAGCTTTGATATCATTTGTTTTTTTATGCTTTTTTTGATCTCTGTATTTTTTGGAAGGCTTTGAGGCGAAATAGTGTTTTATATTTTGCATAGTCGTACATCTTGGAATTTCATCCAGATCTGAGAGGAAAATAATATCATCAGGATTGCACCCTGCAAGACCTCGAATTACAGCATTGTGTTGGTAAACTTCTCTTATCCAAAAATCTTTTTCTGAGTTTCCTTCTACGGGGAAATCATCGACAACCACATGGATGATTTTATCTTTATACTTTTCATATAAGTGAGCGTTTTCTGCAAAATATAAAGGCTTAGGTAGACCTGTGAAAGTTTTTGTGGCTTCAACTATCACAAAATGATCTACTTCATCATAAAGTTCTTCAAGACGGATTTTTAATACTTCAAATTCTTTCCAAAATGGGAAGCAATCGTACACTTCTGCGCTAAGCATTGAGCTGCATAGAGCAATTATCGTAAAACATAATTTTTTCATAAAATTTAACGAGACAATACTCTTCGATGTCCATCTTAAGAGAGATCCCGCTCCTTTGGTGTGTTTTTTTCGTTCAATTTTCATATCCTGCGACAGTTGGGCTGTCGTGACTTACGTATCTTTTTTTGCGTAAAAGTTGTCGTGAACTAGGTTTGCAATGTGCTTTTTCTCGCTTGCTTTATAGTTCATCCACCAGTTGTAACAATCTAGTCTTAGTTGTTCTAGGCGTTCAGGATCTTCAAGAAGAGGCCTGATGATTTTTTGAAGCTCTTTCCAAGATGTAAGAGAAGGAAATGGGTAAGAGCAGCCAAAAAGCTTAGAAAAATAATCGAGAGGAGATTTTTCGACAATCGGAATGCATCCGCATTCTAGGGCTTCAGAAAGGCGAAAAGAATCAAGATTCCACCATCCTCGGGGGCAGGGAACAAATATGGATTCCAGTAAAAGATCTCGGTAATTTGATGCAGAAAGAGCATCAGGAGAGTTAAAGTCGAAAATTTCGTGAATGTGATAATGGGGGATCTTTCTCATGTTTTTTATCATTGAAACGCGAGTAGATTTTTTGATTTGACCTGCAAAGGACCAGTTGTATTTACGCTCTTCAGCTTTTTTTATGTGCCCTGTAAAACCATCCCAAAATGTTCTTTTATACCCTAATGCAAGGAATGATACGTTTTGAGCGTTGGCAAATTTTTTATGCCAGTAATTTCTGATTACGAAGGGAACGCCATCATAAAAATCGCAGGGATGGTCATAAGTTTCATCACTGAGATGAATGACTCCAAATTTCAATCCTCTCTTTTTATATTCGGAGAAGTATTCCTGGTATTTTTCCTTGTTGGGGTGGGAAGTCACGATAATCGATTTATCTAAAAATACTTCATGGTTGCCGTCAACGATTGTATGAATGTCGGCTTGTACTTCAGATAGCATTTCTTGAATCCAGTCTTCTTCCCAACTTCCCTCAGGACTGCCGCTAATCCAAATTAAGTTGATTGATTCGTTGGCCCCTAGGAAGCTCATAATAGTAAAGCAAGCTAGAAGGAGTGTTTTTTTCAAATTCATAAAATTCCTCAAATAGATTCGAGATTGTTGCCAATGTTATATGCGTTTGTCTGTCAAATAGGTTTTTCTAAATTTTAACGGGCACATAGTATGCCGACAGATGAGCAATGTCAACACATCAGTACCTGTGAAATTTTTCTCACTTAAACGCTAAAAAATCCATTTGCGTTTAGGTGTTTAAAAACATGTCTGAGATTGCCAATTGTTAGATTTGGTGATTTCGATAAGAAGGAGATATTATTTTAGATTTCGTTTTTTTGTGAGGGGATTGGGATTTTTTGCAAATGATAATTGGATGTGGTTATATGTTTACAGCTTCAATGAAAAGCGTTCCTCTGCTAGGCTCTCCTACCATAAAATTGAAAAAAATAAGGAGATTGTGTGTTGAAAAAACTTACCTGGATTTGTGCTCTTAGTCTTATTTCTTCAGCTGTTTGTAACGAAACGAGTACGGTTTTTGAACGAGTTTATGATGAAGGGGCCTGGGGGTGGATCTATGATGAACAGCAGGGGAAATTTAGAGGCGGATCTGGAGAAGGATCTGATCCTCAAAACGCATTGCCGTATCTCGGATTTTTACAAAATTTTCTCAGAGAAAATGACATAAACAGTGTTGTTGATGTTGGATCAGGAGATTGGAGGCTCTCGAATAAGATTGACTGGTCTGGGATCGAGTATTTGGGTGTTGATGTCGTCCCATTTCTTATTGATTATAATAATCGTGTTTTTGGTGCCTCAAATATCCATTTCGAGCTTGCTGATGGTGTTCGTGAAGATTTACCTGCCGCTGATTTATTGATCTGTAAAGATGTTCTTCAGCATTTGCCCATCGAAGATGTTCAGTCCTTTTTTAAGCAGCTCCATAAATACAAATACGCCCTCCTTACCAATGATGTTAATCCGGATACGTTAAAATCGGACAATAGGAACATTGTTGCAGGTGAATATCGTCCCATTGCACTTACGGAGACTCCATTTAA
The DNA here is from genome assembly GCA_019745395.1 of Rhabdochlamydiaceae bacterium. Lineage (GTDB taxonomy): Bacteria > Chlamydiota > Chlamydiia > Chlamydiales > Rhabdochlamydiaceae > CAIJXB01. The sequence continues at coordinate 127,981 of JAIETG010000027.1, read as the reverse complement.
TTTGCGAGCAGAAACCGTTTTATGTTACCGATGTGTAGGTGGAGAAGTTAAGTTGGTTTTGCTTTGGAAAAATGATGCTGTTTCTTTAGATTGATACTCATCATAGATGAGGTTAGGAAGGACAATCTGTGAATTTAGCAGAATGCCGTTTATTCGATGGTGTATTTAGTATGTATGCCATCTTAAACTATTTAACCTCAAAAGGGTCTTTGGAAATGTGATGGAGATAGAAGAGGTGTTTTAAGGGCTTTAGTGTTTTCTGATAACGTTAATTAATCAGGCTGAGATTTGAGATTGTTTAGGGCGATTTTTTGATATTTTTCATACAGGATTTTAGAATTTGTCATTAAATAATCTGCATGAATTTTATTTTCAGTTCCCAGGACTAGTTTTTTAGGTTTAACTAGGGTTTTATATAAGCTGCGCAAGTTCTCATTTGAGAAGTCGTAGGCTTGAGCCCAAGTTCTTGCCTGTGCAGCATTTTGTAAATACTGTCCATAATTTTCATAAACGTCTTTAATTGCTGCAGCGGCTTCATCTAGATCGCAGTTGAATCGGTATCCGCATGGAATTGGGCTGCCGAAATATCTGGCTGGCTCTAAAATTGCAGATTTTACAGTTTTGACGAGGTTGCTTTTGCAGATTGTCGTTTGCCCTGTGTTGTCTGTTACAATTGCGGGAATTCCAAGGGCCATAGCTTCTCTTGGCTGTATGGAAAAACCTTCACCTTTAGATAGACTAACATAGCAATCTACCGACTGAAACAGCTTGATATAAGCATCTTTTCGTAGCTTAAATTCGGTGAATCGTATGTTGGAGCAGTTTGACCTAATGATTTCGTTGATGATTTCATCTCGAATTTCTTCATCTCCACCTCTACTGTTAATTTGCAAAACAGCATCTTCTACATTTCCCAGAGCTTTGGCGAACGCTTGGACTAAAAGTAGTTGATTTTTCCTGTCTAAAGCAGAGCTGAAATTTGCAAAGACCATTACGGGATTCCGCTCTTTTTTAAGGGGCGTTTTAAGAAATTTTTGAAGATCTACACCTAGGGGAATTTCAAAAATAGGAATCTGGACTCCAGATTTTATGTAAGTTTCCACTAGAAAAGAGTCTGGTACTGCTACTGCATCATAGTAGAGATTTAGCTGCATTACCCACTCGGGAGGGATTAAAGTGGATTCAAGCATGGAATAAGCAATGCGAATTTGATCTGGTTGCGTAGTAGTTGGAAGTTTGCGTGGGGCAAGCTCTGTCCCGTGATCCCAAAGGCTTTCTTCTGCGATAACAATCTTTCCTAATTGCTTGTTTTTTAGACGTAAAAGGCTAAGAATCCTCGAAGGAACATCTACTTTGTTCACATGATGGGCTAATATATTTATGCTAAAGTTCTCATCTAAAAGCGTCTCAGCTAATTCGACGACTTGCTTTCCTATCCCATCAGCCATTTCAATGGGGCCTGTTAGGGTAATGTAGGGTCTTTTTTGGTTGAATGCTAAAAGCTTATGTCTGTGTTTAATCCCGACGCCTGCTATTACTGTTAGTAGGCTAAATGAAACAAAAAAAATATAAACTTTTTTCCGCATTGCTTTATTTCTGGTTTTAAAATTCGAATGAGTGGGAATTCATGACCTAAAATTCGTATTTAGGATGTTTTATCGTGGCAGTTGTGTCCTTTTTGATCAAGATTTTTCATGGGCCTTCAGACAATTGCTTTGAAAAGTTTCTGGTTTCTTTTATTTTATAGCCTTTGTAAGATCCTCGAGATTTTATTCTCTAACATGAATTTTATTTTTAACAATTTTTACAGGGAGCGGCGTTTCCTCATAGACTTACAAGCACGAGGTAACCGCGCCGTCAATTTGATGAAAAAAACAAGTGGTTATTTTTATTATTTAGTCTTTGTATTTTGCTTTTGCTTTTCACAGTTACTGGTTGCTGGTAATCACTCAAAACTTAATAAATCAGTTTTGCGGAGCAAAATTCAAGAATATCAATCTTCAGATAGTTGGGCTTATAGAGCCATTTTCTCTGAATTATCTCAATTTTCGCCATCGGAACTTTCTGCTGAGAGCATGCAGAATTTGTTTTATAATGAACTAAGTGATCCCAATCACTTGATATACATCGCGTTTGTGAGAAATAATATTCCTCAAATTATTGCACCTGAAGGGAGAAATTTGACGGAGCGTGAAGTTATTATTTTATCGGCAATGCAATCTCTTTGCCGCGCTGTAAAGGTTCCTGATGTTACGTTCTTGTTTTCCTCTCATGATTCTTACGATAGTAATGAGTTTCCTGTACTGACATTTAGCAAAAAGAAATTCTCGAAAAATCTGCTCATGCCAGATTTTGAAGCTATGGAGGGGTATGGAAATATAAGATCTCATGTTCAGGAGTCTGTTCGTTTATATCCTTGGAATGCGAAGACCGACAAGTTATTTTGGAGAGGCGCAACTACTGGTGGGGTATACACTACAGGAAATTATGCACTTTTCCCTCGCAGCTTGGCTGTAACTTATTCTTTGAATCGTCCAGATTTAATAGACGCAAGATTTACGAATGTTGTTCAAGATACTCCTGGCGTTTCTGAGCTATTATGCCAAAAGAATATGATGGGTGATTTTGTAAGTATTGGAAAATCGCTGAAATATAAGTATCTTGTGGATATTGATGGGAATGCTAATACCTACTCTAGATGTTTTTGGATTCTTCTCTCCAATTCTGTATTGTTTAAGGTGGATTCGGAGTATGTTCAGTGGTATTATAGCTTGCTTCAAGAAAGTCATAATTATGTTGGACTCCGTTCTGATTTGTCTGATTTAGAGTTGAAGTTAAATTGGATGAGGCAAAATGATGGATTAGCTGAGCAAATAGCGGCTAATGGCACTCATATTGCTGAGCATCACCTATCTCATGAAGCTGTTTTTGCTTATTTTTACACTTTTCTTAAGGCTCTAGCTGATCAGCAGTAATTGGGATCGCAGCCGATTTTTTTTCGGCTGCTTTTAGTAGAAGTGGAAATTGCTTCGGATCTTTAGAAAGTCCTGCGAAAAATACCAGGAAATTGCTATGTTAGCTCCCATCTAATTTTTATTGTCATTGCAATTCTTAAAGGAGAATCTATGAAGTCAATATGTGTGTCTCTAATAGCGATAAGTTGTTTCTTGCAAGGGCAAAACTTGCCTTCTCTGGAAGAATATTTGACTGAACATAACGCCGTCTTAACGGAGGGGTATATGATTCCTTCTCAGCAACAAGGCGTCAATGAATTGCTTAATTTACATCCTGATATTGAATCCATTTTAGAGATAGGATTAAACGCGGGACATTCTGCGGAAAACTTCTTTCAAACATGTAAGAAATTGACCAAATTCGTTTCTTTTGACATCAATACACATGATTACACGAAAATTGCAGTAGACTATCTGTCTCAAAAATATCCAAATGTATTTCAGTTTGTTCCTGGTGATTCTAGGAAAACCGTAGACGCCTATTCTATAGTGTATCCTGAGCAGAAATTTGATCTCATTTACGTTGATGGAGACCATTCTTATGCAGGAGCGACGCGCGATATTGTAAATTGTAAAAAACTCGCTAGGGCACATACGATTTTGTTAATTGATGATTATTCTCCAGAAATGGAAGTGAAAAAAGCTGTAGATGACTTGGTTAAGCGAGGATTTATTGTAATTAAAAATGTTTATCATGCAGAAGATCGTTGTTGGGTAGAAGCTAACTATCGATAGATGGACAGAGAGTGGGAGAAACATTTCTCCCACTCATTATTCGAAGCATAATTCAAAGGATAGGGCTTGAAGTTATGATAAAAAAATTCGAGGCTTCAGTTTTGTTGTTTCTGCTATTGTTGTTTCCTGCTTGGAATCAATGTTGTGCTAGGATTTATGATTGTTTTCTTTTTTTTAACGAGCTGGAAATTTTAGATGTACGCCTGCATGAGCTTTATGATCATGTAGATAAATTTGTTATTGTGGAATCCGTAGAAACTTTTCGTGGCAACCCTAAGCCCTTATATTTTGAAGAAAATCGTCAAAGGTATGAGAGATTTTCAGATAAAATCATTTATGTTGTTATTCATGATCGAATAAATACGACAGATCCATGGACAAGAGAAGAGTTTCAGCGCAATCAAATCATGCGTGGATTAGTGGATTGTCAATTAAATGACATTATTCTTATTTCTGATGTGGATGAGATTGTTCGAGCGACAGCACTCCCGCTTATTATTAAATCAATATATCAAGAGAGGCTTTCAGTGATTGCTTGCGAGCAGCCGATGTATCGTTATTTTCTGAATGTTTTTGATAAAACTTTATGGGGAGGGACATGTGCTACTACTTTTAAGTATCTTCGTAAAACTACTCCTGATTTTTTACGATTAAATCGATACTCCAATGGTTGGCTTTATCCTTTGATTCCTAATGCTGGATGGCATTTTACCTCTATGGGAGGATTGGAGCAGCATATTCAAAAAATCGAGTCATTTTCTCATTCAGAATACGATGTTCCAGAAAGTAAAACGCCTGAATTTATTCGAGATTTTATTTGTAAAATTGGTGAAATAGTATCAATAGATGAATCTTTTCCGAAATTTATCCAAGATAACAAAAAACACTTCGTAGAAAATGGTTTTTTATATGGTCCAGATCGAGAGTGAGTTTATGTGTGTGTTTTTACAAATCAACAACCCACGGAAGTAGATCGTTGATTTGAGAAATTCAACTTTTCGTTTTACGTAAGTTATTGTTGATTAGGGTATATTAATATCGTTTGATATCCAGAAGCTAGTACATGCCATCCATGAGATTTTAGGAATGAAATGGCTAGTTTTCCTTTTCCTCCATGAGGAAGATCGCAATCATCGATCATAACGATTGTATTTTTATGTAAAAAAGGTAAAGCAGCTTCGATTTCACATAGGTGATGCATTTGTGAGGGCTTGGGATTTTCAAAGTCATAATCGTAGCTATCTAAGTACAGGAAATCAATAGGTTGACCAAAGCTTCTTAAAAAAGCAATGGAGTCATGGGTAATAAACTGTACCATGTTGTTGATATGTTCAACGGCTTCAGAAGATTCGGCAATAGCGTTAGGATCAATATCAACAGAAAATAGAGTTGCATTATGGTCTTTTGCCCAGTCAGCAAATAGGACTGTAGAGCATCCATCTCCTGCGCAGTTTTTTACCCCATTTCGCGCAGTTCCTGTTTCGACAAGAATTTTTGCATTGCGTTCTTCTAGAAGCTTGAAACATGTTTGGAAAGTAGAAAATCTTTTATCGTCCGAACAAATTCTATCGGCAAGATAGTCTTTTGCCAATAAAGGACTAGAAAGGCTTATAAAGGCGCTAACAAGACAGAGAGGGATGAATTTTTTCATGAAATTAATACGCAAAGAAGCGCTCCTCATATACTTAAATTTTTGTTGTTGATTTTGTTTGCTCTACAATCGAGACCGTTGCAATGAGCTTATGTGCACTATGTGTTTCCATCAAGGGAAATTGAGGTAAATGGCAACTTTAAGAGGTCTTGTTTTTCAAGCTTTTCGGGATGGGAGATGTGCTGGATTTTGATCAGGTCTTTTGCAAGATGTTCCAGTAGCTTTAATGAGCAGTTTTTTACTGCGAGCTTTTTGCCTTCGCTTGTGGATAAAAGCGCTAAGCGTAGGCCGCATTCGTAATAGGTGATATTTTCTTTTTCTATGGCTTTTTGAAGGGTAAAAATGCGTTCTTCAAAAGCTTTGTAGGAGGATTCTAGTCGATAGGTGGACATGAGCTCTTGTATTTTTTCTAGGGGCAGTGAGTGAATTTGCGACCTAGTGCGGTTAGATAGGGGTAGTAATGCGTTGGGAAAATACATTAGGGCATTGGAAAATCCCGCATTAATTTCTGGAAAGGAAAGGCTATTGTCGATTTTTCTGAGCCCATAAATCGGATTTCCTTCTGCAGAGACATATTTGATGTATGCTCGGAAGTTTTCTACATGGGCATCGATGTCTGAGGTAAGCCAGAGAAAGAAAGTGAGATCCTCAAAATCTTCTTGATCAAAACGCTCTTGGATCTCTTTTTCCGAGAGATGTAACGTGAAAATTTCTTGCAAAATTTTTCGAAGGGAAAAAGTGTTTTTTAAATATTCCTGTATGGAACATAACTTTTCTGGTATTTGATTTTTTTCAATTTCTGGATAAAGATAAAAAAACTGAGTATGGGATAAGAGAGATAAGACTGTCTGGGGAGTAATGTGCATTATCCCGCATGTTTTGGCTAGCTCGTAGCAAAAAGCATCGGTTTGCGCAGATCGATATAAAGGAATATGATTTTTAACGGGGTATCGTGATTCGACAAAAGGGGAGGCGTAGTGTTTTGGGTTGTTTAGGCAAAACACGCATTCATCGGTTGGTTTAATAATATAGAGGGGCTCATTTTCTGGATTGTAGAGAGCATAGGCGGCAGCCGCTCCCTCTGATTCTAAGTTGAGACGTCCTATAGAAAAAATAGACCAAAAACGGGCTAGGAACTTTTGGTGTTTTAGAGCTTCTTTTTGAATGAGAGGGCGTAAGCTTTCACTTAAGGATCGGATTTCTATGATTCTTTCTTCAATCAGAGAAGAAAGTTCCCCTGATTCTTCTAAAGGTTGAATAATTGGCCATAAAAACTCAGACTCTAATCGGTGCGCAAAAAAAAGAGAAAAAGAGGCTAAAACAGCAAAAGAAAAATAAAATCGTTGAGTACGCATTGTCAGGTCTAAAAAATCTCGGTAGAGGTATTAGGATCATTTTGATAAGGGGAATTCTATGGAAAGCCTTTCGAGGAACATTCCTCCTACTGGGGAAAATTCTATATTCCCAATGTAGGGTTTGGATAGATAGCAGAGATTTAAATGAAATAATGGGGCGATAACAGCTTCTTCTAGCAGAAGAGCTTCAGCTTGGTACAGAGTAGTTGCCCTTTCTTCTCCGGATTCCGCAAATGATCTTTCTAGAAGACTTTGAAATTCTTTATTTTCCCAAGAAGAATAATTCTTAACATTGTCCTTATGTCGAAATCGATCTAAGATATTTATGGGGTCGGCGTATTGAGCTCTATATAGAGCTTGTGCAAATACATGCTTTTTTCTGGAAATGCAATCCATATGATTTTTTCGATCTGTAATGCCAAGTTTTACCTGAACTCCTAAGTTTTTAAGCCATTGCTGTTGCAATACTTGAGCAACTTTGTGGTTGGCTTCGGAATGGGAGTATAGATAGACAAGATGTGTTTCAAGTTCTTTTTGGGTGATGCTCATTTCTTCTAAAGCTTTAGCAAATAGTTTTTTAGCTTGTTCTACGTGTCCATCGGAATATATCGCTTTGTGCTTGTTGTTTTTTAAGCTTGGGGGCACAGCACAAAAAGCAGCTTCTTCTCCAAATTGTGTTACATTTTGCGCAATTTCCTCTCGGTTGATAGAGAGTGTAAAAGCTTTTCGTAAGTTGATATTAGAGAAGGGAAATTCGGCGATATTGAATGTAATAAAGGTGGTTGCAGCTGAAGGAGACATAACCACTTCTTCATGTTCATGAAGGTGTGGGTGTGCATCAAGAGGAATCATCGAAAATGGCTGCCCGATTAAATCAATTTCTCCACTTTCATACAGTTGTAGAGCTGTCATTTCGCTTGCTATGACGCTTAGATGAATTGTATCTAATTTCACTTGATCTGCCTGGCAATACAAGTCGTTTTTTTTGAGCCTTAGCTCATTGTTATGTTTCCAATCTGCAAGAACAAAGGGCCCATTAGATATAAAATGTTTTCCACTGTGAAAAGCCCAGTCAGGATGCTGCATATCCATATGAAGAGGAACGGGAAAAAATACACAAAAAGAAATCAAACTTAAAAAATAGGGGGTAGGATTATTTAATTTCACAATAAGAGTCTGAGGATCTGGGGCATGAATGCCAACTTCTTGCAAGGAGATAAGTCCTTTTTTTGCTTCTTCTGCATAAACTATAGGATAAAGAAGGTGCGCATTGGGAGCTGGAAATGAAGGCGATAGAATCGCTTTCCAAGATTTTTCAAAATCATAAGAAGTTACAGGCGTTCCATCGGACCATTGTGTGCTGCCTAAGTGGAAAGTATAGGTTTTTTGATCGGGAGAAACGTGAAAAGCGGTGCACTGTGCAGGAGAAACAGATCCATCTTCATTGAGCTTTGTAAGCCCTTCAAAAAGCATAAAGTGTAAATGGGAAGAAAGCGCATCCCCTCCTTTTCTAGGATCTAGCGTTGCGGGATCTTCGGGAATGGCTAAGCGTAGCTTATGAGCCATCTTCGAGGAGGAAGTGGGACTGCAGCTTGTTAATAGACCGATGCATAGAAAAATTGTGACAATAAAATATTTCATATTAGATGTTGTAAATGTAATTTAGGAAAAAGATTAAGAAAAAAAGTTTTTTTAAGCAAGGTCTATAGTATTATATATATTAGCGACCCTGGCGGTGGTAAAAATACGTTTTTTTTCTTCGCGCTTTTTCCATGTGTTCTGTTGAATCCTTCTCTCCAGAATGGACTCCATAGAGTAAATTATGAGGCTTCTTCTTTTTCCAGTGTGCAAATTCAGGTTTCCCAATGATTGCTGTTAGAACCCACTCTTCTGGATAGCAGGAAAGAAAAGGAGTTCCTAATTGTGCGAGTTCATAATAGATGCGTACGAGTTTACGTGTTTCAGGAGTATTCATTTTCAACCCAAAAACAATGGTATTAATATATTGAGCTTTCAATACATTGGTCCCTGTTTTTTGTTTTAAAAGATCTTTTGTTTGAGGGAAAATAAAACGCCAAGAATCTTTTGCGGGGGAAGAAAAATTTAAAAGAGCTCCGTTATTTTCTATGACATTAAATAAAGAGCTGATTTCTCTCATGGGAAGGCAGGCTGCATCTAGCCAAAGAACATGATTAAACCCTAGCATATAAGCTTCTAACATAGTAAAGATCTTAAAGCTGTAGGGAACTGCAACATATTTAATTTCTTCTCCCGTAGGATTGGGCCACCCTCCGATGAGATATAAAAAATGACCATTAAAACCAGTGTCCTGTAGAGCTTGAATCAGGCTGTTAATGTAATATGGGTATTTTCCGCTAAAGGGCCCACAGCAAACGACGCACCGATCTCCGCCTTTGCCTATTTTCACGAGCTCCTTTACAGGATAGAATCCTTTTTCTGGGTCAATTAAGACTTGTCTTGCCCCTCTAGAGCAGCGGCCTAAAAAATCTTTAAAGTCGGTAAATCCTGAAAATTGAATGGGGGAGTATAGAGCTTCTACAGGAGAATGAGTATCAAGCTGTCTTAGTTGGTTTTGTATTTCTATGTAGTCTTCTTGCGTAAGTTCGCTTTTTGCTGGAAAAGAGATTTCAAAAGGACTTTCTGCGGCATAAGAAATACAAGAAATAAGGAATGTGCAGATGTATCCAATAGTTATTCTTATACTTGTCATTTTTTTCTCAATATTGTAAAAGCTCGAAAATTATCATAGACCCATTTTTTTGAATTTGTAAAGTAAAATGGTTGTCTAATTTTTTATCCATTTTTTATTTTAGCAATCAGAGGGTAGAATGAGGCGATTTATTAGTTGTATTTTTTTGTGTGTATGCATGTTTGGTTATGCTGACTTAGAAAAAAATCTATTAATTCTTAGTTGTGGTGGAGGTGGAACAGTATATATGTCCAAATGTTTACAGGTTGGAGGGTTGGATATTGGACATGAACATATTTATGCGGATGGTGCTATAGGTTGGCCGTTTGTTCAAGGATTTTGCGATCATAATGGAAATCCTATGCCGGGAGCCGAATTTAAGCATGTATTTCACCAAGTCAGAAATCCTCTTTCTGTGATTACTACTTGGATGAAAAACAAAGATATGAATGCAGGATATTGGCAGTTTATTCGTAGATCTGTTCCTGAAATTCGAATAACGGATACTCCGATAGTTCAATGCGCTAAGTATTGGTATTATTGGAATAAAAAAGCTGAGTCTATGTCTGAGTGGACATATCGAGTAGAAGCTTTTAAGGATTTGATAGATGAATTTGAATTAAGATTAGGTGTGTCCTTAGATCGACAAGCCATTTTATCGATTCCTAAAAATACAGGCGCTTGGGGCGGAAAATCTTATCCTGTCTCTTGGGGCCTTCTTAAGCGTAGTTTGCCTGTACAGCTTTACCAGGACATTCAAGAGATGGCTCAGCGATATGGGTATGCTACTGTAGATTGATGAATTTCTAAAAGGGCAGGAATTGCCTGCCCTTTTAGAAAAGAAGGAAAACTTATTCTTTCATAGATAGCAAGAATTCAACGTTACTACCCGTCTTTTTGAGACGTTGAGTGAGAAGGTTCATTGCATCTAGGGAAGTAAGGTCTGCTAATGCTTGGCGCAGAATGTATACTTTTTCTAGTTCTTCTTTATGGTAAAGAAGATCTTCTTTTCTTGTACCACTCTTGACAAGGTCAATAGCTGGATAGATGCGTCGATCTGCGAGTTTACGATCTAGGACCAGTTCCATGTTACCGGTTCCTTTAAACTCTTCGAAAATAACCTCGTCCATTCTAGAACCTGTGTCGATCAATGCAGTTGCTATGATCGTTAAAGATCCGCCTTCTTCAAGATTACGAGCTGCTCCAAAGATTCTTTTCGGTTTGTGTAAAGCGTTAGCGTCAACGCCTCCTGAAAGGATCTTTCCAGAGTGGGGTTGAACTGTATTGTATGCTCTAGCAAGCCTTGTGAGCGAGTCGAGTAAAATAACAACGTCATAATGATATTCGACTAGGCGGCGAGCCTTTTCAATGGCCATCTCCGCAATTTGCACGTGTCTTTCTGGAGGTTCATCAAACGTAGAGGAGATTACTTCTCCTTTAATACTACGGATCATGTCCGTTACTTCTTCCGGTCTCTCATCGATTAAGAGTACAATCAAAACCACATCAGGGTTGTTTTGCGCAATCGCATTGGCGATGTTTTGCAAAATGACTGTTTTCCCCGTACGAGGAGGTGCTACGATAATCGCACGCTGGCCTTTTCCGATAGGAGCTGCTAAATCAAGTACTCGGGTTGTTAAGTTCTCTTTTTGCGTCTCCATGACAAGGCGCTTATTGGGATGTAGAGGAGTTAGGTTCTCAAAAAGAATTCTTTCGCGAGCTTTTTCTGGAGTATAGCCGTTGATTCTTTCTACCTTGAGCATGGCAAAGTATTTTTCTTTTTCTTTAGGAGATCGGATGGTTCCGTAAACAGTATCCCCTTTTTTCAAATCGAATCGGCGGATTTGTGCAGGAGAGACATAAATGTCTTCTGCAGAAGGAAGGTAGTTGTAGTTAGGAGATCTTAAAAAGCCGAAACCATCGGGGAGGACTTCTAATACTCCTTCTCCGACTAGGGTTTCTGTTTTTTTGTCAGAAAGCGCTTTCACAATCTCAAAAACGATCTGAGATTTAGCGAGGGCTCCTAGGCTTGTTAACCCGATGTTTTTTGCAAAATGATTGAGCTGATCGACATTCATTCGTTGTAGATCGGCAATTTTCGTAATCGATTCAGGTGCTTTCGCTTCTGTAGCCATAGCTGTTTCCTGTTCTGCATCTGGAAGAGATGGGGTTTTATCGTCTCGAGTCATTGCAAAGGGTTCTCCGGTTTAATTTGAACGTATTTTGGTTAAAAGTTGAATTACTTGTTTTTCTAAATCTTCTATGTTTTCGTCGTTGATCAGCATAAAGTGTGCTTTTGCAGCTTTTTGTGCGGGATTCATCTGCCGTTGCATTCTTTGATCAAAACTTTGACCTGATCCTTTATTATTTTCCATAAATCTTTTGCGGCATACTTCTTGATCTGCAAGAACAACAACTACAGAATCAAAGAGTTTAGCGTTTTCTGTTTCGTATAGTAGGGGGATTTCTGCTGCAAAAAGTGTATATTTTGGATTGTCCTTTATTTTTTGATATTGCAATTCCATTTCATGAAATACTGCAGGATGTAGGATGAGTTCTAAAGATTTGAGGGTTTCTGATTGGGAGAATACCTTTTCGGCTACTCGTTTTCTATCGATTTGACCATCTATCAAAATGCTTGACCCAAGCAAATTGATCACCTTTTCGCGTATTTGGGAGTCGGAGGAAAGAAGATCATGGACGATTTTATCTGCATCTACCACGTAAACGCCATGTTTAGCGAGAAGGCGGCACACAGAACTTTTGCCGGAGGAAACTCCACCTGTTATTGCAATTTTCTTCAATTCTAACACTCCCCCCAATTTCTTCCAACGGAAATATCTACTACTAGGGGAACCCTTAAGGAGAACGCTTCCTCCATATGTTTTTTTACAAAAGAAGAAAGCGTATCTAGCTCTTCTTCAGGGGATTCAAAGAGAAGTTCGTCATGAATTTGCAATACGGAAAAACTTTTTTTGAAAGGCCAAAGTTCCTGAATGCGGATCATCGCAATTTTAATGAGATCTGCTGCGCTTCCTTGCAAGGGAGTGTTAATAGCAAGTCTTTCTGCTGCAGCTCTTAGCATGGGATTTTTGCTTTGGATGTCTGGAAGAGGGCGCTGTCTTCCTGTCATGGTATAGACTATGCCTTGCGTACGTGCAGATTCTTTGCAGGACTCAAGATATTCTTTTACTTTCTTGTATCTTTGAAAGTAGGTTTCAATGAAATGCGCTGCTACCTTTATGTCGATACCAAGTTCTTGAGAAAGTCCGAATGCTTGCTGGCCATAAAGAATCCCGAAATTAACAGCTTTTGCTTTATGTCTCATGGAGGGGATAACCTCCTGCAGAGAGGTGTTGAAAATTAAGGAGGCTGTATATGCATGGACGTCTTCTCCTGATTCGAAAGCTTGAATGAGAATGGGGTCCTCACTAAGGTGCGCTAAAAGGCGCAGTTCGATCTGGGAGTAATCTGCTGAGAGATATTTCCAGTCTGGATTTTGAGGGCGGAAAGCTTCCCGAATTTTTTTTCCCTCTTCACTGCGAATGGGGATGTTTTGTAAGTTGGGATCCTGGCAAGAAAGTCTTCCGGTAGCTGCTACAGACTGATTAAAATTGCAGTGAATTCTGCCGGTAGCTGGATTGATGTCGGCAGGCAGAGAATCTACATAAGTAGATCGTAGTTTTTCTAGCTGTCTAAACTCTAAGATCAGAGGAATGATGGGAGATTTTCCTTTTAAAGACTCTAGGGCATCGGCTGCTGTAGAAAATCCTGTCTGTGTTTTTTTAGGCGGAGAGAGTTTTAGTTTTTCGAAGAGGATGGTCGAGAGTTGCTTTGGAGAGCCAATGTTAAATTCTTCTTCTGCAATTGCATAAATTTTTTCTGTTAGGGATGCGATTTTTTCAGCTAAACTTTTAGAAAGCGTATGTAATTTTTCATTGTCTACAAAAATCCCGTGTCTTTCCATAGAAAAAAGAACTTTTATCAAAGGAAGTTCTATGTCTTGTAAAAGGGGGAGTAGTTTTTTTTCTTCAAGTTCTTTCCAGAATAGCTTTTTCAAACGGATGGTGCATTCGACATCCTCACAGCAGTATGTGCCAACTTTTGTAGGTTCTACATCTATCATGGAAATTTGATTTTTTCCTTTGCCGATGAGCTCTTCAATAGGAATTTTGGTTTTTTGTAATCTTTCTAAACTCAGTGCATCGAGATTGTGTTTTAAAATATGAGGGGTCAGTAAATACGAAGCGAGTATGGTGTCGAAATCAAGCGTAGGAAGTGGTAATCCTTCGTTACACAGTATATGTAGATCATATTTGATGTTGTGCCCGTAGAAAGTAATGCCGGGAGCAGAAAGAAGCTTGTGTAAAAAATCGATTACTTCTTTTTTGGAGAGAGCCCCATTTGTAGGAATGTACCAAGTTTTTTCTGGGCTAAATCCAAGGCCAACACCTACTAGAGAAGCTTTTATCGGATGAATATCGGTAGTCTCTGTATCTAAGCAAATGCTTTTTTGCTGAAGAAGAAGATTTAATAGCTCTGAGAGCTCGAGAGAAGAGGCGATAGTATAAGAGATACTGGAAGAGGTTGGTTCTTTTTTTTCTTCTTTAAGCAGCGATGAAAAGTGGTTTTCTTGGTAAAACTGCTTAAGTGATTCTAAAGGCGGGGTTGATTTTTTGTAAAAGCTGAGTTCCTTTGGTATTGGTACCTGTAACTCAAGCTCCGCGAGCTTTTTACTAAGAAGAGCGCTTTCTTTGCCATTGGAGAGGAGTTCTCCTTTTTTCCCAGAAATTTTGTCTGTATTTTTTAAGATTTCTTCCAAAGATGAATATTCTAGTAGAAGCGAGGTTGCTGTTTTAGGGCCTATTCCCGCTACTCCAGGAATGTTATCCGAAGTATCGCCTATCAAGGCTAAGTAATCTACAATTTGTGAAGGAGTTACGCCAAAGAGCTCCTGTACTTTATCAGAATCGACAATAAGGTTGTCTTTATGCGCATGGACTACAAAGACGTTTTCGGAAACCAGCTGACATAAATCTTTATCACTCGTGCAGATGAAGCATTCTAAATCTTGAGTAGTAGCCCAGTTGGTAATGCTGCCTATCACGTCATCAGCTTCTACTCCTGAGACAGAAAGAAAAGGGATTCCTGCAAGTTCACAAAAACTTAGCGCTTTTTCCCATTGAGGAAATAGGTCTTCAGGCATTCCTTTGCGATGACTTTTGTATTCTTTATATAGGTCTGTACGGCTTTTTTTGTTATCAGGACCATCAAATACAGCAACTACGTAATCCGGAGAAAATGTGGCAATAATTTTTAAGATGGATCGGATAAATCCATAGAGGGCATGAGTAGACTCTCCCTTCGAGTTGGTCATGGGAGCAATAGCATAGTAGGAGCGAAACAGGAAGTTTACGGCATCGAGAACGAAGATTTTTTTCATGAATTTATTGTAGTGAATAACAAGGCCTCGGAGGAGGCCTTGTTAAAGGGTTATTATTGGGAAGGTTGGTAGAGATATAAAAATTTTCCACTGAGTTCAGAACTCATATAAGTCCCAATTTGAAATGTGTGATGCACTTTTCCTGATAGAAGAGAGAAATGGTTTTTGGCAAGCTCTGCAAAAAAGGTTTTTGCTAAAGAAAGCTGAACAACTTGATATTCTGCTTTATCTATTTTGGCTGCATCGACAAGCGCTTGCATTGCTTGAAAATAGTTGGAATCATCAACATCGGTATATCCCAATTTTTTTGCTGTAGCCGCATCATAGACTTGCGCTCCATACTCTTCGATCAGCTTTTCTTTATCTAGATCTTTTCTTCCTGTAGTTACTACATTGACAAATTGATCATAAAGAGCTTTGGTGATGTTGACTAAGCTAGCATCTTCCCCTTCTTTCCAGGGTCTGAAAGGGCTGAGCATATCTTTGTCTTTCCCCTGAGTAATCGTTTTAGCTTGAACTCCCACTTTGCCCATAACTTCAGAAAAGTTAAAAGAAGGCCCTAAAAGAACGCCAACAGATCCTATGACACTAGAAGAAGTTGTATAAATTTGATCTGCTGCAGCGCAAATATACATTCCGCCTGATGCGCAAAGTCCATCGACAAATGCATAGATCGGGGTTTTGTATTTTGCTTTGTAGCTCATGAGCTCTTGATAAATGCCTGCGGCATCATCGGCAGCTCCACCTGGGGTGTCTACATAAAGAAATATAGCTTTAACGCGGTCTTTCTTTAAAAAATCAACACGAGAATCGAGTAAAATGGTTTGGATTTTTTCTGTAGTGAGACCATCGACACCGATTACTCCGCGGATATCAATTCTCAAGATCGCAGGAGCGTGAGAATGAAGAAGATCTTGTTTTCCTTGAGCATCAGGAGCTATCGCAACGTCGCACTTCTCAGGCAGCAATGCCGGAGGTGAGAGAATTGATAAGGTAAACATTATCAAAAAAATCGCAGCAAAAACTCCTATGACAACGGCAAGCGCGTTGCAAAGGCTGCGAAGAGCAGATTTGAAAATTGGTTCTCTTGGAAGCGTCATAAACCCCTTATAGTTCTTTTATATAGGATAAGTTTGATCTTATAAGAAGATGTTTTTTTTTCTCTACAGAGAACTTCCATTGACTATGCAAAAGGATCTCGTATAGTTTTAAGGGAAATAGGAGTGATGTATGTTTTGGAAGCTTTCTTTGATTGCCGCAGGTCTTTTTATTGTGTATTGGGGATGTAAACTTTCTCTTCGTCTTCATAAGAAAGAATTTTTGGGAAAGATCAATTTAGAAAAAGTGTTTTTTGCTCCTTTAAAGCTACTTCTTCTCTCTTTAGGCGTTTATTACAGTTTGATTCTTTTGAATCTGTACTATCCTCTTTCTTTTCTAGGGGCATGGACTTCTGCTTTGAAAAATTTCTGTGTTCTCTCTAGTTTGTTTTGGATGTCTTATCGTTGGAAAGAAGAACTTTTTAAAGGTCGATGGTCTTCTTATGCTATGATAGAAATGATCCACAAGCTGGTGTCGATTGCTCTTTGGATTTTATTTTTTCTTTCCGCTCTTCAGATTTTTCACGTGGATGTTCTTCCTTTGCTCGCCTTTGGGGGTATAGGTGCGGCAACACTTGGATTTGCAGCCAAAGATGTTCTAGGGAATTTTCTTAGCGGTGGAATGCTTGCAGTTACGCGTCCATTTTCGAGGGGAGATAAGATTTTTCTTCCAGACCGGCAGCTTGAAGGAGATGTTGAAGAAATTGGATGGTATTTTACATCCATTCGAGACAAAGATAAACGTCCCATATATTTTCCAAATGCCTTGTTTTCTAGTGCGGCTGTGATCAATCTCACGAGAATGACCCATCGTAGGATTTACGAAGTGCTTCATGTTGCTTATGATGAAGCCGCACACGTCCTTTCTTTTACGGATATTCTTCGTAAGCTTTTACGTGACTGTCCAGCTATCGATTCTATGGCGCCAATTTTGGTGTATTGGGATGCTACCTCAGACTATTCTCTAGAAATTGTAGTAGATGTTTATACAAAGGTAATAGATTCGGAAGAGTATGTCCTTGTGAAAGAGCAGGTGTTAAAACTGATTCATTCAGCAATCCAGAAATCTGAAGTTTCTCTTTCTTACCCAACTTCACAGGTCCATTTTGCTAATAAGGAAATATAGAGGATGTTATAAGGGCCAAGCGTTATCATTAAGCCTTGGAAAATTTCTTGATTGTTGCAGGTTTTTTCTTCCCACCTCTTGTGAAGATCTCGGTCAAAAATGACAAGGTGTTGTTTTTGATTTGTCCATATAGTCGACGATCTGCTCTAATCTTTTGGGTAGATCGGATGCTTTTCGTTGGATTTTGAGTTCAGTGACAAAACGCTGCGTCTTCCAGTCCTCACGAATGTCTACTCATTTTGTTTCCAGAGCATGTTAACGAGGGATGGCGCCTCCTCCATTGATAATTCTATGTAAAAAACTGAAAGCAGCAGGAGAGGGCCGGCTTCTTTATAGGAAAATTTTTCTAAGTACACTTCTAAGATTTCTTTCTAAGAAAGAGTCAGATTTAATATTAAAAGGAGTGTAAACCGCTCTAATTCCTCTCCCCCTAGTTTGTTGTGACTTTGTAGTTTCGTAGATCATGAACTCCTACGAACTAGAGATGGGTTGGGGAAAATGCTCGGGGGAGGCTAAAAACCCTTACTTATTCTGATAAGGCATTCTTACTCGGAAAAGCTCAATAAAAGCTAAAACTCCGGTCCCGATAAATATGATAAAGACAAAATTGGGAATTTGAAATCCAGCGGCAAGAGCCATTAAAGAAAGAAACTGTAGGGCCGTACTGACTTTTCCCCATCGTATTGAGCGGTATTTGTGGCTTTTCCAACGATGAAAGCAGCTTAAATATAGAGCAAAGAGGCAAAGGAAAAAATCTCGAGAGATCATTGCGCATGCTTGCCAAAGCAAGATTTTGTGTTCGGAAAGAAAAAGTATGAGAGCGAAATAGACGAAAAATTTGTCCATAGCGGGATCAAGTACGGCGCCCAATTGAGAGGCGGTATGTCGCTTTCTGGCAAGATATCCATCTAAACAATCAGAGCACATAGCTAAAAAAATAGCGATTACCCGCACGATAGTGTTATCGATTAATAGCAATAGAGCGAGGGGTGCTCGAAGCAAAGAAAGTGTATTAGATAAACTGAGCATTTCTGTGCAATATATTGGTTGTGTTGTTATTCTAGCGTCTTTCTATTTTAGTGTCTCTTAGGCTCTTGGTACGTTTATACCAAATCACGCTAATTACAGCCACAGCGAAAATCAGGAACAAGAATAGGTTGAAGGTCTTGACGTAATGCCAAATGACCTCGAAGTTTTGTCCTACGTGATGAAATAAAAAAAAGGAAGTGGTAACCCAGATGAAGCAGGCTAAGAAATCTTGCCAGGCAAATCGTAAAAAAGGCATTTTGCTGAGGCCACTAGATAGGAAAAGACAGTTCCTCACTCCAAATGGGATGAATCTTCCAACGACAAATGCCCACACCCCGTATTTTTTATAAAAAGATCGTAATTTTTCTACTTTTTGCTCTGAAAGAATAATGCGAAACCATTTCATACGGGCTAGCTTTATTCCTATTGTTCTGCCTAGGATGTAAGAGATCCAGGCTGATAACAAGCATCCTGAGAGAAGAAAGCAATATAAAAGTGTGGTGTGTTCTGGAATGAACTTTGCAGAAAATAGCGCGGCGATGATGACTAAAACATCGATGCTGATGGGGATGTTGCACCCTGCGAGTAAAAGCCCAAAGAATATAAACCAATGAGCGCTACCAGCATGAAGAGATAAAAATTCGATCCAAGAAGCGGGCATGTGCTACGTCGCTGTTTCTATGGGGCGTTGAGATACTTCTTGTGGGACAGTGGAATCGGACTCGGGAACTGTAAGAGTTTGATGTTGTGTTACGAGTTGAGTAAATTGCTTTCCTAAAGATCTGACAGCAATAATCCATCCGCCAATGACTAGGAAGAGAATTCCTGCGACAATGGACGTGCTGGAGGCTACTGTTCCAAAGATGACTAAAAGTCCTTGATGAACGACAGATCCCCCAGATTTTCCTAGACGAGAGCCTACTCCATCGATAGCTGCTTTTCCTTTTAATTTGCTTTCTTTAGAAAGCGGAATAAAAGCCATTTCTTTAGTTGCGTCAAAGAAGGTGTATTTAGAGGCCCTAGCTAGGCAGTTTTGCATTGATCCGAAAAAGACGCCTAAGGCTAGCGGAGTAGTTCCAATGAGTGCCGTAACGGCGGCAAGGCCTGTATCTTTAAACAGCATGAATGAGAAGAATGCAATTCCTGTTGTTAGGAGTGTAACCGGGGCGATGAGAGCGCTTTTTGTCCAGTTTATTTTTTGAATAACTGTTCCTACAAAGAGACTGACAAGTGTAGCTACAATTCCAATCCAGGTCTGTACGTGCCCCATGTAGGCGCTAAATTCAGCTGGGTTAGGATAGAGTTCTTTGATTTGATCTTTCCATACAACTTCAATCAGATTGATAGCAATATTGTATGTAACGACTATGACGGCAATACAGATGAGGTATTTGGATTTTGCAAGGTAGGAAAAGTTTTTTCGCATACCCATTTTAATCTTGTTTTCTGCGTGGTGTGTTTTATAGGTTTCAGAGTTATATCCTCCATTTTTCAAGTGGATATAACGAAAGCAAGCCATGCAAACGAGGCCTGCTACAATGATTAAACAGTTTAAAAAGGAAATAGATTGACCCCAAGCGTCAGTTCCAAACGGAAGTGCTGGATTGTAGACGTAATCGGAGAAATAGGAGGCGGCAAGTCCTGCTGCAATAGTAGATAGATTAAGTCCGAGTCCTAGAAGTCCATAAAATCTTTTTGCGTCCTTTACGGAAGTTACTTCGTTGGCAAATCCCCATGCAAGCACGGTCATAATGATTGTGCTCCACATCTCAGACATGACGTAATAAGCGGTAAAGGTCCAGTTCCTGAGCATGGCAACAAGGCCTTTGCATCCTAAAGGCAGGTGTGATTGTATTTTGTCTGCTAACCCATGAGGATGTAAAAAATCTTGCAAAGGATATAGTACAAAAGTGAAGAGAGCAAAAAAAGCTAGGAAAATAGCCATCATGCTGTAAAAAGCCTTCTCTCGGGACACTTTGTTAGAGACCCGTGTAAAGATAAAGGTGAAAAGGAAGGCCATTGGAACAATCGCCCACACTTTAATAAAGGGCAGAGCTTCGGCTCCGGAAGCTGGGGCAGTAATGACAAGTGCGTCTTTTGTAATTCGAAGCAGGGTGTAGTTGAGTCCAACCAAGAAAAAGATTAGGAGCATCGGAATAAACTTACACAGTTCATCCCGGTATATGGGCCATAAAAAAGCCCTAGTTTTGCTGAACTCCTTGCGCGAAGACATAGTAAAGCCTTATGTAAGGGTTTTCTTACTCATTACCGAGTGATGGGCTATATTATATGTATTTCCTCTTATTTGACAACCACATATTAAGAAATGGTTAGTTAAGTATTTGTGAACCATTTAAGGAAAATTATTATTTTTGCGTTAAAGCTGCAATCCCAGGTAGGGTTCCCTGTTCTAGAAATTCCAATGAGGCCCCTCCTCCAGTCGAAATGTAAGTAAATTTTTCGTCAATTCCTAGTTGGTGAATAGCTGAAGCGGAGTCTCCTCCCCCAACTACTCTGTAGGAAGGAAGTTTTGAAAGAAATTTAGCTAAGGAGAATGTCCCTTTTGAAAAAGCCGCCCATTCGAAGACTCCGACGGGTCCGTTCCAAAAAATTGTTTTTGCTTTAGTTAGGGATTTTTCCCACTCTATGAGAGTTTTAGGGCCTATATCCATACCTTGCCAATTTTCTGGGACGGCTTTTTCATTAGTGTTAATGATTTTTTTAGTAGCTTGAGCTGAAAAAGAATCGGCGATGACTATGTCTTGAGGTAAAAATAGCGTAATTCCTTTTTTTTCACACTGTTCTATCAAGCTGCGAGCTGCGGGAAGTAGATCGGGCTCTAGGATGGATTTGCCAATAGAATGGCCTAGTGCTTTTAAAAAAGTAAAGGCCATGCCGCCTCCGATGTAGAGTACTTGAACTTTTTCTATTAAGCTTTCTAAAATTTTAAGTTTAGAGGAGACTTTGGATCCTCCGATGATGGCATGGAAAGGTTGTTCTGGATTGGAGTATAGTGGCCTCAATGCTTGTATTTCTTTTTCGACAAGAAAGCCTGCTGCTGCAGCCTTGGGGAATGCTTTTGGTAGTGATGTGATCGATGAGTGTTTTCGATGGCACCCGCCAAAGGCGTCGTTGATGTATATGTCTCCATAGGATGCAAGCGTTTGTGCAAAAGAGGGGTCTATTTCTGGGTGTTCTTCTGCTGGATAAAAGCGCAAGTTTTCCAATAGAAGAATTTCTTTTGGTTTTAAGTTTTCGATTCTTTTCTTGGTTTCTTTTCCTAAAACATCTTCTTCAAACAGGACTTCTTGCCCAAGCATTTCACTAAGAACTTTTTGAAAAGGTTTTAGCGAATATTTTTTTCCCCGTTTTCCTTCAGGTTTCCCAAAGTGGCTGAGTAAGACGATGCTAGCTTCTTTTTCTAATAAAAAACGTAGAGTTGGTATGGATTCGGAGATTCTCATTAGATCTGCAATAGACCCGTCTTCGTTAAGTGGCACGTTGAGCTCTACTCGCACTAGGACTTTTTTATGAAATAGATTTAGATCTGTAAGAGAAAGAACTGCCATGATAATCACCCTTTAATTGTTAAACAGGGATAGCATAAATGAGATAGTGTGGTCAAGGGCAGAAGCTGCTGGTTCTGATATTTACCATTTGCAGTCGTATATGGGTGTGCATACGCGATCTCCCCAAAAATCTGGCTCGGTACACTCGGTTTCGATTAGATGACAGTCTCTTGAAATAGATGTCCCTACAGCAA
This sequence comes from Rhabdochlamydiaceae bacterium, assembly GCA_019745395.1. GTDB lineage: Bacteria > Chlamydiota > Chlamydiia > Chlamydiales > Rhabdochlamydiaceae > CAIJXB01. Next base: position 106,058 of record JAIETG010000027.1, on the reverse strand, counting down.
TTGCTATTCCTAGCGCTAAAAGGGCAAGAATTGTAATGGCTGCGGCGTTTGAATCTTGCTTGTTGGAGTGCACGATGGTAGTTGTTTCGTGGGATGGATCAATGATAACGGTGGCTGGAGGTGTATGATAGGAGAAGTGGAAGGGTCTACTGTAACTGTAGTAGGAGGGTCTCAGGAGGGATGAAAATAATGACCTGGACACATAGCTTGGGCCTGTTCGTATTGTGCGATTCCCGGTGCAGGTTGGAGGGGTATAGCACTTGTTTGTCGAATGTGAGGAGGAGCAGCGGCTTCTTGAAAGCGAAGGGCAGCTTTTTGTTGTGTAAGATGATCCGCGTACCTTAACCATAATATGGTGCCGTTTGTGTCAATGTTGCATTAAATTATATCAGTTTCTGGCAATTTATTCTATTCAATTTATTCTATTCAATTTATTCTTATAATAGATTTGTTTATAAATTAATTTGATGTGAAAGTTTTTTTGAGGAAGGTTCTCAATTTGGTTTCTGATAATTTAATGCGGACATTAAATTTTTGTATTACAAGTGTCAGTTAAATTGTAAGTTTGCCAAGAAAGAAAATATTATACACTATAATTGCGAGAAGGGGTTGCCCACTTGTCCAAAAAGAGTTCCAGTTTTTCTTTTTTTTAATTCTGAACGGATTGAAAACATCAGGTCTTGATCGAAGTCTTTACGAAGAGCCCATTGTAGATATTCACTGGGGATATCGGAAAAGGGGCGGCCTTTGTGTTTGCCTAGGGGCATGGCTTTTAGTAGAATAGGACTCTGGAGTCTTTCTAAGATTTGTTCGGTGGTTTTATAGCGTTTGGTTAGAAACTTAAAGACTTCTATGTTGACTAGGACATCACTCATGGCGCGATGTGCTTCTTCTGGGGGGATATTGAAATGTTGTCTTAGTTTTTCTAAAGAATTAACCGGGCTTTCTCCGTAGAGGCGAGCTAATCTTAACGTATCAATAAAGCGGTGCGAGCCCAAAGTGCAAGGGATAGAGAATTTTTTTGCATGGTTGACTAAGAGTGCAATATCAAAGAGGATGCCGTGTCCTATAATGATGTGTTTCCCAACGAAGGAAAGAAGGTTCGGGAGGATTTCTTCTATTTTGGGTTTTCCTTGTACCATGCTATCAGTGATGTGATGTATGGCCATGGACTCTGGGGAAATTGCAACTTGTGGATCGATGAGAGTTTCGTAGGTTTTGATGATCTCATCGCCTTGGAAAACAGCTGCGGCCACTTCAATAATGTGGTCTTTTTCTGCATCCAAACCGGTGGTTTCGCAGTCTATGCAGACAAAAGTTTCATTCTTTAGTAGGCCCATAAGTGGTGTCCTTTACAAGGTGATCATGTGAGAAATGTGATTTTTGAGAGAGAGTCTACACGGATTGTCTTTAATTGAGTATGACAAATGGCATAGATCTTCTGTTTGCATCAGATTTTTCAGCGTTTGAGTTCGTTTGTTTTCTGCTCGGGTTTTTTCAGAAGAGGTGAGTTTGTCGCTTTTGGAGGATAGAAATAAAATTTTCTTTTCGTAAAACTTAGCCCAAGCAATCATTTGCAGGTCTTCTTCGGAAAGATCTTCTCTGCGTATATCTAGAACTAAGATGAGAAGGCGTAGTTGCTCTCTGTCTTCTAGATATTGTGTGAGCCTTTCTCCCCAAGATTTTTTAAGTTCTTTGGGGATCTTAGCAAAACCGTATCCTGGAAGATCTACGAGAAGGAGTTTGTCGTCGATATTGAAAAAATTGATGGTCTGTGTTTTCCCTGGAGTTGCTGATATGTGCACCAGGTTCTTTTTTTGTGTTAGATGTTGAATGACGGAAGATTTCCCTGCGTTGGATCTTCCAATAATAGCGATTTCGGGATAGGGAACTCCTCTTTGTAAATACAGCTTAGGAAATTGTGTTTTTTCCAGACAAGAACCTAAGAAGTTTGCTTGAGAAAATAGGATCGAATTATTTTTTGTCATAAAACCTCTGAAATGTGATGTTTCTTTCCTGTGCAGAGAGATAGGTAAGATCGATGCAAACTTTAGAGAAGGAAAGTTCTTGGGGAATTTTTTCTGGCCATTCGATGCAGCAGATGCCGCCAGCTCCGAAAAACTCAGTGAAGCCTAAGGATAGGAATTGCTCAGAGGAAGCTAGTCGATAAAGATCAAAATGGTGCAAGGGAGGGGATCCTGGATACGTGTGGAGATAGGTAAATGTAGGGCTGGTTACTTCAAGAGGGTTTATTCCTCCGAGTTTTTCTGCGATGCCTTTAATTAAAGTCGTCTTGCCTGCTCCCAGCTCTCCTGTTAGGCAAACAACATCCCCTGGTTTCAAAAGAACGGCAATTTCTCGCCCTGCTTTTTGAGTTTCTTCGGCAGATGTTGTTAAAAATATCAGCGGTCCCGTCATTCAAGCTTCTTCTTTTTCCTCTTCAAGCCATAGGTCTAGAAATGAAGAAAACTCTTCAAAAGGAGAAAGCGCTTCTACGAAGGACGCAATTTTAGCTTCTTCTAGTTGTTTTTGAATGAAGGCTAGGAAGTGTTCTTCGATTTGAAATCTGTTTTGATTGGGTACTTCTGTCAAAGGTATCGATTTGAGTTGGTGGGCTAGAAAATCTTCGATAATCGCGCTTTTGCTGTTAAAGAGTTTTCCTGTCGCGACAGATGAAAAGACGATTTTAGTTATGGGATCTTTTCTTTTGACTATGTAGTTTTTTATAATGTCAGAATCTTCTGAAACGAAAAATCTTTTCACTTTGAGTCCGCCTACACGCTCTTTATTTTCTGGGCATTTAGAGACCCAGTCATAGATGGCATCCTGTGGATTTGGGTGGGTATTATCTCCAAATACTTTTCCGGTGAAAGGGCAAATGTAGACTTTTTTTGTCTGTTCATTGACGCCTTGTGGGCCGGTTTGAATTTTGATTTCGGTTTCTCTCCAGAGTTTTCCTTGGTCTTCCAATCTTTTTAAAAGATCTTCTTGTCCTTGGTAAATTGTCTTATCTCTGACATAGAGGATTGGGGAGATGTTGAATTTTTTTGCTAAAAAAAACAGATAAGCCGTAATAAGATCGGTTTTTTTGTTTTTTTGCAAAAAATGCTCTAACTCCTCTTTAATCGACTCGGTAATGACAAGAGTTCCCATAGTTGCCTCAAGGTATAGTTGTTCTACAGTGTATAGATGGAAAAAGGGGAAGTCTATCGGATGGTTGTATTATCTTCAAGTTTTGCGTGTAAGAAGAAAAAAATAAGCCATTGGCTGTCTTTAGTGTTTTTAATTTAATTGCGTATGGTTAATTTCATTTTATTGATTTAATTAATTTTATTATTTGATTTTGCAAGTATAAAAAACCTCTAAGCAGGGATAAAAAGATTGATTTTATGAAATATGCATGCTATGCTGACTGCAATTCTTTTTTCTATTATTTTTACTTTGAGGGGTACAATGCCAACATTCATTCAAGAAGAATGCCTTGTGATGGAAGAGATTTCTGTTGAGGGTTACGAAAAAGTGTACAAAGTAGAAGACTCATCTGTGGGGCTTAAGGCGATTATTTGTCTGCATGACCTTACATTAGGACCAAGTTTGGGAGGTACTCGTATTTATCCTTATCAAGATTTTGAGGCTGCTTTAACGGATGCAAAAAGACTTGCTAAAGGAATGACCTATAAATCAGCTGTTGCTGGATGTTCTACGGGAGGGGCTAAAGCGGTGATTATTGCAGATCCTGCTACAGATAAGACTCCTGAACTTTTAAGATCTTATGGTAGAGCTATAGATCGTTTATCGGGAACGTATATTACTGCGGAAGATAGTGGATGTGGGACATCTGATGTTGCTGTGATTGCAGAGGTCACTAAATATGTCGTTGGACTAGAGCATGATAACAGTAGTGGAAATCCTTCCTATTACACAGCTTGGGGAGTCTACAGAGGAATTCAGGCTGCCCTTCAAAAAATTTATGGATCAAGCTCTGTAAAAGGCCGAACTATTGCTATTCAAGGTCTAGGTAGCGTGGGATCTATTTTAGCTGCAACTCTTTTTTGGCATGGAGCTAACCTTATTGTAACTGATGTTAATGAAGCTAGGGCTCGTAAAATTGCAAAACAGTATTTCGCGACCTATGTTTCTCCAGAAGAAATTGTATCTGTTTCCTGTGACGTGCTTTCTCCCTGTGCTTTAGGCGGAATTATTAACAGTAAAACTATTCCAACCCTTCGCTGCAAGGCAATTGCGGGAGCTGCCAATAATCAACTATGGCAGGACGTCGATGGAGACCTCTTGGTGGAAAAAGGCATTTTGTATGCGCCTGATTTTGTTATCAATGCTGGTGGCTTAATTAACGTTGCTGCAGAGCTTTGCCCTCAAGGGTATAATCCGATTGTGTCGAGAGATCGAGTAGATGCTTTATACGACCAACTAATCCTTATTTTTGATAGTGCAGAAAAGACAGGTCTTTCTACACATCAAACTGCGGTGAATATAGGGGATGAACGACTTCAAAAGAAAATTGGTATGCGAACAGAAGCTTTATGCTTTCGCAACTTATCCTAAAACAAGGTAGTTTATGGCTTTTCAGTCTTTACTCATAGATAGGCTCTCATTTGCTCTTACTTCTTTATATCCACAATGGGAAGAGGAAAAGGCGGAAGTGGTTCAAAGTACGCAAGAAATTTTTGGACATTATCAGTGTAATTCGTGTTTAAAGATTGCAAAAGCTTTAAAAAAAAATCCTAAAGAAGTTGCAGAAGCTGTTAAAGAGTTTCTTTTAAGAGATCCATCTTCTAAGGATCTCTTCGCTAAAATAGAAGTCGCGGGTCCTGGATTTATCAATATGACCCTTTCCTCAGCTGCAATAGGCGAGCGCATAAATGCTGTGCTCAAAGATCCTTTTTTAGGGGTGGAAAGACCCGTAAAGAAGCAAAAAATCATTGTAGAATTTTCCTCTCCAAATGTCGCTAAAGAGTTGCATGTAGGACATCTACGTTCCACGATTATAGGGGATGCGATTGCTCGTATTTTTGAGTTTCTGGGACATGATGTATTACGACTTAATCATATTGGAGACTGGGGTACGCAGTTTGGCATGCTTATCTGTTTTTTAAAAGATAACCAGCCAGAGGTTTTATCGGGAGTTGTTCCTACAGATTTGACTTCTCTGATGCAGTGGTATAAGGCATCAAAAAAACGCTTTGATGACGATGCTGATTTTAAGAAAAGATCTCAGCTGGAAGTTGTCAAACTTCAAGGTGGAGATAAAGAGTCTCTCGAGGCATGGAAAAGAATTTGTGAGATTTCTCGTGTCGCTTTTCAAGACATTTATCAACTTATGGATGTCAAAATTGAAGAAAGGGGCGAATCTTTTTATAACCCATATCTGGCTGATGTCGTTGCAGATCTAGAGGCAAAGGGATTGGTTACAATCTCAGGTGGCGCTAAGTGTGTCTTTTTAGAAGGAATTGTAGGCAGAGATGAGGCTCCTCTTCCGATGATCATTCAAAAGTCTGATGGAGGGTTTAATTATGACACGACGGATATGGCAGCTTTAAGGCATCGAGTACAAGAGGAAAAAGCAGAGCGTATTATCATTTTAACAGATGCTGGACAAGCTCTACACTTTCAAATGGTTTTTCAAGCCGCCCAAAAAGCTGGTTACTATGATCCTAAAAAAGTGCAATTAGACCATGTGACTTTTGGTGTTGTATTAGGTTCTGATGGGAAAAAATTCAAGACGCGCAGTGGAGATACGGAAAAACTCATAGATCTTCTTTTAGAGGCCGTTCGTCAAGCGAAAATCATTGTTGAAGAAAGACTTCCAGATGCTTCTCAAGAAGAGAAAGAACAGATTGCTAAGACATTAGGAATTGGTGCTGTAAAATATTCGGATCTATCTGGTAATCGTATAAAAGATTATGTTTTCAGCTACGATCGTATGTTAAAATTTGATGGTAATACAGCCGCATTTCTTCTCTATGCGTTTGTTCGTATTATGGGTATTAAAAGAAAGGGAGAGTGGGATTTGCAGACGCTCTTAAATCAAGAGACGATCATTCTTACGCATCCTTCTGAAGAAAGACTGGCGGTACATCTTTGTCAGTTTCCCGAGGTCTTGCAATCTTTAGCAAGAGACCTTCTCCCCAATAGACTTTCTGACTATCTTTATGAACTTGCAGAAAAATTTCATGCATTTTATCGAGACTGTCGAGTAGAGGGGTCCTTAGAAGAAAAAAGTAGACTCCTTCTTTGTGAGGTTACAGGTCGTATCCTACAGAAAGGATTAGAGCTTTTAGGTCTTCATACCGTATCGCGTATGTAGCTTGCAGAAAAATTCCCCTTCGCATTAAATGAGCTATGGAGCGGGTGCTCTATACATGAGGGTTTTTTTTATGAAAAAAATATGCGTTTTTTTGTCTATGTTAGGCGGTAGTTTTTTAGGGCTATTTACCTATGCAGAGCAGCAACCCTATATCGACAATCTAGCAGAAACGCAAAGAGTTTTTGCGAGTTTACTCAATGATGACAATTACCAGATTTTCATGCAAATGCCAGAAGAGAGAAGAAAGCAATGCATAGACATGTGGCAGGGATATGATGAAACGGGTGGAGATACAAGACCTGATGCAATTGTTGATAAAGTGCGTAGTCAGATGGAGGAAAGCGAATGAAGTTTTTTCTTTTGAGTTGTTATTCCGCTTGTCTTTTAGCTTTTGCAAGTCCGTTATTTTCTGAAAGTAGAGCTTCCTCAAAGGCTAAAGTGTTTTCTTTGACATCGGAAGAGATGGTTTTTGCTTCGAAGCTTTCCGATGTAAATCGACGTCGGTTTTGTTATCAGTTTTCTATTAAAGAACGAACTCTTGCTATGCAAACAATAGATTCAGATCTTACGGCGGATGCGCGGGTAGAAGAAGTGTTTTCCTCTCTTTCTTCTTCATTAGAGCCCAAAGCTTATACAAGGTAGTTGATGCCAAAAAGAAAGTTGCTGAAAAAAACAAAAATGGATGCCTAACACGAAAAAATGGCAAAGTATGCTTACTTCGATCATGCGAGTAACTTGATATAGACAAGCAAGGGTAAGGCCTATCGCAAAAGTGGGGAGAAGTAAGGAAAGATCTCCTGCCCAAGACAAATGGAAAAGAGGATAGATCATTGCTGCAATTCCTACAGAAAATGCATGAGCTTTAGCCCCACTTCCTAGCCATACGGTAAACTCTTTTTGCAAAAGTCCTCGCAGGAGAACTTCTTCTGGAAGAACTGTAAAAAACAGAGTCAGTCCTGCCCAAGGGAAAAACGCTAGGGAGAAATAAGGTTTCCAAAGAGACGGCTTCCAAAGAATCAAAAGAAGAAAAAGCCCTATAGCGCCCATAAGAGCGCAGCCTCCAACAGTTTTCCAGTCCTTGGTCCCTACTCCAGAAAGAGTGGGAACTATAGCTCCTAAGAGTATTAGTCCTACCCAGGCTCTTCCAAAGTTTATGCATAAGGGCGGATTTATAAGAGCAATAGGCGGTGCAAATCCAGGTAGTAGAGAAAAAAATAGAGCTCCGCCAGTTAAAAAAGCTGTGGAGACAAGCAAAAATCTTGCAAAACCCTGCACATCAAATTGTAGTCCCCATACAAGAAGTATCAAAAAAAATAGAGGAAGAAAAGCGATGGGTGTCATTAGTTGACAGCTTCCTGCTATGAATAGGGAAATAGCCCCAAAAGACCCCCAAATCCAAATGCTTTTTTTGATCCAAATACTGATCAATGCCATCAGTAAAGAAAAAAAACTTAAAACTTGCAAAGGATAGTGATAAAAAATGGAAATATTAAATAGTGACATGTCATGATGGGGGTTAATCTAAATCGCATTCTGAAACAGTGTATATTTTTTGCAAAGGAAAAGTCTATGATCCGTAAACAAAAGGGAGAGCTTCAGTGGCTAGAATTTGAATTATTGCAAGAATTTTCGCATTTGAAGCATGCTCTTTTTTTGCGTCATGGAGGAGTGAGTAAGGGCGCGTTTGGTAGTCTTAATTTTGGAGTGATGAGTGGAGATGATCTTGCATCAGTTGCAGAAAATAAAAGACGTGCCATGAGCATATTTCCTCACGTAGAGGCTGTTTCTGCAAATCAAGTGCATGGTGCTACTCTCCATATGGTTAAAGGGTCTTATACTTCCCAGGAAGGTTGCGATGCTCTTCTTACTCAAGAAAAAAACAAAGCGCTCGTGATCAAATATGCTGATTGTCAGGCAGCTATTTTTTTTGATCCTCAAAAAGAGATCTTGGCCCATGTGCACTGTGGCTGGCGAGGGAATGTGCAAAATATCTATGGCATTACAATAGAGGCTTTTAGGTCGTTGGGGTCTAATCCTTCTGATCTTTTGGTATGTATTTCTCCAAGTCTTGGTCCTCAAAGGTCTGAATTTGTCAATTTCCGTACAGAGTTCCCCTCACATTTTCAGGAGTTTCAGTGGAAAGATACCTATTTCAACCTTTGGGAAATTAGCCGTATGCAACTGACTCAAGCTGGGATCCTTCCCGCTCATATTGAATGTGCAGAAATTTGCACTTATGATAATCCTTCAGATTATTTTTCTTATCGTAGGGAGAAGGCTTCGGGAAGACATGCCTCTTTTGCCGTGCTTTGCTAGGGTATGTTTTTACAAGTTTCTGGCTTTATATGCTTTGGGATAAAATTGTCTCCTATTTCTGTTTTTATTTTTAAATCTATTTTCGTTAGTTGTTTGTGTTTTTAGTAAAATAAAAATATGTCAATTAAATTGTTTTTTTTATATAATATACTATTAATTGTAATTTGGTGGTGTCGTGAGTGCTATTAGTTTGAATTCATCCGAAAGAAAACGCAAAATTGAGGACTTAGAATCCTCTGATACATCCTCTTCTTATGGGCGAGATGTGCAAGAAGTTGCACTTGCTGTCTTAGATCCTTCGAATTCTAGAGGGCATCAGGATATAAGAGCTCTTCTAGCCAAGTTTCCTGGAAAAGTTACAGAAAAGAAGACTGAGTTAGCGCATCGACTGACTGTTTTATTTCGAGGGATTAAAGAGAGGAACGAAAGAGGGCGTATTTTTGATACGGCAAATGGTATTGCAAAAAGTCAATTAAATGACGTATTAGAGCGCGCTCTTCCTTTTTTGGAGAATATTACAGATGGGTATCAAAGAGCTGCTGTCTTGCATGCAATTAGCAAAATTTCAGAAAAGGAACGATCGCATGTGTTGAAATATGCGAGAACTTTTCTTTCTTCAGTTACAGATGGGTATCACCTGGCATCTATTATACGAGTAATCGATGAGATACCAAAAGGTAGAAGAACAGCAATCTTTCAACAAGCGGAAAAAATGTTAGAAGCTTCTCAGGATGGCTTGCATGCGGCTGCTATTTTACGAGCTTTACATACTACAGGTAGCCAAAATGTTATGGATGATCTTTGTTATTCTGTAGGGGATCCAGAAGTAGAGGATCTTCTTCAAGAGTGGGATCCGGAGGCTGAAGATGTTAGTTTGAAAGAATCTGAACAGCTTAGAGAGATAGAAAGTGCTATTTGTGAAGCTGGTATTCCTTCTAATCTTAAAGTTTGCGAAATCAGCGCAGATGTAGGGGAAGGGTTATTTGCTAGATCGGATATAAAGAAAGGAGATGTTATTGGTTTATATACTGGGATTTTAGAATTAGTTCCGAAAATAGATAGAACTATTAGCTCATATGTTTATAATCTAACAAACGATATAGATGGTCGAAGCTTTTCTTTGTGTTCAGGCCAGATGCATGGGGTTACGCGTGTTGCTGTAGATGAAGATGGAAATGTTGTCCCTCGCTCTGCAAATGGAGAGCGATTTATTATTCAGGTTAATGCAGAGCTTATGGGAAATTACACCAGGCGCATAAACCATGGACAGTCTAATAATGTATCTCCTAAGCTCGTAAAATTAGAAGATGGTGGGATAGAAGTTCTTCTTATTGCTGCCAAATCTATTAAAGCAGGGGATCAGCTTTTATTAGATTATGGAGCTTCCTATTGGAGAGCTTTAGGAATTCAACCAAAAGAAATAGAATCGGATACATACCGCCTTGAAAATGATATTATTGTGGAAAAGCCGAAAGAAAGTGAGCCCAAGATAGAAACACCATCACTAAGTTCCGCTACTCAAGTTTTTAAATCTGTGTCTAAGGACAAAAAAGCTAGTGTTGTAGAGCTTGTTAAATCTCAACCTGTGAGAAACGGTCGTTTAGAGATGGAGTCTTCTGGTAAAGGTGAAAATATACGTTCAGCTCGAAGGGTAACTACAAAACCTGTATCTAAATTTAAAAAAGTTGCTGGTGTTGAGCGTGGTAAATCGAAGTTTGCGAAAAAAACAAGCCTTCAAGTATTGCCAGAAAAACGAGCAAGGGTTTTAACTGCTGAGTATTTAGCGTATCGTCAATCTCAAGGTTTTGAATCGTAGATTTTACATCGTTCAAGGAATTTCATCCTCAGGTAGCACTGCTAACTGAGGATATTTTTTTGCATAAGAATCTTTAAGTTTAGCCTGATACCCACAGCCCTTAAGGACTCGAGGCGTTCCGAAAATTTGAATCAAAGGCCAGGTGCGGCAGAGTTTAGGCCGGAAAAAGTGCTTCCCGCAGCTACCGTTTTTTTGTAGGTAGCGACAACCCATAGCTAAGACTTTTTTGTCTTCGTATTCATAAGGCTCTTTTCTTCGAGGGTAAAATCCATAGACTTCTGTATACCAAAAAAACAAGATCTTTCCTAAAACACCTTTGGATTCAGGAAGTAAGATATAGTGACAGCAATTTCCTCTTCGCTTGCACTTACCTACCTTTTTGAAAGGTGGAGGGACAATCAAACGCGCGAGGCGCTCAGCGGTAATTTCTAAATGGATGAAAGGGAGAATAAGGGCTCGCAGAGTCCATCGGATCCAGCGGGGAAGTCTTTGCTTTGGAATGCCTCCTAAAGGCTCTTCAGGAGGGGAAGAATTACTCTCAGCTTTCTCCAGAAGTTTTAAGAGTTCCATTGCTTATCTCCACAGAATGTTCCTGTCTAATCAATACCTTCTCGTGTACACAAGTCGGTTTTAAATAGGAAGCTAAAGATTCATGAAACTTTTCGTAACTACAGTGATCTCCGCAAGTAAAAAGGTCGATAAAGCAAGCTTGATGTTCTGGATAGGTATGGATACTTGCATGACTTTCTGAAAGTAAAAAGACCATGGTAAGTCCATTTCCAGGAAATTCATGAGCGCTAGAATTTAAGATAGAAGCACCAGATTGCGTTACTGCATATTCCATAGTTTTTATCAGCTGATTTACATTTTCAAGAGCTGAAGAATCGCATCCACAGTAGCTTGCAATGAAATGTTTCCCTTTAAAGCTATACGGCTCTTCAGCAAAAGAAAGAGCAGAAAAAAGAAAAAGAAAAATCCCTATTTTCCAAGTGTTACTTTGCACGAGACTCCTTATGTTTTGGTTGAGTTGCAAATTGTTGATAGCTGGAAGAATATATAGAGAAATAACACTTGTTGACAAGCTGTGTTTTGATTTTTTGCTCGCTAAAGGTTGCTATTAAATTTTGAGGAGGAATAAGCTTTTGTCTTTGAATATCTGTGGTCAAACAAAGGAGAATGATGATGAACAAAACATATCTATGGTTAGCTGTGAGTTTATTTGGAACATGTGCTTCTGTAAGTTATGCAGAAGATGGTGAGGCTTTTTCCCACGCAGTTTCTGCAAATCCCATTTCAGCGTTTAACTTGAATTTCAATAGGCAAGGAAATACGATTATAGCTCGTTCTGGGGAGAAAATATTTAGTACGCTGAACTTTTTTTGTGAAGATGTGGCACTTGATTCTGATGATCTATATCAGATTGTTATTGGATATGAGACAATGGGGCCACAGAAATGTGTTTTTAATGAACTCGGATATCGTTTTGCAGGGAAAGAGGGGATTGTTTCGTTCTTTTTTGAAGCTCCAGAACTTCCCGGAGTTTATAATGTTCAGTGTCATACTTTATCTGCAAGATCTTCTGTTGAGGCTTTACAGAATTGGTGGACTCAAGGTGAAGAAGGAGAAAATCAGAAAACGATTATTGGGAAAATTATTGTAAAATAGCATGAAAAAAAGAGAACTTTTTTGGCAGTCGCCAATTTCAATCGAGCAAGTATCTTCGGCCCAGATCTCTTTTGGAGAGCTGCATGTGGATGCTTCTCGTGTGTTTTGGACAGAGTCTAGGCCTTTAGAAAAAGGGCGTCATGCCTTAATGGTTCAAGAAAAAGATAAAAGCGCCTTAGAAAAATTCCCAGCAATGAGTATTCGAACGAAAGTTCATGAATACGGGGGAGGCGCTTTTTGTGCTCAGCAAGGCTCTTTAGTTTTTTTTGATGACTATACAGCTTCTTTATGCATGCAAAATGCAAAAGGAGATCTAGTATGTTTAGCAAAAGATCCTTGTAGACGGTGGGCCGATTTTTCTTTGTCCCCTGATGGAAAAACTCTGGTTTGCATTTGCGAGGATCATTCTCAAGTTGATGTCAGAAGTAGTATTGTTTTATGGGACTTGCAGACGCATCAAGAGCATTCTTTTCATCATAAGGCCGATTTTTATGCGTCCCCTAGATGGAGCCCTGATGGGCAGTCTATTGCTTTTTTATCCTGGAATGCTCCTCGTATGCCTTGGGAGGAATGTTTTTTGCAAATCTACAGTTTCCCTGAAGGGGTCGAGCGATCGCGACTTGGATCCATTAAGGAATCTATTGGTGAATTCCTATGGACCGATTTTAACGAAATTGTATTTGCTTCTGATCGAAATGGTTTTTCAAATTTGTATCTTTGGACACCTAAGGGAGAAATCCTTCTACATGCTAAAGAAGCAGATTTTACTTATCCTCTTTGGGTTTTAGGAAAAAAGCGCTTTGTTGCCTATCAACTTGATGGCAAAGAGGGTTTGTTTGTAAGTTTTTGTGAAAAAGGTGTGGATTATTTAGCTTTTTTAGAAAGGAAGTCTTTGCAATTGTCTGTATTGAATTTGCCTTATACAGTCATACGGACTTTAGATGTGGGATCTGATGGGATCTATTTAATCGCAGGATCTCCTACGATGCCGCTTTCTTTGGTTCATCTTTCAGAAGACTCTTTTGCAGAAACCATTCTTGCTGCTAGTACAAAATGTCCTGATTCTCTTAGATCCTTTCTTTCCGAGCCTCAAGAAGTTTCCTCTCCCTCTTCTTTAGATCATCAGAAAATCTATGGATTTTATTATCCTCCAAAAAATCCAGCGCATATTTGCTCTTCCCCTCCTCCTTTAATTGTTAAATGCCACTCAGGGCCTACGTCTCATTGTTCTCCTTTTCTACAGTGGGAAGTGCAATTTTGGACTAGTCGTGGCTTTGCTTGGCTTGATGTAAACTATCGAGGCAGTAGTGGTTTTGGAAGGAAGTATCGAGAAGCCTTGGATTATAAATGGGGAGTTATCGATGTTCATGACTGTTTGGATTTGGCTGAATCGTTAGTTTTAAAAGATAAGGCCGATGGCCAGGCACTTTTTGCTAAAGGCAGCAGTTCAGGGGGCTTTACTGCTCTTGGTATGGCTGGCCATTTTCCAGGTTTAAAGGGTTGCATTAGTTGGTATGGGGTAACCGATTTACTTCTACTTGCTGAAGATACCCACAAATTTGAAAAATTTTATTTAGATTCTTTAATAGGTAATAAAGAAGAGTTTCCTATGAGATATAAAACAAGGTCTCCTTGTTATTTTTCTGAGAAAATCTCTTGCCCTGTTCTTTTTTTACATGGAGAACTAGATTCAGTCGTGCCTTTGCGTCAAGCTACAGATCTTCATGAGAAAATTTCCTTGTCAGAATTAAAAGTCTTTCCTGGAGAAGGACATGGATTTCGACATGCAGAAACTCTAGGCGTCTGTCTAGAAACGGAACTTGCCTTTTATGCAAAATGCCTTGATAATTAGAACATAAAAATAAGAATTTGAATGGTAACTGTGCATTTATTGCTTGGAGAGTTTTATGTTGGATAGAATAGAAAATATTCCTGTTATGATTTCTCGTTTCGTCACCCCTGTCAAAAACTCTTTTTCAAAGGCTCGTTGTGTTTTTTTGTGTTTTTTAGCTTCCTTAGGATGCATCTCCCCACTTCCTGCTTTAGACAAAGTAGATGTGGTAGTTTTGGGTGGAGGATCTGCGGGGTTAACTTCAGCTATTTACTTAAGCCGAGCGGGATTTTCCACAGCTGTCTTGGAAGGGAAAACTCCAGGCGGCGCTCTTACTCAATCTGCTAATGTACAAAATTGGCCAGGATCTTTAGAGATAAGTGGATTCGATCTGATGGAGCAGATGCGCCGTCAAGCTGAAGCCTCTGGTGCTCATGTATATAAAGAAGAGCTTGTATCAGCGGATTTATCTAAGCGACCTTTTTCTTTTGTAGTACAAGATGTTTATAACCCTTCTAAAAAAAGAACGCTTACTTCCGATGCTTGTATTGTTGCTTTGGGTGCTACTGCTCGCAAGTTGGAAGTCATGGGAGAGCAAAAATATTGGTCCAAGGGAGTCTATACCTGTGCGGTATGTGATGGTAGCCTATATAAAGATAAGGTGGTTGCTGTTGTAGGTGGAGGGGATGGCGCTCTTTTAGAGGCAGATTATTTAGCGGGGATAGCAAAGAAAGTTTATATATTGAATCGCAAGAATACATTTAAAGGGGTAGAGAAAACAAGAGAAGAGAGAGTTCTTAAGCTTCCCAATGTAGAAGTCTTATATGACGTTCAAGTTCAAGAAATTGTAGGTGATGGGCAGGCAGTTCAATCTCTAAAACTTCTCGATAAAAATGGAAAGAAGCAAACTCTTCCATTACAAGCTCTTTTTTTAGCAATTGGTGCAACTCCTAATACGCTTTTTTTTACGGATCAGCTAAAACTTGATGAGCAAGGGTATGTGCTTTTGCAAAAAGGGTGCGAGACTTCCGTCTCAGGAGTCTATGCAGCGGGAGATGTTGCAGATCGGATTTTTAAACAAGCCGTGATTGCTAGTGGAGAAGGCGCTAAAGCTGCTATGCAAGCTGGAGAATACTTGCAGAAAATTCGTAGTGTTAAAGTTGCCTCCCCTGCAATTGCCGAAAAAGAGAAAAACGAAGCAGTTTCTCCTGCTAAAGTCATAGAAGTGACAAGCCTTGCGCAACTTCAAAAAATTCTTGATGCGAATAAAGAGAGTCAAGATCCAGTGCTGCTGGATTTTTATGCTACTTGGTGTGGCCCCTGCCGTCATTTGAGTGCCTTTACGGATCAATGGGCAAAAGATTTACAAGGCAAAGCGACTTTTTGCAAAGTCAATGTGGATCTAGCTCGGGAGATTGCTGTAAAATATCGAGTACAAGCCATGCCGACCCTTGTGGCACTACATCCTGAAGGCAAGGAAATAGCCAGGAAAGTGGGCGTGGATGAGATTGTGCAGTATGTTCACAAGCTTAAAAATCGCTAACCTTAAAACACTCACGTTTAAGATTCTGGAATAATAGGGTACTGTGTAGAGGGAGGATCGATACCGTCTAACTTTTCCATTGCGATATTAAATTCCATGTCTTGATCTGTATTTCCTATGATAACTTCAGAAATCACCCTTATGGGAGATCCTATGTTCAGATAGGGTCTATCACGGCCTTCTCTGATAGTTGCGAGCTTTTTTGTTTTGCATTCAGGCGACAACTCATAAGTATATCCTTCCATTGGAAATAGTATAAATTCATGTTGTATAAGTTCCCAGAGACAGTTGCGTTCCGCTCAGCCAAAGCTGTTTTTCCTCTATAAGATTTGTAGTGGGCCGGTTGGAAAAATCTGCTAAAGGAGGGAGTGTAAAGGTCGGAAAGATAAGATGGCGTATGGGAAAAAAGCGCGCTTTGTAAAGCGCGCTAGTTCAAGTTAAGGTTAGATATATACGTTGAAAGCAAGGACTCCAGAAACAAAGCGAGAGGTATTTCTGCCTCCGACTGTGAACCAAACACCCCCAATCAAACCGATGTTTGCACTCCAGTTGTATTCCAATGCAGGAGCCAAGCTGAAGCTTTCAGAAGATGGGCGTATTGCAGTGGCGCTAGGAGTTCCAGAAAAACGATTTTTATTGTTGTGTTGATAGTAAAAGTCCATTGCTAGAACCCAGTTTCTCGTCATGTTGTATTCGAAACCAATATCCGTGTAAAAGATGTTCCCTGGATATGCTGTGCCTTTTGTTCCTTCAACTCCTCCATATACGTTTAAGTTGGAAATGTGAGTAGGAGTAGGTACTGTATAGGAGAATCCTAATCGAGGAGATAGAAAATGATTGTCGTATATATGGAAGAGTCGTCCGAAGGACAAAACTGCTGCAGGATTCCAATTTCCAGATCCTACACCATCGGTTCCTAGTTTCTTGGGATTTAAATTTTTATATTTTCCAGTAGGTCCTGTAGCTTTTAGTCCTAGCTTAATCGCGGGCCACCAAGTTCCTGCTTGCTCATTTAACAACTGAATATCGAATCCAAAAGCAAGATCTCCGAATTGAGTAGATCTTTCGCCTTGCGTGAACTGGTAAAACATCTGTGGTTGCAAGGTAAAGTCTATATTGGAAGTAAGACCAATCCAGGCAGGCAGTACTAGGTTCATACTATAAAAATTATCGGATAAAGATTGAGTGTGCCAGTTTTGATTGTAAGAACCTGTGATTGTCGTAAAGAATAGGTAAGGTTCGATGTCGTAATTGCCACCAGGGATGTTATGAGAAGACGGAGCTAGTAAGGGGCCTGTAAACCAAGGCGATGTTTCTGATGTAATGGCTGGAGTATAAAAGTTAGACACTCCTTCATTTGCAGAAGCAGTTTGAAAAAAGCAGGGAGTGAGGCTTAATAGGAACAGTATTTTTTTTAAACGCATGGTAATATCCTTAATGCAAAATTAGAGGTCTCTATTGACTTAAAGTTCTAAAGATTTGAATTGAAAGTTCTATAACAATAAAGAAGATCAAAATCGATAGCATCCATTTTCCCCCAAAGAGAAGCCTTTCTCCTTGAGTGTAATTTTTGCGATATCTTCCTACCCAAGCCATTATAGGAGGGAATAGACCAAATAAAATTGCGCAGCTGTATCCTCCTGCATAGCTTAAAGCAACTAAGAAAAGATTAGGATATGAGATAGCAATAATTGTAGGCGGAGCAAAAACTAATAGGCACAAGAAAAGCTTTTTAAATCCTCTTTTTTTGACTTTGAGTCCATCAGCCAAAAAGTCTAGGAATGCAAGAGCTAGTGCAATATATGAAGCTGTTAAGGTAAAGAAAGCAAACGCTTTTCCTATACGAAATAACATGGGATGCCCTGTAACAGCTTTTAAAGGCTGAATAGCATTTTGCCCTAGTTTTTGAGCTTCTGCTAAACTTTCATAGGGGAGGATTGAGAGAATTAAAAATTCCCAAACCAAATAGACTATTAAAGGAATGGAAGTTCCGAGAATGATGGTAAGTCTTATCTTTTTGACGTTTCTTTCCATGTAGGTGACAAGTGTTGGAACGATCACTTGATACGTAAATGCTGTAAAAAGAACGGGGAGAGCTAAATATGCTTTAGACCAATCGCTTCTTTTTAAAAGAGATACGTTGACATGCTCATGAGATATAAAAACGAACAAAAGGTATGTTACAATGACTCCGCCAAAGAGGAACGCATTTAGACGATCGACAGAGTTTGTTCCCAGATATACCACTGGAGAAAATAACACAACGTAGAGCAATGCAAAGCACCAAGAGGGCATAGAAAATCCAAGAATCTCTTGTAGAATTTCTCCTCCACCTGCTACGTGTGCAATCATTACTGTAACAAAAAGAAACAAGTAAACGACCCAACATACAGCTCGGCCAGCGGGACCGAGTAATTTCTCTGCCATAGTAATTAAGTTCGCATCTTTAGGCATCCAAAGACAGACTTCTAAAAGAAGTAGTCCGGTACAGAGCATGAAAAGCCAACAGACGAAGTAAATAGTAATAGAAGGAAGAAATCCGCTGGGGCCAGTCGCAATAGGAAGGGCAAGCATTCCCACACCGATTGTTGTGGCAGCAATTAGAAGAGATCCCCCAAATACATGGCCTAGAGATCGAAACAAATGCATAAGAGATTCCTCATAATAAAAAAAAGTATAAGAGCGTATTGTGTTATTTTTGTTTTTTTTAGGCAAGACAATATCCTAGGAAGTAGCTCCTCTAATATCATTAAGAAGAGCTGCTTTCTAAATCTTAAAAACGGAAGCTTCCTGTAAGGGTAAGTCCTTGGAAATATAAATCGTTATCTCCGGAGCCGGAGCCCTCCCATAGATGATCAAGTATGCTTCTCATCATATTTTGTCCCCAAAAATAAGAGAAATCATAACTTGCAGCAAAATCTATATGGTACTTTTGATAGAGTTTCATTTCCCAGCCCAACCCTAGATTAATATCCATGACAGGTCTTACGCAATTGTAGTTATGTAAGGAAGATTGTAGAGGGAAAGTGATGAAGGTGGCAGCTCTTTCTTCTGAGTGCTTGATGGATGTAAATTGTGTGTATAATAAACTGGCTGCGAATAGTCCTTCTATGCGAAATCCCATAGGTAGCCCGTATTTTGCTTCTGTTCCTACTCTAGGACCAAGTGCCCAAGAGTGAGAGCTGTTCAGAGATTGTAGAGGTTGAGGGGGTAGCAAATTACTAGCTCCGATAGCTGCAGCGGCTTGTGTTAGGGAAATGTTCATGTGTTGGCGAATCCAAACAGTCCGTAGTCCTCCAAACGGAGAAAAGCAAAAGCCTTTATTGTTCTCATAGGGGCGACTAAAAGTAATATCGCCTAAGTCCATGCCAAGTTTCCAAGTCGAGGAGATATGAGTGCCGGAAAGGGATTGTTTAAAGAGTGGAAGGGTTTGTAAGAACCACTCATTTACATACCATGTTCCTGTAGCTGGAAGACTCGATGTATTGCTAGGAGCTTCTTTGCTAGTTGTTGTTGTCCCTCGATAGTACGTATACTCTGCGTGGAGATTCCACTGATTTGTAGACTCAAGTCCTAGGCCTAATTTGAAACCGGGTTTGTAGCCGAAGTCTTGTGAGAAGATGCTTATATTTGGGGGGAAAACGGCTTCACCAGATGGTCTTAAAAGGGAGCTTTCAGCAATGTTTAGTCCATCTTCTTTTGCATACCAGTAAGTAAATGATGCATCGGCGGAAAATTGGAAAGCTTGAGTGTTTGGATTTGGGGAAGTGTCGGCTGTTAAAACCATTCCGGGGAGTAAAGCAAGAGCTCCAAAATATTTTTTCATGAATTAGCCTCAAAAAAAGTGCTAGTAATGTGGGTTGAAAATAATCTTATTTACTAGTTTCGAGCAACATCAAATTAATAAATTTTTTTTCGTGTTGTGATTGACGAAAAAAGCGTAACGCGAGTAGTTTTTTGACAATTCTTAAAGTTGAAAAGAATTTTTTATTTCGTGAGGAG
Source organism: Rhabdochlamydiaceae bacterium (assembly GCA_019745395.1). Lineage (GTDB taxonomy): Bacteria > Chlamydiota > Chlamydiia > Chlamydiales > Rhabdochlamydiaceae > CAIJXB01. The sequence goes on along the minus strand of JAIETG010000027.1, from coordinate 86,560 downwards.
ACCCCGGTGAAAAACTTTCTATTCGTTTTCTTTTGTTTATTCGTGTTTGGGAGTCGGCTAGCCATGTCACAGCAGGGAACGGCGACGTTGCCGGGGGCGATCCCTGTTCACTGTGTTGTGATTAATGAAACTTCAGATTACACCTATTCTTTATCTACAATTCGTCAAAGCTGTTCTGGAGGATTAGGCTGTGTTCAAGGGGTGGTTAGTTTTGGTTATACAACGAGCTCTGGATCTTCAGTGTCAGAGTGTCAGGGAAGTCTCGCAGCTGCCTGTAGTGATATTCAAGCAGCAGTTACTGCCGGCTGTTCGAGCGGTTGTGTTTCTGATTGTTCCTGTTCTTGCATAGGATCTAATTGTAATTGTGGGTCGTATTCTTTGGGCTGTCCAGACCCTTGTCAGTGCTCTTTGAGTGGTGAAAGTAATAGTCAATATCTGACTTTTAATGTTCCAGGATCCTATGTACTTCTTATTTATAATGTGTATCGTACGGTCCCATTTGCCTATGTGACTACTATTGGCGTTGCTTTTGTATATAGTATTGATGGGACTACTATTACAGCTTCGATCCCAACGATTACGGGTTTTTCTCTTAGATTGGAAGACGTGACGTCTCCTACTTCGGTGGTAGCCGAAGCTTCTGCTTCTGAAACCCCCGAGTTTTTTCTGAAATATACTCCACCTAGTTAGAAAACAAATTACCAATCAAAAAAAGACTTTACATTTCTTCTGTAAGGTTTTTTTGCTTTTATGATAAAAAATGTTTTGCTGTTTTTGTTTAAGAAGAAGCAGAAAAGATGGAATTTAAAAAGAAACAGTGCGATACTTTGAGGCCATGATAAACGGCAAAAAAATTGTATGTGTGATTCCTGCCCGCTTAGAATCTACTAGATTTCCTAGGAAGATTTTAGCTCTTCTTGGTGGCAAGCCCCTTTTACAATGGGCTTGGGATGCTGCTATACAGGTTTCATTTGTTGATGAGGTGGTCTTTGCAATTGATTCGGAAGAAACGGCTCAGATAATAGAAGTCTTTGGGGGGAAATATTTTATGACCTCTATCGATTGCCTTCGAGGGACAGATCGACTTGTAGAGTTGCAACAAAGGGATCTTATTCAAGGAGATATTTGGATTAATTGGCAGGCTGATGAACCATTTATTTCTGAAAAAATGTTGCAGGATCTTTTGATTTCCTCTTCTGGATCTCAGGCGGATGTGTGGACTTTGAAAGTTGCTATGCAAGAGGAAAGCGTTCGAGATCCTAGCTTATGTAAAGTGGTCTGTGATGAGGCTGGATTTGCTTTGTATTTTTCTAGAAGTCCTATCCCGTATTATCGAGAAGACCTTAAGATAGAGAAGAAATATTTTAGACATGTTGGAATGTATGCATATTCTAATGAAGCTTTGCAAAAAATTGCGCAGATGAAGCCCAGTGAAATTGAGTGTGCTGAGTCTTTAGAGCAGCTTCGTTTTTTATCCTACGGCCTAAAAATTCAGGTCAATGAAACGGAAGAAGAGACTATTGGTGTCGATTTTCCTGAACATTTGGCTCTTGCCGAAGCATATATTTCCACAAGATTATCACCCCTTTAAAAGAGCGATCAAGGTATGAGTACGGAAGAAATACTGAGTAGCAGATCTGACTATAAATACGGTTTTTCTACCGATATTGAAGTAGATAGTATCCCTAAAGGCCTTAGTGAAGAGACCGTACGTTTGATTTCTCAGAAAAAAAATGAACCTGAATTTTTACTGGCATTTCGTTTAAAAGCTTACCATAAGTGGCTCACAATGAAAGAGCCTTCTTGGGCAAATTTAAACATTTCCCCTATAGATTTTCAAGATATCTGCTATTATTCAGCCCCTAAGGTTAAGCAAAAACTTGATCGTTTAGACCAAGTAGATCCAGAGCTTCTCAAAACTTTTGAGCGATTAGGAGTGCCTTTAGATGAACAAAAAAGACTGACTAATGTTGCTGTTGATGTGGTTTTCGATTCTGTTTCTTTAGGAACAACTTTTCAAAAGACGTTAAAAGATGCAGGAGTGGTCCTTTGTCCAATTTCTGAAGCTGTACAACACTATCCAGAGCTTTTAGAAAAGTATTTAGGAAGCGTAGTTCCTATAGGGGATAATTTCTTTTCAGCTCTAAATTCTGCTGTTTTTTCTGACGGTTCTTTTGTTTACATTCCTAAAGGAGTTCGCTCTCCTATTGAACTTTCTACATATTTCCGCATCAACGATAAGCAAAGTGGGCAATTTGAGAGAACTCTCATTATCGCAGAAGAGGATTCTTATGTTAGTTATTTAGAGGGATGCACAGCCCCTGCATATGATAACAATCAGCTTCATGCTGCTGTAGTGGAATTAGTTGCTTTAGATCGAGCTGAAATCAAATATTCTACAGTTCAAAATTGGTACTCAGGAGATCCTAAGACCGGCAAGGGGGGGATTTATAACTTTGTTACTAAAAGAGGCCGATGCCAGGGTTTTCGCTCTAAAATCTCGTGGACTCAGGTAGAAGCTGGGGCTGCAATCACATGGAAATATCCTAGTTGTCTTTTACAAGGCGATGAGTCTGTAGGGGAATTTTACTCTGTAGCTTTGACTTCAGGGCACATGCAGGCAGATACTGGGACAAAGATGATCCATTTGGGAAAGAGAACCAAATCTACTATTATTTCTAAGGGAATTTCTGCAGATCATTCGCATAATACCTATCGTGGTCTTGTCAAGATGGCTCCTAAAGCTGACAAAAGCCGCAACTATACACAATGTGACTCGATGCTTGTCGGTGATCTGTGCTCTGCAAATACATTTCCTTATATTGAAGTTTCTAACGCCTCAAGCCAAGTGGAGCATGAAGCGTCAACTTCTAAAATGAGTGAAGAACAAATATTTTATCTGCAGTCTCGAGGAATTTCTAAAGAACATGCAATCCATATGATTGTAAATGGCTTTTGCAAGGAAGTAATCCGAGAGCTGCCGCTTGAGTTTGCGGTAGAAGCTCAAAAGCTTTTAACGCTAAAACTAGAACATTCCGTGGGGTGATTGTATGATGTTAGAAATTCGAAATTTAGTCGTAGCCAAAGATGGAAAAAGAATTCTTAAAGGGATTGATCTTTCTTTGAAAAATGGCTCCATCCATGCTGTAATGGGTCCTAACGGCGCAGGTAAGTCTACTCTTGCTAAAGTTCTGGCTGGAGATTCTTCTTATGAGATCCTCCAAGGGGAAATTCTTTTTCAGGGAGAAGATATTTTAGAATTGGAGCCGGAAGAGAGAGCACATAAAGGTCTTTTTATGGGATTTCAATACCCTATAGAAATTCCCGGAATTACCAATGTGCAGTTTCTTTTAGCCGCTTTGAATGCTAAGAAAAAAGCAACAGGACAAGAACCTCTTACTGAAGAAGAATTTCAAAGGTTTTTAGAAGTAAAGATGGCTGCAGCTCAAATTAAAAAGGAATTTACTGAGCGTAATATCAATGAAGGTTTTTCAGGCGGAGAAAAAAAACGCAATGAAATCTTGCAGATGTCGATTTTAGATCCGGTGCTTGCCATTTTAGATGAGACGGATTCTGGTCTTGATATTGATGCTATGAAAATTGTTGCTAAGGGTGTTAATGATTTTATGCAACCTAGTAAATCATTGCTTCTTATCACTCACTATCAAAGACTTCTTGATTATATCAAGCCAGACTTTGTCCATGTACTTATTGATGGGAAAATTGCCCATTCTGGGAATGCTTCTTTGGCTTTAGAGCTAGAGGCTAAAGGATATGATTGGTTAGTAGATACTCAGGAATGTTTATAATGGATGTAGCATATCAAGATAAAGTGCTGGGTTGTTTATCATCACTCATGTCACAAAACACGTCTTCTTATACCCCTTTTCAAAAGTTGGCATGGCAGCGCTTGGAGCAAAAAGGACTTCCTCAGAAAAATCAGGAAGCATTCCAATATGTTTCTTTGCGTAAGCTTTATGAAAGTTTTTTAGAGCCGAAAAAACCAGCTCTGATAACAAAACAAGATATTTCTTCTTTGCTTTTACCTGAATGTCAAAGTTCTTATATAGTATTTCAAGATGGGGTTTTTTGCCCTGATCTTTCCTCTATTCCCTCCTCTTTTGTGGTTTTCTCTTTAGAAGATGCGTTAAAAAGTTCATACGCTGTTTTTCTAAAACATCGTCTACAAGCTTCTATAGAGAAAGAAGAAGATCCGTGGGCTCTAGTAAATGCTGCTTTATGTAAGCAGGGTGTTTTTATCTATGTACCTCCTAAAGTGCAAGAGAAAGCCCCTATTCAGGTTTTACATTTACAGTCTGATCCTTCTATTTCTTATGCGGGACCTCGCATGCATCTTTGTTTGGGAGCTCATGCAAGTATTTGTATGGTTTCATCATTTTCTTCTTATGAAGGCAGTTCAACGGTATATAATGACTTTCTGGATGTGTCTTTAGAGGAAAGTTCCTCTTTTTCTCATGTATTTACCACAGAAAAACCGTGTTTTTCTTGGGGGCTTAGTGCCTTTAGGGCCTCTTTAAAAAAAGAGAGCAAACTCCACTCTTATTTTGCTACATTTGGATCTCCTGGTTTTCGTCGAGATTATTCTGTCGCGCTTTTAGGAGAGAGAGCTGAAGCTCATCTCAATGGCTTGACTGCACTTGACGCTAGAGCAGAGTCTCATATACATGTGCATATGGATCATAGCGCGCCATCTTGTCAGTCTCGTCAGTTTTTTAAAAACATTTTGGCAGAGCAAAGTCGGTCAAGCTTTACGGGAAAGATCTATGTAAGACGTCCTGCGCAAAAAACGGAAGCCTATCAGCTCAATCAGAATCTGCTTCTTTCCGATCTTGCCACAGCTAATACCAAGCCTAATTTAGAAATTTTTGCAGATGATGTTAAGGCTTCGCATGGAGCGACTGTAGCTCAGATCGATGAAGATCAGCTCTTCTATTTAAGGGCTCGAGGGATTCCTTGTTTGGCAGCTAAAGGATTATTGACTATGGGATTTTGTCAGGAAATTCTAGAATCGATCCCTGTACTTTCCTTGCGCAATACACTTTCCTTATGGTGCCGCTCTTTCCTTTTAGAGCAAAGGGAAAATGATGCAACTTCGTCATGAATTTCCTCTTTTATCTCAAAATGCGTCCTTAATTTATTTAGATTCGGCCGCAACGAGCCAAAAACCGAAAAAAGTCATTGATCGGATGACCTATTTTCTCCAGAAGGAATACGGTACTGTACACAGAGCTGTATACGCGCTTGCGGCTACGGCCACAGCTCATTATGATGATATTCGAATGCAGATACGCGCATTCTTAGGTGTTGGGGAAGATGGGGAGGTGATTTTTACAAGAGGGACTACGGAAGGGATTAATCTCGTAGCTTCTTCTTTTGGTAAAGCTTTTTTACAAGAAGGGGATGAAATCCTTATTTGTGAAACAGAGCATCATTCAAACATTGTTCCCTGGCAGATGATTTGCCAAGAGAAAAAAGCTCAGTTAAAAATAATTCCTGTTGATGATCGAGGGGAAATCTGTCTAGATGTCTATCGAAAGATGCTTTCCTCAAAAACGAAATTAGTGGCTGTTGCGCATATCGCTAATGCGACAGGTGTCGTTCATCCCATTCATGAAATCATTGAGTTGGCTCATCAGTTTGGTGCAAAAGTACTTGTGGATGCTGCGCAAAGCGTGCCTCATAAAAAGATCTCTGTTCGAGATCTCGATGTGGATTTTTTGGTTTTTTCTGCGCATAAAGTATATGGTCCTACAGGTGTTGGAGTTTTATACGGGAAAAAAGTATGGCTAGATCAAATGCCGCCCTATCAAGGTGGGGGAGATATGGTCGAACAAGTGACTTTTGAGAAAACAACCTACCAGCCACTTCCTTTGAAGTTCGAAGCAGGAACCCCCAGCATCGTAGAAGTGATGGGACTTGGGTCTGCTTTAGAATTTCTGCAAGAAATTGGGCTTGATCAGATCGAAGCCTGGGAAAAATCTTTGACAGAGTACGCTCTAATGCAAATGGAGAGTGTCGAAGGATTAAGCCTTTTATGTCATCCGAAACATCGATCTTCTATTGTCACCTTTCATGCAAAAGGATGTCATTCATTAGATGTTGGGACTCTTTTGGATATGAGGGGGATTGCAGTAAGAACGGGTCATTTTTGTGCTCAACCTACATTAAGAAGATTTGGAGTTCGCTCTGCGGTTCGCATGTCCTTGGGAGTCTACAACACCAAAGAGGATATTGATCGATTCGTAGAAGCTTTGAGAGAAGTATTGCATATTTTGAGAAAGTAATGCTTCGTGACTGATCGATTGAATTGTAAAAACCGGAGGAATTTTTCCTCCGGTTTTTTTGTGTAGTTGCTTTTTTAAAAGTCAAAACGTGTAGATAGGGTTAATCCTTGAATGGAAAGATCCCCCTGGTTAGCAAAATAATTTCCTGCTGTAGTTAATGAGTCGCCAAAGAAATGGGAAAATTGATTTTGTCCAAAGAACATGAGCTGTTCCCATCCAGCTTGAATTTGAAAGTGGCATCCATCATTTGCAAACATAGTCTCCCAGCGAAGACCAGATGCGAGCTGTGCAATCATTCTTCCAATGCGGAAGCTGTTATGATTGTTAATGTAGTCTAAGTGCGTTCCGTCGCTGAGTTTACTCATTTGATAGTCTCTAACTTGAAAGAAGCCATTTAGAATGGAAATCGTAGCGTTTCCAAAGAAGCTAAATCCAGCGCCTAAGCCCCATTGCGTATTCAGTCCACTGTGAAGACCAAGTCCCCAATAATCATTGTCTGCTTTAGAAAGCATACTTGTAATGATGCTTGGAAGATCATCGGTGAAACTAGGTTCATTATGATTAGTGCGAAGCTTTTGATAGATCCAAGCTGTTCTGAGCCCAATAAAAGGATGAAGAGTCATCCATTTACTGACGAAGAATTCTCTGCCTAAATCTAAATCAACCATGTTCAGTTTAAGCCGTAGAGCAGCATTGCTGAATCCAAATCCGGCAATAGTTGGATTTGCTATAGGAAAAGCATCTGTTGAATAGAGGAGCCCTTTTCCTGCTGTAATACTTCCTTTGGCTTTATCTTGAAACCAAGTCCAGTTTGCCACAAGATCCCACCCGTCATGAGGAAGGTTATATCCTATGCCTAAACGAAATCCAAAGTCCCTTTTAAAATGAAGTTGCTTTTCTTCTGAATTGTATAAGGCGGAAGATTCGGGTTGGACAGCTTTGGTTTTTACAGCATAAGCAGTGTCGTTTTCACGTGGCTGCCAAATTAGCCAATCGGTGTTAATAAAAACCTCAGCACCATCACGAACTTGAGGTCTTCCTGGCGGGGTGATTATAGAATTAGAACTTTTTTTTTGCTCTAGAACGCCGACTCGATTTTCTAAACTACGCATTTGTGCATCAGAAACGTCTGCTTGAAGGTAGTTAACTCCCCCTAAAGATGAGGTAAGTAGCAGGGTCGTAAAAACTGTATGTTTCATAAAATTGACAACGCGGCAGCTTTTGCTTTGTGCAAAAGGAGGGAAGCGCTGCTCCCTTATTAAATTGTTGTAAATGGAGGATATCTCTTAGCTGTTTAGCTGGGTAACTAAGGATGTTCGATGCTTTAAGAGAGGATTTCGACTTAAAAGGAATGATGTATTTAAAGGTGAGTCTTCTCTTGCCCGGAACAAGTGTATAAGATACAGGGAAAAAAGCGTATGATTTTTTGAAATTTCGGATAACTTATAAAAATAAAAAAACCGGAGGACATCCTCCGGTTTTTTTATTTGTGATTTTATTAGAAATCAACGCGTGCAGAAAGAGTCCAACCTTGGATAGAAAGGTCTCCTTGGTTAGCGAAATAATTTCCTGCTCCTGCTGGAGATACTGCTCCTGCAAAGAAGTGCTGAAATTGGTTTTGTGCAAAGAACATGAGTTGCTCCCATCCAGCTTGAATTTGGAAGTGGGCTCCATCATTTGCAAACATAGTTTCCCAACGAAGTCCTGTAGCAAGCTCTGCAATCACTCTTCCAACACGGAAGCTGTTGTTATTTTTAATAACATCGTTATGTGTTCCATCGCTAAAGTTTTTCGTTTGATAGTCACTTACCTTGAAGAAACCATTTAAAATGGAAAGAGTAGCATTTCCAAAGAAGCTAAACCCAGCTCCTAAGCCCCATTGCGAGTTCAGCCCGCTATGAAGACCAAGTCCCCAGTAGTTGTTGTTTGCTTTAGAATACAAATTTGTCATGATATTAGGTAACGAGCTAAATGTAGGAGCATCGTAGTTGGTTTGAAATTTTTGGTAGATCCAAGCTGTTCTAAGTCCGATAAAAGGACGAAGTGTCATCCATTTGCTGACAAAGAATTCTCTTCCTAAATCTAAATCAATCATGTTGAGTTTTAGACGTAGAACTGCATTGCTGGATTCAAATCCGGTAACAGTAGAATAGCCTAAAGGCATTGTATTTGTTGAATAGATGAGACCATCTTTCGCAGAAACATTTCCTTTCGCTTTGTCTTGAAACCAAGTCCAGTTTGTTACTAGATCCCATCCGTCATGTGGAAGGTTATATCCTACTCCAAAGCGGAATCCAAAGTCCCAGTTAAAATGCATTTGTTTTTCTTCGGAATTGTATAAAGCAGAAGCCGCAGGTTGCACAGCTTTTGTTTTTACAGCATAAGTGGTGCCGTTTTCACGAGCTTGCCAAATAAGCCAATCAGCATTAACAAAGAGATCAGCTCCATCGCGGACTTGAGGTCTTCCCGGAGGGGTGATGATAGAGTTAGAGCCTTTTTTTTGCTCTAGAACGCCAACTCGGTTTTCTAAGCTGCGCATTTGTGCATCAGAAACGTCTGCTTGAAGGCAGTTAATTCCTCCTAAAGACGCCGTAAGTAGTGTGGTAGTAAAAATTATATGTTTCATAAAATTGACAACGCGGTGAGCCCCTGGCATTCGCAGGAGAGAGAAGCGCTGCTCCCTAAAGTTTAATGGTTCATTTTAAGAAGCGACGTGCTTAATAGGAAAATCGCTTGCTTGGTACGAATGTACAAAATATGAGAAAAAAAGAGTAGAAACTTTTACACGCCTTCTAAAGAATAGCGTGTAAAATGGCTTTTGGTTGGTTTGAGAGGGCTTTTTTTATTGCTGTTAAAAGTACAGGGAAGCCCCAAGAGATAACCCTTGAAAATCAACATCTCCTTGATTTTGCACAAAATTTCCCCAGCTTTGAGCATCTGTAAAATGCATGATTTGGTTTTGTGAAAAATACATGTGCTGTTCCCAGCCGCCTTGTAAGACGAGCATGCAGCGTTCTTTAAAGCAGGGTGATGTCCATCTTAATCCTAATTGTAGGTCGACGATTGCTCTTCCTGCTCGGAAATTGTTCTCATTAGAGACTACGAGATTTCCATTCCCTGAAGGTGTGATAAAAGACTCTGCTATAGATGTCTCAAAAAATCCATAGAGCAAAGAAAGAGTAGCGTCTCCAAAGAAGCTTAACCCCCACTTTAAGTCCCATTGAGATCCAAATCCGCCAACCATTCCCATTCCCCAAAAATCATTAGATATGTTGGTGGAGTATTCATCTAAAACTATGTTGCCAATTTTCTCGAAAAGTTGCGTATAATTGATGTTATAGCTTTGATTGAGCCATGCAGAGCGAATTCCTACATGAGGGCGGATAGAGACAGATTTGCTTAATTTTACTTGTTTCCCGAGACCTAGATCAATCACATTCAAATGCAAAAAGAGATTGCTGTCAGCAGATAAGCATGCAGCAATGGCTCCTGCATTGTAGAGGTTAGGATGGATGAAAACGGGTAAAACAGTAGGAGTTTCTCCTGATGAGGTTTGTGAATCAGCAGCCTGTCCTGTATACCATGTCCAAGTAAGAGATGACTCCCACTGATCGTGAGGAAAGGTATATCCGATTCCTAATCGTACTCCTGAACGCCAATCAAATTTTGGTTGTGCTGCATATCCAGATCCCATGATTGTATCATCAACGATATCAAAATCTGGATTATTCAAAGCGTAGCAAAGGCCGGTTTCATTGGCTTGCCAATAGATCCATTCAGCAGAAGTAAATAAATGAGAGCCTTTAGGCGCATAGGGGTCTGAAGAAGGAAGGGTGGGGTGTTCGATAGGTGATGGGTCTGAAGCTAATAACAAAATAGATGAGCTTGTCATAATACATGTAGCTGTTTTCAGCATTAATGCTCCTGTATGATAAGGCGTGTAAAATTTACGTTTAATTATTTCTCTAATTAATTTTCAACTTTTATTTTGTTGGGTGTCTGTTTTTTTAGGGGCTGTATTGTTTTTATTGGTCTTTTTTCGAATGAGATGATCTTTTTGCCTGAAAACTAGAGCTGGTCTTTATCGTTTTTTTAGATTCTAGATAGGTAAAGGCATAGACTTATTGTGATACACGTAAACTATTTTCGGTTTAATAATACTTGAAGTCACGCACTTCTTAGTTGCTTAGAAGTGAAATATAGGAAGATTGCGTGGCTGACAGTTTTCAGAGAAAACCTTTTTTGATCGATTTTCAACGATTGGTCTCTGTGGGTAGTTCGGAATCGTGCTGTTTGTTTGGTTTTTCGTTTTAAAAGTTGTTTAATGTGTTATTAATTGTTTTGTTTTTTAAATTTTTTTAGTAAAAAACGATCTTAAAATCTAATTATTTTCATATTTTTTATAAAATTTTTAAGGCGTTTAAAATTTTTTTTCCGAAGAATTCCTCTATGGAAAATCAGGGGAAATGCGAGTGATAAATTTTTTTTGCTTTTTTTTTAATGGAAAATTTTTTAGTTTCTAAGTTTGAAAGACAAGACACTCCGAGGAGGGGTGGCGTGAGTCGCAAAAACTGTTTATTAAAGTGCAAAAAATTAAACTTTCTAGGAGGAAAGTATGTTGAAAAATGAGCTGAAAGCTGCTCTAGCTATATTGGGAACAGTGTTTGTTCCTGTGTTTGCCCAAGCAGATCAATCTATGTCGTATCCAAACAACACGGGTTCATCTTCTAGTCAACAAGCGCCTGCTTTTTATGCTGGCGAAGAAATTCGTGATAACCAAACACCAATGCTTCCTGCTGGATATGCAGCAAGCGCTGCATATGTATGCAACGACGGTTATGATGTTGCATTAAGCGGTGAATGGCTTTATTTAAAGTGGAATCAAGACATGTCAGTAGGAACACTAGTAGATCACACTGCTGGTATTACTAATGGTTATAATGGAAGCTCTGAAAGAGTGAATTTTAATCCAGGTTATGCTTCAGGTTTTGCTGTAGCACTAGCTTTGAATACACCAGATATGGACTCTTGGTCTTGGGGTGCTAAATATAGATGGTATAATAATAATAGCAGCAATACTGTAACAGCTACAAGCGCAAAAAAGTTAGTTGTTGATGTGAGAAAAGATCAAGACCTTATTGGAGAAGATTACTTCGAAGGTACTTTAACTTCACATGCAAAGATGAACTTTCAAAACGTTGACGCTGCAATTGCAAGAGACTTCTATATTGGTAAGCAATTGACTTTAAATCTGGGATCATCTCTTACAGCTCAGTGGATTAAACAGAAGTTTTCTTCTTCTGGTACTTTAACTGCAGGTACAGATGTTCTTTCTTCTATATCTTCAGAGCAAAAAACTTGGGCATTAGGTCCTAAGCTTTTATTTGAACCAACATTTATGTTAGGTTGGGGTTTTTCAGTGTTGGCAAAAGTGCACACAAGTGCTCTTTATACAAACTATAAAACAACTGCTGCATTGGCTGGAAGTGTAGCTGGAACAGGTTTTACTGGTTCATACACTGGGTTAGATAATGTTGGGAATATAGTTCCTGCCATTGAGTCAAACCTATCTCTAGCATGGGGATCCTATTTCTGCGATCAAGCTTTCCATTTTGATATCGTAGCTGGTTGGGATTTCAATGCATATTTGGGTTATAACAAACTTGCAGATCGTAATACCAACTTGATTCTCCAAGGTTTTAATCTTGGCGTACAGTTTGATTTCTAGTAGATATACTCTCTTTGAGGGTGTGAAAAGAGAGGGGGCTTCCCCCTCTCTTTTTTCTTTTCTGGTATAAGAAAATTCGTAATTTCATAAGAAAAATTCTCATACATAGGCGTAATTTTTAGGCTCCTTCGAGAGCTTCATCTAATAGGGATGAACTGTTTTTCTTCTTTAGTTTTTCTTTTCTTTCTCTCTTGTTCAAATAGTAGAAAATTTCCTAGGAAAAATGTTTGCTCTTGCGTTAGGATGAGCTCAATTCTTTTCAAAAAATAACTAAGCCGTAGATGTGGTGCGGAATAGATTAATGACTTTGAGTGACTTTAGGAGGATGAGTATGTTGAATCGTGAATGGAAATCAAAGCTGTCTATAGCAAGTATGTTTCTTGCTCCTTTGTTTCTCCCGCATCTTGCACAGGCAGATACTTCTTCTTCAGAGAGTCCTCCTAGGTATCTTCCCGGAGAGAAAATCAAGTCAGGGCAATTGCCTGGGGGATATAACGAAACTGCTGCATATTTTTCTAGGGATCCTTGGAATGTGATTCTCACTGCAGACTATATTTATTGGGCATGGCAACAAGAAATGATGGCTGTAGGGACTCTTATCAATCCTGTAGCTCAAGGATCTGCTGCTTTTTTAAATGGTGAGGCTCAAGTGGTTTTGCAAACCCCTGGATATGCATCGGGCTTTCAGGTGGGTGTTGGGTGTAATTTAAGAGGTATGGATGATTGGAATCTTTTTGCTGAATACACATGGTATCACAATTCCGATGAAATGCATACGAGGCCTTCTTTTCCTCAAATTTTTGCGGTGTCTCCCTCTGTCACTCAGCATGTCGAAGGATCGGATCCCGGAGTTTTATTATCTAGAAATATGTATTCTTCAACGAGTTTGCATTTTAATAATGTAGATCTTGTTTTGCAAAGACCTTTTTACTTTGGAAGAAAGCTAACAGCGAATTTTACTGCAGGCCTTGAGGCTCTTTGGATTAATGAACACTTTACAGCCAATGGCAATAATTTGCTTTTCGTCTCAGTAAATGATGCAATATTTAATGTAGTAGATGGTTCTTTTACTTCTAAAATGCAGCAAGAATCTTGGGCGTTAGGACCGAAATTCGGATTTGATTCAAGTTGGCTTTTAGGGTATGGATTGAAGATTATGGGCTCTGTTTCTTTAAGTGCCTTGTATACCAGTTATATTACTCTAACGTCTTCTGTTACTGGCGCTATTTCCGATATCAATATTGCCAATTTCACACTTGATCAAACTGATAATTACAATACAGTGAATCCTGTGGGAACTGCTGCATTAGGTCTTGGTTGGGGATCTTATCTCTATAAAGATAAATTCCATTTCGACTTGAGTGCATCTTATGATTTTCAAGTATTTTGGAACCAAAACGTAATGGGGGTACTTTTAGAAAGTAATGGATCCCCAGGAAATATGAGCTTGCGAGGACTCAATGTTCAAGCACGCTTTGATTTTTAGATCTTAGGAGAAACGCATGATAAGCTATCGCAACCAAGCTATATTAGCGGTCTTTTGCTCTCTTATTCCAGAGGTCGCATCCTTGTGGGCAGAAGAAGTTCCAATCTATGATCAAAGTGCGATGTATGCTTGCCAAAACAGCTGGGATCTTACGTTTAACGCTGATTATTTGTATTGGGCGTGGGAACAATCTTTCTTACCTGTTGCAACAATCACTACTCCGACAAGGTCGGGAAGCTCCGGGCTAATCAATGGAACTAAAAAAATTGTTTTTCAAGAGCCTGGATATTCTTCTGGTTTTCAAGTTGGCTTAGGCTGTAATTTTCATGGCATGGATGATTGGCGTTTTAAAGCGGATTTTACTTGGTATGAAAACACAAGTCATCTGACAACAATTCCGAAAAATGGACAGTATTTAGCTGTAGCTTCAGCGTTAACTGCAACTCCTAATAGCATTGCTGCAGGAGCTCTTCTTTCGGGCAATTTACAAACCTCTGCACAGCTGCAGTTTGATGAACTAGATACAACTCTGCAAAGAATGTTCTATCAAGGGAAATGTCTTACAGCGCAATGTAGGATGGGACTTAAAACGCTTTGGATCGATCAGAATCTGAGTGCGGCAAGTTCCGATCTTTCTTTCATAGGGACGAATGTTCCTTTTGAAGTTCCTTTAGGCGGAGCCTTTCTTACTTCTGCTGTAACGAAGTCTTGGGCTTTGGGTCCTATTTTTGGAACAGAAGTGCAGTGGCTTTTACCTTATGGCCTTTCTGTAGAAGGGGACCTTGCTTTAAGCTTTGTCTATACAAACTACACAACGCTGCAAGTTTCTGTTGTTGGTCAAGTAATAGAAACGGGATCTGCAGATTTTTTACTGAACCAACCAAATCATTATGCAACAGTAAATCCTATTGTAGAAACTTGTTTGGGACTAGGGTGGGGATCTTATCTGTGTCATGAGAACTTGTATCTCAAATTCTTTGCTGGATATGATTTTAACGTGTATTGGAGCCGTAACGTACTAAGTTCTTTGGTAGGGGATAACAACTCTCCTGGAAACATGTATTTACAGGGACTGAATATTAAAGCTCAAATTGACTTCTAGATTTTTGGAATCATAAAAATCACTTTGTGCATTTCATTCATCCATAAAAGAGTTTCTTTTTCTAGTTGCTTTAGAATGAAAATCCATCCTAAACACAGCATCGCAAGGCCTATCAAAGATTTCAGAGACATTCCTAAGAAAACAATCTGCACTTGAGGGGCTAAGCGATTGGCAATGCCTAAAAACACTTCTGTCATTAGAACTGCTAAAAGCGCTGGGGCTGATAACTGGATGGCAATAGCAAAAAGCTGAGCAGTTACTCCCGTAAGAATTTGCCAGAAAGGCAATTTTAAGGAGAAAAATGCGGGATTGATCATGGCATCTACAGGAAGTACAGTATATGAAACAATCAAGGTATTGAGTAAAAGAAATAGTCCTCCCATCGCATAGAAAATCACGATTAATAGGTAGTTATATAGATTCCCAATGGGGGAGGATTGCGCTTGGCTAAAAGGGTCGCTTACTTGTAGAGAAGAAGAGCCTCTGACAAAGTCAATAATAACTCCTGCGGATTGAGCAAACTGAAAAGGAACGCAAATAAGAAAGGCGAAAATGAGGCCGATAAAGAGTTCTTTTGCGGCATAACAGACAAGTGCCCAGTTGAACTCTAGCATTGTTTGGCTTGTCATTGCAATATGAGGAAGTAAAATCACGCTCAAAGAAATCATTAGCCCTACTTTTACAGGAGAGGGGAGCTTAGATCCTAAAAAAGGAGCCATGACAATAATGGGGCCTAAACGAAATAAGCTTAATACAAAGAGAGACATGAGGGCTGTCGGAG
This sequence comes from Rhabdochlamydiaceae bacterium, assembly GCA_019745395.1. Classification (GTDB taxonomy): domain Bacteria; phylum Chlamydiota; class Chlamydiia; order Chlamydiales; family Rhabdochlamydiaceae; genus CAIJXB01. The sequence continues at coordinate 71,158 of JAIETG010000027.1, read as the reverse complement.
AAAGCTCGTAGACCAGATTAAAGAACTGGAGATATTCTTGTCCTGGTCCCACCTTAAAAAGACGCCCATTTGGGGAAGTTTACGAAAATATTTGTTGTGTATTGCATGATTTGTGAGCTGAGCCATCCTCCGAGCAGAAAGAGGGTGAAAATTACAGCAACTAGTTTAATCATAAAAGATAGAGTTTGTTCTTGGATTTGTGTAGCTGCCTGAAAAATGGCAACGAAGAGTCCTAGAAGCGTACTGATGAGAATTGGAGGGGCTGATAAGAGCAAAATGAGCATAAGCGCTTGGTAACTGAGTTGGTAGATTTCCGTACTGTACATGAAAATACCTCTATAAAAAATTTACCGAAAAGAAAGCACAAGCCCTTGAATAATGAGAGTCCACCCATCAACCATTACAATCAAAAGCAATTTCAAAGGAAGCGCAATAGTAAGAGGAGAGAGCATCATCATACCCATAGCAAGCAAAATATTGGACGTAACAAGGTCTATGACGAAAAAAGGCAAATAGATCAAAACTCCAATTTCAAAAGCAGCCTTTAGTTGCGAAGTAATAAAGGACGGAATGACGACAATGAAATCTGTAGGTTTTAACGAGCCTCTAAATTCTTGGGGAAAAGATTTGTAGGCCAGTTGATAAAAACTAGTAATATGTTTGGCTGCGCTATTTCTTTGTAAAAAGCTTCGGAGAGGTTCTTTGGATGCATTGGCGATATCGACAATATATTGAGGCGATTCTCCCGAAAATAGCGTTTGAGGAGGTCTAGAATTCATAGTTGTTTCTCCCGCTTTGTACATTGCGAGAAAAGTTGGAGCCATTACGTAAATGGCCATTAATAGTGCGATACCATTGAGTACTTGGTTCGGAGGTGCTTGCTGGACTCCTAGTGCGTTTCTGAGCAAGGAGAGCACTACGACGACCTTGACGTAAGAGGTCAGCAGCATGACTGCAAAGGGCAGTACGGAAAAAAGTGCAAGAACAGACATCTGTGTTAAAATACCGGGAGATGCTGTAGGAGGTTGTTGGTCTTGTGCCCAGGAGGTTTCAGGACATAAAAATAGGAGCAGGAAAAAAAGCACGATGACAGAGCAGGGCAGCTTCTTTCTTAACATGGCGCGTTCCTTGCAAAAAGACGTTTCAAATTCTTTGTATACTATTTGTCTTTTTTGCGCTAAGAAAAGCGATAAATTATATCTTACTTTTTGGGATATCAATAAGCTTGGGAAAAATCACCTTATTATAGTCTCCTTCAAAATGCCTTAATGGTTTCTATTCGATGCAGGAATCGCTATTATGTAAGATAGTTTTTACCTCGGCGCCGTCTTTTTGTACCACCTGTCCGTTACATCCTTTTTCAAAGATAATCGATCCTATTCTGCAATTTCTCCCCGTAAGTTCAACGGTTTGTGTTTTAGGAGAGACTGATGAGGAAAATAAAGTAAATCCAAAGATTTTTAAGCTGGAGTTTTGTTGAGGCCTTACAAGAATGGTTTTAATTTGAGAGTCGTGAACTTTTATATCTTCAGAAGAAGTTTTTAGAGTGTTTTGGATTTTAGAGTTATTAACTTCGATTTTTCCAGCATGGCAAACGCTTTTTTGTATCATAGATCCATCGATGCGTAAGTGTCCTGCATGTGCAAGTTCTCCTATTGTTGAATGCTCAAGTTGAAGATCTCCGGCAGTTTTTACAGGCCCTGTACAGGTGACATAGTCGAGCTGCGTAGTTCCTGCGCTTGTTATGTAGGGGACAGTTTGATGGTTAAAAGAACAAAAACCGCCGCAAGTAAAGGACATCATAAAAGTCTCTCATATAGTGGTATTAATCTTGGGTATTATACCATAAAGTAATTTTACGAGACTTTTGTAAAATTACTTTTACGCGTGAGGTGTTTGATGTGGGTGGTAAATTATTTCATATACTTTTGAAAGGCCGTTTCTAAAGCTTTCCATTGATTTTCCGCACTAGCATTGATAATGCCGTTTTCAGTTTCTATGATGCAGCCTCCAGGCTGAATGTCATCTCTTTCTTGGATTTTAAGAAATTGAAGCTGCTCAAAAATTTCTTTTAGATCGGATTTGTTTTCTTCTAAGATCTCTTTATCTGCTTTGCTTACGAAGATTGAAATGCGATGGCTTTGTTTCACAGGTGCAAGAGCTTGTAAAACGATATCGACAATCGTTTCTGGGTGAAGTTGTATCTCTGTGTGGACAATTTTTTTCGCAGCTTGCAGAGCTAGTTTTAAAATGCTATTCTGCGTTTCTCTGTAGATTTTTCTCGCTTGTTCTTCTAATGCAAGAAAATGCGCATTAAATTGAACGAGACCTTCTTGAAACCCTGCTTTTTGCGCTTCTTCTCTAAGTCTTTGGCACTCTTCTTCTACGAGCCTATGTTTTTCTGCAGAGTTTTCCACTGCTTTTTCTAGGACTTCCTTAGCCTCTAAAAGTTGGCTAAATTCTTTCGATGGGATAATTTTTTCTGTAGAGCTTAAGTGTAGATCGCCGGAAAAAAGGTAAGAAAATAGTTTTTTCATGAGGGTGTTTTCGGGTTATGGGTTTGGAGAAAAGAAAGAACTTCTAATATTTGTTTCGAAAGAAATGCATAGGCGTTGGGATGTTCTAAAGATTTATGCAAAGAAAAAAGGAGTTGAGCTTCTTGCATATCCATACGATGAGCTATGTGCCATACAAGATCGGAATGTTCTGGATATAATGCTTTTGCTAGGCGGTTCATCCCCCTTTGAAAAAGAAGAGAGAGCAACCGATCCATTTCTCCATCCCATCTAGAAAGCTCCATCCTTTTAAAGATTACCTGTTCTTTTTTATGAGTAAGTCCTTTAAGGAAGAGTTGTTTTTCTTTAGAGAGAACGGAGTGGATTTTTTTTAACTTCGTGTTGTCGATAATTTGTTTGATTTCTACGGATAGGTCGTGAAGCCCTAGAAATTCAACAAGTAGATGTAGTTCCTTAGTATTTAAAGAGACTAGTAGATTGAGAGAGGACTTGGGAAGCGCTTTAATCGGTAAAAGATTGGGAGCGGAATTTAGCAAGTATTGCATCATTTTTTGTTGGAAAAAAAATTGCATTGTCGCAGAAATTTGCACTAGGGGTCTTGAACATTTTAAGGCGTTTTTTAAGCTTTGAGCTGTGGAGAGAGGGAGAGAGGACAGGAAAAAGCATACTTCTTTTTCAGAGAAATGCCGAAGAAACGGAAGCAGCCAAGACTCGTGTGTTTGCTGCAATACTTCTTTTCCTAGGTCAAAACCTAATGTTAAATCTTGAGATGGGGGAGTTAGATGAGTGATGGATTCCTTGTCATCAGGGGGCAAAAAAGAAAAAAGAGTCATTTTCGACTCTTTTTTCTTTTTTTCAATCCAAGTTCTGCAGACGAGTTGGCTTAATGGTTTCATGGAAGATTCTTATCGTTATCTACAGGTTCTTCGGCAGTAAAAGGGGCTAGATTTAAAAGTTTTTTCAGCCCACCTTTTTGTTTTAAGGAGGGATATAGTTTCCAAATTAGCCATCCGGCTAGTAAAGCAAAGACGATAGCGCAGAAAGAAAGAAGGAAAAATAACATCTGAAATTTTCCTGCGGATTTTTTGCTCATAACAATGGACCAAATACTGACATATTCTTTTCCGGAAGAGGTGCTTCCTGAAATAGTTTGAGGCATTTGGTTTAATGTAACATCCGTGAAACGTGCCTTGTCAGAGATTACCGTTACGTCATTGAGATCCAATCCGTTAACACTTCCAGCAAGAAGTCTTTTAATTTTAAGGATTAAATGACTATTAGGATCATCTAGGATACCTTGATGTTTGATATAAACAGCTGCTGTAATCTTGGTGGGGGCTATTTCTGCTGCGGCTCCAAGCCCTGCTGCTTCTGCTACTGGAAAGGAGATTTGAACATCGGCATCGATAACACCGTCGATTTTGCGGATAGTAGAGGCGATCTGTTCTGCAAGACCTGCTTGATAGCGTATAGCTTCTTCTTTTTCAGAAGACATAAGGCCTTGTTTTGCAAAAAGATCTAGCAAGCTAGTCCCTTTAATGCGAGGAAGGCCGTTTTGGTTGAGGATCGCCATCGCATCTGTGGATACTTGCTCATCAACTGAGATGCTCCATTTTGCTGACCCTTGGCCAGCTCCGGGACCGGCAGAAGCTGAGGGGCTTTTGGAAGCACCAATTCCTTTACTGGCAAGAAAGACGATAATTTCATTAGCTTCTCTTTCGTCTAAATTGCTGACTATTTCTGACCGTTTATCACATCCGGTTACTAAGAAGAGTACAAGCAATAATGAGAATATATTTCGCCAAATACGCATATACGTCCTAAATGTCCATTTTCTTTTATCTTATATTGAATAGCTGTATTTTAAAATAACTATTTTAGTTTTCTTGTAAATATATTACTATTTTAACTTCGTTTAGTAGGTTTTCAGCTTTGTATATAAAGATACCAAAAGTCAATGGATCTATGGTTTTACCTTGTGACCTGTTAAGTTGCTCAATCCATCATAGGCAGCGTATTTATAAAGGTCATGTAAGGTGGGGAAGTTGAAAACTTTCCCAATTACATCATAAAGGGTTTGCTTGGATTCTACGAGCTCTAACCCGAAGTGGATGATTTCAGTAGCGATAGGTCCAATGATATGGACTCCTCGAATAATCAGATCATCTTTTTCGAAAATGATCTTCATGAAACCATTTTTAGCTCCCATAATCTTTCCTCTGGCCATATCAGCGTAACGAGATTGCCCGCAACAGTAAGGGATTTTGGACTCAATCATGGCCTCTTCCGTCATCCCTACCATGGAGATTTCAGGGATCGTATAAATGCCATAAGGGAAATAAGAGGGGAGATGTTGTAAGTCTCTTGTTTTAAAGATGTGAGCAACAGCTACACGTCCTTGATCCATACTGGTACTAGCTAAGGAAGGAAATCCGATTACATCTCCTACGGCATAAATATGATCAATGTTTGTGCGGTATTGTGCATTAACTGCAAGGGTCTCTCTTTTCCCCATTTTCAATCCCAGAAGATCACATCCTAATGCTGCTGTATTGCCACTACGACCTGCAGCAAAAAGATACATGTCGGTCTTTAGAATTTTCCCGTCTTGGAGAAAGATCTGTAAGGGGTCTTGTTTTTCTTTAGGGATTTCTATGTGCTCAATAGTTGTATCAAAAAGAACCTCGACTCCTTCTTCTTGCATTTGAGTGATTAGGCTTTGAGCGAGTTCTTGATCAATTTGTGGTAGAATTTTTGATTTATCATGAATCAAATAGACTTTCGTTCCCATCGCAGCGAAAATTGTAGCATATTCACATCCGATTACTCCGGCTCCGACGATACATAAGGATTTGGGAAGCCATTGAATTTGCAAGATAGAATCTGAGTCATGGACGCGCACGTTATCAAAGGGGATATTTGAAGGATGATAAGGGTAAGAACCCGTGGCGATAATAATATATCTTCCGATGATTTCCTGTGGAGGATTAGAACTGGAAGTAATAGAAAGGGTATGCTCTCCAGTAAAACGCGCTGATCCTAAATAAATATCGACACCGTGACGCATGAGATTTTCTTTGATTTCTTGCGAAAAAGATTCTGTGACATAATTTTTTCGGTACATGAAATCTTCTAATGTCGCTGCATGGTCAAGCTCTCTTCCTACACTGAAGAGACCCTTTTCATATTTTCCAGAAAAATACAAAGCAGTTTCTTTGAGAGTTTTAGAAGGAAGTGTTCCTGTAACGACTTCTGCGCCCCCAAAAACAGGGTTTTTTTCGATAATGGCCACCTTGTGACCAAAATAAGCGGCTTTAACTGCGGCTTTTTCCCCGGCGGGGCCGGTACCAATCACAATGAGATCATAGCTATGCATGAAACGTCCTCCGAAACTTCATCATAAAAAATAGATTATTCTGTTGAAAGAAAAAAAGATTATGGCAGTAATATAAGAATTGACTATCGGTCTAAAGAGAGGGTCTAGTGGATCTTAAGTTGGAAGAGCAAGCTGAAAAAATTGTGCAGAAAATACAGCATTATTTGATTACTATGATGGGGGTTACAACGCAAGAAGCAAATCCTGAAGAGTTTTATAGAGCCACTGCTTTTACTCTTCGAGAAGAGCTGATGATTAACTGGACGGCCACTCAAAAGACGTATCGCAAGAATCAAGTTCGGACTCTTTATTATCTTTGCATGGAATATCTCCCAGGACGTTTTATGGGAAGCAATGTTTGTAATATGCATGCTACTCAACTTATGCAAAGAGTCATGAAAAAAATGGGCCGTTCTTTAGAAGAGGAAACCTATTATGAAGCAGACCCAGGTCTTGGCAATGGAGGGTTGGGGAGACTAGCTTCTTGTCTTTTAGACTCTTTGGCAACCCAGAGATATCCAGCTATTGGATATGGATTGCGTTATCAATATGGGATTTTTGATCAGGAGATATGGAATGGGGTTCAGATTGAAAGACCAGATCCATGGCTTTTACATGAAAATCCTTGGGAGTTTCGTCGAGATGTTCATGCTGCCAGTGTTTATTACTCTGGACAAGAGATTGCTACGCAAAACAAACGTGGAGAAGAAGTCTTTGATCTTTCAGAATACGAGGAAGTAAGAGCTCTTTCTTTTGATACTCCGATAATTGGCTATAGTGAAGCTGGGGACTTTAATGTTAATACCCTAAGGCTTTGGACTACTAAGGAATCTCCTCGTAACTTTCAGTTACAAAGGTTTAACTCCGGTCTACTGGATCAGGCGGGAGAAAATACCTCTTTAACAGATGTGCTCTATCCTAACGATAATAATGAACTTGGAAAAAGGTTTCGTCTTAAGCAAGAGTTCTTGCTCGCCTCAGCTTCTATTCAAGATATCGTAGCACATTATTTAAGACATTATCCAGATATGAGCTTTTTTGCAGATAAAGTACGTATTCAGATCAATGATACGCACCCATCTTTGGCTATTGCAGAGCTTATGAGAACTCTTTTAAAAGAGCATGATTTTCTTTGGGCAGAGGCTTGGGAGATTGTTAGAACCTGTTTTGGTTATACAAATCATACTATTTTAAAGGAGTCTCTTGAAGAGTGGAACCAAGCAAGAGTTCGTTTTCTTTTGCCCAGACAGTATCGTATTATCGAGAAATTAAATTTAGATTTCTGTACAGCGGTTCGTAAAAAATATCCCGGAGATGAAGAACGAGTGCGTCGGATGTCCTTTCTTGAAGGAGGACAAATCAAGATGGCTCATTTGGCTATTTATGGCAGTCACCAAGTTAATGGAGTTGCTGCTTTACATACAAGCATCCTAAAAAAGACCCTTTTTAAAGACTTTGATGAGATGTACCCAGATCGTTTTGTCAATGTAACAAATGGAGTTACACAAAGGCGCTGGCTCTTATACGCAAATCCGCTTCTTTCCGAATTTATTACCAAAAAAATTGGTTGTAAGTGGATCGTTGACTTCCGAACCATTAGTGAGTTAGCTCGCTTTGCGGAAGATCCGGCTACTTTGCAGCAATTTTTAGAGATTAAAAAACAAAATAAAACAAGGCTTATTGAGTTTTTGTCTTTGCAAAATCCCATTCGTGATTTTCGAGGCCGTGTTCAGGCTTTTTCCGATCCCTTAGCAGAGGATGCCTTATATGATGTGCAAATCAAAAGGATTCATGAGTATAAAAGACAGCTTATGAATGTTTTGCATACTATAATGCTTTATTTTGAAATTAAAGCTAATCCGAATTCTCGTTTGATTAAACGGCAGGTTGTTTTTGCTGGTAAGGCAGCTCCAGGTTATGATGTTGCTAAAGAGATTATTCAGTTGATCTACTGCATTGACAGGAAAATCAATCGGGATCCCATCGTTAATGGTAAACTTCGCGTCTTATTTGTAGAAAATTACAATGTGTCCAAAGCGGAATTGCTCATTCCTGCTGCGGATCTTTCAGAGCAAATTTCTACGGCAGGGATGGAGGCTTCGGGTACAGGAAATATGAAGCTTGCTATGAATGGAGCTCTGACTATAGGGACGGAAGATGGAGCTAACATTGAAATGCATCAGCAGGTAACCGATGCATGGTGGCCTTTTTCTTTTGGATGTTCTTCTGAGGAAATTCATCAATTACAAGAAAATCGCAGCTATAATCCCTGGAATATTTATACGCAAAATCCTGCTATTCACCAAGCTCTTGATTCTTTAAAAAATGGAGAATTTGCAGAGACTGAAGCGGAAAAACACGCTTTATCGCATCTGTATCAGATTCTTTTAGAAGGAGAGAATGGAAATTGCGCTGATCGCTACTTTATTTTAAAAGACTTGCAAAGTTACTATGAAACGCAGAAAAAAGTGGAAACGCTTTTTGCAGATCCTTTGAAATGGGCCCAATACTGCATTCATAATATTGCAGGCATGGGACTTTTTTCTACTGACGAATCCATCCATAACTACGCTCATAAAGTGTGGGATCTCTCTCCCTGCGCTGTGGATCCTGCCTATTTAGCTGAAGTGCGAGCTCTTTACAGTGAGCATGATAAGTGTCGTATCTTATCTAATAAAGAGGTTACGAATACATAGTTGGATTTAGTTTTGACAAGATCCCCCATCTGAAGAGATGGGGGATGATTAATTTGCTAGGTTCCATTTCACGAGAAGTTTCTCATACTCGCCTGATTTTTTTAGCTTTTCTATGCCATCGTTAAATTTTTCAATAAGCTTAGGATTTTTATCTTTTAACGTGATGAGTCTTAGTCCCTGATTGGTAAGAGAGTCGGAAGCAATTTTGAGTTTTTTATAGTAGAGGTGATCTACATAGGCGGAAGCTGTAAGTATGGGTAGGAGCCCTGCTTGTATGCTTTCTGCAACAAGATCAGTTAAAAGAGAAGATGCATTTTCGTATGTGCGAATCAAAATCGTAGGATCTTTTTCTAGGATGAGGATTTCCGGACTATCTTCTATAACACCGACACTTTTCCCGGAGAATCCTTTCAGAGAATCTTCAGAAGAGGCTAAAGGAACAATCAGAACAGGCCCTAACGGAAGAAAGGGTTCGGAGAAACTGTATACAGATTGGTTAAAATTATAAGGAGTTAAAGATGTCAGTACTGCCTGGTATTTTTGGGAGTTCAGGCCATCTAACAGAGAGTCCCAGTTTGTTTCTAGCAAGGAAAAAGAGATGTCTTCTTTGATAGAAACTTGTGTCAGAATGTCTGTAGAAAATCCTAAGATGCTATTTTGTTGTTTATGAAAAGTAAGGGGATACCAAGAAGGATCGACTCCTATTTCATAGCTAGAAGGAGTGGACCCACAGCTGCAAAGAAAAAGAAGCATACAAGGGATAAAAAGTTTGGCAAGCATTAGAAATTTCCCTATTGTAATACACTAACAACAGATAACACATTTCGGAAGGTTTTACAATGGGTAACTCGAATAAAGCGCTTTTGGTGGTCAATTTTGGAGGTCCACGCAACCTGCAAGAAGTTCCTGATTTTTTAGAAGCTCTCCTTACAGACAAAGATGTCATTCGTACTCCCTTGCCAGGTTTTGTTCAGGATTTTATCTTTAAACGAATTGCAAGAAAACGTTCAGATAAAGTTGCTAAAGACTATGGACTGATTGGAGGAAAATCTCCAATTTTTGAAGATACTGAGTGGATGGCATCTCATTTAGCAGAGCAAATAGACTGCCCCTTTTTTACTTTTCATAGGTATTTAAGGGCCACGCATAAATCCTTCATCGAACAAATAATGACTCTTCCTCAAGAAGAAATTTTAGTATTCCCGTTATTTCCTCAATTTAGTTACGCAACAACAGGGAGTATCGCACGGTTTTTTGAAAAAAAACTTCCTCCATCTGTTTGTAAAAAACTCAAATGGGTCTGTTCTTATTTTTCTCATGAGAAGTATATTGAAGCTTTTGCTCTAACCATACAAAACTTCTTACAAGAAAAAGGATTTCTAGAAGAAGAGACGATTTTACTTTTTTCAGCTCATGGTTTGCCTAAATCGTACATTGAACAAGGAGATCCCTATCAAAGGCAGTGTGAGGCATCTTTTCAAAAGCTTTCTGAGAAATTTCCTAAAGCGCTATCCAAACTTAGTTACCAATCTCAGTTTGGAAAAAGTGCCTGGATTACTCCTTCTACTTTGAGCATGTGCCAAAGGCCTCAAGAGTGGGTGGAAGATAAAAAACACATTGTTTTTGTTCCTTTGAGTTTTACTTCAGATCACATTGAAACCCTATTTGAAGTTGAATATGAATATGTTCAGCCGCTTCGTGATTTGGGATATAGTGCTCATAGATGTCCTGCTTTAGGTCGAAGCCCTTTCTGGGTACAAGCGGCTAAATCAATCCTTTCAGAAGATTGGAAGTGTAGAAATCGCTGTCTTATTCGTCGTTAGAATAATCTTCTCTGCCAACTTGTTGATTTGCAGGCTTCGGAGGTTCTATCTTATTCATGTAGAGATGTGTAGGTTGATTGCGTTATGTTGTCGATTTGCTAATTGTCTGTAGTTTAGCTTCTTAGGTTTTTAGTGTTTTTTGACATGATTAGAAAAAAATGAGGGCTTATTGTAATGCTGATAATTAGTGGTTTATGGTATTTTTGATTTGTTTCGCTTGTTTTTCTTTTTTTAATTAAATAAATTAATTGCATTTCAATTTCATTTAATTTAAAATAAAACCTTTAATAAATAAAGGATGTGAAATGAACGCAAAATTAGAAACCTCAGGCAACCCGAGTGGTTTTGTATCGCAGCTGAAGAACATCTATCCTACTCAAGCTGCGATGAAAAGGGTTCAAGATCTTTTTGCTGGTGCTGCAGTGGGCGCAGTAATAGTAAGCGTAGCTTTAGGAAATACGCCGCAAATCTCTGGCCCGTCAATGTTTACTGTTGAAGCTTTTTCTTCGGCAGCTTATAGCTTGGTCCCGAATGTACTTAAAGAATCTAAATTTATTCAATATTCAATTGCTTGCGTTTTATCTTATTTTGCAGTTAAGTTAATGTGTTCTATACTTAATAAGATAAATGATGTTGTTGATAGAGTAATTGTAAACCCTATCAATGCGCGTGTGATTGAGCCATCTGTCAACTTTGTAAAAAACTATGTGGTAAATCCTATCACTAGAATAGCAGGTTTTTTACACAAACGCGTTGATGATTCTGTTGATAGTCTTCCCCGCCCTCATACGGCTGATGCTGAACGCAAAGCAGCCTTTATTGCTCAGAAAGTAGCTGTCTCTGCTAAGGAAGGAGAAGAGGCTGTTCAACGAAAAGCTGATGAAGAGTCAAAGCGGCAAATTTTATCTACGAGCCGTTTCTGTGCAGGGATTGATATATCCCAGAAATTTCGAGAATGTGGGTCGCATGGCTAATAATTTGTGAAAAAATGGTATAGGGCCAATCAGGAAAATTATTTTATAAAAGCTTTTAGGAGTAATAGGAAAGGCTCATGTTAGTAGACGGGAATTCTGCTCCTGTGGTTTTAGAAACCGCAATAGAAAATAAGCCATCACATGTAATAGTTGATGTTGCTCGAACTGTTTTTAAAGAGCTGCTCATTCCTTTAGCCTGTATTTCTCCATGGGGGCAGTCTGAATTTTTATATAATAGACCTGTATTGATACTTCCAACAATAGGAATAGCTAGCTTGTATGCTGTGGGCGATTGGACCTGTAATATTATAAAAACAACGATCGTTGTTTTAAAATCTAGGAAGTTGAACTTTCAACGGGTTAAAGAAGTTTCGAGATCTACTGCTCAGATGATGATAAGGTTTGCAGCGATTACCTTGGCCATTAGTACTTATTTGCCTGCTGGCAATAGATGGCTTTTAAATTATCTAGGGAAAGACGATCCTCTTGAGGGGCAATATCGGGCAAGTAAACTGAGTCTTCAGGTCTCTATGATTATAGGTGTTTTTGCTATAACAAAAAGTTTGCTTAAGATTTTTAGAGAATGTAGTGAGACTTTAACATCGAAATCTCCTATTGCTTTAACTTTGAGGCATGAGGCCGGTGGCGAAGTAAATTTTTCACGAGAGATTACTTGTGATGAGCCAAGAGGAGTTAAAGTTCGTTCTGTACCTCGGAAAACATCGATTCTTTGTTCAATTTTTCTTTTAGTTGCAGGATGCTGTAGTCTTAGATCTTTACACCAAAAATCCATTGATCTAGACAATAGTCTTCCTATTTTTCAAAAATTAGACTCTAATCAGAAGAAAATTGTCTTAGATAATAGGGCATTACATACATTGGGTAAGGAAAAATCGCAGAATGCGGTACTAATGGTCGGAGAAGATAGAGGTGGTGACAGTGATCTAGGCCCCCATCTTGCGTACGAAAATTACAACGTATACGCTGCCACAGAAATCAAATCTTCGAAGGATTTTTGTAGTGTATTGTCTCGCGCTCACGAGTTTTTTAAAAAAGATAGCTCTAAGGTGTCTAATATTGATTTGCTTTTTATGCAGACACATGGGAGTCCAGGTGAGATATTTTTTGAGCCTTCTTATGTTTTTGAAGTAAAAGATGTAGAATCGTTTCCAGAAGAATCGTTATGTATGAATGAGTATCTTAGCCCTAATGCTCAAATAGTTGTAGCTTCATGTAATGGTGCTACTTCCTCGTACTCAGTACCGTCTATAGTCGAAGAAATTTCACAAAAGGTGCCAGGACGTGAGGTTTCTGGATTTGAAGCTACGGGGAAAGCTCTTAATGTCGCGTCTTGGTATAGGAACGGGCGGCTTTATTTCAATCAATACTCTATTTTTTCCAGGTACAAAAGGCACTCTTGGGACCCTGCTGATTTTTTCAATACAAGAAGGTATGTAGATGGGAAGAAGGTCTACGGCTAATGTTGCTTTATGGAAATATTTTTTGAATGATCTTAGCCAGAGCCTGCCCTAATAATACAGACTCAGTTTCTCCAAGATGAACACCATCTATAGGACTTGATGAGATAATCAGTCCAGCATCTAAGAATTCACAGCATTCTTCTTTGGCAAGCTTTTGATATTGTTCAGATATTTGTTCAGATTTTTTGATCGATTCAGGATCCAAACTGGGAAATAGGTTAGAACAGTTGATGATTGGTTGAGGAGCTATGAGTACAACTTTTGGAGAGTTTCCTTCTCTGCCTTTATTGCTTATTTTTACTGTTCGAATGAGAGATCTCATTCCTTCTGCTATATCTTTAGCGGATCGACCGAATTGGGTTTTGGTGTCATTAGTCCCTAGCATGAAAACCACAATATCGAGGGGGTAGTGAGACTCTAAACAAGAATGTAGTAGCGACAGTCCATTTTTGTGGGGTCTTCCTGGAGTAACTTCATCGAGGTTGGTCGTACGGCCATTAATCGCCTCTTCTATTACGTGGGTGTTTTCTCCAAGGGTTTTTTGCAGTATGCCAGGCCAGCGTTTGGATCTGTCAAACCTTCCGTTTAATCCTGTTTGTGGGTTAAAGCTTCCCGGAATATGTCCCCAGGTGTTGGAGTCTCCAAAGCATAGAATAGTTGGCATAATGTTCCTTATAAGTGATCGTTAGCGGTTGCTAAGAACCGGTAAAAAACTGCAAGAAGAACGTGCGGAGTAGATAGAAGATGAAAATGCTCATGACAGCGCTGCAGGGGATTGTAATGATCCAAGAAAGAACGATGTCTTTAAGCATTCCTAAATTTAGAGCTTTCATCCCTCGAGCAAGTCCAACCCCAAGTACAGCTCCTACAAGGCAGTGAGTCGTGGAGATCGGAAGTCCTAGTTTAGAACATAAGAGAATCGTTGTAGCGGCGCCAAACTCTGCGCAAAATCCTCTAGTGGGAGTAAGTTCTGTGATTTTTTTCCCGATGGTCTCAATAACTCTCCATCCCCATGTGGCAAGTCCTATTACAATACCAACGCCTCCAAAGGCGAGTAGCCATGAAGGAACATGTGCAACTTCAGAGATGGCGCCATTTTTAATGACGTCGAGTACGGCAGCAACAGGTCCAATGGCGTTAGCGACATCGTTGGCACCGTGAGCAAAGGCAATAAAGCAAGCACTCAATATTTGAAGATATACGAAAAGATTTTCTACTACGCTATATTCGGATGTTTTGTCTACAAGACAGGTTTGTTTGCGAAGTGTCTGGGAAAGATTTTTAACTTCTGAGACAAGATCTGCTACTTTTTCATGAGTTACATCATAAGTAGAAGATTGTACTCGCTGTAAGTGTTTTATGGCTTTTTCTAAGCTGATGACCGTTTGTGGGCTGACATTAGAGGGAGTCTGAGCATAGTTTTCTGGGACTTCGATTCTTTGAATGAACCAATAGGAGATTCCAAAAGCAACTCCGCCAATTAAGAGGGATAAAAGGCATGCTTGCATAAAGGAGATCGACATATTAAGGTTTTCTAATCCATTAAACAGCATGCTTAAGGAGAAAATGGAAAAGACTCCAAAGACAAGCCAGGGGAATAGCTTTTTTGTGGCAGCTATCGGACTCATGACATAGAGGATCTTTTTTTGCAGGATGTTGAAGATGATGTAAGCAAATAGAGCGCTCAGGCAAGGAGAAAGGATCCAGCTAACACCTATAGAAAGGATTTCTTCCCATAAAATAGCCTCAGTTCCCCCAATGACAAGCCCGAAGCCCACAATAGCTCCTACGATAGCGTGCGTTGTAGATACAGGCCATCCGCAGTAAGAAGCAATTTGTAGCCATGCGCCAGTTCCTAACAGAGCAGCACACATACCAAGAATTAATAAGGTAGGATCGGCAATGAAGAGATCCGTGTCAATAATCCCTTTTTGCATCGTTTCAGAGACATTAGATCCGACAAAGAAAGCACCACAAAATTCTAAAATGGCGGCAAGTATTACGGCTTTACGTAAACTCAGAGCTCCTGACCCGACGGAGGTGCCCATTGCGTTAGATACGTCATTGGCTCCAATGTTCCAGGCCATATAAAAGCCGACGGCCAAGACAAGGATAGTAAAAAATAAGGCAACGTCCATTAAATTATTACTTTAGCTCCAAGATCATGCGAATTCTGTTGGCAAGCCTCTCTGAGTGTTCAGCGATAAGTCCTATCTCTTCTAAAACACGTACCCAAAGATAAAAAGCGGGGGCAGATAGAGAAAGTGATAAAAGTACTTTCATCGCTTTTCTGTAAGATTGTCTAGCTTCATGTTCATGGAAAGCTGTTTGTTCAACAAGCTCTTTCACTTTTTCAGCTCCAAGGCCTCCAAAAGAAGATTCCAAGAGTTCGTCCATTTCTCCGATGACTTTTTTAGCAGACCAAAATACTTCAGAGCTTTTGCGGTAGAAGTCTTCTAAAAAAGGTTTGAGTTCTGAATACATTTCTAAAGGTTTAAATGAGAGAAGTAGTCCGACTTCTTCTGCTTTGTCCGCAATATTATCTTGAATTGATAAGATGTCGAGAAAGTGAGAACGATCTATTGGGAGAAATAAATTGCGAGGAAGGTGGTTGCGGATATCTTTTTTTGTGAGATCTGCTTCATGTTCTAGCTGTGAAAGCTCTTTAGCGAGCTTTTCAATTTTTTCCAGATCCGCTTTAGGCAAAATGTCAATGATTGCAGTCAGCTTTTCTATGCAGTTAATCACCCGTTTCATGTGCGTTTGCAGAGGTGCAAAAGGGGATTTTCCAAAAAGTCTAGCAATGGTAAGCATAACTTTCCTTCCTTAAGAGTTGCTGATAGTTATATCTGGAAAGAGCTCTTTCTGTAAATAGATTATATGAGTACCGGCTTGTCGCAGGGAGCTTTAAGCTCCACAATTGTTTTTTCTGTGATTTGCATATCTTCGCCAAGGCTCACTGCTTGCTCAATAGATAGAACGTCCCCCCTTTTGACATAATCAAAAGCTCTAGAATGTTTAGGGTGTTCCTTGAGAGTAGTTCCTAAAGTTTTTTTTCCTTGAACTCCGCATAGGAAGTAGCGCTCGCCTCGGAAAGTTGGCAGTGGTGGGCTGACCACTCGATATAGGGTGTCAGGAAGAGGGGGTCGAGTTACTTTAAGGGATCCCAAAATGAGGTAGGACATTTTTAAGGAGCTCAAATTGATTTGTGCTGCTCTTTGGATTTCTTTGATCATGAAAGGTTTTTCAAAAGGTCTTTGGGCGAAGCATGGAGAGGATCCATGTTTTAAGGCCGGACATTCTCCTTTCCATAGGCAAGGTGCGACAATGGAAATTCCTTGTTCGGCTATCGCGTCTCTGAGTTGTAAAAATCGTCGGTTGGTTCGGTTTTCTGAATCTTCAACAAATAAAAGGTATCCATCAGGAGAAAGAAGGTGAAGAAGTTTTTTTAGATAGGAAAGATGTTCTTCTGTTGAGGGAAAAAGGTCAAATAAACTGTGAGAGACAATGATCAGATCCCAGGACATGTCGTGTATAGAAAGAGAGTTTAGCTTTTCTCTGTTCCCAACGCGAATCGAGATGGGGTATCCAAGATGTCCGCAAATATCGGCACTCATTTTGAGGGCTTGTTCGTTCTCTCCAATAGCTAAAACTTCGGTGGCGCCATGCTGTAAAGCTGCCAGGCAAATAGGTGCGCCTTTTGACGTGAGGTCGAGCACTTTAGAGGGCTTTTGGGGAAGTTCTTGGATTAGGCTTAATCCTTGCGCGTACTGAATGGGCCATTCATACATGAAATAAGCGGCTAAAAGTTCAGTGGAAGAAATTTCTTGAGTGTCTTTGTATTGGACTACGTGTTCCACTAGAGATCGAAATTCTCGAGTTTGTAATGTGTCCAAAGGGCCTATGGGAAGTTTCATGAGCTTGCGATAGCGAGGAATCAGAATTGGGAAAAGTTCTTCCCAGAGAGGTTTTGGTGTGGGGGGTCTTTTTGTCATCGGAAAATGGACTCTCTTTCAGCTTCTGTTAATACGCGGTAGGATCCTTCAGGAATGTCTCCTAAGAGAAGTCCTCCGATACGGATTCTTTTGAGCTCAAGAACTTTAAGGCCTGTTTGCTCTACGAGAAGTCGCACTTCACGTTTTTTTCCTTCTCTAACGATAACTTTTAATGTGCCTTTGCGCACTTTAGTCACTTTAACGGGTTGTATCCAGTCGCCGTCGATTTCGATACCTTTAGAGATTTGGAGTAGTTGTTCATGAAAAGGCTCTGAATGCGTTCTTACTAAATATTCTTTTGTGATGTTTGCTGAAGGGTGAATGACGCGGTTAGCGAAATGCCCATCATTAGTCACGAGAAGAAGTCCTGTAGTATCTCGATCTAAACGGCCTATAGTAAATAGTCGTTCAGGGGTAGATTCGAAAAGATCTGAGATGATTTTTTTTGTTCCTACGCGTGCATTTGAACAGATGTATCCGCGAGGTTTGTTGAGTAAAAAGTACTGCTTCGATTCTTCTCGAGAAACGGGGACTTTATCTACACAAATAATGTCTTTATCCCAAGATACTAGAGTCTGAGGGACTTTAACGATAACGCCATTGACCGAGACTTTCCCGGCAAAAATGAGATCTTCTGCTCCTCTACGAGAAGCGATCCCGGCTGCGGCTAATGCTTTACTGAGTCGTTTTTTTGTTTCCATAAGCAGGTTATTATAGGTTGATCAAAACTAAAAAACAAGGTAATTTCCATAACATTACATATTATCTGGAGAAAATGTGGTAAAACTTATTTTACTTCGACATGGGCAGTCTGAATGGAATAAAGCTAATCTTTTCACAGGATGGGTGGATATTCCTCTGTCTCAAGAGGGAATTACCGAGGCTATTGCTGCAGGAAAAGAGCTGGCCAATACGCAGATCGATTGTATTTATGCTTCTTCTTTACTTCGAGCGCAGATGACAGCTTTTCTTGTAATGGCTCAGCATTCTTCTAAAAAAATGCCTTATATAAGGCGCGATCCAAAAGAATCTTTTAGCTCTTGGTATGAGATGGGGTGCAAAGAAAATGCAGCTCTAATTCCTATGTATGTGGCATGGGAACTTAATGAGAGGATGTATGGCAACCTACAAGCAAAAAACAAAAAGCAAACAGTTGATGCTTATGGTGAAGAGCAAGTTCAGCTGTGGCGACGTAGCTATAATATAGCTCCTCCAGATGGTGAGAGCTTAGAAATGACGGCTAAGCGATCCATTCCGTTTTTTGAAAGTAAGATTATAGCGGAATTGAAAAATGGATTGAATGTCCTTGTTTGCGCTCATGGAAACTCACTTCGCTCTATAGTTATGGAGATTGAGCATTTAACGCAGGATCAAGTGCTTAAGCTTGAGATCCCCACAGGTGTTCCTTTAGTTTATGAGTACTGTAATGGCTCTTTTGAAAAAGTAGGTTTATAAATATGGATTCTCTGTATTTAGATAACCATGCAGCAACCAGATCTTTTCCGGAGGTGTTGGAGCACTTTTTTCGTTTAAGTAAAGAATATTGGGCTTCCCCCTCCTCTCCCCATTTCCTTGGTCAGCAACAGATGTATCCTTTGCAGAAAAGTGTGGAGTGTTTTTTTCAGGAGCTGGGGGCTGGAGATCGTGATGAACTCTATTTTACAGAGAGTGGAAAAGATGCTATAGATCAAGTGTTTTGGATGTCGTATTTGCATAGAGCTAGAGAAAGTGGTAAGACGCTTTTTTTACTTGCTCAAACCGAAGAAAAGGCTTTTATTACAGCTTGCAAAGAGCTGGAAGCTTTGGGCTGTTCTTATAAGCTACTTCCTGTAAATAGCAAAGGGCAGATCACTCCAGAGGCGTTAGAAGCTGCAATCAATCCTAGGACTGCATTAGTTTCTCTTTCTTGGGCGCATGGGCTTACCGGGGTGTTGCATCCGATAGCAGATCTCGTAGAAGTATGTCGAAAAAAAGATGTGCTTTTTCATGTAGATGCAAGTTATGTACTAGGAAAGAACTTTTTTCGTTTTCAAGATCTAGGGATAGATTTTTTTTCTCTAGATGGAGCTCTCATTCATGCTCTTAAAGATGTGGGACTTCTTTTGGTAAAAGAAGGGTTTCCTTCGTTTGAGAAAGAGAGGGGGGAGTCGATTGCTAAGATTTCTGCTTTTTCTAAAGCGGTAGGGATGATGCAGGAGAAATTTGAGCATTATTGTATGGAGATCGCGAGACTGCGTGATCTATTGGAGAAGAAAATATCCTCGGCGTGTTTGGATGCTGTAGTTCTTTTTAAAGATGCCGACAGGCTTCCTACTTGCAGTGTCATTGCTTTTCCTCCTCTCTCCTCAGAGTCGTTGCTATTTTTACTCAACACAAAAGGGATCTATGCTTCTTGTGGTGGTGGAAAATTTCCTCCTTTGTCGGAGGTGTTAACAGCTAGTAACTATTGTCCTTCTATAGCTCGTTCTGCTCTTAGTTTTTGTCTTTCCTATGATATGACAGAGCAAGACGTTAATCGCATAGTAGAGGGAGTTTTAGAGTGCGTAACTATCCTTAAAAAATCCGCGGGGGAACTTAATCCTTATGCATAAAGATATCTCTTCTCTTTTTTCTCCATGGACTCGATTTAGTCGTAAGCTTATCGATAAAATCGAGCGTTTACGTTCTATTGGAGGGTTTTCTCTAGAGGACGCTAAGATGAGAGGTATGCGTCTTGCGGTAGGGGAATATATTCGTAAAGAGGCAGGGATTCATATTAAGCTATATTGGTTGGTGGATGAGCTTGATGGTATTATCGCTGATGCGAAATTTCATGCAGTAGGTCCACCTTCCCTTTTAGGAGCCGCAGAAATTGCTTGTGAATTTTTCATGAGGAAAAATTATGATCAGGTTCGAAGAATTGGAGCGGAACTTTTAGATAAGCAAGTTCGAGATAAGAAAGAGCAAGAAGCTTTTCCCAAAGAAGAGTATGCGAGTTTAAATGCTATACTCGAAGCTGCGGAAATGGCCTCTTTGCAGTGCATGGACATTCCTCTTTCTGATAGCTATGTGCCAACCCCTATGCAGTCACCGATGGGTGACGGAGAGTCTAGGCCTTATCCTAATTGGGAAGAATTAACCCCTAAACAGCAAGTGACAGTGATTGAAGAAGTCATAGCGACTGATATTCGTCCGTATATCGAGTTAGACGCCGGAGGTATTGAAATTGTGAGTTTGACAGGCAAAGATTTAGTCATTGCCTATAAAGGTAATTGTACGACTTGTTATTCTTCCATAGGTTCTACTTTACAAGCGATCCAACAGATTTTATCAGCTAAAATACATCCTGAGATCCGAGTCATTCCTGACAGTACTTTTTTGCAGCCTCCTTCTTCTTAAGAAGAGATTACAGAGCCGGCATAAATCTCTATTTGTTCTCCAGAGGAGGAAAGCATAATCAGATTCCCTTGAGGGGAAAGTGTATGGCAGAGTCCTTGAATTGTTCGATTTCCATCTTGCACCGTTATCATCTGTCCTTTGAAAGCGAGATGCTTTTCGTAATATGAGCGAAAGAAGGTAAACCCTTTTTTTTGCAGGATATTTAGGTCTTCTAAAAGATGTTTGCTGAGTTTATACAATGCTTCATCTAGGGACCATTCGTGGCCGCTAAGTACTTGCAAGGAGGTTGCTGGTTGATCGATGCTTTGGATCGTGGCGCTATCCATATTGATATTGATTCCGATTCCCAGAACTACTGCCAGTTTGTCTTGAAGAGAAACTGTTTCGCAAAGTATCCCTGCAATTTTTTTACCCTCTATCAAGACGTCATTTGGCCATTTGATTTGAGGTGTAAATCCTAAATGCTCCAACATTTTGCTGCACGAGATGGAAAGAATTTGTCCTAAATTGGGAAGAAAAGAGCAGCTTGTAGGAATGCAAAAGAAATAGGTCACGTATAGATTTACCCCTTTGGGGGAAATCCATTTTCTTTGAAAGCGGCCTCTTCCTGCTGTTTGCTCTTGAGAGGTAATGCAGGTGATCTGATGAGGATCGAGTAAATTTGCATGCTGTTTAGCCCAGGTATTTGTGGACTCTATGGATTGGAATCGTATGTAGTTGATATGATTGTAGGGGGTCATTAAAATATCTCTGCCATTTGATGTCTGCTTTTAGTATAATCCAAAAGAAAAATGAGTCCATCTTTATGTGGAGCTTTCAGTATCTTACTAGAATCGATTTTCGAACGATTCCAATTCTTTTCGTGCTGATGTGTATCAGTTTGCTTGTGATCTCAGCAACTACATGTGAGACATGGGATAAGATTGAAGAAAGTTTTTTTACCCCTTCTGTCATCAATCAAATGAAGGGATATGGTCTTGGAATCCTTGTGTATTTGTTTTTTGCTGGTTTTGATTACCAAAAGCTTAAAAAGTGGAGCTGGTGTTTTTATATAATCACTATTATTTTGCTTTTTGGACTTTTTTTTACAACCCCTATTCAAAACGTTCAAAGATGGTATCGTATTCCGGGTCTCGGAATTGCATTTCAGCCTTCAGAATACGCCAAGCTTTTTGTGGTTATGACGCTCAGTAGATTTTTAGAAGATAAAGCTTCTGTCATTCAAAGTAAAAGGACTGCCTGGCAAGCTTTGCTGATTGCGTTCATTCCTTTTTTACTGATTTTAAAACAGCCTGACTTAGGAACTGCACTAGTCCTTTTTCCTATTGCTCTTGTGATGTTTTATTTTGGAGGCATTCGAAGAAGGGCTGTTGTAATCATGTCATTCCTCGCAATTTTGGGCCTTTCTTTTGTTTCTTTGATGTTTTTAGATGTTTTGTCGCATGAAGAAATGCGGCCTTATGTGACCAAAGTAATTAAAGAGTATCAGTACGAACGACTCAATCCACATACATATCATCAAAAAGCATCGCAAACAGCGATTTCTTTAGGGGGAGTAACGGGTAGCGGTTTTAGAAACAGTGAGTTTACTGGACATCAATGGCTTCCTGCTGCGCATACCGATTCTGTATTCGCTGCTTATGCTGAAGAATTTGGTCTTATAGGTGTATCGATCTTGTTGCTTTTGTTTTTTGGCCTTTTATATTTTAGCTTTCAGGTTACTGCTGTTGCTAAAGATCGCTTTGGTAGACTTCTGTCTGCAGGGATTACCGTGTACTTGGCTATGCATATGATTGTTAACATTGGTATGATGTGTGGATTTTTACCGATTACAGGAGTTCCTTTAGTCTTGATAACTTATGGAGGCTCCTCTATTCTTTCCACGATGGCAGCTCTGGGAATTGTTCAAAGTATCTATAGCAGAAGGTTTATGTTTTGAGAAAGCTTCATTCTTTTATGTTTTCTCCTGGGAAGTGGTTAGGAGAAGGGAAAATTCATTTAAATCAATTTGAGGAAGAGCTTTCTTTTTTTACGAGATGGACTGTCCAAGCAGAAGAAGAGAAAGAGATCGAATGTATTCAGGAAATCCAAGTCAAGGGACTTTCTGATATTATGGTTAATCACTTTCGAATTTCTCTTATAGAAGCCTCTTCTTTTTCTTTGGTAATGGACAATCATGCGATTGGAACTGTACAGGGAGTGGGGATTCTTCACGAATTTGCGATAGGTTGGGAATTTCGTGTTCCAGAACTTGGATTTGAAGGATTTGAATATTATGAAAAAGAATCAGAGGAATCCTATCTTATGCGGGGAGAATTTGCTACAACAGATCAGCTGAGAACAACTTTGCAAGGAAGAATTTGGAAGCAAAAAATGCCCTCTTCAGAAAACCCTTGCGCTACAGAGTGAAAAATGTATATATCAAAAGTATCAGTCTTAGGAGTTATTATGTCTAAATCGTATCTTTATGCAATCGCGCTCTCTTTTTTCCTAACGAGCTGTTTTTCTGCGACTCAAATGATGACCATGGAAACCTATGACAACGTTCAAGTAGGAACGCCTATTGATGTTGTTGTTAAAGAAAATGGCCAACCATCTTCTGTTTCTTCAAGTCATGGAACCTCTGAATATAAATACGTAGAAAAAATCACTACGGGTAATAGACTTCTTTATGAAAACCATTTTACCCTTTTTGTAGTAGATGGAACAGTTACGGGAAAAACCGCAACACAAGAAAGGTTGCCGGCTTTTGATCTCATCTATCAAGATGATCCTAACCACCATCAATATCCATAACCGAAATTTATAAGCTGTATCCATTATAAGATCGGATTTTCTCATGACAATGAGATAATCTGATCTCAATTTCTTATGAGAGTGTTTTGCTCTTTTTCTCTCGCTTTAGACAACTTGAAAATTCGACTACAATCAGTAGAAGATTTGCTGTTTAAAGCGTACCTTTACCTATAATTTTTCTTGCAGTAGGGATTCTATAGCTAGGATTACGGAATCTGTCTTTTGTATACAACAGGGGGGAGCTTCCCGTTCAGACACAAGGCGGCAAGGTTGACCAAACTGCATGGGGACTTCATGATAGCAATTTGCAAAAGAGCAAGGGCTTTGGAGAAAGACTTTTTTGTGTTGATTGAGGTGGCGAAATTGTGGGTTAACTGAGCCAAAAAAAATAACTGAAGGGATTTGTAGGGAGGATGCGATATGGCTGGGTCCCGAATCTAATCCAATAAATAAATTGGAGTGATACAGTAGTGACATAACCTCTCGAAAATCGGGGGTGGGAATCCATGGCGCTACTAGGTGGTCATTTTGAGGCGAGATTTGATAAACTTCCCACCCCTTTTCTTGTAGATGGCTTATAATTTCTCTCCAATTGATCCCGTAGACATTTCGGAAATTAACTGAGTGGTGATAAAAATCTAGATGCAGAATAGCGTAGGGTTTTTCTATTTTCCTTTTTTTTTCTTCAGTCGAGAGGTGAATTTGCGGTAGACTCAATTCCATATTAGGAATCCCTGCCTGCTCTCGAAAACATTCTAACAGGTGCATTTGAGGTTTTTCTCCTAATTGTAGTGAAATAGGAGCTTCTTGCAGTGGAAGTAATTTTTCCATCTGATTGATGTATAAATTCTGGTTAGGATAGTTATCAAATATACAGGGATATGAAGTGAATATGGATACCTTTTCTTGCTCCGAGAGGAAGTGACGAACAATAGGCTCAGTCCACATGACATCACCAAATCCTCGATTTTGAACAAGAAGAGTTTTCATGGGGTCTCTAAATAAGATTCTTCTTTCTCATGCATATACCAAATGTATTTTATTGGGAATTTGAAATTTTTATCACATCTAGCGTGTAGTTTTCAGAGAAAGAACAGAAAAGGTGTTAGAAAGATCTAAATATTGTGAAATGGATAATAAAAAAGCCCCGTCAGATTGGCTGCCGGGGCTTCATTGAAAATGACTACGCTTTAATCTTAATATCCACGCCAGCTGCAATCGGCAAAACTTTTAGTTTGTCGATAGTGTCTGGAGTTGGATTTAAAATGTCTAGCATACGGATGTAGGTACGTGATTCGAACTGCTCTCGAGACTTTCTGTCTACGTGAGGAGAACGTAAAACGGTATAGATCTCTCTTCTTGTGGGAAGAGGAATCGGCCCTACAATACGAGCACCGGTTCTTTTGGCAGTCTCGACGATATCCGTAATAGCGCGGTCGAGCACTCTTTGGTCGAATCCTTTAAGACGGATTCTGATTTTTTGTCTGGATTGTTTACCCATGAATATGTTCCTTCAAAAACCTGTTATTTCTTTAAAATTTCTTCTTGTAGCTTTGTTGGCACTTTTTCGAAATGGCTTGGCTCCATTGCGTAAGTCGCGCGTCCTGAACTCAAGGAGCGCAGTTGCGTGGAATACCCAAACATTTCGCTTAAAGGAACCTCGGCATCAACAATGACAGTGACTTTTTGAGTCGACTGGTTGAGGATTTTTCCCCTACGTCTGTTGATGTCCCCGATCACATCTCCCATAAATTGGTCAGGAGTTGTGACGACCACTTTCATGATTGGTTCTAAAAGAACAGCTTTTGCTTTTCTAGCCGCGTCTTTTATTGCCATAGATCCGCAAATCTTAAAGGCCATTTCACTAGAGTCCACTTCATGGTATGATCCATAAGTGATCGCTACTTTAATATCTACTAGAGGGTAACCTGCGAGCACGCCTGTTGCAATTCCTTCTTCGATACCTTGAATGGTTGGCTTAATGTATTCTTTGGGGATTGTTCCTCCGACGACCTTACTGACAATTTCATTGCCTTTGCCCGTTTCATTGGGTTCAATCTCTATGTGTACGTGAGCGTATTGACCACGTCCGCCAGATTGTTTGACATACTTAGTATCAGAGGAGGTTGCTACAGTGATAGTCTCTTTGTAGGCAACTTCAGGTTTTCCGACGTTAGCCTCTACAGAAAATTCACGGAACATTCTATCACGAAGGATGTCGAGATGTAACTCTCCCATTCCAGCAATGATGGTTTGCCCTGTTTCTTCGTTAGTGTTGACTCGGAACGTAGGATCTTCTTCCGATAGAGAACTTAGAGCTAAAGAAAGCTTTTCTCGGTCGGCTTTGGATTTAGGTTCGATCGCCATAGAGATTACAGGCTCTGGGAACTCCATTTTCTCTAGGAGATATTCATTGTTTTCACCACAGAGAGTGTCTCCAGTACTTGTATATTTAAGGCCGATACAAGCTGCGATATCCCCTGTGTAGAATTCCTCGCGGTCTTTTCTTTGATTAGCATGCATTTCCAAAAGTCTGGAAACTCGCTCTTTCTTTCCTTTCGTTGTGTTAACGAGGTTTGTTCCCTTTGTAAGGGTTCCTGCATAAACTCTAACGAAAGTCAGTCTTCCTACATAAGGATCTGACATGATTTTGAAAGCAAGTGCGGCTAGCGGGCTATCATCAGAAGGAACAATAACAACCTCTTCATTAGTGTCAAGGTTGATTGCATTAATGACGCTTCTATCCAAAGGAGATGGCATCCAACGCACTATTGCATCTAATAGGGGTTGTATACCCTTATTTTTAAAGGCTGTTCCACAAAGAACTGGAGTCAGTTTGTTTGTAATAACGCCTTTTCGAATGGCTGCATGGATTTCATCTTCTGTAATAGAATCAGGATTTTCCAACACTTTCATCATAAGAGCGTCGTTAGTGTCATCAATTGTAGCGATCTCTTCAATGAGAGAAGCTCTCATTTTTTTGCACTGCTCTAAAAGCTCTGCAGGGATCTCAGCTGTTTCGTACTTAGCTCCCATCGTTTCATCGAGGAAGAGGTACGCCTTCATTGTAACGAGATCGACCATACCTTTATAGTCGCCTTCAGCTCCGATAGGACATTGAACAGGGTGCGCATTAGCGCCCAGTTTGTCTTTCATTGTTTCAATCGCGTTTAAAAAATCCGCTCCTACGCGGTCCATTTTATTGACGAAGGCAATGCGGGGAACTTTATACTTGTCAGCTTGTTTCCAAACAGTTTCAGATTGAGGTTGTACTCCGGCTACAGCGTCAAATACAGCAACAGCTCCGTCTAAAACGCGCAAAGAGCGCTCCACTTCGATTGTGAAATCGACGTGTCCAGGAGTATCGATGATGTTGATTTTGTGGTCAGTCCAATAGACAGTTGTTGAAGCAGAAGTGATCGTGATACCACGCTCTTGTTCTTGCACCATAAAGTCCATTGTAGCGGCCCCTTCATGGACCTCTCCAATTTTATGCAGTCTTCCTGAATAAAAAAGGATACGTTCTGTAGTCGTTGTTTTTCCAGCGTCAATATGCGCCATGATTCCAACGTTGCGCACATTTTTTAGTTCGTCTGTCTTAGGCCTATTACTCATATAATTTGTCCTTTATCGGTTACCATTTATAATGAGCAAAGGCTCTGTTCGCTTCTGCCATTCTATGCGTATCATCTTTCTTTTTGATGGTAGATCCCTGATTGGTAAAACAATCAGATAGTTCTGCTGCAAGCCCATCTTCCATAGAACGACCGGCTTTTTCTCTAGAGTACTGAATAATCCACTGCATAGCCATAGCAACTCTTCTGTCAGTAGCAATCTCTACAGGAACTTGGTAGGTAGCTCCTCCAATTCTGCGAGATTTTACTTCTAAAGCGGGCTTAGCGTTTTCTAAGGCTTGTTCAAAAGCCTCTAAAGGATTGGGGGCTTTAACTTTTTTTGCGAACTTGTCGAGCGCATTATACACGATTGTACGAGCGATCGATTTCTTGCCACTGTACATGATCTTGTTAATGAACTTAGCAAGAATCAAACTGCCATATACTGGATCGGGATCGATTTGCCTTTTCGTGGCACGTCTTCTTCTAGACATGTAATATTCTCCTAAACAATAGCTTTAAATATTTTATAGATCCAAAGGCTCTTCACTTGGTCTGCCTGACGTGCAGGGACCGATCCGTGATTTTTTCTGCATTGTTACAGGAAAAATCGCGAATCAGGATACCTTATTTCGATAGAAGATATCCTAATATTACTTAGGACGCTTAGCTCCATACTTGGATCTGGATTTTTTTCTGTCTTTTACTGCAGCGCAGTCTAAACTTCCTCTAACGATGTGATAACGCACACCGGGAAGATCTTTTACTTTTCCACCACGAATAAGAACAATGCTGTGCTCTTGTAAGTTGTGCCCTTCTCCGCCAATGTAAGCGATAACTTCTTTTCCATTAGAGAGACGAACCCAAGCCACTTTTCGAAGCGCAGAATTGGGTTTCTTTGGGGTCTTAGTCTTCACTTGCAAACAAACTCCGCGTTTTTGCGGGCACCTTTGTAATGCAGGTGATTTGTTGCGACGCGTTCTTGTTGTGCGTCCTTGCTTTACGAGCTGATTAATTGTCGGCATTGGTGCCTTTCTCCTTGCAAAATCTTTTTTGATTCACACGATAGAGAAACTATATATGGTTGGAAGAATTATTTGCAAAAGTATTTCACGGAAAGCTTGGAGATTTTCTTGTCTAAACCAGAGTAAAACTAAATTTATTTCAAATGACTGGAAATTTAATCTGTTTATATTGATAAGAAAGTTTTAACGTTATGGATTTGTTGTATATATGATTAGAGATTTTTTTTCTTTTTTTTGTTTCATTGTGTTGTTGGGCGGTGCGGATCTGAGGGGGGAGGAGTTTTTGTCTTCCCAAAAGGTTCATGAAACGATCGAAACTATGCTTGAGCATCATGTGGAATTCAAAAATTTTTCACCTCTTCTTGCTAAAAGAAGTTTTAAGTTGTTTGTTGAGCAGTTTGATCCTTCTAAAGTGTATTTTTTGGCCTCTGAAGCTTCTTCTTTTCTGGCGATGTCAGATCAGCATCTAGAAGAAATTGTAGAGGACCATCGCAAGGGGAGATATGTTGCGTACGAACAGGTGAATGACGTGATTTCTGAGTCGATTTTACGGGCTAGGAAAATTCGTAAAAATCTAAGATCTAAGCTTTTATCTCAGGATCTTTCTCTAGTTAAAGAGGGGGTGGAAAATTTTGCAAAAAGCACAGAAGAGCTTACGCAGAAGATCTATTACCAGCTAGCTTCGTTTCTTCTTTCTGAGCAAAAGTGGGAAGGGTTGGAGTCTTTGTCTACTCAAGAAAAAATTCGCATGTTAGATCTTTGGGAGAAGAGGTTGGCTCGAAGAGAGGATCCGTATCTAGCTAATCGTCATTCCTCTTATTTGCCAATGCATATTTTGAAATCTTTTGCTAAGAGTTTGGATTCTCACAGTTCTTTTTTTACTCAGGAAGAGGCTTATGATCTAAAAACTGCTTTGGAAAAACAGTTTGAGGGGATTGGAATAGTTTTAAGAGAGGGAATAAAGGGGGTGGTTATTAAGGATCTCGTTCCTCAGAGTCCGGCTGAAGTGTCTGGGTGTATCCAAAAGGGGGATTTGCTTCTTTCTGTGAATGGACGGTCTACTTCAACGCTTTCTTATGAGGAGGTTTTGACTTTGCTTCGAGGGGAGCGGGGGGAAAAGGTTTCTTTAGGCTTTAAGCGCGGGAAAAAAACTTGGAAGGTGGATCTAATTCGGGAAAAAGTGGTGATGCAAGGAGATAGGGTTAGGTATTGCTCGGTGCCTTTTGATTCTGGGATTTTAGGGAAAATTGACATTCCTTCTTTTTATGAAAGTGGAGATGGTTCTAGTTGTTCTTCTGATTTAAAAGATGCTCTGCATGCTCTGAAAGCTCAGGGATCGTTGATGGGGCTTGTGCTCGATCTTCGAGAAAATTCTGGTGGTTTTTTAAGCCAGGCCGTCAAAGTTGCTAGTTTGTTTATGTCGGGAGGGGTGGTGGTTGTTTCTAAGTATGCTGAGGATCAAATGCAGTATCTTCGGCATACAGATGGAAAAGTTTTTTACCAGGGGCCTTTAATTATACTAACTTCTAAAGCTTCAGCTTCTGCTGCGGAAATTGTCGCGCAAGCCTTGCAAGATTATGGGATTGCTTTAGTTGTAGGTGATGAAAGGACTTACGGGAAAGGAACCATTCAGTACCAAACGGTTACTGATAAAAAAAGTTCATCACTTTTTAAGGTGACGGTTGGTAAGTATTATACAGTGTCTGGTCGTTCTACGCAAATTGAAGGAGTTCATGCAGATATCATAGTTCCTACAAACTATGCCCCTTTTCCTATTGGAGAGAAGTATCTATTGTATCCTTTGAAAAACGATCAGATCGAGTCTGTTTTTACGGATCCCTTGAAAGACATTGCTCCTAAAAGTAAATCATGGATGCGTAAGCATTATCTTCCTAATCTTCAGAAAAAACTTTCTTTTTGGACGGAAGCTCTTCCAGTTTTGCAAAAAAACAGCGAGGATAGACTTCAGAAAAATCCGAATTTTGTTCGATTTTTACAGCAGATTCATTCAAACCTTCCAGAAGATAGTTCTTTTTCCCAAGAGGAAGATCTGCAGATGGAAGAGGCTCTATATATTCTGCAAGACATGGTATTCTTAGCAAAACAGAAAAAAAACGAGAGGAAGTCGTAAAAAAGATTGCGAAAAAGAAGCAGATCTTCTAAGCTTTGCCTTCTTATTTTTGCATTGGCTAGATAGCTCAGTCGGTAGAGCAGAGGACTGAAAATCCTTGTGTCGCTGGTTCGATTCCAGTTCTGGCCACATCTGTAGGAGCGCTTTACGCGCTCCTACTTTTTTTCTTGCCACAGATTGTTATAATATAGCCCTATCGCTAGCTCTCCTTGAATTATACAAAGCAGAGTTTCATTTTTTTAAGCTCCACTTTGGATTGACAAACCTTTGCCCATTAATGTTGGCGAGTAAGGTTCATACCGGAGTTTAAAAATATTGCAAGGAATCATTGAGTCCCTTCTTAACTTTTGGTAGAGTTTATTTTTTTTGCAGATTCCACCTGTAAAATAGCTTTTTCTAATTGTTTGTGAAATCGTTTTTTTTAATGCTTGGGGGCTATTTGCCGCTTTCTTAATAATTTTAAGATACCTTAAAATTATAGGTGTTTTTAGGGTTTTCATGGGGTGCTGGTTTTTTTATGTTAGAAAAAATGCTTCTCAGTTTACAAACCCCATGATAGGTTTAAATGTTTATATTTAAACTATGTGGGTAATTTTTTTAGGATTACATTGAGAAAAAAAGTCATTTCAAAAATTTTGCTCGTAATAGGCGGATTTTTCCTCATTTTAACATTCAATTTTTTTGCAACCCTCACTGCTTGTAAAAAATCTCAGAACTTATCGCAACGTAATGGTTTTTTTAACAAACATGCCAATGATTTACTGGTAGAAAATTGGTCAGAGGAATTGATCGAACGGTATGGTATTCACTCGGAAGCTAATGTGGCAGATAAGCTATTATCTATTGCTTTGCCGGTTGATAAATCGGACTATTATGGTATGTTGCAAAAAAAAATAGCTGAGTTAATTCCCAAAGAATCTCAAAGATCTACAGTTGATCTATGGATAAATGGAGGAAATCCAAATTCCGTATCATCTTGCGCTATTTTAGGAGGAATGGGCCCCTTATCTGATGCAAGAATATTAGATCTTATTATCAGAAAACTAAAAGAAAAAAATGTTTCGGATAGATGTACAATCAAGCTAATGTCTGCGCCTCCTCCGAGAGCTTTTTTTGAAGTGATAAGCGATATTCAGCGTTATCTAATAAATTTGCATTTGTTTCTCAATGCAGATAATCATCAACATCGGGTTTATCTGGCTTCTAATACAGCGCACATTTATTTTAACTTCTTGAATACGTTGGCAAGAGGAAAAGTTGTCAATCTAACAGAGTACGTTGTAGATCGTGCTGAATCCTGTGTAGAACATCCGCACGTTTTAATTATCGGAACTAAAGTAGCAAGAAAAAAACGGCTGTACGAAAAACTTTTCGAAAAAAAGGGCGTTCAGTATGCAAACGTAAATTCTGAACAGCAAGAGGTTGTACAAGAAGAAATCAATAAGACTAAAGCTGGTCGATCGCAAGCAGACGATGATACGCTTTATAATATAATATGCGATGGGATCAAAGCTCAAAAAATAAAAGGTACACCTGTAAATGTATTGTTATTAGGTTGTACTGAGTTGTCCATAGCTTTGGAAGGAAAGCTAGACGAGTTAAAGAGGTTGGGTGTTGTTGTGTTAGATTCGGAAGAGCTTTTTGCAGAGAAAATTTCTATTGATATTGAGAGATTCGAAGAAAAGGAACCTTTCTTGTCTCATATAACCTATAGTCACTTTGAAAAACTTGAGTATTTGATACGTGAATAGTGCAGATCGATCAAATCGAGCATAATATACAGTTACCCAGATTTGCAATAAGTTGATCTCTAATTCAATTTGTGGCCTATGATGGATATTACTCAAGAAATAGACTCTGGGTGCAATTTTAGCTTTTCTTTAGCTAGGCTTAACAAGTTTTACTTAGCCCGAGAATGTAGGTCTTCTTGTGGATACAATTGCTTTTTTCGATCAAAAAAATCAACAAGCTGTTGGAAGACCAAGATGCTATCAACCAGGTGAATGCTCTTCGCTATATTAGAAAGAGGGCCTAGGTAAATGCGCAAAACTCTTTAGGGGTAACTCCTGTTTTTTTAGCGATGCAAAAAAAACATTACGAAATTGTGGCGTGTTTACTACACAATGGCGCGGATTTTCGTATTAAAGATTGTTGGAATAGAGTTCCAAAGTTGCCTTAAGTTTTTTTCATAAGGGGGTGGGCTTGAAAAAATACACTTGTATATGTGCTTTTTGGACGCTGCTTCTATTTGTATTATTTCCTGCCCAATCGTTCTCTGCCTCTTTGATTTTTGTCCATCTAGGGAAATCTATTCCCTCTTGTCTCTTTACGACAATGAAGCAAGCGCGATATCTCAATCCAGACTGTGATATCTACTTGCTTTCGGATACAGAGGCTTATCAGATTTTTCAAAACAAGTATCAAATTTGTCTAAATGAAAGCGGAATTGATTTGATCTCTATGGAGTATATTCCAAAGAGCTCACAGCACATAGAGTTTTTTGAAGTAAATAAGCTGCCGCCTTCTTTTGTGGAAGGCTATTGGATGTATGCATCGGAGCGTTTTTTTGTTTTATATGATTTCATAAAAGCGCAAGGCTTAACAGATGTTCTTCATTTAGAAAGCGATTGCATGCTTTATTTAGATCTTGAAGAGCTGTTGCCCTTATTTGCTAAATTAAACACTCGATTGGCAGCTCCTTTTCAGTCTCTGAAAGGGTGTATCCCATGTTTTGTATTTATTAAAGATGCTGAGAGTCTAGAGTCTTTACTGAATCATATGATCTCAGAAATGAGAAATTTTCAAGGAGTTAAACCACATCTTTGTATTAATGACATGCAAACGTTAGCTAGTTTCTATAGAAAATATGGGTCAAACTCTCTTTTGCCTCTTCCAACACTCATGCCAGAATATGCTCAAAGCTATGCTAAAAGAAGAAGTTCTTTTGTCCCAGATAATGCCACTCCATTGAGCTTTCTTTCTCTTTATTCAAAACCGTTTTCGGAATATCTTTTTGATGCAGCAGGACTTGGTATCTTTATTAATGGAAACGACAGAAAATATTCTCCCAATCGAGGGGCAGGAACTGTTCATGCCAGGTCTTTATTCGATCCTCATTTTTTTTCTTTTTTTTGGGGAGAAAATATAAAAGGACAAAATGTTCCCTATATTTTCTTTAAGGGAAAAAATTATAGGATCGCCAACTTGCATTTTCATTCAAAGATGCCCGAGGATTACGCAAGTTTTGGCAATCCTCTAGGGAAACTTCCAGCTAGGAGAGGTGTCTGAAAAATTGGATATTTTATTTTGTAATAGTGGCTCTTTTTTCTTCTTTATACTCGGATGAGAAGCGATCTAAATACTTTATTGCCATTAAGAGAAATGAGGGTAATACATTAAGTTCCCTTGCATTCCACGCTTTATTTTTACCGCCTAAAGGCAAATTCTATGCAGATCCTTGTCTGTTCAAATATAAGGGAACCAATTACCTCTTTTTCGAGGACTTTGATTACAAGAAAGGAGTGATTTCATATGTCACTTTGGATCAAGGGAATGTGGTTACAAAACCTCAGCTAGCATTAGAGCTTCCAATCCACCTTTCCTTCCCTCATGTATTTCAAGATGGGGATGCTATTTATATGACGCCCGAAACATTTCGATATCGATCCATTTCTTTGTACAAGGCGACGCAATTTCCTCATCAATGGGCATTTGAAAGAGTTTTAGTTCGAGGAGAGAATTTTTCAGATCCCATTTTGTTTAAACACAATGGATATTATTGGCTTTTTGCTGCTGTTCGTAAAGATCAGCTCGTTATCTATTATGCTAAAGATTTACATTCTCCGTTTTGTCCTCATCCGATCAACCATAGATCTATCAAAGGAAGAAATGCAGGGCCTATTTTTTTTATCGATGGACACATGATTCGTCCTACGATGGATTGTAGCATACGATATGGAAGATCTATGATTTTAAATGAAATCGTTCTTTTAACAACTGAGGAATTTCTAGAAAAGGAAGTTGTTTGTATTGAACCTAACTGGGCCCCCGGTTTACAGGGGACCCATACGTATAGTCAAAACGAAGATTATGTTGTCTATGATGGAGAAAGGATTATCGCTCCTTTCGAAGATGCTTTATATTCTTCTTCTGATTAAATAAAGAAACGGAAAGTAAGAAAAGCTCCCCACTGAGTAAGGTTCCTATGAGGGAGATCTAAAACTTCTGAAGATCCTATAGGAAGCCATCTGTAGTATGGTGTTAGCTCTAACCAATAGTTTTTTACGAATCTATAGGCAATAGGAAGTCGTGCTGCAGCACCCGTTCTGTTTTTAAGTTCCCAAGCAGCTTCTGGTAAACTTTTAATGTTCAGATATTGATTAAAAGAAGGTAAACAGTCTACTTGTAATCCGAGCATCCAATCGCGCCATGTGTAGTGGGTATCTAATCCTGCAACTGCGTAATAAATGTTATACCTTAGTTTGATGGGATCAATGGAAGAATACCCATGATGATAGTCATGCAGAAAATCAATCCCTAAGCCTGCATAAGGAGTAATGGACCAGTTTTTTAAAGCAGAGAAACAATATCCTCCGACAAATTCCATGTACCATTCGTTTAAGTTCGTGTGATTTAAAGAACTGGACAAAGTCCCAAGATTATAAAAGGAACGAGCTTGTCCAAAAAATGCCCAGGGTTTTTGATAAGTGACTTTGCCTTGAACTCCGCCTGTGCTTCCTGAGTATGTGGGTGGTGTGGTGAAGGACATCCATGTATAGGTTCCACCTAGGTCCAGTGACCATCCTTGAGGTTTTTGGCAAACTGGATATGATGCTCTTTTGACTGAGGCTTCATTTGTAGTTTCTTCAGCGAAGATGTTGCTTGCAAAGGATAAAATAAAAAGCAAAAATGCACGTTTATAATTTGTATATTTCATTGTATTCTAGCCTTTTTTAAAGCGTTTTTTGTTTCTTCAATCTGGTTGTAGTAATAAGGAATTAATCGTCTAGTGTCATACAGTACATTGCTAGAGTAGATAGCAACACTTAAAAAAACCTGGTCCGGAAATAGAGTTGAAAATGAAATGTTTGAGGCGGTGGTATCTGTTGTTGATACTGTGTAAATAAATCCATTGCTATTGTAAGAGCCTCCTGCTAACACAGCGATATTGTCATTTCCGATGGAAACACTGATCAGTTCTCCTTCCATCAAATCAGGAATTGTAACGGAAGTTGCTTGAGACTCTCCAGGCGCAATTCTATAGATGAGAGGAAAGTTATAGGTAAATCCTGCTAAAATGGCTACACCATCAGAACCTATAGCAGCCCCAGAAATAGTTCCGCCTCCGTCGTCTTCATTGGGATGTGTGATGGTAGATGCAGAGTTACTCCCAGCAAGGACTCTATAGATAACAGATTCTGAGTTATTTCCCCCCCCTAAAATAGCAGATCCATCTGCAGCAAATGCAACCGTATTGATAAAGCTTCCATCGCCTGTGCTAGGAATGGATATAGAACTTATTGAATTGCTTTCAAGAGAGAGCCTATAAATAAGAGATTGATTATTCAACGTGTCTTGACCTGCTAGAATGGCTGTTTTTCCGTCAGGGGAAATTGCAACACACTCTAGGATTCCCGTGATGGATGTATCGGGTATTGGAAGGGAAATAGCGGTACTGGAACCCTCGGGGAGAATGTAAATCATTGGATTTAAAGTGGAGAAATTTTTCCCAACAAAGATTGCTGTATTATTAGGAGCGATAGCAAGAGATTGGATTTCTCCGGAATCTACGTCAGGAAAGGAAATGGAAGTTGCTTCTGTGGCTCCCAAAAGCAATCTGTAGCCGATAGGTGTATATATATCCCCCTCGCTTCTCCCTCCTAAAATGGCGGTTCCTTCAGAGTCTATGGCGGAGCAAATAAGAAACCCTTCAGCAGAATTATCAGGAAGGGAAATAACATTTACAGAAGAAGAGAGAATCGATCCGCTGTAGATTAAAGGCAGATAGGTATCTTCATTTATTCCAGCAAAAACAATGTTGCCTGTACGTTGGCCTATAGCAACGGAAATGATTCCGGCAGCATTGGTAGGCATCGTAATAGATGGAGCAAAATTCGCACCAATGGAAAGTGACTGAGCTATAGGATAATCTGGTGAATCGCAGCCGACAGTTGCGCTCCCAGCTCCCGCAATGATGGCTATGTCTGCACGACATTCTCTTGAGGAAAGCACGCTAAATATTAGACTCACGTATAGATAGAATGGAGTCAATGTTCTTTTCATTCCTTTCCCCCTTTTGTAAGGATAGGAGTTTTCATGTACCAACATTTTTTTTCAATCTAAATTCCTTTCGTGTATTCCTATAAATAGAGATTTTGTAAGGGTTTTCATAGCGTGAAACTATTTTATCATTCTTAAAAATGACAAAATATCTTCCTAAGTTCTTTCTTTTCTTATTCCCATTTTTTGCGGTAAATGCAGTATCTATCGATTTTGATTTACAGTTTTTTTCAATTCCTAGGACTAACTCCAGAATGACGATTTGTTTTCATGGATATGGTGGTAACTATTGTATTGCTAAAGCATTGAAAGATTTAGCGGTGATAGAATCGCTTTAACTTTCCAGATCAAGATTTTACGGAGAACAGTGGTGGACTAAACTAGCTTTGCAGATGGCTTTAGTTCGTGGTCAAGATGCTTATGCCCAATTTGAAGCTGGCAGGAAATAAGGTTTTCAAGTGTAACGATACTCTAGATAGTCATTTTTGGAGGGTCCAATGACTCTCCAATGAAAATCTATTTGTTTGCTATTCCACAGAATATTGCCCAAATACATGTCTTCTCTGCAAAGATGAGCATCTACTGGTTCGAGGACAAAAGGTCTCGTAGGAGTTAAGTGAAAGAGAAATACGGGATGGTCTATTCCGTAACGCAAGTGCTCTAAGGAAACATATCCATTATATTTGTCTAGAGTCCAACGAAAGCAGTTACTAAAGGTGTGTTCAGGAAGTGTATTGCAAATCCAGTATCCTTTTTCTTGAAATATAATCGTATTGGAAGATTTTTTTACCGTTACGTTTGCTAGACCGTTTTTTGTTTCTTGTTTTCCCAGAATCTTAGAACGTGTAGAAAAGGAGAGTTGTTTTACATGGTGAAGCCGTTCCCAAAAAAGGATGAGCTCTTTTGTTTTTATGGACTCTAGGTCTAGTTCTTTTGGAAACACCTCTCGTGGTTTATGAAAGAAGCAGTAGCGTCTTTTTTCTTGAGGTGGAAGTAACTCATAAGCTTTTTTTAAAAGAATTTCTAACTCTTGGCGAAGAGGGAATGCAGGATGAAATTGATATATTCGGATTTTTTGTTCACAACTGCTTAAGAGGATCCCTTCTTTTTCAAGACGTGATAATGCCATTTGCAGTGGCGTAAGCGGAACTTGTAATAGAGAGTGAATTTGCGAGGCATAAGTTTTTTCGTTAACGAAGAGAAAAAGAAGAATTCTTTCTATGTTTTGATTGCCAAAC
Organism: Rhabdochlamydiaceae bacterium; assembly: GCA_019745395.1. GTDB lineage: Bacteria > Chlamydiota > Chlamydiia > Chlamydiales > Rhabdochlamydiaceae > CAIJXB01. The sequence goes on along the minus strand of JAIETG010000027.1, from coordinate 33,836 downwards.
AACCCTTTAAGCATCGTTGTGTCTTTACGTTAATTGGGATAAAAATAGCTGTTTTTTTCTTGTTTTTCCAGGAAATTCGGAGATGAGGGCCATTTCCACCTTAAATGTAGGAGGAAATGGCCTGAGCTGTTTTTTTTAAATGGATTTTAGAGTTCTTCTTCTAGAAAATATACTTTCCTTTCAATCTCCATATTTTCCCAAGGAGCCGGATTGGGAAAGAGCGTTTCAAAAACAGTTTGCAGAAGTCGGCAGCTTTTTCCGCTTTCTCCAATCATGCAATCTTGAAGACAAAAGGTGTGTTTGGGGAAATCTATAAGATTTTGCAGCGCTTTATGCGTTTCTTCAAAGCGTGCATCATCATATAAAGATACCATTTGATTGGTTAAGGTCCCGCGAACCGCGAGCCCTTGATAATGCCAAATATATTGGAAGAGACCATTGGTTACATTGAAGTTAGAGGCCCCTCGAAATCTATGAGAAGAATTTTCCTGGAAAACAAAAGGAAAGAGATTTTCTATATCTTCAATCCAAGACTTTCGTAGTGCAAAAGGTGCATGACATAATCGATGTCTGTTTTCTGGGATAAAATATAAATCTAAGAGAGCATTAGAATTTATCCAGGCTTTGCGATATAGAGAAGATTGGACAATAGGATCTTTAGATACAGTGAACCCTTTTTCAAAAAGCACTTTAATTTTTCCGTCTTCTGTAAAAAAATCGTAAGGAGAAAGGGGTTTTCCTGCAAATACATCATCGTTGAAATAAATAAAGTGCTCAGAAAGATTGTGAACACGATGTAGATGGCACTCGAGAGCTTGAGAATTAAAAGTAGGAAGATGTCCAAGGTTTTTGAAAATTTCTTTGTGATCAATGATTGTAACTTGTGGATGATCCAAGAGCCATTTAGGTCGTTGGTTCATAGTTATAATATAAATGTGATTGAAGAATGGAGCAAATTTAATCAGGGAGCGTAATGAATATCTTAGCTCTTCATGATCCCAGAAACGGTTGTCCTGGCAAGCTTCCTGAGCAGGAGGGATGTACATGTGTTCCTGTTGTTCATAATGCTTTTTACACCCGATCCACTCAGGATCATTGCCATCAACCCACAAGTATACGATATCGACAGGGTAAGGAAACGCAGACTCTTGTGAAACGAGAAAAGAGGTGAAGCATAAAATCCATAGATACAAGCAACGCTTGCAGTACTTAACATAATTCATAGGGGGAGTCCTTTCGAATCTTAGTGTATAATAACTGTATTTCGCCGATCCATGTTATGGAAAGATTTTTTAATGTAAAGGGTAGATTTTGATATAGCTATGATAGGATGAAAAATGGTTATGAGAGAGAAGCTCGCTTATCTAATTTTTTTACGTATTTCAAGATTGCTCCATTTTACTGTCTGCGATTTCTGCTCTTTTGTTTTAAGGTTCCATCACTTTTATAAGAACCATTTCCAGCTTTAGAGTTTTTTCAGTGAATATTTTTAAGGGATTCTATATGAGGAAAATGCGCGGTAGGCTGGAAACAATACTTTAGGAGGAGAGTTCATGATGGTACGGTCGATCATGCTTTTGATCTGCATTGTCTTTTCACAGGGATTTGCAGGCTCTAAAGATTTGTGGGTCAAAAAATGTGAGCAATGGAAAGATGCTGCAAAAGCTCAAGCTACTCTTTCCTATGAACTAATTGATGATCAATCGATTCTTGCTAAAAGTTCTATTCAAAAGAAATTTTCAAAAATTCGTCTGTCCAATGGACTTCAAGTCCTTCTTATTTCAGATCTTTCTTTGGAAGAGTCTGCTGCATCATTATCCGTTAGAGCGGGAACATGGGATGATCCAGAAGAATACCTAGGCATGGCGCATTTTGTGGAGCATCTTTTATTTTTAGGGACAGAGGCTTACCCGAAGGAATCGGAATACTCTCAATATATTTTGGAAAGAGGGGGACGATATAACGCTTTTACAAAACACGATCGAACAAGTTATGGATTTTCAATCCCTTCTGCTTTTTTTACGGGGGCATTGGATCGACTATCGCATTTTTTTATCGATCCTCTTTTTACGGAGTCTTCTATTCAAAGGGAAATATATGCGGTACACCATGAGTTTGAAGATGCGATAGAAAATGATGCTTTACGAGTCTGGAGAATTTTCAAGGAAAGCGGTAATCCTCACCATCCTAATGTGCAACTGTCTTGTGGTAATCTTGAATCGCTTTCTCGTATTAAGCGTCGAGATATAGAGCAATGGTTTCATGAACATTATCATCCGGAACGTATGAGATTAGTTCTTATGGCCCCGGAGTCTTTGGAAACACTGGCAGAAATGGCAGATCGTTTTTTTTCTGCCATTTCTGTAGAAAACAGAGTTGAGAGTAAAGACAAAATCCAATTTTCCGAAGAGATGACTTCTTTAGAACAAAAAGGCCATATCATCCATGTGAGGCCAGCCTTTAAAAATAGATCTTTATTTTTATTTTGGGAAATCCCTTCCTATTTGCTGACTGCAGAAGGGCACAAGGCTATCCATTTATTGCAGATGGCTATCGATCACGTTGGGGGAAACAGTTTATCCAAAACACTTGAAAAGGAAGGTCTGGCTAAAGAAGTTCATGCCGATTTTTGGAAGATGGGGCAAGATCATGCTTTTTTTATGCTGAACGTTCTTTTAACAGATCTTGGTATTGCTCAATATGAAGAAGTAGTTTTGCGTTGTTTTCAAGCTTTTCGACGCATTGAGCAGTTGCAAATTCCAGTGTATTTATTAAAAAAACTGCAATATATGGAAGATGCTCAATTGCAAGCAGTTTTTGACGATAGTTTTGATTATGTAATGCGAATCTCTTCGGAGCTAATTGATGAAGAGATGAAAACTTATCCAGATCAAACGTATACGTCTTCAGAAGAAGCTCTTTCCATGACCAAATCATTGCTTTTGGAGTTGACTCCTTTCCGATGTTTATATTTTCTTGTCGCGAACCCTGAAGAGGTGGGAATTCGTTTGTCTCGCATTGAAAAATGGATGGGATCTGAATATGCGATACGGAAGATTGCAGAGAAAAAATTACAAGAATGGCATCAAGCAAAGCCAAATCCTTCCATTGGATTTCAGCCGGAGGAAGAACTTCCTACACGTAAAAGAGACCGCATTCCTATTGAAACGGAAGTTGAGGATCGTGAGATCCCAGATCCCATTTTTTTAATTGATGATGCCACAGCGCGAATCAGATGGGTAGCTCCTGTGGTTGAGGGGGAGTCGATTGATGCATTTTTTTGTATTACGACGCCTTTGATGAATAGTAGTGCGAAGCATGTGGCTTTTAATGATATTTTTGTCCAAGGGATCAACGATGAGTTAAAGAAAGAATTTTCTGATGAGCTAAAGGTTATTTGGAGTGTAGAAATGGAAGGAATGGATTTGTGTTTATTTTTTAGTGCACCTTATTTTGACTATCCCATCTATTTTCAACGTTTTTTTTCTGCCCTAAAACAGGCGCATGTTTTTCAAGAGCAATTTGAGAAGATCAAACAACAGAAGTTAGATAGCTATCCTGGAGACCCATCTCCTATGGATTATGCGCATCAAATTCTAGATTCTCTTCTAAGGCCTTCTTATTATACAAGGATGGAATTATATCATGCATTATTGCAGATGGAGTTTGCAGAGTATGAAGTATTTCAAAAAACATATTTTCAAGAGATCTTCCTTGAAGGTGCTTTTTTGGGGGGAACCTGTGAACAGCAAATTGTGCAACTTTGGGAACAAATCTCGGCAATTTTAGATGTTAAGTCCAGTAATTTCGCCAAGGATCGTAGTAAGATGTTTATTTTTCCGGAAGATGCTCAATCGTATCTTATCATGCAAAAAACACATCGTAGAGGTAATGCTCTTCTTCTTTTAATTGAGGCTGGCAAGCTAGAGGAGGACTTGGAGGTTATTCATAAAATACTAACGACAGTATTGCATAGCGAATTTTTTGAAGAATTGAGAACAAGACAACAAACAGCCTACAAGCTTCATACCTGGCAAGAGCTTATGAATCAAAAGATCTGTCATTGCTTTGGAGTGCAATCTAGTACGCATGCGCCTTTAGATCTTTTGTATAGAGTTGAAAAGTTTTTACATGAATTTGCTTTGAATGGAGAGGAAATTCTCACGCGAGATCGATTTGAGGTGATTCGAGAGTCTCTTATTATGAATGCGCAAAATCAAAAGAACAGTGCTAATACGAGTGAAGATCTTGCCTGGCTTGTTCAAAATTTGGAGAGGTTACATTCTTTGCGTTATGAGCAAGTGATTCAAGAGATTGCAAACATTTTTTCTTCGGAAAATCGAAAGAGAATTGCTGTCTTAATTGAGGGTAGCCATCAAGTTCCATATCTTTCACAAGATGGAGGAAATATCCAATATATACCTATTGAGAAAGAGTATTTTTATAGATAAGCGCAGTAATTTTTCACGGATCTAGTAAAAGTTGGTCTCCGTAGCTGTTTCTGCCCCAGAGTTGTCCATTTGGGCTACGAAAATATGACCAGTGGAAGGAGTTGTGAAGAAATGCTTCGTTTTGCAGTGACGTCATGGGATTGGCAGAGTGGGTAGGAGGGTAGAAGAGAGAGTTGGGAGCAAAACTTTTTGCTTGAGATCCCATATGAAGACTTCCTTCTAGGGAATCTTGACTGCTTGTAGATCGAGATCCAGGTCCAATATTTTTTGAAGGGGATAAAGGGGAGGTCGCGCAGACTTTTGAGTAAATTAAACAGCTAGCGCAGGTAATTATATAGAAGAATTTTGCGTGCTTCATAGTATTGCCATTGGTTGGATTTAATTTCAAATTATTACTATCTGAAATTAAATGCAACCATATTATTTAGCAGGGTACTAAAGGAGTTGTAAGAGATTCTATTCCTTCGAGCAGAGGAGGAAGCCCCTGTTTTTCTTGGGCAGCTATTGGGAAAATGCATTCCCGAGGAATATCTGTCATGGTATCGTAAAAACGTTGGATATTTTCTGAAGCACCTTCTATGTCTATTTTATTGAGAGCAACGAGAAAGGGCTTTTTCAAAAGCTCAGGATCGTAGGCAGAGAGCTCGTTTCGTAGAATTTGGAAGTCTTCTAGGGGATCTCTTCCTTCAAATCCAGAAATATCAATGACAAATACCAGGGCAGAGGTTCTTTCGATGTGCCTTAAAAAGGCATATCCTAACCCTTTATTGATGTGTGCATTTTCAATAATTCCTGGGATATCAGCTAGTAGTACCCTGTTTCCAGAGGGGGCTCTAGCATATCCTAAATTAGGAAATAGTGTTGTAAAAGGATAGGCGCCGATTTTTACACGAGCAAAAGTTAACTTAGAGAGGAGGGTAGACTTGCCGGCATTAGGCATACCGATCAATCCGACGTCTGCAATAAGTTTGAGCTCTAGTTCAATTTCTCGGGATTCCCCCGGAGTTCCTTCGGTGCAAAAATGGGGGGCTTGGTGAGTTGGGGATTTATAATGATGGTTCCCTTTCCCTCCTTTTCCTCCGCGGCAGAGAGGCAATTCTTGCCCATCTTCCGTAAGATCAAAAAGTACTTCTTGCGTATGACGGTCTTTTACTAGAGTTCCGCAAGGAACTTTCAGAATTAAATTAGTTCCAGCCTTTCCTTGTTTGAGGTTACTGCCTCCGCACGCACCATTTTGTGCGCAAAAGATTCGCTTATGGCGGTACCCTTCTAAAGAAACGGTTTGCCGATCAGCAACGAGGGTAATAGACCCTCCATGGCCGCCGTTTCCGCCGGTAGGGCCCCCTTTGGGGATGTATTTTTCTCTGCGCCAAGCAATGACGCCATTGCCGCCTTTGCCTGCAGAGAGAGTGAGAGAAATAGAGTCAACAAACATATATATAAATCTTAAAGGTTTGCGTTTCCCTTGGAAGGGAAACGCGTTAGAATCTAAAAACTAGCTTTGTGGAAGAACAGAAATGTACGTTTTATTGGTCTTACGATAGGTAACAACCCCATCTACAAGAGCAAACAATGTGTCATCCCGACCTCTTCCTACATTTTTCGCAGGAACCCATCGAGTTCCTCTTTGTCTCACGAGAATACTTCCCGCTGTAACAAATTCCCCACCAGAGGCTTTAATGCCCAGACGTTGTGAGTTGGAGTCACGTCCGTTTCTTGTCGAACCTTGCCCTTTCTTATGTGCCATGGTAAAGCTCCCTTAGCCTATGATGTCTGTAATTTTTATTCTTGAGTAGCGCTGGCGGTGGCCTACTTTTCTGCGGTACCCTTTTCTTTTCTTATACTTAAAAGAAACAACTTTAGGACCTTTAACTTCAGAAATGAGCTCCGCTTTCACAGTAGACTGAGAAAGGTAAGGCGCTCCCATTTTCACGGATGCTCCATCATTGATGAAGAGCACAGTTTTGAATTCTACTTGTCCATTTTGGGCAGCATCTATCAGCTCGATGTCAATAACATCGTCTTTTTCTACCCTGTATTGTTTCCCGCCCGTTTCTATAATCGCGTACATGTGACCTCCTGAGTGTTTTTCTTTGCGATAGGTCAATAGGAAACCTTAGTGGAAAGGTTCCTGAAAGAGGAAAGCGAAGACAATAAAAGAACCATTTTTCTTAGTCAAGTGCAAAAGAGAGATTGCTCTCTAAAGGACCCAAAAAAGACTTTTTTTAGCCGATTTATTGGGGCTTCCCCAATTCTATTGATAAATAATTATTTATGTTGTAATTTGAATTTACTGGTGTGTGGTTATATAGTTCAGAACATTTATTTTTAAAGAGGTAGATCATGGCGGCGTCCGTTCGTAAAGCTTCTAAACATAGCTCTCGCTCTAAGAAGGCAACGAAGCAAAAGAAAGTAAAAGGTTGGAGAGGGTTTTTAAAAAAATATCTGTCAATTTCTTAATCGATGAAGGCGGCTGTAGACTAGCGATAGCGAGTAAAAAACAGCGGCAATCAGCGTAATAGTAGCTCCTGGAGGCCAGTTCAGTTCGTAGGAAGCGTAGATTCCTAGGCAAGTGAAGAGGATGCTTGCGCCTACTGATAGCTTCATTAAGGAAGAGAGTCGATGGGTAAAGCTCGAAGCAGCAGCGGCTGGCATGGTAAGTAGGGAGATTACAAGGATCGCTCCTACAACTTGGATGAGAACCACGACGGAAAGTGCAATTAAGCAAAGTAAGAAAATGTATAAACGTTTTACTGGGAGTCTTTGCAGGGCTGCTTGTTGTTCGTCAAAGCAAATTGCTTGGAATTTACGATAGAAAAATAGAGTCGAACTGATTACTAAAGCGTCTAGGATTAGGAGGGCTGTTACGTCCCCTTGTGTAGCCCATAAAATGTTTCCAAACAGGAAATTCATGAGCTCTACGTTATATCCCGGAGTGAATGTGATAAATATTACCCCAATAGATGTTCCAGTAGCCCAAAGGGCTGCGATAATCGAATCTTCCCTTTCTTTACACTTCAGATGAATCCATCCTAGGAGTACTGCGGCAAGTAGTGCAAAGAATAGTGCTCCCTGAAAGGGGGAGAGAAAGTGCAATGAGTATGTTCTTCTTAGCCACAAGAAAAGCCCCATTCCTCCTAAAACAGCGTGAGAAATGCTTCCGCTCATGAAGACGATACGTTTAGTGACTACATATGTTCCAATGATGCCCCCTGAAATCGAAGCGGCAAGGCCGGCTCCGAGGGCCATGAGGAGAAATGGATTCGTAAAAAGTGCTGAAATAGAAAAGTCCATATTTTTATTTTACGCAAAATTGTGTTTTTATAAGAGGAGAGTGGTATAAGCCAAGCCCGAAATGCTCGCATACTTCGGAGGGGGAGAACATGTGTGCATGGCGATGTACGCAAAGAAGTTTTTCGACTTTTTTAATGATGGTTTGTAGGTCATGAGTGACCATTAAAATGGTTAGGCTTCCTTGTAGGGAAGTGAGGATTTGTAAAATTTCTTCTTCTGCTTTGGGGTCTACGCTTGCGGTTGGTTCGTCTAGGATGAGTAGTTTGGGGTGTGATGCTAATGCTCTCGCTATTAGGACTCTTTGAGCTTGACCACCTGAAAGTTGTCCAAATGAGCGGTGTCTGAAGTCAGTCATTCCGACTTTCTCTAAAGCTTCTAGGGCGGTCTGCTTTTCTTGAGCTTTTAAGGTTCCCCAAAATGAAAGTTTTGAAAGGCATCCCATTTGCACAACTTCTTCTGCTGTAATGGGAAACTGCTTGTCAAAGCGTGCTATTTGGGGGACGTAGCCTATATGAGGGCGATTTTTCCCTGGGGTTTTCCCCCAAAGAGATATGTTTCCTTGTGTAGGTTCTAGTAGCCCCATGATCAGTTGCAGTAAGGTGGTTTTTCCTCCGCCGTTAGGTCCAAAAACAGCTACAAAATCTCCTTCGTAAATGGATAGGCTAACATTCTCTAGTACAGAAGTGTTGTGGTAGGAGAAGTTTACTTGATCTACGATGATAGCGGGTGATGGCATGGTTTTTACGGTGCTACAATATAGTGGGTCATGAGTTCGAGGTTTTCTAAGTAATTAGGGCTGTATGGGTCAACCTCATGTATCGGTAGTCCGAGCTTGTTCGCGATTATTTCAGCTCCCTTATTGTTGTATTGCGATTGTGTTAATACAGTTCGTATGGGGAGTTCTTTGGCGAGAGCTAAGGTTGCTGCTAGTTTTTGAGGGCGAGGGTCTTTTCCTTCAGATTCAATAGCTACTTGATGAATGTCGTAGTCGCGACAAAAGTAACTGAAAGCAGGATGGGAAACTAAGATAGCATCATTTTTATAGGGGGCTAGCTGTTGCGTGAAAAGGAGGTCTTTTTCTGTCAGTTTTTCTTGAAGTTTTAAGAGATTTTTTTCTACAAGTGCTTGGTGTTGAGGAAAGGCTTGGATTAGAGCTGCTGCGATAATGTCTGCTTGAGTCTTTGCAAGTTTTAGGCTAAGCCAAATGTGTAGGTCTTTTCTGTCTGTGGAGTCGCATTCGTGGCAGTGGCAAGACATGTCATCTTCGTAGATGAAAGGGATCAGGCTGCTTTCTGCTAGGTTGGCTATGATTAGACTTTTGTTTTGTTCTGTTAGGGATTTTTCTATTTTTTTTTCAAAGCTTTCGTTGAGTCGAACCCATAAATGAACTTTTTGAGCTTCTTGAACTTGCTTGGGTGTTGGTTCGTAAAGGTGAGGGTTGGATCCGACGGGAGCGAGGGAGACTGCTTTGAGTTGCCCTTCGGTAAGAGCCTCTATAAAGTATAGGTAGGGGGGGATGCTCACTAAGACTTCTGGGCTTTTGGTGTCTTTTTGAGAGCAGCTTCCTAAAAGTAGTCCTATTATGGTTATAAAGGGTAAAAAGATTCTGTGCATATTCGTCCGCGAAAGAAAAGAGTCTATTCTCGATTATTCGATGGATTTTTTTCAAGAAAATGCTTTTTGGAAATTATGTCTTGAGAGTTATCTTCTTTTTAGCTAGACTTGTCGTCTTTTCTGGAGGAGTGTCCGAGTGGCCGATGGAGCACGCTTGGAAAGCGTGTAAATGCGAAAGTGTTTCGTGAGTTCGAATCTCACCTCCTCCGAACCTAAACCCTAGAGGTTAACTCTAGGGTTTTTTTGTGTTCAGAAGAAATCTTCTTTAATGCATTGTATTCTTCGTCATTAAGGCTAGTATCTACATGTAAAAACTGGGGCTTTTAACTCTAGGTCGGTCTCAGTCAGCTCAATCTTAATGTTTTTAATTGCTTTAAGCTTTTTTTTGTCTTATTCTGCCTTTTTCGAGTTTAGGAGACCTGAACATGCGATGTCCTTTTTGCGCACATGAGGAGTCTAAAGTAACTGATTCTAGAACGGTTACGGAGACGCATGCGATTCGTAGGCGAAGAGAATGCTTGAAGTGTTTGCGAAGGTTTACAACCTTTGAGACCATTGATCTTACTTTACAAGTCCTCAAAAAAAATGGGGTGTATCAAGATTTTGCTCAAGAAAAACTTGTTAAAGGGCTTTCAGCATGTTGCCGCCATACTAAGGTTAGCCATGAGCAAGTGATGACGCTTGCTTACAAAATTACCTCTAATTTGATGGAGAGACAAGTTCGAGAAGTGTCCTCTCGAGAAATTGGCGAACTCATTATGGAACATCTGCAATTATTAGATCCTATTGCATATATTCGCTTTGCTTGTGTATATCGTCGTTTTAAGTGCGTAGATGAACTAATGGTAGCGCTGGAAAATATTCCTTCCTAAAAATATACGAGAACCTTCAACAAGGATGAGAAAATGCCTTTGACGAATTCGGAAATAGAGCAATTCAAAAAGAAGTTAGAAGAGTTAAAAGAACAGATCACGTGCCAAGTCCGCGGTGTTAATGAAACCGTTAAAGTGTCAGAAGAAGGGATGGGGCATGCTAGACATCAAGATGAGGGCACGGAAGACTCTATTCGTTCTGTGAGTTTTGAAGTTTCTGATAAGGATTATCAAATTCTTCGACAGATCGAAAGAGCTTTAGAAAAAATCAATGAAAACACTTATGGAATTTGTGATTTAACGGAAGAAGAGATTCCTAAGCCTCGCTTAGAAGCTATTCCCTATGCAACGATGACAGTAAAAGCGCAAGATAAGTTGGAAAAAGGCCTCATTTAATGCATCGAAGTACTAGTTGGGCTCTTTTAGTCATCGGTCTTTGTTTATTAGGGCTCGATATAGGATCAAAGCGGTATGTCGTAGAACATTTCTCTTCATCCGGTATTTGTGTTTTTCGCAATTGGTGTGGGATTGATTTTTCTTTAGAATATGTTATGAATAAGGGGGCTGCGTGGGGTTTTTTTTCTTCTATGCAACTGGCTCTTTTATGGGGCAGATGTGCGATCATTCTCGCACTTTTTGCCTATTTGTTTTTTGCTAAATATTCTTTTTTGCGCAATCTCGCTTTAGTCTCGATCTTATCGGGAGCTGTTGGCAATGTGCTTGATTTTTTTATTTACGGGCATGTCGTAGACATGTTCTATTTTCGTTTGTGGGGATATTCTTTCCCCGTGTTTAACATTGCCGATTCTGCTATTTTTTGTGGGGTGGTGTTGCTATTTGTGTCACAAGGAATGTCTAAGGAAAAAAGGACTTCGAAAGAATGAGTTTCCCTATTCGATATAGCTCCGTAGAAAAAGAAGGGCTATTTCGCGCTTCAAAATGGCTTAAGCATGCAGTGCTTTTAAGTGTTGATGAACTGAGATCTTTGCTCTCTGTTTTAAGTTCTTTTGTGCTCATTCCTGCTAGTGGACTTCTAACCGAAGCTTCTTGGCAAGTTAGCGAGCAAGAATTTCTAGAAAAATATGCCTCTTATTTAGATTGGATGAAGCTGCATGAGACTCTGCCTCCACCATCTCTGAGGCGGTTTTTTTCTTTGATGCTCTCCAATTCTTTGGACCCTTTTTATGCTGTTGCAGTTCCTGATGAAAAAATTGCTATTAAAGCTTCTCTTCCTGTAATTCAGATTCAGCTATTTCACTGTTTTTTTTCTTCTTTTGACCATCAAATCCGATCAATGGTTGCTAGTCCAGAGAGTTTTGGCTGGGGGATTCAAATTTCTTATCCTCAAATTTATGAACACCCCAAGACTCATCAGTTTGCTAAAGTTCTTTTAGAAGAAGGCTTCCCTAATTCTAAACCTTTTAAAGAAATGGTCTTCTGGCTAAGGAAAAATACGCAACCTGTAGCTTTGCAAGAAGACGGACGAGCGTATGCCCCTTTTCGCATTGGAAAACTTTCGTTAAATGCAAGAGAAACTCATAAGGGATTGCAAAATATGTTGTCGAACGGGTTGAGGATTCAGTGACACGTAAGGTTGGAATTTTAGGGATTGGATCTTTTGTTGATAAGCATGTTCAGATAATAGAAGAATTGATTTCCTTAGGCCTTTGTTCTTTTTCCTGTGAAATGATTGCCGAAGATTCTGCTTTATTTCAAGAAACGGTTCAAAAAAGCTTTCGTGAAATAGATGTTCTCATCTGCTTAGGGGATAAAACCGACTTTCAAGAAGAGATCTCTAAGTTTTCTTTTTTGCAAGTTTTGTGGCTTCCTGAAGATTGGTCTCTTTGTAAGGATCTTATTTATAAAGAGTTCTCCGGGCATAGCTTTAGAGATGTCGTTTTAGATCTTCATAAGCTTCTCGTTACCAGAGGAAAAACTTTAGCATTAGCAGAATCGTGCACAGGTGGCTATATTTCACATTTGATTACCTCGGAACCTGGCTCCTCTCAATATTTCTTGGGTTCTTTTATTACTTATTCCAATGCTTTAAAAAAGTCTCTTTTAGGAGTAAGTCAAGAGACTCTTGAAAATTATGGAGCTGTTAGCTCTCAGACTGTACATGAAATGGCGGAAGGTGTGCTTCGTCAAACAGGATCTGATTTTTCTATTGCCGTTTCAGGAGTGGCCGGACCTGAGGGGGGAACAGAGCAAAACCCTGTTGGGACTGTATGGCTTGCTATCGGCTTCAAAGATAAGTCGGTAGAATGTCAGAAGCTTCAGGTTTCTGGAGATCGTCAAACGATTATTCACAAGGCCTCTTACCAAGTTCTTTCTGTTTTGTATTACAAGTTAATTAAATAAAATAATTGAAAGTTAAACTAGTGTTTAATATATTAAAGTAAAGTGATTATTTTATTTGGCTTATTGTTGGTATGATTAAGAAGTGTTTTGTTTTTTTGTTTTTTTCATTTTCTCTGTTTGCGGATTTTTTAATGCAGCAGAACATTTTTTTTACGATAGAGCCATTTAATCATATTGGGCAAGTGATAGGACCTGCCCCAGTTTTTTATTTTACAGGCAAGGGGGCATCTCCTTCCGTAACATCTACTTATAGTGTTGCTACTAACGGCGCCAATAAGAAGCTTTGTGGCTTTTTAGATAAAAACATGCCAGCTGGGACCCATCTTTTTGTAAATCTGACCCCACCTTCTGGAGCAAGAACTATGGGAACTCAAGAGCTTTCAGCAACGCCTGTGGATTTAGTCATTGAACTTACTCAAGTTGCTGAAACAGAACTTCCTTTAACTTATACCTTTAAGGCAGATCCTTCTGCTGGGGTAATTTATGGGTCCAGTCGGATTGTTTTCTTTACATTCACAGATGGTTAGGGCGTATTTTCCGTTAACGTAAATATGATGTTTCTTGTGCACAGGGGAACGATTCCGGCTGCGACTGTTGCTTTATATTCATAAGTTATAGTAAGGTTGTTGTAAATCCCTGTAATTATGTGGCTTATGGCTGTTTGTGGTATTGTCCTTAAAGGGATGGGAGGAAGTGCTCCTGTCTGATTTGGGGCTGCTAACGATACGAATAAGTTTGTTCCCTCTGGCATCGGGCTGTCTATAGATACAGAAAGAATCGCTGTAGTATTTGAAGCTACCTGAAGAGTATATGTGGTAGAGCTATCTATGGCGCTTTCAGGTTCTTTCCCAGCTCTTGCTTTAGTAACGATTAGAGGCGGTGGATTTCCCGAAACTGTAATGGATGCTCCGTATGCAATACATGGTATCAGAAAAAGCAAACACATCCGTTTCAAGAATTTTCCTCATATTAGAAATTTTTACAAATGATGTTAGCAGGGGTAAATACGAAAGGCAATTAAATACTTATTTCTTACTAGCTTCCAGCTGTTAGAGTTAAAGTAACTGTTCGAGAAAGAGCTTGGCTTGAGACCGTCCACCCGTTTATTACTCTGAATGTGTAAGTGATAGCAGCTGTATCGTTTAGTAGTGTTGGTAGCTGATTGACAAGAGTTGCAGCGGTTGAGCATAGCTCTACGGGTCCTAGGGAGGTTCCTGCATTAGAGGCGAGTGTGGCAGTTAAGCAAGTGTTACTGGGCATGTTATCACCCGAAGTAATTGCTCCTACAATTTGTAGTGTTCCTGAAGCATTGGAATTAGAAGTAACAGTGTATGTAGTGCTGCTGTCGGTGGCTGATCCTGACCCGGTGCTATCGAGGCTTATGGTAAGTGTTCCTGGGTTGCCGGAAGTGGTGATATTACTTGTGGATGAGATGGTCATAGTAAGACTTTGTGAGGCTATAGAATGACCGCATTCGACATGAACATAAATAAAACTTAGTAATGTTAAAATCCATGTAGTTTTTCTCATGATAACATTTGCTTGTTGTTTTGTTTATATAATTACTTTCTAATATAAAATAGTTTTTTAATCAAATTATTAATTTATTTTTTTTGTTGGCGATTTATTTTTTTAAGTTGTTGTTTGTTTGTTTTTTATTCTTATTTTCAGTATTATATAAACAGTAAATTGTTGGTGTTTTCATATTATGATCGAATCTCTCTTAGCTTCTCAGAAAAGCTTTTCAAGTTACTGGCAATCCGAGAATGACCCGCTTCAAGATCAAAATTCTTTTATTGCGGAAAAGAGTGCCAAGCTAGCGAATTTTGTCAAATACTGGACAGGAGCAGCAGACCTACAGACGGGATTTGAAAAAATTCGCAAAAAAGAATATCAGCTAGGAACTTACCATCTTTTAAAAGGCTCTTTGCATGTAACTGCTCTTGCTCTTGCTACAAGGATGTTTTTTTCCCCATCTTCGAGTTCCCATTTAAGAGGAAGCTATAAGCCGACCAATACTCCGACCAATACTCCGACCAATACTCCGACTTATAGTCCGATTTATAGTCCGTCTGCCTCCACGTGTTATTCTTCTCGTATTTTAGGGCCTGTTCCTGATGTGCCCTCAAATGCAAAAATTGAATACAATTACTGTGAAGGGGTAGAACGACCTATTACGATAGTTACTGCTTACAATGATGCTATTAAAGATTATGCAGAGCCTATTATTGAAAATCAAAGAGCTTATGCAGAAAAACATAACTATTGCTACGTCGTATATAATGGCGATTTAGCTCATGACAATGGAAATCCTCGAGCTCCTTATTGGTCTAAAATTGTTGCGATTTGGGATCAATGGCAAAAAGTAAAGCCAGGTAGTTGGATTGTTTGGATGGATGCTAGCGCGATTATCACTAATACTGATAAAACTTTTGCTAGCATTGCAGATCGTTACGGAAAAGGACAAAAGGATGTAATTGTAACAAATGAACCCCAGGTACCGATTAATAATGCTGTATTTGCTTTAAGAAAAAATGATTGGACTGAAAAGTGGATTCAAAAAGTTTGGAGTCGATGTGATCTATCTCAAGGTGGAGAAGGGAGATGTCGAGGGACTAAGCAAGATCCCGATTGCCATTTTGAACAAGAATCTATGACGGGATTGTGGGAAGATAATTTGGACGTAAAAGATCATACTTCTTTAATTTCTAACCGTGTTATGAACAGTTTTTATCGGTTCTCTCATACAAATACCGATAGAAATGATCGATATTTACAATACGACGATGATGTTAAAAAGTTTCACTGGCATCCTGGAGATTTTATTTGTAAAGTTACAGGAATGCAAGGCCGTTTACGAACGCCAATGACTCAATTTGTTTTAGATAAGTGTATAGATGAAGATTGTGAGGTTCCTAAGACCGAACAGGGCGTTCTTGGCTATCGGAGACCTCACTCAAATCTAAGGTAGTATACAAAAGATTCTTAGCTATTAGAAGTTAAAGTCAACGTAACTGTGCGGCTTATAGTTTGAGCTGCAATTGTCCATCCATTTGTTACATTGAAAGTATAAGTAATCACTGCAGTATCACTTAATAAAGTTGGAAGTCTATTTACAAGATCTACAGCAGTAGTAGAAAGAGTTTGTGCTCCCTGCGATGTTCCTGCAGTAGATGCAAGAGATGTTGTTAAGGAAGTGTTTGTTGGCATATTGCCCCCAGTAGTAATAGCTCCTGTAATTTTCAAAGTACCTGAAGCATTCGTGTTAGAGGTGACGCTATAGGTTGTACTATTGTCTGTAGCAGTTCCTGTGCCGGCAGTATTGAGAGTTACAGCAAGAGTACCAGGATTGCCGGAAACTGTGATATTGGAAGCTGATGCAATGGTCATTGTCACGGTTTGTGTTCCTGTAGTAGCTCCACTACCGATTTGTGTGTAAGTACATCCAATTATGCTCAAAATCCATAAGCTTTTTTTCATAATATCATTCCTCGGTTGTTTTAATTTTTTTGTAACGGAAATGATTTTTATTTGTCATCAGTAATTTGCTAATACAATTCTAGCTGGTGGCAGCTAAAGTTAGAGTAACTTTTCGAGTGAGAGTTTGAGCTGCTATGCTCCATCCATTTCTTACTGTAAAAGTGTAGGTAATTGTTGAGGTATCATTTAATAAGAGAGGAAGTGTAGTGACAAGAGCTACGGCAGTTGTAGAGAGCGTTTGAGCTCCTTGTGATATACCTGATTGGGAAGCAAGAGAAATCGTTAAAGAAGTGTTGGTAGGCATATTCCCACCTGTAGTAATAGCTCCAGTGATTTGCAGCTGACCAGAACCTTGAGAATTAGAAGTAACAGTATAGGTTGTGCTGCTATCTATAGCAGATCCTGAGCCAGCAGCATTAAGGGTTACTGTAAGTTTGCCAGGGTTTTTGGAAACCTTAATTTTTGCTGAAGAAGGAACGCTCATAAGAAATCCTTGCGTGACCCAACATGCTCCTCCGCAGGTTCTCATATAGCATAAGGTAACTAGAGTGAAAATTTGTATGATTTTTTGCATGTTAGTCTATAAGCGTGAATCGTACTTGTCCTGGGTGCCTTCCTGATATAAGAGGCTCTGATGAGGAAAACGTGTAAATAATTTTCAGATTTTCTTGTGCTACACGGGAAATATCAGAGACTAAAACAGCTTCTTGAGAGGAAAGCTTTACCTTCCCCAAACTTTTAGCTCCTTTGGGAGCTTGAAGGGCCACAGTTAGGACTAGAGGATATGGAAGAGATTGATCGAGCGATCCTACGATTTTTTTAAAATCTCCATTGGTGGTAATTGCATATGTATTTTGACAGGTTGTCGTAAATGGAGAAGAGGAAAGAGCGAGGGGGATATGGCAGTATTCTATTTCCAATTCGTGAATGGCTCGCACTTCCATACTGATTGTAGGATTTACTATCTGCGTAAAGGCTAAAAACAATGTATACATGGCTTAACGCGTTGTGGGCTGAATGGTGTCGGTATCGATCATGCGAAGCTCTCGTTTAACAGGCAAGACTTTTAACAGAATTTCTTTATTTTCTCCTGGAAAAAGATCTAATACTTGTTCTGAGTACTCGAAGAAGTGGTAGGGAGGAAGTTGATCTGTAGCAGCTTTTAAAATCCATCTTCCGGGAGAAAGATGGGAAGTAGTAAATAGGCCTTGTGCATCGCTGGAAAGAAAAATACGTTCTTGAGTGGATGCTGATTCTAAGAGCAAGGAGACATTTTCTAATGGCTTTTGAGATTCTACTAAAAGGATTTCTCCTTGCAAAGAAGCTGGATGGGTAAAGGTAAGCTGGATCTCTTTTTGTTCTCCAGAATTAATACATACAGTCATGGGAAAAGGTTGAGAGGAAACCCATTGTTCTGAAGAAGAATCTGTCCAAAGATGGTAGTCCCCAGGAGTTAGCTGTGGGAATTCAAAGTTTCCTTTTTTATCGGTTACTGTTCGCATGCCATTGCAGTGCACAAGAAGGCTTGAATAGGGATTTTCTTGAAGGTCGGGGTTTTGGATATAAGCTTTTCCATAGAGAGAAGATTTAGGAGGTTTTTTGCGCAACGGAAGTCCCCAGGGAATTGTGTAAGAAAATAAAAATTCTAAGACATTTTTTTGTTGCTTTTGTTTGTTAACATATCCTTGCAAAGCAAAAACTTGCTTATTGGGTAGTGTATACTCAATGCGGCTGCTAAGATAATTTCTCCAGTGGACCTGATCTGTATATTCATAGAGGAATTGAAGTTTTAAAGAATGCGGAGTAGACCAAGACGAGGAGAATCCATAAATACGAGCCCATTCGATCTCGCTAGAAAATACAGCATATCCAATGCGTGTGTATGCCGCATATTGTTGTCTAGCTGTTGGTTGATAATAGGCGTACATTTGATAGCTTTGCCAAGTTCTTTCTGGAATGCTAGAGAGAAAATCGCGATAATTACCATATTCGAAGATCCCTTGGAGAGTCCAATGTTGAAAACTTTTTCCTCCATTTAGACTTGTGTAATGCGTTTGATAGCCAAGCTTGCTAATGGAATCTTTCGAGTGGACGAAATTGTAGTATAGGGCTGTATATAGTCCAGAGGGAAAAGAATAAGAAAATCCGCCGTAGATGTTTTGATTTCTAGAAGAAGAACCTTCTAAGGGGTTGGATTTGAGATTATAGGAAATATTGTTGTAAGAAAGGCTTCCTTGTAATTTTTTTACAACAGGAAACCCAATGCTGCCATACAGTTGCCTAGTATCTCGATAATATCCGACAAAATTGGGTTGAGCATAGATGGCCTGCAGAGCGTACCACGTGTCTTTCCACGGAGATGCTCTAGAGTAAAGGTAATAAGAACGATCTTCCCCAGATGACCCAAATACAGCCCCTGTTTTTCCGTACTCTCCTGTATGCTCTCCAAATTTTTCATGATTAAAGACCCCTAAAAGAGAATGGCTTATTGCATTTTCTTGCGTCAGAAGGATTTTTTCTGATTTATGAGAAAAACTACTTTGTAATACAGAAGCGGAAATAGAAAGTGGAGGGGTGGGCATATAAGACAACTCTCCTCCAACAGCGGTTTGAGGAACAGAAGAAGTATCTTGTATGTATAGACTTTTTAAGGAAACTGGGTAGGGTGAGATCTCAAGAGAAGCCCCTCTTCCAAATCGATTGAGCATTGTCAAAGGTGTTAGTGTATAGACTCCATCTCCACCATAGATGTCAAAAAATGAGTCCCAATAGTGCACATATGCATTTTCTGGAAGGCCTCCTAAGTCTCGATCAACATTAGCTTCATTAATGAAGGGGATACGGGCAAAGGCGTCGATGTTTTTTTTTTGAGCATCGTCTAAAAAACCACTAGCATATTGCTCGACAAATAGCTGTTTTTTTTTATTTTTCATCCCATAGCCAAAGACCGTTTCCATGGGAAGGTATTCATAGAGATCTTTTTTCTGCTCTCCATGCGGCAAGATGTCAACAACAGAAGAAAGATAACGTAAAGAGCTAGGGTCTCCTTGGATTTGTGTGGTGATTGTTACGTAATGCTCTAAAAAGATCGGAAGATCTTTTGGTGTTGTTACTAGGATGTGGATTTGTTTGCGCTGTCCCGGCTCTACATGTACAGGTAGTGGTGTATCTAGAGAAAGGGGGAACTGCGAAGAATCCATTAATTCGATCTCTACATCATTTGCCACATTGCCTGTATTGATCAAAGTAACAGTTAGTGTGTAAGGCTCTCCTGCCATTTTGTATTTAGGAGTTTGTTCGATAAGAGTCTCAATGCGATTTTGGCTCAAGACCAGAATCGAAAATTCCGATTCTGCTATCAGAGAGGGGTGTTCTCTTCCTTGTAGTCGGTACTTGATAGGGTAAGATGTTGCTAGCGCTTGTGGGGGGACGCGGATAGCAATCCATTGCACTTGGGTTTGATGAGGTTTTAAAGAAAGAAAAGGCTCTTCAAAAGGAAGGGAGATCCAGTCAGGAGGAAGATCTAAAGAAACAGTATAAGTCTCTTCGTTTTCTGTAGTATTGGTTATGAGGAAAGTTGCTGTAACAATTGTTCCAGCATCAGTTTCTTGTACAAGAGGCGATTGTAGGGATAGATTAATCCCGTATCCAGAAGAGGCTATGGCGGGAAGTGCTGGCAGTAATGCCAGTAACGCGCCTAGATAGAGTCTCATTCATTAATCCAACGAAAAATCGTATTGTGCTCCGAACAGGGCGTTTTCTCCGTGGTCTAAGATCAGCATTGCTTTATACTTTCCTTGGGGTACACTGGAAAGATCTACCTGATACGTAGTAGAACAACTGGGAAGAATTCTTTGTTTGACTGTTTCAAAACGTCCCATTTTTTTTCCTGTTGTTTGAATGAGTTCTAAAGTAAGTGCAGGAGAAAGCGAGTGCGTTCCTATGTTGTCCACGGAAATTGCAAAAGTTTTTAGCTCTTTTTCTTGGACGATTTTTTTATCTGTGATTTTGAGATCATAGCTTCCTGTTTTACCTAAATGTGTAAGAACTTGTACTCCATAGCGAATGACCGTTTGAACTCCTAGAGACTGTTTTTGTTCGGGAGAAACAGAGTTTTCTTCGACAGGTTCTATGAGAAATATACTCCAATAAGAGCCTTCCAAGCTAGGATCGTCGGGAACTTGCAGAGTATAGGCGAAGGAATAAGTGGCATGGGGGGCTACTTCAAATTGCATTTTATTGGTTTGAATCCAAGATGTGTTGGAGCGGGGACAAGTGCCTGCAGAGGGGAAGAAACTTTCTCCTTTGGAGTTGAATAGATAGTCCGCCAAGGTTACTTGGATTTTTAAAGGGGAATCTCCTTCATTTTGGATAGGAATAGAGCCTTCTACTTTTTGCTTAGGAGATACGACTGTTTCATGAGTTAAAGATCCGGGGATTAGTAGTGAAGCACCTTGTAATAAAGGCTGGAGGAGTAAGCAGAGGGACAAAAGAATGTAAAACATGTTTTTTTCAGGTTTCAGAAAAAGTTAAAATAGATATTTAACGGAATATAATTTTTTTTCAAGTTTTTTATGATTGGAAGGGAAGCTTAAAATGTGATAAGCTCTTTGCTTGTATTTAGAAAAGAGAGTGCTATTTTGGATATTACGAGCCTACAAAATCCACGTATCAAAGCAGCTTTTGCCTTATCAGAAAGACGGGAACGCAATCGTACGTCTTTATTTCTTATTGAGGGATTTCGAGAGTTGCTGAGAGCTTTTCAAGGTGGAGTACAGATTTTAGAACTTTTTTTTTGCGAAGAGCTTTTTCTGGGGACTAATGAGCCTTTCCTTCTAAAAGATTTAGAAGCTAGAGGGGTAAAGCTGTATAAATGCTCAGAAGATGCGATTCGAAAAATTTCTTATAGAGATCGTCCAGATGGTCTTGTAGCGGTCGCATCTCAAATGCACATTACCTTAGAGGTGGTTGCAAACCATCTTCAAGAAGTTAAAAATCCTTTTTTACTTGTGGCGGAAGCTATTGAAAAACCTGGAAATTTGGGAACGATTTTACGTTCTTCAGATGCAGTAGGCGTTGATGCTGCTCTAGTTTGTGACCGATGTACGGATATTTTTAATCCTAATGTGGTACGGGCAAGTGTAGGAACTCTATTTACACAGCTGGTAGCAGAAGTAACTCACCAAGAACTTTTGCCTTATCTAAAGGCAAAAGGGATCGCTATAGTAGCTGCGACCCCTCATGCAACAGAAGAGTTTACTAAGGTGGATTTGACTGGCCCTGTGGCCATCGTTGTAGGGACCGAGCAGCTTGGGCTTTCTCAACATTGGATGGAATCTGCCGATATCCAGGTTCGGATCCCCATGAAGGGGTGTGCAGATTCTTTAAATGTTGCAACAGCAACTACTTTACTGCTTTATGAAGTGCTAAGACAGAGAGGGCAGTAAGGCCGTGCAAGTTCTCTATTTTGATAATCATATTGTCGTTGTAAAGAAAGCTGCAGGGATTCCCTCTCAAGCTGTTGATGGGGCAAGTGTAGAGCAGGAAGCTCGTGTATGGGCAAAGAAACAGTTTCTAAAAAAGGGCGAGGTTTTTCTTTATGTCGCGCACCGGCTAGATAAGCCCGTCAGTGGAATTGTGCTTCTTGCTAAAACTTCTAAAGCATTAGAAAGATTGCAAAAAGCTTTTCGAGAAAGGCGCATGCAAAAAACTTACATTGCTTTAGTAGAAGGTGTCCTTCCAGAAGATCAAGGAGTATTAGAAAACTATCTTGCTCAAGAGGAATTTCGCACATCTATTTCTTCAGCGGAAAATCCTCAAGCTAAATTGAGTCGTCTTTCTTATAAGGTTTTGGAGAAAATGCCCAATTCTTCTTTAGTTGAAATTGATTTGCATACAGGGCGCTACCATCAAATTCGCGCGCAATTTTCCCATCTAGGGCATCCCGTAGTTGGAGATGTCAAATATGGAGCTAGACATATAGCTAACCACCCTAGTCATATCGCTCTGCACCATCAAAAGATGGAATTTTTTCATCCGGTTACTTTGGAGAAAATGATCTTTGAGACTCCTCCTCCTAGAGAGTGGAAAGAATGGGCTCAGGATCTTTCTTTGTTTTTTTAATCGTTTCTAAGATTTGCACGGCATTTAATGCTGCCCCCTTCAGAAGCTGGTCTCCCACGATCCAAAGATCTAGAGTATTGGGTTGGGACAGGTCTTCTCGTACTCTGCTACAAAAGACATTTTCTTGTCCTGCGACATCTCTTGGCATAGCAAAGCTGTTTTCTAGAAACGTTACGCCTGGGGCCTGCAAAAGAATTTCTTGAGCTTTTTGTGCAGAGATTGATTCATGAAATTCTGCATTTACTGACTCCGCATGAGCGCGAAGTACAGGAACTCTCACGCAAGTGACTGCGATGCCAAGTTTAGGTTCGGATAAAATTTTTCTTGTTTCTGCAATAATTTTTACTTCTTCTTCCACGTATTGATCAGATGCCATGGGGGAGTTATGTAAAAAAAGATTGAAGGCATAAGGGTAGGGGATGACTTTTCGTTCATGCGGACGATTTTCTAGAAAAGCTAAAGTTTCTTGTTGAAGTTCTTGCATAGCTTGCCATCCAGCGCCACTAGCTGCTTGATATGTTGAAAGGACAATTCTTTTTAGTTTAGCTACTTGATGGAGAGGAAAAAGAACTGTTAAAAGCAGGATGACAACGCAGTTAGGGTTGCAGATGAGCCCATCATGATGTTCTAAAGCTTCAGGGTTGACTTCCGGAATCACTAAAGGAGTATGGGGATCTTGTCTAAAAGCTGAGCTGTTATCAATCACAAGCGCGCCTTCTTGCCTTGCTATGTTGACATAGGTTTTGGAGACATCGCTTCCCGCGCTAAAAAACACCACATCAAGCCCTTGGAAGGCCCTTGGGGAAAGTGTTTGTATTGGGATTTTCTCTCCTCTAAAAGATAGAGTAATTCCTTGAGAACGCTTAGAGCCAAAAAAACAAATGCGCTTTACGGGGAGATTTCTTTCTTCTAGTAAGCGTATAATCTCTTGTCCTACTGCACCAGAGGCGCCTACAATTCCTATTTCCATTGGAGCTTTCCTGCAAAACCTCAGAAGATTCACTATACCAAGCGTAGGCGATTTCCGCCTAGTCTGTTATTACAAGACTTGTTATCATGGCATTTTTTAGAGAGAGAGTTATGAAACAAAATATTTTAGCTTCTGTGCAAGAAGGCGTGCAAGCCATAGAATTTTTGCGCCTTTCTTCCAGCGTGCAATTTATAGAGCAGGTAGTTCTTGCTTGTCTTAAGTGCTTTCAAGAAAAAGGAAAAATCCTTATTGCCGGTAATGGTGGGAGTTTATGCGATGCTATGCATTTTGCAGAAGAACTCACCGGATTATATCGGCATAAAAGACCTGCTTTACCAGCGATTGCCCTTGCAGATCCTGGACATATGAGCTGTGTAGCCAATGATATGGGCTATGAATATGTTTTTTCTCGAGCTGTAGAAGCCTTAGGAAAGCCGGAAGATCTTTTGATCGTACTTACGACAAGCGGTAATTCTTCCAATCTTGTTGAAGCTGTCTTGCGAGCTAAAGAACTTGGGCTTTTTACTATCGGATTTTTAGGGAAAACAGGAGGGAAGCTCAAAGGTTTATGTGACCTAGAGATGATAGTTCCTGGTTTTGCTTATTCTGATCGAGTGCAAGAAGCGCATATGACAGCGATTCACATCGTTATAGAACAAGTGGAAAAAAAATTGTTTTTTCAAGAAAAATCCTTAGAGACAGAAAGCTTTTGTTGCCATGGGCATTGAAAATGCTATCGTAGATCTTATTGAAGGTAGAAGAAAGTCTTGGATTTTACAAAGCCTGCTTTACTTCCTTAGCCTTGTTTACCAAGCAGTCGTAAACATTCGTAATGTTTTTTATGATCAAAAGCTGTTTAAGGTTCACAGCAGCTCTCTTCCAGTTGTAAGTGTAGGCAATATTGTAGCAGGAGGAACTGGTAAAACTCCTTTTGTGCAAAAGCTTGCGATGGAACTGTCGCAGATTCCTGGTGAGATCGCTATTTTAACAAGAGGGTATCGTTCTGCAGCAGAATCCCATTTTGTACTAGCCTCATCTGGAGAGGGGCCTTTAGTTCCTGCATCACTCTGTGGTGATG
This sequence comes from Rhabdochlamydiaceae bacterium, assembly GCA_019745395.1. Classification (GTDB taxonomy): domain Bacteria; phylum Chlamydiota; class Chlamydiia; order Chlamydiales; family Rhabdochlamydiaceae; genus CAIJXB01. The sequence goes on along the minus strand of JAIETG010000027.1, from coordinate 9,593 downwards.
AAGCGTACCTTCTTGCTTTAAGAACAAAAGCATCCATCTGGGTTGGAAAACATCGATTCCAAAGTCTTCCAAAAATAGAAGAATCACAGGCGCGACTTATTTTTTTAGAAGATGGTTTTCAACATCGAAAAATTTCAAGAGATATAGATATTGTTCTTCTAAGTGCTAAAGATCTTTTTGGTAAGGATTTTTTTCTGCCTAGAGGATATTTGAGAGAGTCTCCTAAAAACTTACTTCGTGCTGATGCAATTGTTATTACACATGTCGAGGAAGGGATGGACTTTCAGAAAATAGAACAACGAATTCGACGTTTTTCTTCTGCACCATTAGTGGGGTTTTCTTCCCGTTATACAATGAAAAAAGGTTTTAAGGGAAAAAAAATTGGAGCCTTTTGTGGGATTGCAAAGCCAAATTCTTTTTACGACGCTTTAAGTGCAGAAGGGATGCATATCGTAAAAACTCTTACCTATCCCGATCATAAAATTCCTTCTTTACAAGAGTTGTCTTTTTTTGCTTTAGAATGTCAAAAGTTAGAAGCAGAAGCCATTTTTTGTACGGAAAAAGACCAAGTTAAATTTGAAAAAGGGTTGTCTCTTGAGCTTCCCATAGAAGTTCTTTCTATGGATCTTGTCTGTACTAAAAACGAAAATATCTGGAAAGAAATGGTGCATTCGATCCACACTAGGATGAAAAAATAAAAGATTTTAGGAATAGATATGAGCGAAGAATTTTCCGTAAAGCTTCCCAAGTTAGGAGAGAGCATTGTAAGTGCTGTCGTAGTGCAGTGGTTTAAGAAAGAAGGGGATTTTGTAGGACTTGATGAGCCTCTACTCGAAGTTTCGACAGACAAGGTAAATAGTGAAATTCCATCTCCTGCTAAAGGTGTGCTTAAAAAAATCTTAGCTTCTCCTGATGAAGAAGTACAAGTTGGTGATATGCTAGCTATTATAGAAAAGCAAGGCACAGCTTCTGTCACGGCCCCTTCGCAAGAAAAACTTCTCGAGCAAACTTCCTCTAGTCCACAAGAGGATAATAAGGATTTTCTTTCTCCAAGCGTTTTACGCTTAGCTGCTGAAAAAGGAATTTCTATCGAACAGCTCAAAAAAATTCCAGGAACAGGAAGTGGAAATCGAGTTACTAAGCAAGATATTGAAGCTTGGTCTTGTAAAAAGGCGCCATGTTCCGTGAATTCGGAAGTGGGATCGAATGTAGAGAGACTAAAGCTAACAGGTATGAGAAAGGCCATTGCAGAAAATATGGTCAAATCGTTTTATGAAGCGCCTCATGCAACACTGATCAACGAAGTAGATGTTACACCAGTCCTTCAGTGGATCGCTCATAAAAAAGAAGAGATATTAACCGCGCACGGCGTAAAAGTCACTGTGACTAGCTTTATTGTGCAAGCTCTAGCAAAAGCTTTGCAAGAGTTTCCCTTGCTGAATTCTTCTTTAGAGCAAGATACGATCGTAGTTAAAAAATACATCAATGTCGGAATCGCTGTAAGCATTGATCAAGGATTGATCGTCCCTGTTGTAAAAAACTGTCAAACACTTTCCCTCATTGAAATTGCTAAAGGGATTCAGGAGCTTTCTCAAAAAGCGAGAAATAGCAAACTGCTTCCTGATGATGTTTTAGATGGAACGATCAGTTTAACCAATTTTGGAATGTCTGGAGTTTCTATTGGAGTTCCGATCATCAGATATCCAGAAGTTGCGATCGTAGGAATTGGAGCCATCAAAAAACAAGTTCGTGTTCTAGAAGGAGATGTTATAGCTATTCGCAGTATGCTCCACGTTTCTTTAACTTTTGACCACAGAGTTATTGATGGTATGTACGGTTGTGGCTTTTTAGCTTCTTTACAAAAACATTTAGAAGAAAGCTGCAAATGAAAAAAAACATGAGTACGACAGACCGAGTGGTCCGATTTTTAATCGGACTTGCTCTTCTTATCTGGACCTGTTTTGCTTTTAGTTGGGTTCTTCTTATAGTGACCTTGTTCGTCTTTTTTGAAGCACTATTTAGCTGGTGTATTGTCTATCAAATCTTAGGTAAAAACAACTGCCGCTGTAAAAAATAGAGCGAGCAGTTGTTTTAATTTTGAGAGACTAGAAAACCTTAAAATCCAAACCGAATTTGCCCACCGTAGTTATGATCAGTAAACTTCTGTCCGAACTCTCCATTATAGTAGAGATCTAGATGTAGCAGGTCGTTAAGCATGGTTCCAGAAACTAAGACTCCAGTGGAGAGAAGACTTCGATCGGGAAAATATCCAGTAGCCTCAAATGCAATTGCTCAGTTCTTTAGAATTGAATATTGTAAAGAAGTGGATTGTTTTTAGTGCGCGCTCTACAGATTTTGCAGACGCACGTGTTATTCCTTTAGATCAGATATTTCAAAATCTAACAAGGCTTATTGATTCCTATGTTAGCTTTGCAAAAATTTCGATGCCAATGACAGTAAGTCCGCCGAGTAGCATACAGAACAAAACACCCTTATTTAAAAAGATAGAAGAGTGTTTTTTATTAATGATTCCTATCAGGCTTGGTAAAACAACGGCAAGCAAGCTTAGAGAAATTGCTGCAAAACTGAGAGCAAAAACAAATCCTGTTGGGTAAAATAACGAAAAGATTAATGGGATAGCAAACGTGATGAGTGCTACTTTCATTTTTCCGACTTTTGACTTTTTTTCCCCTTCTTCTTTCGCAAACCATTCAGATATGTAATCAAACAGTCCTAAAGCAACTCCTAGAAAAGAGGTTGAAATAGCAAGGAATGCAAAAGCATTGGTTAAAATAGAAAAGTGTGGATGTCCCGTTTTTTGAGCTAGCGCAGAAATAAATAGGCCTACATCTCCACCTTCAGTAAAGTGGGGGCCGAGGACGCCAAAAGTAACGGCTTGCCAAAGAATGTATACAATCAGAGGAATCAAACTTCCTACAATAATACTAAAATACAAGCTTTTCTTATTCCCATGTAAGTATCCGATAAGGCTAGGTAAACTCCCGTGGAATCCAAAAGATGTAAAAAATACTGGAATAGCTTGGGATAGGGCAAAAGTCGATCCTGTGCTAGATGACTTTAAATGAGAGAGGTTCATAAACGGAAGTAATCCAAAAATCATCACAGAGAAGACGATGATTTTTATTATAAATAGGATGCGGTTTGTGTAATCGGCAATTTTTGTGCAAACAGCCACGCACGCACCAAAAATCAATGCATATCCAATAGCGGTTGCTGAAAAGCTCCATTGGATGCCTTGATGTAAGATAGAGCTTCCTCCTGAAATGTAAGCTGCTAAAAGCGACCAAAAAAGAACTAAAAGACTTGCTCCGGCCAAATGTTTAGCCCAAGGCCCTAAACGTTTATTTGCAATCGTCGCAATGCTATTGCCTTTACCATCACTAATTTCTATCATCACGATTGCTGCAAGAACCATGAATAGCCATAAGACAGAAAGCAAGATTATGCTTTTGGAAAATCCTAAATGGGCAGATGTCATGGGCAAAGCCAGCATCCCTGCCCCAATCGTCGTTCCGGCAATCAGTAAAGTGGATCCAATAATTCGGTGGCGCATTATTTTTTCTTTTGGTTCGAAATGTGCTCGTAGAGACTAAAGCAACAAATACTTTCGCGTCAAACGCTATCCTTGAGCAGAAGAAAATCCTGGCTGCCCATCAATCAGATAGAGATTTTCTGTTTTAATAATGTCATACCCTGCCTGTGTGAGATTCTGGAGTAAAGCTAAAATCTCTTGAGGGGATACGGGAGCGTTTTTGTTTTTATGGACAAAGCGGGTCCTCCATTGTTCGATACAAAAAGTTTCTGTATGTCCATCAGGCCAAATGCGAGCTCCTCGATTGCTGATCATAGAAGGTATAAGAGGCGAGCAAGAGAGCGTGGATGTTTTTTGAATGACCGATTGCGCTTTTTCTAAGGAATAGAAGAATACGTCGACTCCTATAAGTTCTCTGGTAGATGAGGAACGAGAATGTACAGGAATTGAAGCGAATTTTTTGTTTTGTTCATAAGATACAGCGTGAAGTTTTTCAGGTTTTTGTCCTAAATATTTGGCTACAGCTCTAGCAAATTCTTTAGTTCCGACTTTTTCTAAACTCTTGCCTTCTGTGAAAATGTCGTAAGTGTGAATGCCAGTTTCAATTGTTTTAAGCCAAGCATTATGGATCCGTTCTGCGATGCGATTTTCTCCTAGGAAACTTAGCATCTGCACAGATGCTAAGAGCAGGCCGGATGGGTTTGCGACATTCTGCCCAGCTCTTCGAGGGGCAGATCCGTGGATAGCTTCAAACATGGCTCCTTTTTCTCCGATATTGGCAGACCCGGCAATTCCAACCGATCCTGAGATTTGCGCGGCAACGTCAGATAGAATATCTCCATAAAGATTGGGCATGACGATGACATCAAAAATTTCTGGAGTATCAGCAAGCTTTGCAGCTCCAATGTCGACAATCCAATGCTCATTTTGAAGATCGGGATACTCTTTAGCGATCTCATCAAATACTTTGTGAAAAAGTCCATCGGAGAACTTCATAATGTTATCTTTGCTAAAGCAGGTAACTTTTTTTCTTCCGTGATGTCTTGCATATTCAAAGGCATAGCGGACGATTTTTTCAGACCCTTCTCTAGAAATGATCTTGATAGACTCACATACATGGGGAGTTTGTCTGTATTCGATTCCTGCGTATAAGTCTTCTTCATTTTCTCGAACAATTACAAGGTCCATATTAGGATGTTTTGTATCGATAAATGGGGAATAAGCGACGCAAGGGCGCACGTTGGCATAAAGTCCAAGTGTTGTGCGGATCGTTACATTTAAACTTTTAAAGCCTCCTCCCTGAGGAGTTGTGATAGGAGCTTTTAAAAAAGCTCGGGTCTGTTTAATGGCATCCCAAGAGTGATCTTCTATACCTGTGGGATGACCTGCAAGATAGATTTTTTCTCCAATATCTATTTTGTGATAGTCTAAATTTGCTCCAGCTTCAGAGAGGATATGCAGAGTTGCTTCCATAATTTCGGGACCAATGCCGTCGCCATAGGCTACAGCGATAGGGTGCTTGGCTTGTGACATAAAAACTCTCCGGTTTCCTTCATGATGTAAAAATTCTTTTACGAAATTTATTTGTTGTATTCAAGCAAAAAACCAAATCCGCTATACTTCGGGAAGTTCTTTGAGGAAGTTATGTTAAAAAAAATATTAGAAGAGTCTCAGTCGTATTTGTCCCACTTTTTTGAGACAGTTGATGTGGAGCAGTGGGAGAAAATTATCGACCTTTGTCTTTCTACGCAAGGGCTTTTGGTTTTTACGGGGATGGGGAAGAGTGGGATTATTGCAGAAAAGATAGCAGCTACCTTGACCTCTACGGGAACAAGAGCTCTATATATTCCTGCAGCAAACTTCTTACATGGAGATATTGGGATTCTTTCAGAGAATGACCTCGTATTTATGCTGAGCAAAAGCGGAGAGTCCGAAGAGCTATTGCAGTTGATTCCCTTTTTACAAAGAAAAAAAGCGGGAATAATTGGAGTGGTTTCTCAAAGCTCAAGTCGTTTAGCTAAAGCTTGTCATATATGTATGGTTCTTCCTGTGCAAAAAGAATTATGCTCTTTTGATTTAGTCCCAACGACCTCTTCTGAAGTACAGCTAATTTTTGGAGATATCTTGGCCGTAGCTTTAATGAAGAAAAGAAATTTTCAATTAGATGATTATGCGCTAAATCATCCAGCAGGAACTATTGGGAAGAAAATGACCCTTTATGTAAAGGATTTGATGTTTAAAGAAGGAAAGGTGCCTTTTTGTTCTCCAGAAAATACTTTAGAAAATGTCTTAGTGGAACTTTCTAGCAAAAGATGTGGGATGTTGATTGTTGTAGATGAGGAGAAAAATCTTAAGGGTGTATTTACTGATGGAGATTTAAGAAGGGCTTTACAAGCTCATGGATCTGATGTTCTAAAAAAAACCATGAAAGAGCTGATGACACCTACTGCTATTTGCGTCCTTTCTCATATGCTTGTTTGGGATGCGATGAAAGAGATGCAAAAAAATCCGAGCAAATGGGTTACGGTTACTCCTGTCATGGAAGATCAAAAAGTTGTTGGCATCTTAAGAATGCATGATATTGTCCAATCTGGCATTGTATAAGAAGATTGAAAAAACACTTTTGAGGTTTTGTTTATGCTTCTTGCTTCCTCTGCATTTTTTGCTATCCTTGCGATTTTCACCATTGGTTACCTAGCGATTATCTTTGAACATTCTTTGAAATTGAATAAAAGCGGTGTTGCTCTAGGGGTTGCAGCCCTTTGTTGGAGCGCCTATTTTATGGGAAGTTCTCTTCCTTTGTCAGAAAATATGACTATTTTAGGACATCACGTTGCAGATATTGCGCAGATCCTCTTTTTTTTAATGGGAGCTATGACCTTAGTAGAAATGGTTGATTCTCATAAGGGATTTGTTTTGGTCACTCGATTGATCCGTACAAGCTCGATGAAAAAACTTCTCTGGGTGATCTCTATCATTACATTTTTTCTTTCAGCTATTTTAGATAATTTAACTACCACAATTCTTATGATCTCTTTGCTTCGGAAGATCATTCCATCTGCAAAAGAAAGAGCTATGTTTTGTTGTATTGTAGTGGTGATGGCCAATGCAGGCGGCGCATGGACTCCTATTGGAGATGTCACAACTACAATGCTGTGGATTAATGGGCAGATTTCTTCTTTGGCTATTATGAAATCTTTATTTGTTCCAAGCTTAATTTCTGCTTTTCTTCCCTTGCTTTATTTTACCTATAAAATTCGAGGTAAGTGTACGCAGACAAAAGAAAAAGAAATACCAGAGCCTGGATCAACCTTGGTTTTCGCTATCGGAGTTGGTGGGCTAGTCTTTGTTCCTATTTTCAAAGCGATTACAGGTCTTCCTCCTTTTATGGGAATCCTTTTAGCTTTGGGAGTCCTTTGGGTCGTTACAGATTTGTTACACCACAAGGACAAGAGGGAGCATTTACAAGTTCCGAGTATTTTGTCCCGCATAGATACGTCGAGTATTTTATTTTTTTTAGGGATTTTACTCTGTGTCGATTCCTTGCAAGCCTCTGGAATGCTCAATATTGTAGCGCAGTGGCTAAGCCGAGAAGTTCAGTCCTTACCTCTTATTGCTACGTTCCTAGGGCTTTTTTCTGCAGTAATTGATAACGTTCCTCTTGTTGCAGCTACGATGGGGATGTATCCTTTGACAGAGTATCCAATGGACCACTCTTTCTGGCATTTGATTGCTTATGCTGCAGGAACCGGAGGGAGTCTTCTCATTATAGGATCTTCTTCAGGAGTAGCTATGATGGGATTGGAAAAAATGACTTTTTTCTATTACATGAAAAAAATGACGCTTCCTGTTCTTGTTGGGTATTTAGCTGGAATGGGCGCTTGCCTTCTTTTTTAAATGTAAGTTCTTCATCAAGCGTTCAAAAAACCCCGTCTTTTAGGCGGGGTTTTTTATTTTAGTTGGTTCTTAGTGCTTTAGTGTGTTTATTTTCTTTCTGCGCAGTTTTTTAAAGGCTTGCAGTTTCTTTAGCTCTTTTGTAATCAGCTGGTTGTATTTGTTTTTTGCGCTTGTAGCGCAATTATTTCCCTGCAGGCTAAATATTAATAATTTACTTTTGTTGAAATGTGTTGAATTAAGTCCGCTTTTGTTAAATTCAAATTTTAAATTGATTTGATGGCGGTTTTTCTATATAATTATCATTTTAATTATTGTTGTTTTGGGTTTTTTATGAGTTTCGATATCTGGCCAAGCAGCCCTTCGGGGGGGAGGGAAGGTTCTTCTGGGTTTGAGTCTTTCTGCTCCGGCGTAGTTAATGGGGCCTCAAATAGGGTTGGGAATGTAATTAATGGGATCTTAGGCGGTAATGGTGATCGGCAGGATACGTCTAGCGAGACATGGAGTGAAGTGTCTCTTAGTGATACATTGAGTAATGGGTCATTAGATGAGCCTTTAATGGATTCGGATGAAGAAAGTCAGCCCGTAAAGTATTCTCTTCCTAAGAGAGCTGAGGGTTGCTTTAACCGTCTGTTTTGTAACATGCTGGCCTGTGGTGACGAGTATTGTAAGGGAGTGGAAAGTCAGCTGGGAGAAATATGGGGATTAAAAATAGATCCAATTGTTGAAGGGGTAATCAATTTAGCTAAATTCGAATGCGGAATGAGGCTTATTGCACCATCTTATGCTGAAGCAATGCCGTATATTCGTTATTCGATGATTGCGCTTCCTGTGTTAGGCCTTGTAAGGCAAGCTGTTTTAGCTCATTGTGCAAATTCTACTTTTTCACGTATACAAGCCGTGTCTAATTATACATTTAATTTTACAGCTCATGTGGTGGCTGCGGTTTTTAATGCTGTCATTTACGGCTGTGAAAAGATCTATAATTTTCAGAATTGTGTGAGGTTTTGTCCTAACATTCTTAAAGCGTTCAATGTTTCCAGACTTTTGATTTATTACTTGATTATAGCGGGATTACCGTCTTTGTTTTTTAACGGAGTAGGGGTGGTCAATAATGTGATTACCGGGTGGCCTGCTCATAATCCTTCTCCATCGTCAATGGCTATGGAAGGTAACTGGCCTTTCGGTATGGTGTGGACGAGAGCTTCTTCTTATTGTCCCAATCTTGTTACTTGGCAAGAAGCTTCTGAGGTAGAGCATCCAGAAGGAGCTGTGGCGGCTTCAGGTCAATCATCGGTCATATGGAATTATAGCGAGCTATTAAAAAATGAGGCAGCTTTTCGCCTTCCAGAGGGACATATTAAAAGAAGTGTGGAGGATGCTGCTGACACAATCAGTAAAGATACCCCCTGGACTGTAACATTGATAGATCAGGGTAAGTGTTTGTCGAGTGATGTTTGTTTTGATGTGGGTGACCAAATGCAATCTCCGGTAGTGGTGGTTGGTAATCTAGTTCAATTCAATCCGCTGCCTAATTCTCTTAGATCTGCCTGGTACAATAGTTATTTGGGTGGTTCTGGTGGTGTTGCAGAAGTGAAATGGGACTATTTTGATGTGAAGTTAAAAAATATTATACATTTTGGTTTCTTAGGGACTCGAGGTATTAATTGGGAGGAGTTGCCGGCACAGTCTTCTTTTAATATCGTGACGCCGTATCCCGAAGTTTCTTCTGCAGTGACAACTCCTTGGGGCTATTTGCCGGAGCTTACTCTTCAAACAATAGAAGCCGCTGCTAAAAAGTATAATCCCACGCGTCGAGTGGGGGTAATTCCTGAAAATAATGTTTTCTATGCAGAATGGCAGTATGCCTCGTGGCTCTATTCCGAAGGGCGCAAATGTAGAGATTCTGCGGAACGCTGTGCAAAAATCGTCTAATTCCTGCTTTTTGAAAATAAACCGTTTTTTAAAAGTGCTTTAAGAGTGCTTGTGAAGGTTAAAATATGTTTTTTTGTAGAAGTGTTTGCTAGAAATGGGAAAGATTTTGTATAGTTTTGCCATCTTACGAAGCGATTCGAAGCTGAGTAAAGAAAAGCCGAAGTCTTAAGAACCGGCACTACCCGTAACAAGGTGGGATATTGTTTTGAAA